>CAYYYS010000010.1:0-84267 GCA_964476155.1 uncultured Fibrobacteraceae bacterium
GCGCTTCGAGCGTGGGGAGATCACGCCAGAGGTTGAAGGTGTAGTAGACCTCAAGTTCATTGTCCGCGAATCCGTCGTCTGTGGCGTAGGCGTGGAGTCGGTTGATGTCGACATAGAATCGACGCGCTACGGGCAGACATTCCTCGTGGGTCCATTCGCAGGAATAGGCGAATGACGCCAACCGGTTGTCCTTCAGATAGTTGGCCGTATAGGCGATCGGTAGGCCAAGAGAACTGTCGGACAATTCGGCGCCGTTCTCGATC
Organism: uncultured Fibrobacteraceae bacterium; assembly: GCA_964476155.1. Classification (GTDB taxonomy): domain Bacteria; phylum Krumholzibacteriota; class Krumholzibacteriia; order LZORAL124-64-63; family LZORAL124-64-63; genus JAHIYU01. The sequence goes on from CAYYYS010000010.1 coordinate 264, forward strand.
CACTGCTGCAGTCCAACCATGGGATCGCCGAAGATGGCCTGCACGCCATCGGTGGCGTTGCCGCCCAGGATCAGCAGCTTGAATTCCGATTCGTTCAGGATCTGTTGGTTGTACGTGTCGAGTTCCGAGTCCAGATCCCAGCCCATTGTGGAGAACGCGGCTTGCACGGCCACCTGCAGATCCGACCGCGAGTAATGCGAGTAGACCGCCAGGATACCGATGCGACCGTAGGTGACGCTGCTGACCCAGCATGGGGGATTGCCGTCGGCCATATAGGCTTCGCAATCCTCGGGGCGGACGCCATCGCTGAACATGTCTTCCGGACTCGCCGGCGGCACGGTCGTCGCGGTGAAATAGCTCTGTGTGAACTGGCAGAAGTAGCTGGTGCTATATTCCTCACTGCTGGCGGCGATGTCGGTCTGCACGCTTCCCGACACCCAGGCCGACCAGCTGGTGGCGATGGACAGGTCAAGCATGGCCTGTTCATAACTCTCGGCGAAGGTCTCGTGGAAACTTAGACGCGCCGGGATCGATGTTTCCTGGGCGAGGTACCCGTCGACGATCTCGTTGATGGCGGCCTGGACGCTCAAGTGATCAGGGCTGTCAACGGTCCGCTCATTCTCGCCTGGGCCGAGTCCCGGCAGGTTCGTGCCCACGCGCAAGGGGGCTCGCGGCTGGGTGATCAGGGTCAGCAGACCGTTGTCGAGATCCTGGCCCTGTACGATCGCGCCGGGCCAGAGACCCAGGGCGTTCACGTCGAAGACCACGACCTCGTCCAGGTTCTTGTCCATGCGATAGTCGGTCTCGACGCAGATGAAGCGGCCCTCGGCCGTGGTTTCCTCCGTATTCTCGGAGCCGAGTTCCCTGTGTGTGCCGTCGTTCTCGGCGGACGGATCGGGATAGGTGTCTATCGACAGTATGAATTCCTTCAGGGCCTGGCCGGCCGGCGTGATTGGATCGTCGGAGCTGCAGGATGCGAAGACAAGAGCGAGCAAGGCGATTGCGAGGATCACGAGGGGGAGTCTCATCTGGGCCTCCATCTGTGGCGGGGAATGACAGATGCGATGGTAGGCCGCTCAAGTGATATCGCGCAATCAGTAAATTTAAGTGTGCCTGTCATTCAATCCATATCATCGCCACCGTGAGAGGCACTTTCGTTCAGGAATCACCCTCTGCTTGGGGCCGATATTTCATCTGCAGCCCCCGCATAAAATACCGCAGGACCTGATCCTTGAGCACCCGGTAATGCTTGTGCCCCGGCTTGCGAAAGAAGGCGCTCAGCTCGTGATTGCTGAGCTGGAAGCCGGCCTGGCCCAGGATCTCCATCATATCTTCGCTCTTCAGATTCAGGGCTATCTTAAGCTTCGTAACGATGAGGTTATTGTTCAGACGTTTCTCGGGCACGGGCTGCGGCCCCGGGCGCTTGCCTCGTTTATGGACGATCAGGCCGTTGAGGTAGAGCGCCAGGTCCGTATCGTCGAGCTGCTCATAGGCGGGGTCCTCGTAGCTGACCAGCCAACTCTTTATCTGATCCTGGGTGACCGCATGATCGGCGGCGGTGAATACGGCGACCATTTCGGAGTCGCCATAATCGAAAGTGAAGCGGAGACGGCGCAGGACTTCGTTGTGGGTCATCAGGTCTTCCTTTGGAGTTCACTTAGCCGGTATGAGATCGCCGTGACGCCCAGCTAAGATAGACTATTTCTTCCAATAGCCGAATTCCGCTTCGTAGCAGGTGCCGCTCAGATCTTCGACCTGGGTCTGCAGATGGGCCTGTGCGTCCCTGATCGCCTGGTTGTAGATCGTCGGGCCCACTTCCTCGACGCAGAAGGCCAGCAGCATCGCCGCCTTCAGGTCGCCGATCTCTTCGTCCATGTGCTCGGCGAAGTAGCGCTGGATGGAGCCGAGCAGGCGCTTTTCGGTTTCTTTTTTGAGCTTGATCATCAATGACCTGTCCCTGCTTACAAATCCATCCGAGCCTATCGAGGCCCTATTTGCTTGGTCCGGCATCCTCAAACATGACCGCATTACTGCCATATTGCCAGTGTGGACGAATAAAAAAAGCCACACGGACACTTGGCGATACTTGATGGTCCCATACCGATACTCCTGTCAATGAGCCGCTGATTCGCCTAGCATGCCTTGGTCGACAATCACTCAATCTCCCCGAAAGGCCGACCAGCCCATGACGACCGGTAGTGAATCCAGTTCACGCAGCGCCATCCTGCCCCGAATTCTGGGCGCCATAGAAAAAGTCGGCAACGCCCTGCCGCATCCGGCCACGCTGTTCGCCGGCTTTGCCGGGTTGATCATCTTTCTGTCCTGGCTGCTGAGCGAGCTGGGCCTGACGGCGATCCACCCCAAGGACGGCTCGATCATCGAGCCGATCAGCCTGATTTCGCGCACGGGTCTGCACTGGATGCTCGACAACACCGTCGACAACTATACCGGTTTCGCGCCGCTGGGCACGGTGCTGGTTGCTCTGCTGGGCATCGGCGTCGCCGAAAAGAGCGGCCTGATCGCCACCGTGCTCAGGCTGCTGGTTCACGCCGCGCCGCGCCGCCTTTTGACCTTCGTGATCGTGCTGGCCGGTGTCATGTCCAACATGGCCAGCGACGTGGGCTACGTTTTGCTGGTGCCCCTGGGCGCGATCATCTTTCTCTCGGTCGGACGGCATCCGATCGCCGGCCTGGCCGCGGCTTTCGCCGGTGTCTCGGGTGGTTTCAGCGCCAACCTTCTGTTGGGTACGATCGATCCCTTGTTGGCCGGTATCACCGAGGAGGCGGCCCGCATCATCGATCCCGCGTATGCCGTCACTCCCGCCTGCAACTACTACTTCATGGTCGTATCGACTTTCATCATCGCCCTCACCGGTACCTGGGTCACCGAAAAGATCGTGGTCCCGCGACTGGGGGTTTATGAAGGCGCGACGGTGGATCATGACGGAGAACTGCAGCCCCTGAACCAATCGGAAAAGAGGGGCCTGAGCTGGTCTTTGGCGGTGAGCCTGCTGCTGATTGCGGTCGTGGTCGGGGGCCTGGCGCCGGCGGACGGTTTCCTGCGCAACACCGAGACCGGCAGCGTGCTGCATTCGCCCTTCATGCACGGCATCGTCACCTTTATTTTCCTCGGCGGCCTGCTGTCCGGTCTGGCCTATGGACTGGGCTCCGGTACCTTCAAGAACGACAGTGACGTGATCGGGGGCATGAAGGAGTCCATGGAGACCCTGGGCCTGTTTCTGGTCCTGGTGTTTTTCGCCGCCCAGTTCGTGGCTTTCTTCAAGTACACCAATCTCGGCATGATCCTGGCCATCAATGGCGCCGAAGCCCTGAAGTCATCGGGGCTGGGAGCCGTCCCGTTGATGCTGTCGTTCATTTTCCTGTCGGCGGGACTCAACCTGACCATGGGCAGCGCCTCGGCCAAGTGGGCCTTCATGGCGCCGATCTTCGTGCCCATGTTCATGCTGCTGGGCTACACCCCCGAACTGGTGCAGGGCGTCTATCGCATCGGCGACAGCACGACCAACATGATATCGCCCATGATGTCGTTTTTCGCCCTGATCGTGGCCTTCGTCCAGAAGTACGACGCCAAGGCCGGCATGGGCACGGTCATCGCCACCATGTTGCCCTACTCGGTGGCGTTTACGCTGGGGTGGATGTTGCTGCTGGTGGCCTGGCTGGTGCTGGAGTTGCCGCTGGGGCCGGGGGCGGGATTGTACCTCGCGAACTGAGGGAGCCGGTGATGACCGAGTTCGTATTTCTCCGCGACCTGGTCATAATCCTGACGGCGGCCGTCACCGTGGTCGCGCTTCTGCGCCGTCTGCGCGTGCCGTCCATAGCGGGTTTCATCATTGCCGGAACCGTGGTCGGGCCTTATGCGCTGGGACTCGTGGAGGATCTCCACCAGGTCGAGGTGCTCGCCGAACTGGGCGTGGTGTTGCTCCTTTTCGGTATCGGTCTCGAACTCTCCCTGGATCGCATTCGCCGGCTCTGGCGCCCGATCATCCTGAGCGGATCCCTGCAGGTCGTCGGTACCATTCTTGTCGTGCTGGCGCTCAGCGTTCTCTTTGGTCGGGGCGTGCGCTCCGGGCTGGCGCTCGGTTTCATCATCGCCGTTTCCAGTACGGCCATCGTATTGCGGGGGCTATCGACGCGTGGGGAGCTGGAAACCCCCCATGGTCGTCTGGCCTTGGGCATACTGGTCTTTCAGGATCTGTGCGTCGTACCCATGGTCCTGATTATTCCGGTCCTGGGGGATTCCGGGGACGGCGCGAACGTTTGGGGGCCGTTGCTGCTGGCCGCCGCCGTCATCGCGGGCACGTTGGGGGCCGCCCGACTTGTCGTGCCCCGGTTTCTAGACATGGTCGCACGGACGAGGCAGCGTGATCTCTTCGTCCTTTCCGTCTTTCTTGTCTGTCTGGGGACCGCGTGTATCGTATCGAGCGTCGGTGTGTCGCTCGCACTGGGCGGATTTCTCGCGGGTCTGGTCGTGTCGGGCAGCCGGTATCGCGAGCAGGTATTCGCCGATCTTGTCCCCTTGCGGGACGTGCTCTCCAGCGTGTTTTTCGTTTCCGTCGGCATGATGCTCGACCTCCAGAACATCATCCGGGATCTGTTGCCGATCCTGGGGCTGTTTGCGGCCATCATCGCCGGCAAGTACGTCATCATATTCCTGACCGCGTCCGTCATGCGGCTTCCGCCGCGTGTGGGAATTCTGACCGCCGGGTCGTTGTCCCAGGTCGGGGAGTTCTCCTTCGTTCTCCTGCTCGCCACCAGAGGTACGGGCCTGTTGGCAGATCCCCTGGCCGGCAATCTCACGGTGGCGATCATTCTGTCGATGCTGGTCACGCCGTTCGGACTCGCCATGGGCCCCCATCTGGCGAGCGGCATGGGACGGCTGACCCCCCTGACCCGCCTGCTCCAGGTGCGCACGACCGAGGAGATGAGTGAGACAAAGTCACTGCGAGACCACGTCGTCATCGCCGGCTACGGCCTGACCGGTCAGACCCTGGCCGTCGCTCTCGCCGAGCTCGATGTTCGGTACATCATCGTCGACATCAACACGGAGAACGTTCGGGACGCGGTTCGGCGCGGAGAACCGGCCTGCTTTGGTGACGTGACGAGCGCCGAGGTGCTCGAGCATCTCGACATCGCCGATGCCGGGCAATTCGTCATCGCGATCAACGATCCCGATGCGACGGCCCGCGCGACACGAGCGGCTCGCCATGCCGCACCGGATCTTCGGATCACCGTGCGCACGGCCTACGATATCGACGTGGATCGTCTGATGGAGGCCGGCGCCACCCAGGTCGTTACTGCCGAGACCGCGGCGGCCGGTGTGATCACCGACATTGTGACTGGCCACGATCTTCGGTGACCATGGTCCCGACTGATGCTGTGCCATTCCGGTCCGTTTCCTTTGCTCTTGGGAGATCGTCGTGTCACGAGCCGACAATTCACTCTCGTCGCCCAAGCACATCCTGCTGGTCTTCGTCGACGGTATGGGCTGGGGTCCCGAAAGCCCCGGAACCGACCCTTGTGCAACCTACGGCGGTTCTCTTTTCGATTTTCCCAACACGCCCGCCCTCTGTAAGCCCATCGACGCCTGCCTGGGAGTCGACGGTCTGCCCCAGAGCGCCACGGGACAGACCTCGCTGCTTTGCGGACTCAACGCCCAGCAACTGATCGGCCATCACGTGACCGGTTTCCCCTCACCGGCTTTACGTGACTACATGAGCCAGTCTTCCATCTTCGTGCAATTGTGCGACCGTGGCCTGGACGGGATTTTCATCAATGCGTTCCGGCCCGCCTTCTTCACCCTGCCACCGGAAATGCAGTGGCGGATGTCGGCCACCACGATCGCGCATCTCGCCGCGGATCGGCCGTTTTTTGATCTGGACGACATCGCCGCCGGACGCGCCATCTATCAGGAGTTCACCAACCGTGCCCTGATCGATATGGGTTTCGGCATGGCCGAGATGACGCCCGAGGAGGCCGGCGACGTGCTGGCCCGCAACGTGCCGCTGCGGGACTTCACGCTCTACGAGTATTTTCAGACCGATCGCGCGGGGCACTCGCAGGATCGCGGCCGTATCGAAGCCGAGCTGGACAAGCTGGAACGGTTCATGACCTCCTTGCTGTCGATTGTCGGGGACGATACACTTGTCCTGCTGACGAGCGACCACGGCAACCTGGAAGATATCTCCACACGCAGCCACACCCGTAACCCGGTGCCCCTGATGGCCTGGGGGCCGGGCTCTGTGGACGTTCTGCGCAACTGCACCGACATCGCGCACATCACGCCGTCGATTCTGGCGGCCCTGAAATAACCATCACGGAGGACTCATGGCCGAAACCCACGTCGGTGTCATCGCCACCGAACTCGAGATCGCCCCCCGTCAGGTCCAGGCGACCGCCGACCTGATCGCCGAGGGGGCGACCGTTCCCTTCATCAGCCGCTATCGCAAGGAAGCCACCGGCAGTCTGGACGAGGTGGCCGTCACCGCCATCCGTGACCGGCTCGAGCAGTTGGGGGAGCTGGACAAGCGGCGGCAGGCCATCCTCAAGTCGCTGATCGAGCGCGAGCTGCTCACCGACGAGTTGAAGGCCAAGATCACTGCCGCATCGACCCTGACCGTCCTCGAAGACATCTACCTGCCCCTGCGGCCCAAACGTCGCACTCGTGCCACCATGGCCCGTGAGAAAGGGCTGGAGCCGCTTGCGTTGTGGTTGATGGCCGAAGCGGTTCGGCCCGCCTCGAATGAGAGATCACTCGTTCGCGCCGCCGACTTCGTTGATCCCGAAAAAGAGGTCGCCGACACCGACGAGGCCCTGGCCGGCGCCCGCGACATCATCGCCGAGATCGTCAGCGAGAACCCCGATTCCCGATCGACCATGCGCGACCTCTACGTGACCGCCGGCCAGGTGACTACCAAGGTTCGCAAGGGTAAGGAGCAGGACGGAGCCAAGTTCCGCGACTACTTCGACTGGTCGGAGTCGGTGCGCAATGCGCCGGGCCACCGGGTCTTGGCCATGCGCCGCGGCGAGAACGAAAAGATCCTGAACATGCGTGTGGGGCCGCCCGACGAGGCGGCCGTCTCGCTGCTCGTGCGGCGATTCGTTCGCAACGGTGGCGATTGCGCGGAGCAGGTGCGCCTGGCTATCGAGGACGGCTACCGCCGTCTGTTGTCGACGGCCATGGAGACCGAGATTCGCCTGGAAATGAAGAAGCGCGCCGACGAGGAAGCCATCGGTGTCTTCGCCGAGAACCTGCGCGAACTGTTGCTGGCCGCACCGCTGGGACGCCGTGTGGTCCTGGGGCTGGATCCCGGGTTCCGGACCGGATGCAAGCTCGTGGTGCTCGATCGCCAGGGCGATCTGCTGGCCAACGACACTATCTATCCCCACACCGGCGGCGAGCGTGTGGCGCGGGCGGGGGAGATCGTCGCCTCGCTGGTGCACAAGCACAAGATCGAGGCCATCGCCATCGGCAACGGCACCGCCGGTCGCGAGACCGAGGCGTTCGTGCGGGGGCTCGATTTGCCCGACGGGACTGTGGTGGTGATGGTCAACGAATCGGGTGCGTCGATCTACTCGGCCAGCGAGGTGGCCCGCCGCGAATTCCCCGACCTCGACCTGACCGTCCGCGGGGCCATTTCGATCGGACGCCGGCTCATGGATCCTCTGGGCGAGCTGGTGAAGATCGACCCCAAGAGCATCGGCGTTGGTCAGTACCAGCACGACGTGGACCAGAAGGCACTCAAACGCAGCCTCGACGACACGGTGATCAGCTGCGTCAACGCCGTGGGCGTGGACGTGAACACCGCGAGTCGGGAACTGCTGGCCTACGTGTCGGGATTGGGGCCGCAACTGGCAGACAATATCGTGGCGTGGCGGAGCGAGAATGGCGCTTTTTCCAAGCGCGCACAACTCAAGAAGGTCTCGCGTCTTGGCCCCAAGGCCTTCGAGCAGGCCGCGGGTTTCCTGCGCATCAATGACGGACCCGATCCCCTGGACGCCAGCGCTGTCCATCCCGAACGATACGCCCTGGTCAAGGCCATGGCCAAGGACAGCGGTTGTGCGGTGAAGGCGCTGATTGGCAACAGCACCGCCGTCGAACAGATCGCCCCGGCCGCGTATGTGGACGACACCGTCGGTCTGCCGACTTTGCGCGACATCCTGACCGAGCTGGTCAAGCCCGGTCGCGATCCCCGCGAGACCTTCGAGGTTTTCACCTTCGCCGAGGGCGTCAACACCATGGAGGATCTGGCGCCGGGCATGCGGTTGCCCGGCATCGTGACCAACGTGACCAACTTCGGTGCCTTCATCGACGTGGGTGTCCATCAGGACGGGCTGGCGCATATCAGCCAGCTGGCCGATCGGTTCGTCAAGGACCCCGGCGAGATCGTGAAGGTGGGGCAGCAGGTTCAGGCGCGGGTTCTGGAGGTCGACCTGGAGCGTAAGCGGATCTCGTTGTCGCTCAAGAACGAGGGATGAACTATCCGGATCGGCTCACACCCTCAATCGTCGGCGATGGACAGATAGGCCAGGAGGTTCTCGATGTCCAGTGGAACCAGAGATTGCAGATAAGGCTCCATCCTGTGGTTTTTGCGTTCGCCGTCGCGGAATTTCTCGATCTGATGTCGCAGATACACCGTATGCTGCCCTTGCAGCTGGGGTGTAGAGCGCGTGCCTTTACCCTCGGCGCCGTGACATTTTCGGCACTGGCGGTCGTATAGGTCTCGGCCGGCGGCCGTATCGCCCGCGAAACGGGCAATGTTCAAGACGCGTTCGGCGATCAGGAGCCGTTGATAGGCGTCCATATCGGGGTCCAGTACTGGCATTTTGGTTTGTAGCTCGAGTTCCGAATGAAAGATGGAGATATCCAGCAGGTCCGACCCGGGCAGCTCCCGGTCGGTGGCGTACATGGCCATGGCGATGCTGTGGCGTTCCCCCGATTTGAAGGCGCGCAGCTGGTTTTCCAGGTACTCGGCAGGCAAGCCGGCCAGACGAGGATATTCCCCATCGCCGCCGCCCTCCCCGAATTCACCATGACACCCTGCACAGAGCTGGTTGATCTCATCCCCGATCTCGGGATCATACTCGTGTGGTTCCGAAGACTCGGATTCCGCGCGGATCGGAGAAGGAGAGAGCGGCGTAGCCACGATCAGTAACAGGAATGTGATGAAGACCCATCTATGCGGGCAATGGCGAGTCAGGGCCGTTGTCCTTCCAGATAAAACACTTCGAAGACTTTCTCGTGGAAGATCGGTCCGTGACCGAAGTAACCGTCCTCGCCAAAGAGCTCGCCGTGGTCGGACATGATCATGAACCAGGTGTTCGCGGGACAGCGCTCCATGAAATCGCCCACGACCTTGTCCAGATGCTCCACGCAGACCACTTGTTTGTCGTAGAAGGCCTTGAACTGCTCAGGCGTGAAGAAGTCGTCCTGATCTCGGTTCGCCAGGCACTCCGACGGGTTCTTGAGAAAATCGTCCAGGTGCTTGAAGACGCCGTGCACGCCACTGATGTGCGGCAGGTCGTCGGCCGTTTCGCCGGGCAGCAGGTAGGGATAGTGGGTCTCGCCCGTGTTGATGAAGAAGAACGAGGGCTGATCGTCCTTGAACTGCAACTCCGAGAAGATGCGGCTCAGGTCGTTGTGGCTCGGCGCCAGCTCGTACTTGTCAAAATGCTGCGAAAGACTGGTCATGGGGTTGAGGACCGGCAGGCTGACCCAGCCCTCGCACCAGTAGCCCTGCTGCTTGAGGAAGTAGGGGAGCGACAGCTGCGGGACGAACTTGCCGAACTCCACCGCCTCGATGTTGAGACGCCGGCTCCACAGGGCGAACTCGTCACGATACACGTTGCTGGCGAAGACGCCCTTGGGGCTCAGGTGGGGGATCATGCCCATCAGGAAGGTATAGTGGCTCGGGCTGGTCCAGCTCGCGTAGCTGTAGCGGGGCTCCGCCGCGGCGATGCGGTCCAGGTTGGGCGTCCGGGCCGCCTTGTATGCGTCCCAGCGACAGCTGTCGAACACGATCATGACGATGTTGTTCAGCTTGTCTTCGCCTCTGAACATATCCTTAACCTTGCTGATCAGACCGGCCATGGAGACTTCCTTCTCGAGTGACTAGAGCGCGGCGTCCAGGGCTTTCGCGAGGGCGTCCTTGGGCTGCATGCCTACCATGGATGCGGCGGGCTCTCCGTCCTTGAAGACCATCACCGTGGGGATGCTGCGAATGCTGAACTGCATGGCGAGCTGCTGGTTGTCATCGACGTTGACCTTGACGATCTTGGCCCGGCCGTCGTATTCCTGCGCCAACTCCTCGATGATCGGCGTGAGCATCTTGCAGGGACCGCACCAGGGGGCCCAGAAATCCACGAGGACGGGTACGTCGCTTTCGAGGACCTGAGTCTGGAAGTCCGCGCTATCCAGCTTGATAGGCTCGGTCATTACGATCTCCTCCTGGTCGTCTTTGGACGCGGCAATGGATGGGCTTCCCATACATGTTGCACTTCTTTATTACTGCGATCAAAATAATCACTGGCCTGCGCATTGACAATGTCGGCTTTTGCCTCGTCTTATGGCAAGTCCTGAACGGGCTTCAAGATTCATGGAGGGTATTGTGTCCGCAAAAAGAAATTGGCTGGTCGGTTGTGGAGCCGGATGCCTGATCACGATTCTGATCGTAGCCGTTGGCGGGTCGCTGCTGTGGCGGACAGGGAAAAAGGTGGTGGCTGCCTTTGACGAGGTCGGCGACAGCCAGCACACTCTCACCCAACACTACGGAGGTCTGCGCGATTACGTACCGCCGGCCGACGGGCGCATCGACGCCGACCGTATCGAGATCTTCCTGGCCGTTCAGGAATCGTTGCACGAGGTGGCTGTCGAACTGGCGGGCCACGCCAAGGTTCTGCGCGGCCTGGAAGGGAAGAAGACCATTGGGCCGGGCAGTGTGATCTCCGGAGTCCGGAGCGTCATGGGTCTGGGCCGTACGGTCGCCGCCTACATGGATGCCCGCAACACGGCCCTGCTCGATCGGGGCATGGGATTCGGTGAGTACTCCTATCTCTGCACAATTACCTATTATGCGGACTCCGATCGCGAGTTCTATCCCGTATTCAGCGTCTACGAGAGCGAGGAGGACGAGACGCGCCCGGAGAGGCTCCGCGGCCACTTTCGGGCCTGGTTGACCAATCAGCGCGACGCGGCTGCAACCCGTGGCCTCGATGCGCGCTGGATCAAGACCATGGACGACGAGTTGTCCCGCCTGGCCGCGTCGGGGCTGCGCATTCCCTGGCGCGACGGATTGCCGGCGCCCACCGCGGAGTCCCTGGCCCCGTTCCGGGTCCGTCTGGAAGAAGGCTACGTGGAATTGGGTGCGATGCTATGTATTGGAGCGGACAAGGACGGGGAAGGTTTCGACTTTGAGATACAGTGAGACCGGCCGATCCTGACGCCGAAGGACGCCCCCCGGGGGGCGTCCTTATTTTTTGGTTTCGTCGTCGCTACGCTTCCGCTTGCGCACCGCGTCCCGCAGGATGAACTCGATCTGCCCGTTGACGCTTCGGAAATCCTGCTCCGCCCAGCGCCGGAGCTCTTCGTAGAGCTCCGGGCTGATGCGCAGGGGAAATGATTTCCGGGGCGGCATGTCGTCAGACCTTCCCGTGATTGTCTTGCTTGCCTTGGGCTCGGGCCACCGCGCGGGCCAGCTTCTCCGGTTCGGGATCGCTTATCGTGACGGGAATCCCCTTGATCCGGTGAACGACCACGCCTCCCGCACCGGTCAGCTGAAAACGTCCATGCAGAGGCTTGACCTGCACCTGTAAGCGCTGCACACCGGTCGCGTGATAGGCCTCGCAGGTCTGGATGTCCTTGATTTTGATCGTCTTGCGCGGCAGGGCCAGCAAAAAGTTTACGCGCACGTGCTCTCGCGTCACCGTGACCGTCATGACGGTGAAGGGTAACATGACGAACAGGAATATGGGATAGACCCAGACCGGCATGTCCGACTCGGGCGACATGACCGCGATGACCGCGAAGAAGATCATCATGATCAAGGTCATCGCGATGACGAACCAGCCGACCTGACGGGATTCGTACAGGGGTGTCATCGTCAGTCCTTATTGGTAAAGGGTGCCGGTGTTGACGACCGGTTGCGCCGAATGTTCGCTGCAGAGCACGACCAACAGATTCGAAACCATGGTGGCCTTGCGCTCTTCGTCCAACTCGACGATGGCTTTCTTGTTCAGCTCTTCCAGCGCCAGCTCGACCATGCCCACCGCGCCGGCCACGATGAGTTGACGGGCCGCCACCACGGCGCTGGCCTGTTGCCGCTGCAGCATGGCTCCGGCGATCTCGGGAGCATAGGCCAGGTGACTCAGGCGTGCTTCGATCACGTGGACGCCCGCCCGGTCCAGTCGCTCCTGCAGTTCCTGCTCCAGCCGTTCGTTGAGAGCGTCGGGTGTGCCGCGCAGGGTGAGTTGATCTTCCGGTCCGTCGTAGGGATAGGCACTCGCCATCTTGCGGACGGCCGCCTCGCTCTGGGTTTCGACGTACTCTTCGTAATCGTCCACCTCGAACAGGGCTTCGGCCGTCTCGACCACCTGCCAGACCACGACAGCCGCGATCTCGATGGGGTTACCGGTCAGATCGTTGACCTTGATCTTCTCGCCGTTCAGGTTGCGAGCCCGCAGGGAGATCTTCTGCTTGGTCATGAAGGGGTTGGTCCAGTGGAAGCCGTTGGCCTTGACCGAACCCTTGTAGTCGCCGAAGAGCAGCAAGGCCGCGGCCTCGTTGGGATTAACCACGAAGAAGCCTACCAGCAGGATGGCATCCAGGACGATGCCCACGATGGAGACGACCAGCTTCCAGACCGTCTCGGTGGCGATGGCATTGACGAACAGCCAGATGGAGGCACCCAGCATCAGGATCAACAGGGGCAGGAAAAGCCAGCCTGAGGCGACGGATATCGTTCGTTCCTTGTGCATGTGCGCACCCTCCGCGTTTCAAGACCGGGGTCTTGGTGGAATGATACCGGTATGATATCACATTGAGATCATACGCACAAGACGGAAAAGGTTGCATCGTGAGTGGTGTCTGCGGAGATCCGGGGGATCGCGAGGTGGGGATACGGACGTGTCGGTGGGGGCGCTCGCCCGCACTTCCTGTGCGGGCTCGCTCGGCCTCCGGTTCGCTCCGCCCTCCTGGCTGCGCGAACCTGCGGACGCCCCACCGACACGTCCGTATCCCCACCTCGCGATCACTGCCTCCGAGGCACCACCCGCGTCCCTTTCATTTCTGTATGCCGCATGCAAACAGAAGGGACCCGACCGAAGCCGGGTCCCTTCTTATGCAGTATCGGTAGGAGCTTCTGTCAGGCGCCTTCCTTCTCCGCCCACACGGCGATGGTCTGCAGGATGGTCTGGGTGGCCAGCTCCATGTCCTTGGTGCAAACCCACTCGGTGTAGCTGTGGAAGCTCTGCTCGCCCGTGAAGATGTTGGGCGTGGGCAGGCCGCGCGCGGAGAGGTTCGACCCGTCGGTACCACCGCGGATCGAGCTCAGCTTGGGCTCGAGGCCAACGCGCTTGATACCCTCGGTGGCGTAGTCAATGGCGCGGGGCTCCTTCTCCAGGTCGTACTTCATGTTGCGGTAGTACTGCTTGATCTCCACCTCGACCGAGCTGCCCGGCCACTTGGCGCAGGCCTCGTCGGCCAGCTTGCGCACGAGATCTTCCTTGGGCTCTAGCTCTTTCACGTCGAAATCGCGGATCAGACAGTGGACGGTCACCTTGCTGGTGTTGCCCTCCATGTTGATCGGGTGGATGTAGCCTTGCTTGCCCTCGGTGGTTTCCGGGGCCATATCGCGCGGCAGGAGCGTGACGAACTCGGAGGCCACCCTGACGGCGGGAACCATCTTGTCCTTGGCGTAACCGGGATGGATGTCGCGGCCCGTGAACGTGACGATGGCGCTGTCGGCGCAGTAGGTCTCGTTCTCGATGTCGCCGCGTTGTCCGCCGTCCATGGTATAGGCCACCGTGGCGCCGAATTTCTCCACGTCGAAATGCAACACGCCCTTGCCGATTTCCTCGTCGGGCGTGAAGGCGATCTTCACCGGGCCATGCTTGAACTCGGGGTTCTCGATGATGCGCGTCACGGCTTCCATGATCTCGGCAATACCGGCCTTGTCGTCGGCGCCCAGCAGGGTGGTGCCGTCGGCGGTGATGATGGTCTCGCCGAGGCACTCGGTCAGGTAGGGGTTCTCCGAGGCCGGGATGACCACGTTGTTCTTGGGCAGCTTGATGTCGCCGCCCTGGTAGTTCTCGTGGAACGTGGGTTGCACGCCTTCGCCCGAGACTTCGGGGTAGGTGTCCATGTGCGCGATGAAGGCCACGACGGGTACCTGTTCGAGCGCGGGGTCGTTGGCCGCCAGTGAGGCGGTCACGTATCCGTGCTTGTCCATGGCGGCATCGTTCAGTCCCAGATCCTGTAATTCCTGGACCAGTTCGCGTGCAAGGTCCAGCTGACAGGCGGAAGACGGATAAGTTTCGGACCCTTCCTCGGCCTGGGTGTTGATCTTGGCGTACTTGACGAAGCGTTCGACAAGAGTCGGAAACTTGGAATCGGCAGAGCGTGCCAACATTGGGTAACTCCTGAATGGGTCCGATTGACGGGGGGCGGATTGTACGGCCCCAATCTAGGGTGCACCGAACCCCGAATCAAGTATCAACAATCCAATCGAATTCCATTGTGCGCAATCCTCCTTGTGCCTGATGGATGTCGGTGATAGGGTTCCCGGGATTGTTTGGCGCGTCGCGGCCGCTCGGTCTTTCGCCGATCCGCGCGACACGCTTTTTCCACGTACTCTGGCACGTTCCCCGGAGGTATCCATGGACGTCACTGGCAAGAAAAGCCTACCGGAGAATGCGTACCGCATGCTGAAGCCCGGCGAAGAGTTCGTTCCGGTCATTCCGGCGAACAAGATCGTACCGGAGCTGACAGCCTATTCCCTCGGCTGGGGCCTGTTCTACGCGGTACTCTTCTCTGCGGCCTGCGCCTATCTCGGTCTGAAGATCGGTCAGGTTTTCGAAGCGGCCATTCCCATCACCATCCTGGCCATCGGTCTGTCCAGCGCCCTGGGCATGAAGGACAGCCTACAGCAGAACGTGATGATCCAGTCCATCGGTTCGGCGTCGGGCGTGGTGGTGGCGGGCGCCATCTTCACGGTCCCGGGTCTTTACATCCTGGGACTGGATGAGCAGGCGGGCTTTTTCCGCATCTTCATGGCCTCGCTGCTCGGTGGTTTCCTGGGTATCCTCTTCCTGATTCCCTTCCGCCGCTACTTCGTAAAGGACATGCACGGCGAGTTCCCGTTCCCCGAAGCCACCGCCAGCACCGAGGTGCTGATGGCCGGCGAGGCGGGCGGCGACCAGGCCAAGGTGCTGATCCAGGCGGGTCTGATCGGCGGTATCTACAACTTCCTGAACGGCACCTTCGGGCTATGGCGTGAGAACTTCACGACCATGACCTTCGGCTGGGGCCAGAAGGTCGGCGACTCGGTCAAACTCGAGTTCCGCATGCTCGTGGACGCGGCGGTCATCGGCCTGGGCTACATCGTGGGCCTGCGCTATGCGTTGATCATCGCCTCGGGCTCGTTCATGGCCTGGTGGGTGGTCGTGCCCGCCTTCGGCTACATCGGCAAGGAGTTCGGCGTCACCGAACTTCAGACCATGACTCCGTCCGACATCTTCACCGACTACGTGCGGCACATCGGCATCGGCACGATCGCCATGGCCGGCATGCTGGGCGTGTGGAAATCCCGTTCGATCATCTGGGGCGCCTTCCAACTCGCCTTGAACGAGATCAAGGGCGGCGGCAGCAAGGCCGACGGCGAAGTGGAGCGCACCCAGCGTGACCTGCCCATGAAGCTGGTCTCGGCCATGACGATCCTGTCGATCGTCGCCGTCTTCGTCTTCTTCTGGCTGGGCGTCACCCACAAGCTGAGCTGGGCCATCGCCGGCCTGCTCATCGTGACGGTCATCGCCTTCCTGTTCACCACGGTCGCGGCGCGCGCCATCGCCATCGTGGGCACCAACCCGGTGTCCGGCATGACGCTCATGACGCTGATCATCTCCTCGGTCATCCTCAAGTCGGTCGGCCTCGAGGGGAATGACGGTATCGTGGCGGCCCTGCTCATCGGTGGCGTGGTCTGCACGGCCCTGAGCATGAGCGGCGGCTTCATCAGCGATCTGAAGATCGGTTACTGGCTCGGCACCACGCCGGCCGTCCAGCAGCGCTGGAAGTTCCTGGGCACGATCGTCGCCGCCGGCTCGGTCGCCGGCGTGATCATGCTGCTGGACAACGTCTACGGCTTCGGCGCCGGCAGTCAGCTCGAAGCGCCGCAGGCCAGCGCCATGGCCGCGGTCATCCAACCGTTGATGACCGGCGAGCCCGCGCCCTGGATGCTCTACATGGGCGGCTGCATCATGGCCCTGGTCCTGGACTGGGTCGGCGTACCCGCCCTGGCCTTCGCCCTGGGCATGTACCTGCCCCTGCACCTGAACACGCCTATCCTCGCCGGCGGCCTGGTGGCCTACTTCTCCACCCGCGCCCGGACCGAGGAAGTCGCCACCAAGCGCAAGGAACGCGGCACGCTCATCGCATCGGGCTTCGTGGCCGGTGGCGCCATCATGGGTGTGGTCAGTGCGCTCGTGCTGTTCGTCGGACGTTTCTTCGCGGAGCGCGCCGGCTGGTCGACGGCCCTGCACGACGGGACTGTCGTGCCGAGTAGCGAATGGTCGGTCATCCACGCCATCGGCACTCATGGCTGGGTGGAGGAGAATCCCGCCTCGGCCTGGTTGGCCCTGGTGCTGTTCGCCGCGCTTTGCGTGTATATGAGTTACGCGGCGAAGAGTGCGGCGAAGGACTAGATTTGGTGTATCAGCCGCGCGACGCGTCGGCTGCATGCGACAGGTTCATGGCAGCGCGATTGAGCGTCGGACATGAACGATTTTACACGTGTAAAGCGGGGCGGTCTTCGGACCGCCCCGCTTTTGTGCTTGCCGGTGGGGATTATTCTCCGTCGCGCAGGATGCCGATCAAGCGCCAGCCGTCGTCGCGACGGGCGTAGTGGGCTTCGGTGGGGGGGAGGGCGCGTTGGTCGGCGTCGAAGGCCGTCCAGTGGACCCGCAGGTAGTCGAGGTCCGCGAGGTTGTCGGGATGAGTCGTAACGGTCGGGAAGGTCGGCGTCGGTGTGATGGAGGTCACCAACGCGCTCGTACCATCGGTCATCTCAACGGTCCAGCTCAGCTCCGAGCGGGGAGAAGTCTCATCCAGCACGATCGCGGCGCCGATCCAGAACCGGTTTGGCGTGACGGTCACGTTTTGCAGGTTGACGACCGGGGAGGCCTGTCGCAGCGCCCAGTCCACCGTCATGTCGCGCCGCTCCCTGAGAACCCGCGCCATGATCGTGGCGGCCGATGGGTCCGGAAACCGCCCCGCCTCCACCGCCGCGTCGATCATCTCATCCGTGATCCTGGCCAGGATCATCCCCGCCCAGAAAGCGTCGGCCGGATTACAGGCATGCAGATAGTCGTTCACATAGTTCGGCGACCAGTCGGACGGGTCGTAGCAAGCGGCGGTGAACAGCCCCACGTGGGGGTGCTCCGGTTCGCCAAGCCCCTCGTAGGGCCGGGCCAGCAGGCCGAGGGTCGGGATGCCCGAGACGATCTCACCCAGATCGACGTCATAGGTATAACCGATGCGCGACTCGTGTCGCGCGGCCCAATAGCCGCCCAGGCAACCGTCGAAGTCCACCAGGTAGTGCCGGACGTGGCCCTCGCCCGCGTCGCCCACGTACAGATCGAGTGTGTTGTCGATCTTCTGGTCCACGTGCTGGAGCCAGGCGCCGAAGACGCGCAGGCCGCGCAGGCTGCGACGCCGCTCGTGCGCGATGGTGTCGTTGGAGTCGTCCTCGCGTGTGCCGACATAGGCGAAGCCGCCGAGGGGTCGTCCGTCCAGGAAGCGGCTCACCAGGGCGCGGACGCGGTCTCCGTGACGGGCCTGGGGCAGGGCCGTCAGCACGTCGTCGATGTCGTCGCGGGTCAGGGGGCGCTTATGCCCCAGTTCGTTCTTGGCCGAGGCGCCGCCGGCGATGAGTAGTGCGTCGGGGTTGAAATAGACGACCCGGTCGTCGGGCACGTGATACCCGGCCGCCCACAGCAACCGGCTGGATATGGCGCCGGCGGCGGTGGCGATGACCGGCGCGTCGGCCTTGTCGAACTTGCAGATGTAGCGGACACCGCGGCTGTCGCGAAAGTTGAAGCCCGGGTTGCGTCCGCCCACCTTGAGGCCTGTCACTTCCCAGGGCAGGAAGGCTTCGGGGCCGGGATCGCCGCCGCCCGGTCCCTGGCCCACCTGCTCGGCGGTCAGCGACCTTGTACGATTGGCGTACCAGCTCGAGTCGGGCACCCGGCCGAAGCGGTTCACGTCCAGGGCGGGCTCGGCGGGGGTGGGGTCGAGGCCCAGGCGCGCCTGGCGCAGGTAGAAATTGTCCAGGTGATGGGACATGCGCAGGAAGTCCTGTTCTTCCGGCATGGGGATGGCGGCGGTGTCGTCGATCACGGTGACTGCCGGCTCATCGGTAAAGACCGGCGGTGCGGCGTGGTGTGAAGCGCACCCCGCCGCGAGCGCCAGGCCGGTGAGGGCGAGGATGAGTCTGATGATCGTCATCGCTGTCTCCTCGGCGTCTGTCCGAAGACCGACCCCGTACCGATGTACAGGTGACCGCCTTCCTCGCTATGCGCATACTGGATCGTCAGGGTGCTCTCCCGGTAGCGGACGGCCAGGGCGAAACCTCCCGAAACGTCGAAGCGGTCGGGTTTCACATCCTGCCAGTGTGGCGCGACCATGCCCCAGTCTCCGAAAACCCGGCCCTGCAGCCATGATGAAACCGGGTAATGGTATTCGACCGTACCCAGGCAGGCGTGCATGTCCCTGAACCGATCGCTCGCGAAGCCGCGCAAGGTGTAACGGCCGCCCAGGGCGGCCATTTCCGTGTAGGGTATGCGATCCGGCCTCGTCGCGCGCAGCCCCTCGGCGTAAAGGCGGATCGCCAAGGCCCGTCCCCGCCAGATATTGCGGTACAGTTGCACCTCGGCGCTGTAGTGGCGGTAGTCGTTGTCGTTTTCCGATGAGGCCAGGTTCACGCCGCCCACGAGTTGGACGTAGTGGCCGGCGGTCGAGAAGTCGCCGTCGTTGCGGGTATCGTGGGACAGGGCGAGTTCGAGGCCCTCGTAGCGGCTTATCGCTGCGGTGTTGTAGAGGTGCGGGAAGGTCGCCATGACCGTGGGGTGCTCGTCGTCGCCGATGTCTTCGAGGCCTTCGTCCGGTTCGTCGAGATCGGTGTGTCTTTGATAAAGCGACGTGGTGACCAGCCAGCCCTCGGTGGGGCGCACGTTCAGGGAGACCTCGTTGTGCACGAACTGCCGGTGGGCGTCGGTGCGCAGGTTGGGGCTGTCGGCGCCCAGGCCGTAGAAGGGTCGGTTGTCTTTGCGCTCGAAGCGGGTCAGAAACGACAGCCAGGTGTTGTCTTCGCGTCCGTGCAGGTACAGTGAGAAGATGTTGTTGCGGGGATTCAGATAACCCGCGGTCAGTCCGTAGTCGATGCCGGTGCCGAGCCAGTCGCTGGATTCGGCGTGGAGGCCGATTATCGTCAGGCCCAGGCCGGACTCGTAGCCGAAACGCGCCGACAGCCGCGTATCCACGGGCTTGACGTTCCAGATGAAGAGACGCGAGATCCGTCGCACGATGTGGTGTTTCTCGTCCAGTTGGATCAGCCAATAGACGGGGCGTCCCGTCAACTCCACCAGGCCGTAGGGGACGTAGCCGATGGTGCGCAGAAAGCTCTGACCGCCGGTCGGATGGCTGGACAGGGGAGCAGTGACGCCTCGCAGGTGCCAGGCTTCCGTGGACGGCGGTGCGGTAACCGTGTCCGCTGCGGCGGTGGCGGCAGCGGCGACGCCGGACCCCAGGCAGACCAGTATCGCCAGGGCGATCAGGATCGTCTTCATGAGACGTCTTTCGTCAGGGTCTTGTAGCGCCGCCCGATCACCACGGCTACCAGGAGCCACACGGCTATCAGGCCGATGTTGGTCAGGGCGAAATGACGGGTTGCAAAACCCAACGCGCCGCCGACGAAGACCACACCCGCCGACATCACGTCACCCGCCCGCACGAAGAACGTGTCGATGGCCTGCTTGCCCTGGTATTTGGCGTCGCGGCTCGTCGGCAGGAAGAGTGCCTGGCGCGTGGTGTTCTGCAGCGAGTAGTCGGTGGAGTTTTCGAAGATCTTGGCCACGCGGATGGCGCCGAGCACGGCTGTCGTGGCCATCAGCGCGTACCCGCCCAGTGCGATGATCGGCAGGACGAACAGGGCCTTGGCCACCCCCGCGTACTTGAGCACGCGCGAGACGGCGAAGAACTGCAGCAGGGCGGTTAGGGCGTTGACCCAGGTGAAGAACCCCGCGTAGAACCCGCCGATCATCCGTTCGGCGGCCGCGCCGTCGCCGTGGGCGGCGCGGGCGATACCCTCCACCGTATTGCCGAGGATGAACTCGCCGTTGGTGTTGACGAGGTTCGCCATCAGCAGCATCAGGCCGATCGACAGGAGGTAGCGGTCGCGCAGCACGAGTCGCAGACCGTCGCGTGAGGTGTCGGCGTCGGATGTTTCCGGTTCGGGCTCCTGTGCCGACGCACGTTCCAGGGCCGAGAGTTCCCGTCGGTTCACGAGGTTGGTGATCAGCAGACAGCCGCCGAGCAACGTCGCCGAGACGAGCATGATCTCGAAGGATCCGATCCCGAGGTCGTATGAGGCGTCCCGCCAGCCACGAGCCGCAGACCGCACCGCTGGTGCTGCCCACGGCCACCAGCGGGAAGAGCCGCTTGCCCTGGGCGCTGTCGTAGATGTCGTTGGCGAAGGACCAGGCCTGGGCGATGGTCATCAGGCTGAAGATGCCCACCCAGATGAAGAAAACCACGCCCAGATACGGCACTTTCAGGCGGGCCAGGACGTAGAACAGTGCCAGGTTCGCCATGAAGAAGGCGGTGACGCGGTTGATCAGCCGCACCCGGTTCATCCGGATCACGAGCGTGCTGTAGAGGGGGACCACTCCGAGCAGCAGCACGGCCTGGGCCGCGGCCGTGTAGCTCTTTACTTCGGCGCCGCCGCCCATCAGGATCAGCGGCTCGCGGACGGTCTTGAGCAGATAGTAGGCCGTCAACAGCAGGAAGAGGTTCAGCATGAGCAGCAGCGCGGTACCGGACTCGCCCTGTCTGACCTCGGTGAACAGGCTGAGCAGGCGTCTCGGCCAGTCGTCGGTACGCGACCCCTTCGATGTAATCGACATTCATGGCTCCCGGTTGGAGTTGTTGTTCCAGAAGCTACGCCAAGACTCTTCGGTATGCACGCGGCTTTCGTGTCGGCGCGCTATGGGTCGTGACGGACCGTGCGGACGCAACGTGGTCAGGGGCGGGGGCATGTGTTAACGTTTCCACACCGTGCGGCGAGCCTGCGGCCTCGCACCGGCAAGGAATTAAAGTTTTCAGGAGGTTTCTCATGACTCGTGGTGTCGATAGGCGTGTGATTGTTTCCGTTTTCGCGGTTTTTCTGCCGTTGCTCATGAGCGGTTGCGGTGAACCCTCCGGTCCGGTCCTGATCGGATCGTACCCAATGGACAACCGGGACGGGCTGTTGGCCGACCAGGAAATCGTCGATATCGATACCGAGGTCAGCGCCGACGGCGGCGGTTCTTTACACATCTATGCCGAAGACCGGACGCTCGTGAACCTCTATGAGCTTTCGACCGAGTCCGTCGAGGGCAACGCTCTGGTCGCACGATGTCAGGTGAAGAGCGAGAGTCTCAGCGGCTGGACGACTTTCGAATTATGGGTCTTCCCGGAGGACGGTCCGGTGCGTAGCATACTAAGGATAAGTGAGGATATCGGTCGTACGCGGGATTGGCAGGAAGTCGAAGTGGTTTTCCCGCTCCGAGACAACGAAACCTCACCCAAGAAGCTGCGCTTGGCGTTGAACCTGGGCGGTCGTGGCCACCTCTGGATCGATGACCTGCAGATCTTCTCGACGCGAATTCAGGAACAGGACTAGGCGATGCGCCAGGTCTGGATCACCCGTACCGGCGAGCCCGAGGTCATGGAGCCGCGCGAAGCGACGGATCCGCGACCCGGCCCGGGAACTGTCCGTGTGCGCGTGGATGCTGCGGGCGTGAACTTTGCCGACGTCATGATCCGGATCGGACTGTATCCCGACGCGCCTGATCTGCCGCTGGTTCCCGGCTACGAGGTGGCCGGTGTCATCGATGCCGTTGGCGAGGGAGTCCCGGAGGCCCGCGATGGTGAGCGCGTGATGGCGTTCTGCACCTTCGGCGGCTATACAGACGTGGTCTGTGTCCCTTCGCGCCACGCCTATCGCCTGCCGGAGGCCCTGTCGATCCCGGAGGCCGCGGCGTTGCCGGTCAACTATCTCACGGCCTACCAGATGCTCGAAGTGATGGCGCCGCCGTCCGCGGACGAAACGGTCCTGATCCACGGCGCCGCGGGCGGAGTGGGCCTGGCCGCGATCGAGCTGGCCCGCAACCGGGGTGCACGCGTTCTGGGCAGCGCCTCACCGTCGAAACACGACTTTCTGCGCGCCCGCGGCGTGGACTTCTGTCTGGATTCCCGGCAACGCACCTTCGCGGCCGACGTCCGCGCGGCCACGGGCGGACGGGGCGCCGACGTGGTGCTCGAGGCCCGACACGGCCGCTGGATCCGCGAGAGCTACGCGGCCCTGGCGCCGGCGGGTCGGCTGGTGCTCTTCGGCTTCGCCGACGCGGCCCGGTCCAAGCGGGGGAGTCGTCTGGCCGCGCTGCGCACTCTGGCCGGCGTACCCTGGCTCGCCCTGAATCCCATCCGGCTGATGAACGACAACAAGGCCGTCATGGGCGTCAACCTCGCGCGCATGTGGGAGGAGCAGGATCGCGTGGCCGTGTGGATGACCCGTCTGCTCGACTGGGCGGGTGAGGGGCTAATCCGTCCCCATGTCGACCGCGTCTTCGCGCTCACGGACGCGCCGCGCGCCCATCATTACCTGCAGGATCGACGCAACCGGGGCAAGGTGCTGCTGGCCGGCGATGACGCCGTCGCCGCGGGGCGGATCATGGTGTCGCCCGGGGAGGAACCGGCATGAAGATGTCCGCCTGCCTGATCACCCGCGATGCGGCTGCCACGCTCGACGTCTGCCTCGCATCGCTGGATTTCGTGGAAGAGATCGTCGTCCTGGATCACGGTTCCACGGACGAGACTCGCGAGATCTGCGCACGGTACGACGCACGGGTCATCAGCGGCGAGTTCGCGGGCTTCGGGGCGGCCAAGGCGGCCGTCACCGCGGCGGCGAGCAATAACTGGGTCCTGAGCATCGATGCCGACGAGGAAGTCACGCCTGAACTGAGAGCCGCTCTCGTGGCCCTGCCCGAGACACCGGCAACCGCCGCCTTCGCCGTCAATCGATTGCCCCGTTTCCTGGGACGCTGGATGCGTCACAGCGGCTGGCATCCCGACTGGGTGGTGCGGCTCTTCGACCGTGACCGAGCCGGCTTCAACGACCTCAAGGTCCACGAGAGCGTGGTGACGGACGGTCCGGTCGCGCGACTCGACGGGATGTTGCTTCACTATGCCTACGAGGACCTGCACCAGTGGGTGGAGAAGCAGAACCGCTACTCCTCGCTGGCCGCCGCGGAGGCGGTCGCAACCGGCCGACGCGGCTCGGTGGGCCGCGCGATAGTCAGGGGGCACCTGGCGTTCCTGCGCACGTACATTCTCAAGCAGGGCTGGCGCGACGGCGCGCACGGTCTGGCGCTTTGCCTGTTGACCGGCGGCGCCACCTTCGTCAAGCACCTCAAGATCTGGCTCGCGACGCGAGACCGGGAGGTCGAGCATTCATGAGAACCCCGTTGCTGACCGTTTCCCTGCTGGTTGTGCTGCTGACGGTCGTTGCCGTCGCATCGGCCCAGCCTGCGGGCACGCCCACCGAGCAGCTGGCCGCCATCAAGGTCCAGATCGACACGGCCAAGGATCTGGGCGCCCAGAAACGGTGCCCTGTCTTCTACGACTCGGCGAACGAGGCCTACAAGTCGGCCGAAAACATGATCGTGGGTGATCCTCCCGACGGATCCGGACGTGCCGGCGCCGCCTTGGCCGAGGCCCGCTTTCAGGCGCAGCGACTGCTCCATCGCGCCCGCTTCATCCAGGAGTTGCGCGACGAGCGCTACGGATGGGAAGAGGCCGCCGAGACCTATGACCGTCTCGTCGGCAGCATCGCCACCATCGCCGGCCTGGAGATGGACCCGGTCCTGAACGGTCCCGAGGCGGGTCGAGCCCTGATCGACGCGCTTGATCAGCGTTTGCGGATCCAGCGTACCCACTGCGACTCCCTGGCGATGGTCAATCGGGGTCTGCAGATCTGGGTGGACGCCGAACGCGCCGTGAGCGACTCGACCATCACGGGTCTGCGTGTGGAGGTCACCGATCTGCGTCATCAGCTCTGGGATATGGAACTGCGCGCGGGGGTCGCCGAAGCCGATCGTTCCGCGGCCGAGGACAAGGTCCGACGGGCCCGCGAGCGTGAGGAACTGGTGCAGAGTCTCGGCGATCTTTTTGCCGAGGAGGAGGGCGTGATCACCCTGACGCCGGCGGGCGACGTGCATGTCCGGCTGCACGGATTGAAGTTCGCGTCGGGCAGTTCATGGCTGAACCCGAGCTACGATCCCCTGCTCGACAAGCTGGTCGAGGTGATCGTCAAATTCCCGAACGCGCCGGTCCGTGTCGAGGGTCACACCGATGATTCGGGACCGCGGACGGGTAATCTTCGTCTGAGCGAAGCGCGTGCCCGGGCCGTCGCCGGTGTGCTGGCCGAAAAACTCGAGCGTCCCGCCGAGACCTTCGAGGCCCTGGGCATGGGGCCGGATCATCCCGTTGCGGCCAACAGCACGGTCGAAGGCCGCACTCGCAACCGCCGCATCGAAGTGCTGATCAAGGCGGGCGAGTCACAGTAGCGGAAGGAACTTGCCAATAGCTTGTCAGGGGTTTCGGGCGCCGGTCTTGCGCACGGTCGCCTAGGGGAGCTTGCGACCCGGATGGGGATTTTCCTTCAGGATGTCCGCCACGGCGTTGAAATCGTAGGTCTTGGCGATCCTCAACAACTCGAAAAAGATCATCTCCGTCGTCATGATCTGCACGCCGATATCGCGCATGTACGCCAATCCCAGATTACGATTGCTTACCTGGCGGGACGAGACCGCGTCGGCCGCCACGACCACCTGATACCCGTCCTCGAGCAGGTCCCGCGCCGTCTGGTAGACGCAGACGTGGCTCTCGATGCCGCACAGGATGACCTGTTCGCGGTGAGTGGCCTTGAGCTTGGACATGAAGATGTGATCGCCGGCACAGGAGAAGGAGATCTTCTCGATGGGTTCCACGCGGGGGACGAGATCGCTCAGGGCCGAGACGGTGGGCCCCAGTTTCTGGGAGTAGTGCTCGGTCATCAGGACGGGCATGCAGAGCCGGTCGGAGAAACGGATCAGGCGAGACGAATTCGCGACCACGATATCCATCTCGTGGATCAGGGGCTGGAAGAGTTTCTGAATGTCTATGACTACCAGGGCGGTGTTGTTCTTGTCGAGCCGTTTCGGTGGTTTGGCCATACGGAACCCTCTTCGTGACTCTATTTACCCAGCCTGAATTCCCATCGGCAATACCAATCTACCGGGTGCGGGTCGGGAGGGCAACCCAGACATTCGACCGTGAGGCGCGGGTCCACGGTCTCGGCGAAGGTCCGGTACTCCACCAGACCGACTTCCTTGCAGGGGAAGTCGGCCAAGCCATGTCGGGCCCGAGCCGATTGCACGCGGCACTCGCTCATCTGGAAGATGCAGTGGGTGTCGCTCTGCTCGACGACCTCCTGCCGGTTGAGCAGGGCGTAGAGCCGGTGGTCCAGACATCGGATCAGGGCGGGAATGCCGCCGCCGGGCTCGATACCGAGCCTTTTCATGATACGCTTGGCCTCGATGGGCGCAAACCGCGCCCAGGCGTTGGCGTCGTGGGCCATGGCCTCGGCCATTCCGCGCTTTTTATCGACGGACTGGAACCACAAGCCATCGTGGGCCAGCCAGAGCTTGGCGGCATCTTCCAGCCAGGTGATGATCTCCTCGCGCGACAGGCTGTCCAGGCGATCGCTCATCGCTACTCCTTGCGTTTCGGGGGCTCGTAGTCGGCACCGGGATAGACGGTTTCGGCGTAGGGGCTAGTCCAGCTGTTGTCGAACCAGCGCACCATGTCGCTCGCCAGTGCCTCACCCTCGCAGAAGAAGCCCAGATTGCGTGACGTGTGGAAATAGCTGTATCCCCAGTTGGCGGTGCCCACCCAGGCCGCGTCGCCGTCCTTGACCAGGTACTTGGGATGCTCGACGCGGGCGAAGGGCACGAAGCCGCCCGACCAGGGCGGAATGTTGGTGAACCGTACCTCGATGTTGTTCAAAACCGCCAGGCTCTTCACATACGGCAGCATGTATTTGCGCTTGCTCCAATTGGACAGGATGATCCGCACTTCGACGCCCCGGGCGGCGGCGCGGCGCAGGGCGTTTTCCAGAACCTCGTAGTAGTGCCCGTCGCGGCCGCTGGGATTGTAGGACAGCAGATGCAGGCGCAGCTCCCGCTCGGCGCGATCGATCAGATCCACCAGCAGGGGCTCGTCGTGGGGGAGACCCGCGGGCAGGCCGGCGGGTGGGCTGGCGGCCAAGGTGACGAAGACCTCGCCGCGGCCGCGCACGGACAGGCGCCAGGGACCGGCCGAGACCTCGGTCGACGGGGGTGGTTCGCCGCCGGCCAGAGCCCAGTCCCAGTCGAAGATGGCCTGGACGGCTTGCGCAGGCTCGGGCCCGTAGACCCGCACTCCCAGTTCGTGGATATGCTCCAGGGCACGGTAGTCCCAGTTCTGGCTGCCGACGTAGACGGCGCGGCCGTCCATCACGAAGAACTTGGCGTGCTGGACGCCGCCCCAGGCGGCGCGGGCGTCGAAGAGGCGCATCTCGGCGCCGGGCAGGGCGCCAATCTCATCGACCCACCGCGGATAGGTCCGGTAGAACCCCTTGTCGGCCAGCAGGCGGACCCGCACGCCGCGGTCGGCGGCGGCCGCCACCTCGGCGATCACCGCGTCGAGGGCGTCGGGCCGATCCGGATCGGCGCTCACGTAGAAGACCTCGATGTCCAGGGACGTGCGTGCGCTCGCGATCATGTCGAGCCACACGTCGCGGGCGTCGGGTACGTCGGGCAGATCGAGCATGGTCTCCCGCGGCACGCTCTCGACGAGTTCGATGTTGCCGTGCAGCAGGGGAGGCTCGGCGGGGGGCATCCCGGACGCCAGGACGGGCCATGCGCAGAGCGACAGGATCAAGTAGAGGATCAGGCGTTTCATCGACATCTCCTGATTGGGTTGGTGTCGAGACTAGCATGGTCACGGCCTCCCAGGTGACCCTGTTTTTGATGCGGGATGTGGCTCACGGCCCCACGGGGGGCCGTGACTTTGATGTTTCCCATTCCTCACATCACCCCGGGGTGATGTGGGTTCGTTGTGTTGCCTGGACCATGGACCTGATCAACGGCGCCGCCGATTTCTCGGAACAAAATGCCGATGGTGTTATTCAAGATAATCTGTCCGTCGATCCCGTATCTTTTTCATTCCGGGAGACGATTCCATTAACGATTGCTACCGCCCCTGACATACGATCGCCGTATCGAAGTCACGAAAACGAAGCGGAGCAATCATGCCTGTGCAGTTCCCTCCGAGTCGATGCATGTCGATCAGGCCCCTCGGCCTGATTCTGCCCCTATCCAACGTGTTCTTGTTCCTACATGTCACGCCTCCGTTGGCGGCGCCCATCGGCGATGATGATCCACCTCGCGAAGTCGGCGGTTCCGATCGGCCGCGTGAGGCTCAGGGGCCGCGTCTCGATCTCTCATCCCTGAAAACCGAGGTCAGCCTGTTCGCCGGATATTCGATTTTCAGCGACCAGGACATGTACGACACCTACGGCGGTATACCCCAGATCGGCTGCGAAATGAGCGTCGGCCTCGACGAAGCGGCCGAGTTCGTGCTGGGGATTCGCTACGGCGGGGTTTCCGGTGATCCGTTTTATGACTCGCTGGAATTCGAGGGCAACGATGATGTCAGTTTGCGAGCCGTGCCCATCACGGCGGGATTCCGCATCAACGCCTCCAAGAACCCCCGTTTTCGACTCTACTGGGGCGCCTGCTTCGAAGCCACGTGGATGGAGGAGCGGGTGCCTTCATTCAATCCCAACAGTCTCGACCCTCGACGCACCGACCGGGGCTGGGGCAAGGGCATGAGGTTGTCTCTCACCCCCGAATGGCGGTCGCGTGATCAGCGACGGGCCCTGGGCTTGTCTTTCGAGTGGGGAGGCAGCAGCGGCGAGGTCGGGGCCGGCTACCATCACCACGAAGTCAACATGATCGGTATCGGAGCGCGGCTCCACTACACACGGACCCTTTGAACGGCAGGAGGACGGACATGAAACACACGATGACCGCGGCCGTCTGCACCGCCACCTTGTTCGCCGCGGCGACGGCCCTGGCCGACGGTTGCATGATGGCTCCCTGGCAGTACGAGATCTACGAGACCAGTCAGATCGCCTACCTGGACTACGATTCGGATACGAGCACGGAGCGGCTGCACATCCTACCCGGCTTCCGGGGCGACACACAGAATTTCGCCTGGATCGTTCCGGTGCCGGGGTTGCCCGAACTGGACGAGTCCAGCACACCCATCTTCCATCAGCTTGCCGACCTGACCGCACCCGAGTACCGCAATCGTGAAGATGGGTGGGGGTGTAATCAGACGGACTATATGGTCAGGCCCGCCAACGACGGCGACGGCGGCGTAGACATCATCGACTCGCAACTGGTGGGCATCTACCAGGCCATGATCCTCGGCGCCGACGACGCGGACGCCCTGACCGACTCGCTCACCACCTGGGGTTTTCTCCACGACGACAACGCCGACGACTTCACGCCCCTGCTAGACGCCTACGTGCAGGACGACTGGTACTTCGTCACCCTGAAGGTCGACTCCACGGCCTTCGACGAAGCTCAGCAGGACTGGTACTGGTACGGCGGTATGCAGCCCATCGCGCTCACGTTCACTTGTGACGCGCCCATCTATCCCATGCGCATATCAGCGCTCAGCGCCGCGGACGACACGTCGGTGATTCTCTACGTGAACGCCGATCGGCGCATGGATTTCGCGGGCGCCGAGACCGAATATGCCAACAACCTCTCGGAGAACGAGGTGTGTGCCATCCGCTCGAATCACCCCGATCTTGGCGCCTTGCTGCAGGCGGGTGATTACTTGACCAAGCTGAAGCGCAGATATTCACCCGCACAGATGGATGCGGATGTGCTGCTCGAAGCGGCGGACACCAACGCCCAATATTGGCGGGTCTATTATTCGGGTTTTCCGCTGACGACGGGTCTGCTGGTGCTGGTCTTCGCGGTCGGGTTGGCTTTTCGGTCGCGACACGCAGACCGGTCGGGGGTTGCATAAACGTATGACAAAGCCCTCTGTCCCGTCCTGCCCGCCTTCACTCGTTGTGGCCGTCCTGGCCGCCACGATTCTGATTCTGACGATGGGCTGCGGTAGCGACGCCCCGCGTCTGGAACTCGCCGGCGTGCCCCTCTCCGCCGAGATGAAGCCCTTGATCGATGATGTCCGTCGTTCCCTCGACGCTCACGACCCCGGCGACGAGACCGTGAAGCGGGACTTAGACCGTCTACATGCGCTGCAGAAAAAACTCTACGTCTCCGCCACGCGGGTCGAGGCGGCGACGGAGATCCTCGCCGCGTGGCGCGCGCGGCCGGATCATTTCCTCTGGTGCGAAATGGCTATTCGCAACCGCTCCCTGATCGGCCGCGGTGACGAGATAGCCGGGATCCTGGCGGATCCAACCCTGGCCGACACCACGAGCGCCATTGGTCTCTACGTGCGTTGCTGGCGAGAGGTCGGTTACACCAGGGGTGGCGGCGATATCCGCCGTGCCTGGGCACTGCGCGCTTCCCTTGATCCCCTGCAGAGTTTCTGGTTGACCCTGAAGCTGGCCTGGATCGAACGGCAATCGGGCAACGCCGAGGTGGCGGTCCGGTTGGCCCTGGATGCCCTGCCGGTGGCGCACGAGTTGGGCGGGCGTCGGGCCTCGCTCCAGGCTTGGCGGGAGGTCGTACACGCCCTGAAGCTGGCCGGTCGCCTGGACGATGCCCTCTACGCCGCGGTCGCGGCCGAGGACCTGGCGGCGGCGGTGTCGTCGGAGACCGGAAACGTCTACCCGGTGCTGAACGCGCGACTGCTGCGGGCCGACGTGTTGGCCGCGCGTCGCGAGAGCAGCGGGGCTTTCGCTCTCTACGAGTCCTGTACCGATTCCGCCCTCGCGGCGGGCTTGATGCCCCTGGCGGCCAAGAGTCTGAACCACGCAGGCATCCTGACCCAGGCCACCTGCGAGTACGCCCTGGGCCTGCGCTTCTATCGCCAGAGTCTGGCCATCGCCCAGGCCGACGGTGATTCGATCAACGTCATCAAGCATCTGATGAACGTATCGCGTCGACATCGCCTATTGGGAAATCTCGATTCGTGCCTTGTCTATCAACGCCGTGGCGAACGTTGGGGTGAAATCTATCCCAATCTTCGCAACCGGGCGCGCATGCCCCTGATGCAGGCGGAGTACTACGCCCAGATCGGCGACTACGCCACGGTCGACTCGCTGCTGGACGCCGCGGTGCGGTTGAAACCGAACCGGACGTCGGTGCAGGCCCTGGCCGAACTGCATCTGCGCCTGATCGAGGAGAGCGTCGAGCGCGGACGGCCCGACCAGGCCTACCGCTCCATCGCCGTGCTCGACTCCCTGCGGGGACGTCTGGGCGATGCCCTGGCCGATCGCCACGTGGCCTTGGACCTGGACCTGTATTCGGCCGACTTCCTCGCCCGTCAAGGTCGTTACCTCTCCGCCGCGGAAGCCCTGGAGCGTGTCGAGCTGGCTCTCGTGCGTCGCGACGACCCGGTGCGCAAATGGAAACTGGAACGCACACGTGGCGATCTGGCGCGCCGTCGCGGCGATCTGCGGACCGCCGAGATCGCCTACCAGGCTTGCCTGGATCTGGGTAAGGTGATCGGTGATCCCGACCGTATCTCGACCACCCGTTTCCTGCTGGGAGCGGTACTGTTGGACCGGGCCCAATACGCAGAGGCGCGCCGGCTCTTTCCCGATTCCGAGGGCGACGACGGTCGCTTTCGGACCCGATTGTCGACACTGCTTTTCCGCGGCATGTCTTTCACGCGCGAGGATCGCTACGATGACGCCCTCGCCGAGTTGACGCACGCACGCCGCCTCTGCACGCCATGGTCGCCTCCGGATCTGATCGCCGGCATCGATCTGGAGACGGGCCGGGCCCTCGTCGGGGCAGGTCGCTCCGACGAAGCGAGCGCCCGTTACCGGGCGGTTCGCGAAGGACTCGCCCGCACGACTTCCGAGCACCGATCTGATATCCGCAAGCTCTTCGACACCGACCTGCGCCGCGAACTGGCCGAGGCGGAGCTCATGCTCCTCGTGGGTGACGACGGCCGCGACGTGTCCGGCGACGCGGCCCTGCGCTCCCTCGATCTTGTGCAGGAGATCCTGCCTGCCTGGAACCGCCTCGCGACCGACGCCGGAAAGGCTCTCGTCACACCCCAGCTTGTTTTTCTCGTCGGCCGCCGGGCCTCGTTCCGTTGGTCCCTTACCGCGGACGACGCGCGCCTGACCCGACTGCCCGGCGAGAGCGGGCTGCTCGAGCGTCTCGCACCGGTTCTTGCGGACTTGGCCCAGCCTGGACGTATCGTCGTGTCGCGGGAATTACAGGAGATGGTGACAGCTCTGGGCGGCGATCCCGGGGACTGGCCCGAAGGCGGTACTCTCGCCATCGTGCCCGATGGCGTGTTGCATGCCGTGCCCTGGGCTGCCCTGCCCCGTACGACGAGCGAGACCTGGCTGGACCGCGGCCCGCTGACCGTCTCCACGTCACCAGCGCGTGGGCACCTCGTTGCGAGCCGGCGACGGACCGACGGTCGGCTGCTGGCTCTGGGCGTTGACGGTTCGGCGAGGGCCGGCGCCGCGGGCTTGTCGACCCTGCGCCACGCCGAGCGCGAGGCCCGCGAGATCCATGATCTTTGGCCGGCCGGTCATGCCGATCTGCACGTGGGACGAGATGCCGCGGGGGAGGGTGTCACCGCGGTTGACCTGGAGCACTACGACGCGATCCATGTGGCAAGCCACGCGCTGGTTTACCGGGGGGCGCCCGAACAGACCTCGTTGCTGCTGGCCGGAACCATGGACGCCCCCTTGACGGCGGGCGAGATCCGCCGGCTCGATCTGGATGCCGACCTGATATTCCTGTCCTGTTGCGAGGCCGCGGAGGGGTATGCCCGGGTCGCGGGATCCGCCCACGCCGAACTGGCGCACAGTTTCCTCGACGCCGGCGCACGGGCGGTGGTGGCGCCGTCGGTCAGTATCGACGACGAAGCCGCCCGGCGGCTGGCCGGGCGGTTCTACGAACATTGGCTGTCGGGGTTGACGGTCTCAGCCGCGTTGCGGCGGGCCCAACTCGATCTGCGCGACGGCGATCCGCGTTGGTCCCATCCCTTCTACTGGTCGTTCCACATCTCAATCACCAACCCGTCGGTCGGCGATTAGCCCCACATTATTGATCGTCCGGATTATCGAAATCGAAATCGTCCGCGGCCTCGGGAATATCGCCCACTTCCCAGTCGGAGAAGTGGTTCACCTTGAAGTGCACTTGCCATTTACGGTTGATGTAAAGAATACGGGCCCGGCCGTATTCGTTGAAGAGGGTATCGATGATATTGCCTTCTTCATCGTAGACGGGCTCGGCGTTCCAGAAGATCGTGGGCGGCCGGCCGTCGACCCACGGCATGTAAGTGGCCATCACGGTCACGGGCACGTTGAAATGGACGTTCTCAGGCTCCAGGCGCACGATCAGGGGCAGGTTCAGGTCGGCGTGCTCCATGTATGACTGGTAGGTGGGGAAGCGCAGGACGAAATGAGTGTCTGTTTGTACGGCGTCCTCGGGGATGTTCAGTCCGAACCGACAATCACCGGGCCATGTACTCGACTTGTAGTGAAGAATGGCTGATTCACCGGCATTGAGCCTTCCCTCGACCTGCTCGTAGTCCAGCATATCCAGGATATCGTGATGAACCGAGGGCTTCTGCCCTCCCCGATCCAGATTCTTCTCGGCAACGATTTCAGGGCCGCTGATCAGCGACTCGTTCTTGCAGCCGCCGAAGCCGGCAATCATAAGGCAGATCAGGATCGGATACGATACGCGCCGCATGTGCGACTCCTCTCGATGTTCATATCCTTCGCGCGGTTCTTTCGTGTTGTGTGCCCGTACCGGTCTTGATCGTCAGCCTAAGTATACACCTTTCTGCGATCACACCGAAAAACATTCTTCCGAGACTCGATGACTGGTCCTGCTCCGGATGAATCCATGAGTGCACAGTCGGGATCTCATGTTGTGCCAATGCAGGACCGACAGCCGGGGAGCAGTCCTTTAACGAGTTTTTTCGGAAGGGATATCTGTCAATGTTCGCGGCCAAGGAGATCGAATTCGAGGTGTCGAACCTGGAATCGTTGCGAGCCGTGAGGTTGGATATCGAACGTCGCCAGCACCTCTACCTGATCTTCAAGGAAGCCATCAACAACAACCTGAAGTACAGCCGTTGTTCGCGGCTGCGCATGAGCGCGTGCGAGGTCGGCGACGGGTTCGAGTTGAGGCTCGAAGATGATGGAGTCGGGTTCGATATTGCGGGCTCGGCGGGCGGCAACGGGCTGGGGAATATGCGACGGCGGGCCGGGTCGCTCGGCGGGGTGTTGAAGATCGACTCGACGGTGGGCTAGGGAACCTCGGTGGTTTATACCGGGCGATGATGGCAAGCTTTGCACTTGTTCCACAATCGCACAAAAACGCCCCCCGTCCGCAGACGGAGGGCGTTCTTTTTTCGACTGAACCAGACTCAGATCTTGGCCGCATCCCCGACCATCCGACGCAGAAGCTCCATCCGTGTCTCATAGTTCTCGGCAAACGCGATGACGGCCCGTGTGATGTTCTCGAGATCGATCCCCGAGTCCTCACATACCTCGTCCAACGCCCCGCCCTCGCGCCACATGTCGTCGTGGTCGCTGCAGACGGCGTACTCGCCGGCCAGGGGATTGAAGTCCCAGTCCGACATGAGCCGGCGAGCCCGGTTGGTGATGAACGTGCTGTTCATGCGATCGGTACCCGTGATCACCGTGTCCTGGTAGGCCTGGTCCTGCAGCTTGAACAGCTGCGGGCTCGGCACCGCCACGATTTTCACGTTCACGCCGGCGGCATCGATGGCCTCCAGCGCGTTGATCGTGTTGTACGTGCTCATGGTGCCCTGGACGAAGAAGCAGCCCTGCTGGGGCAGGCCCGGCTTGTAGTCGCGCAGGATGTAGGCGCCCTTGGCCGCCTCGAAGTGCGAGCCGAGGCCCAAAGCCTTGCGGTCCGGGATCACGACGCCGGGACGGGTCAGGTGCAGGGCCACTATGGGCTGGTCGGTCTTCATGGCCGCCGCCAGCATGACCGGCACCTCGTTGTACTCCCAGGGATGGATGTCGATGACGTGTCCGTCGGGGAACATCTGCGTGATGCCGGGGGAGAAGATGCCGAAGTGGGTCCGGCTGTCCTCGGCGGTCTCGGGGCCGCTGTGTCCGGCGATCCAGATCACCTTGCCCAGCTTGTGCTCGCAGTCCTGGGCCATCTGGCTGTACAGACGCATGGCGCCGTACTTCAGATAGCTGAAGGATCCGTAGGTCGAGCAGGCCGTGTAGAAGCCGTTGAACTCTTCCTCGGGCTTCTCGGCCATGTTCACGGCCGCCGCGCCCACGCAGAGGCTGGCGTTCTGGAACTCGGTGATTTCCTGGGGCAGGAGTACGCCCTCGGGCGCTGAATCACGTTCGAACCAGCCGTAGTTGGACATGTCGTCGTAGTCGGCGGCGAAGCCGGCGATGTTGGTCGAGCCGGCCAGGTCGGCCGAGCAGGCCAGGAACAACGGGCGGCCGTGGTTTTCGCGGCAGTAGGAGTTGATCCAGCTGCCCCACTTGGACAGAGCCGCGCGGTTGGGCTGCTTGGTGCCCGGTTCGGCCCACATGTTCTCGGGGTAGTTCTCGAAATCGAAGAGGGCGTCGTCGTGAAGGGGATTGTTGGCGACCGGGATGCGGAAGCCGTCGATCTCCTCGGGGACACTGTCGCCCAGTTCGACCAGGCGGTCGGCCAGGTAGGCGACGGTCTCGTCGTTCTTGCGCAGCACGTCGAGGGCCGCGTTCAGGTTGGCCGCGAACTGGTCGCGCAGGTCGCCGCCCGACGGGACGGGCTTGTCCTTGCCG
Source organism: uncultured Fibrobacteraceae bacterium (assembly GCA_964476155.1). GTDB lineage: Bacteria > Krumholzibacteriota > Krumholzibacteriia > LZORAL124-64-63 > LZORAL124-64-63 > JAHIYU01. The sequence continues at coordinate 35,839 of CAYYYS010000010.1, forward strand.
ACCCAGGCCACGTCGTACTTGTCGGCGAAGTCCTGGCGGCACTGCCAGAAGAGGTCGCAGTTCAGGGCGTGAGGGGCGCCGTGGCTGACGTTGTCGTACTTGTGGTAGCCGCGGCCCTTGCGGGTCTTGCCCCACATCATGCCGGGACGGCCGGCGGGATTGTCGCCCTCGATCATCTCGAAGAGAGCGCGGGTCACGTCGTCCCAGTTACTGCCGTCGGCGGCGTTGTGCGTGTGCCAGCCGTAAGGGGCAAACCAGTCTTCGGGCGTGCCGTTGACGACCGAACTGATCTTCTGGTTGTCGATGCCGTAGTCGTTCCAGTCGACCATCAGGAACATGTTGTCCAGGCCCAGGCCGTAACCGGTGTTCTTCATCTCGTGCCAGCAGCCCGCGGTCAGGCCGCCTTCGCCCTCGATGCCGAAGACCTTCACGCCCGCGGCGCCGGCGCGCTTGAGCGCGATCGCCTCGCCGCTCATGACCGGTCCGCCGTGGCCGCTCGGGCCGGTGTTGAACTTTACGAACAGGTTGCTGTGGGCCATCTCGACGTGGCCGGGCAGGCCGCCGCGGTTACGGAAGTCGAGGAGGTTTTCCCAGGTCAACATGCGGTCAGGGGCGCCGGTGACGAGGTACTTGGGGTCGCCCGTCTTCTCGTGCATCACGCGCAGGGCCTCGTTGAAGACCGAGAGCATCGAGTAGACCAGGGGTGCGGTGTGGCCGGCCACCAGGATGAAGCGGTCGCCGAAGCGCTTGCCGGGATTGCGGATGTCCCAGCGCATGGCGCCGCCCAACAGCAGACTCAGGAACATGTGGGCCTTCGACCGGCTGCCGCCGGGATGCCCGCTCTGGCGATAGTTGAGCATGAGGTCGATCTGCTGATCGACGACGTCCTTGATCACTTCCCAGTGACCGAAGTTCTGCTTCTGCTCCTGGAAGCGATTTTCGATATTGGACACGCTGGTCTCCTCTCGCGGCGCTATCGGGACAGTCGGCGCAACGGTGCGCGCCGGGCTTGCCGGTATTTTTCAGGCTGGTTGAAATCTGGCAGGACGGCCGCGTCTAGGCAAGGAAAACCGGGTTTGGAGGACGGGTCAGATCTTCGTATAACCCAGGTGATAGGTCTGTAAAACGGCCGCAGCGGCCTTGGCGTCGTCCACGGCCCGATGCAGCTGGAAATCCAGGTTGATATCCATCTTCTCGAGGATCGAATCGAGGCGCTGACCCGAGGTGCGGTGATGGTTCTCGGCCAGCCAGATCGTGGCCACGGCGCGGATGTCGAAGGCGCCGCCGGCGATCGACGCGCGGAAGTCCAGGTTGTGGACGTCGCATTCGCGGCGTAGCAGGGGGATGTCGTAGTACGCGCCGAACGCGGCGATGATGGCCTTGTTGCGCGGCCCGTACCAGTCCAGGAAGCGCCGGCCGACGGTGGCGAAGGTCTGCTTGTCGGCGACCATCTCCGGCGTGATGGAGGTGAGGTTGGCGATGAAGGGCGTGACGGGATATTCCAGCGGCCGGACCAGTTCGCTGAACTGATCCTGGATCTCGAGACTGCGCTTGTCCAGGCGCACCGCCCCGATCTCGATGATGTTGCTGCGTTCGACCGTGTTGTTGCCCTCGTCGGATTCGGGGCAGGTAGCTTCGAGGTCGATGACGACGATGTCGGTGCTGTAGCGCATGGGGGCTCCTTTGTGGCGGCACCCTAACACCCGCCGCACTTCGGCGCCAACCTAATCCCGCACCGGGAATAGCCTTGCCGGATGATGCCAATCTCCTATAGTGTGCGTAGACAATAGTCCGCGATCGGAGGGCCCCTTTCAAGACGGAACGGGCCCTCTCATGGTAACGGTTCCACAACCACCGTCCCGGGATATGCAACATCGCCGTGGCGGGAGAGAGCGATGACTTGTAACCGACTGGTGTTTCTGCTTTTACTCACAGTGCTCCCCTCAACCGCCATGGGGTCTTCCCTGGCGGATTATCTGGCGCAGGCCGCGGCTCATCATCCCGCCCTGGTTAGACTGGACGCAGAGCGCGAGGCCGTAGCGGCTACGCGTCGTGTGGTCACCGCCCTGCCCGATCCCGAACTGCGCTTCGGACTGATGCTTGATCCCGTCGAGACCCGTGTTGGACCGCAGCGCTGGTCCATGGGCTTTCGACAGTCGTTTCCCTGGTTCGGCACTCTCGGTTTGCGAGGTCGAGCCGTCGATGCCCAGACGGCCGAGGCGTCTGCCCGCCGGGTTTCCCGACACCTGACGATTCTGCAGGACGTGCGGGTCACCTGGTTCGAACTGGCCTGGCTCGACCGGGCCGTCGCAACGACGGAGGCGCACCTGCGTGTGGTCGCCGATTGGGAGGACGTGGCTCGAACCCGCTATGCGTCGGGGGAGGGCATGTATGCGGATCTCATGCGCATCCAGATGGAACTTGGCTTGGTGGAGGATCGTCTGAACTCTTTGCGCTCGAGGCGACCGACACTTGCCGCCGACTTGAACATCGCCGCCGGCTTGCCGGCTGACACACCTGTCGACTCACCTGTGGGCATTCCCATCGTCGAGCCGCTGCCCGACCAGACCATTCTTCTCGATCGTCAACGTCGCGGGCATCCCGATCTTGATTCCATAGATGCCCGGACCGCCCTGTTTTCAGCTCGCGGCGATCTGGCAGCCAAGCACGCTTTCCCGCGTCTGACCCTGGGACTGGACTACATCGCCGTGGATCCGGCGGCCATGACCGTCGAGGACAGCGGGCGGGACCCGGTTATCGCACGATTCGGCCTGAGCCTACCTTTGTGGAGGGGTGCTTACGGTGCCGAGCGCGCTGCTGCAGCCGCGAGCGTCCGGGCCGTCGCCGCCGAACGCCGCGACCTGGCTGAACGCCTGCGCGCCAGACTCAAGACGGCCCTCTACCAATACGAGGATGCAGTGCGCAGGGCGGCCCTCTACGGCGAGACGATGCTGCCGCGAGCGCGCCGGGCCTTCGAATCAATGCTCGCGGCCTACGGTACGGGCGAGGCTGCCTATCTGGACCTGATCGATGTCGCCCGCATGCTGTTCGAGTACGAGCTGGCGCGGGATCGCGCCCTGGCCGACCAGGGGATTGCCGCCGCCGCCGTAATGGTGTTGGTGGGCGATGACGAGTCGGTGTCACCTTGAACATTGGAGCGATGACCATGCGGAAGATCGGCCTGGGCCTGTTGATCCTGGTGCTGTTGGCTACAGCGTTCCGGGTAGGCCAGCGTATCGGGAGCGGTGATGCCGGTGACGCCGACTTGGCGCAACAGTCGACGATAGCCTGGACCTGCTCCATGCATCCCCATATCCAGCTTCCCGAGTTCGGACAGTGTCCAGTCTGCTTCATGGATCTGATTCCCGTGACCGAGTCTTCGGGGGAGGCTCCCGAGTCGGCGACTCTCGAGCTCACATCCAGTGCGGCGGCTCTGGCCGAGATCGAGACACGTCCGGTACGACGGGCTTTCGCGGCCGCCGAAGTGCGCTTGGTGGGGCGTGTGGCCTACGCAGAATCCCGCTACCGCAAGATCACGTCGTGGGTTGCGGGACGGCTGGATACCCTCTTCGTGGCGACGACGGGGGAGATGGTCGAGGCGGGCGAGCCGATGGTGTTGCTCTACAGCCCTGAATTGCTGTCGACCCAGACCGAACTGCTCTCGGCCGCGGCGGCTGTGAAGGAAGCCGGTGGCACCGATCTCATGAACGGAACCGCGGCGCGGACCCTTCGTGCCGTGCGGGACCGGCTGCGTCAGTGGGGATTGACCGCGGCGCAGGTCGAAGCGATCGAATTGTCCGGCGAACCCACTCATCACGTCAGCATCCTGGCACCCATCAGCGGCGTGGTCGTGGCGAAGGACGCGATCGAAGGCACCTACGTCGCCACCGGCGCCGATCTCTATACGCTCGCGGACCTGAGCAGGGTGTGGGTCGAGCTCGAGGCCTTCGAGTCCGACTTACCCTTCCTCCGGAAAGGCCAATCGGCCTCGTTCACCCTGGAGGCTCTGCCCGGACGGACGCTCACCGGTGAAGTGGTCTTCATCGACCCAGTCCTGGATCGACGGACCCGCACGGCGACTGTGCGTCTGGAGGCCGACAACCATCGCGGCGAGCTCAAGCCCGGACTGTTCGTCAAGGCGACGATCGAGGCGTTCCTGGACGCCGAGGGCATTCCCGTACTCGAAACCGACGAGGCCCAGGCACCCCTGATAGTGCCGGCGACCGCGCCGTTGCAGACCGGCCGTCGCGCCGTGGTCTACGTGCGCGAGCCCGGCGACGTCCCCCGATTCACCGGGCGGGAAGTGGTGCTCGGTCCCCGGGCCGGGGATCACTATTTGGTGGTTTCGGGCCTCGCTGAGGGAGAGTGGGTCGTGGTGGCGGGCAATTTCAAGATCGACAGCGCCCTGCAGATCCAGGCGCGGCCGAGCATGATGAACCCGGTCGCGGAGACGGCGACTCCGGCCGAGGTCGTGTCCGATCGTTACGCCCATCCTCCGGCCGGGCCGAAGCCGAGCGAGGCCTTCCTCTCGTCGATCGCACCCGTCGTCGACGCCTATCTCGCCTTCCAACTCGCCCTGTCTGGTGACGATCTGGAAGCCGCCAAACAAGCCGCCCGGGCCCTGGGCTCGACCGTCGACGCCGTGATTATTTCAGAGTCTGACGACGAGGCCGTCGCGGCCTGGACAACAGCCGCCGGTCACATGACCGGCAGTCTGACGACCTACGCGAACGCCAAAGACCTGGCGACCATCCGCGCCTCCTTCGATCCGTTCACCGACGCCTTCTGGGCTGTCTTATCCCGGTTCCAGGAGACGGGTGACAGCCACGACGATCGCACCCTGCGGCTATTCCACTGTCCCATGTTCGGTGACGGCGCCGATTGGATCCAGACCGCCACGTCGGCCGCCAATCCATACTTCGGCGCGTCGATGCTGCGGTGCGGATCTCAGACCGACTCGCTCAGCTTCGTCGCGGGAGCGACGCGATGATCACCGCTGTCATTCGTTTCTGCCTGTACAACCGGCTGGTCGTCGGTTTGGTGCTGCTGGCCGTTCTGGTGGCCGGCTACGCCGTCGCGCCCTTCGACTGGCGCGACGATTGGCTGCCCCGCTCGCCGGTGGCCGTGGACGCCATTCCCGATCTGGGCGAGAACCAACAGGTCGTCTTCACCCAGTGGCCCGGTCGATCGCCCCAGGACATCGAGGACCAGATCACCTACCCGTTGACCGTTGCCCTGCTCGGTTTGCCCGACGTGGCGACTGTCCGCAGCGTATCGATGTTCGGGTTCTCCAGCATCTACGTGATCTTCAAGGAACGCGCCGACTTCTACGATACCCGCAGTCGCATCCTCGAGAAGCTGGCCAGCCTGTCCCCGGAGGCCCTGCCGGCCGACGTGCGACCCGTGCTCGGACCCGACGCCACTGCGCTGGGGCAGGTATTCTGGTACACGCTCGAGGGTCGTGACCCGGACGGGAATCCCGCCGGCGGTTGGGACCTCGACGAGTTGCGCAGCGCGCAGGACTGGTATGTGCGTTATGCGCTCATGTCGGTCGAGGGCGTGTCGGAAGTGGCCTCGGTAGGCGGTTTCGTTCGCGAGTACCAGATCGACGTTGATCCCGACGCCATGCGGAGCTACGGCGTGCGCTTGGACGACGTCTTTCGGGCCGTGCGCGAATCCAATGTGGATGTGGGTGCCCGGACCATCGAGATCAACCGTGTGGAATACGTGGTGCGCGGCGTCGGTTTTGTGAAGACGTTGTCGGACCTTGAGACCGTCGTCGTCAAAGTGATCGACAACGTGCCGGTCACCCTGCGCGACATAGCCGTCGTCGCCACCGGTCCGGCCCTGCGGCGCGGTGTGCTGGACAAGGGCGGCGTCGAAGCGGTGGGCGGCGTCGTGGTCGCACGCTTCGGCGAGAACCCGCTGGCGGTCATCGATGCCGTGAAGGTGAAGATCGACGAGATCTCGCCGGGTCTGCCTACTAAGACCCTGGCTGACGGCACGGTCAGTAAGCTCACCGTGGTGCCCTTCTACGACCGTTCCGGTTTGATCCGCGAGACCCTTGCCACCCTCGATGACGCCCTGCGCGGCGAGATCCTGCTGACGATCATTGTGGTCGTCGTGATGGTCATGCGCTTGCGCGGCGGGTTGCTCGTGTCGGGTCTGCTGCCCATGGCCGTGCTCATGGCCTTCATCGGCATGCGCGTCTTCGGCGTGGACGCCAACATCGTGGCCCTGTCGGGTATCGCCATCGCCATCGGCACCATGGTGGACATGGGGGTGGTGGTCACCGAGAACATCCTGCGACACCTGGATCGGGCCGTCCCCGGCGTGTCCCGTCGCGAGACCATCCTGATCGCCGCGTCCGAAGTGGGACCCGCGGTGGTGACGGCGGTTGCCACGACGATCGTCAGCTTCCTGCCCGTCTTCACCCTACAGGCCGCCGAAGGCAAGCTCTTTCAGCCCCTGGCCTGGACCAAGACCTTCGCCCTGACGGCGTCGGTGATCGTCGCCTTGGCGTTGATCCCGCCGATGGCCGATTTTCTCATGGGGTTGCGTTTGCCCCGCCCCAGGAACAGACGTTGGCTGGTGATCCCGGTGGTGCTCGGGGTCGGTCTGCTGCTCGCCGAGCACTGGCGCCCCCTGGGCGTCGACCGTCACCTGTTGTTCAATCTGCTCTTTGTGGGCTGCTTGACCGGCGGACTGCTCTGGTTCTTCCACATGTTCCTCAAGGTCTATCCGCGGCTGCTCGGCTGGTGCTTACGACACAAGGCCGCCACTCTGGCCGTGCCGTTCGTGCTGGTCGTCCTGGGCGCGCTGGCCTGGTCGGGTCTGGGGGAGGAGTTCATGCCGCCCCTGGACGAAGGCTCATACCTGTATATGCCGACGACCATGCCCCACGCGTCCATCGGCGAGGCCCAGGACGTGCTGTCCAAGTTGGACAAGGCGATGGCGGGCATTCCCGAGGTGTCGGGGGTGGTCGGCAAGCTGGGCCGGGTGGATTCGCCGCTGGATCCGGCGCCGGTCTCCATGATCGAGTCGGTTGTCAACTACTTGCCCGAATACCGCAGCGACGCCAACGGCCGTGTCCTGCGCTTTGCCTGGGACGCCGACCGCGACGACTTCGTGCGGGACGAATTGGGTGATCTGATTCCCGACCGCCGGGGGCGACCTTACCGCCAATGGCGGCCGGAGATCCGCAGCGTTGACGATATCTGGGACGAGATCGTCCGAGTCACACAGATGCCGGGTACCACCTCGGCGCCAAAACTCCAGCCCATCTCCACGCGTCTGGTCATGCTGCAGAGCGGTATGCGGGCGCCCATGGGCGTGAAGGTGTCGGGACCGGACTTGGCGAGCATCGAGGTCGCTGCGTCGGACATCGAGCGAGCCTTGAAGGAGGTCCCGTCGGTATCGCCCGCGACGGTGGTGGCCGATCGTGTTGTCGGCAAGCCGTACCTGGAGATCCGCATCGATCGCGAGGCCATCGCGCGGTACGGTCTGTCCATCCGCAAGGTTCAGGACGTGATCGAGGTGGCCGTGGGCGGCCGCGCCCTGAGCACCAGCGTGGAAGGGCGGGAGCGCTATCCCATCCGAGTCCGCTATGCCCGCGAGTCGCGCGATGACCTGGAGGATCTGGGTCGCGTCATCGTCACTGCGCCCGACGGTACGCCCATCCCGCTGCTGGAGCTGGCGTCCATCGAGTACGTGCGCGGGCCCCAGTCCATCAAGAGCGAGGACACTTTTCTGACCGGTTACGTGCTCTTCGATAAGCATCCGGGGCACGCCGAAGTGGACGTGGTGGAGGACTGCACGCGTTATCTGGAGGCAAAGGTCGCCGCCGGGGCGCTGGTATTGCCCACGGGTGTGAGTTATCGCTTCGCCGGCAGTTTCGAAAACCAGGTCCGCTCGGCCAAGCGCTTGCGGCTCGTGCTGCCGGCGGCCCTGCTGATCATCTTTCTCATCCTGTACCTGCAGTTTCGCTCGACGCTGACCACGGGCATGGTCTTCTCGGGGATCTTCGTGGCCTGGGCCGGAGGGTTCCTGCTGATCTGGCTCTACGGACAACCCTGGTTCCTGGACGTCACGGTCCTGGGCATCGACCTGCGTCACCTCTTCCAGATCCATCCGCTGAACCTGAGTGTGGCCGTCTGGGTGGGATTCATCGCCCTGTTCGGCATCGCGACGGACGACGGCGTGATCATGGCCACTTATCTGGACCGCGTCTTCCACGACCGCCGGCCCGACACTCGTGAAGCCGTGCGGGAGGCGACGGTGAGCGCCGGTGTTCGCCGCGTTCGACCAGCCCTGATGACCACCGCCACGACTATTCTGGCCCTGCTGCCGGTGCTCACGTCCCAGGGCCGCGGCTCGGATATCATGGTGCCCATGGCGATCCCGTCGTTCGGTGGCATGATCGTGGAGGTCCTCACCATGTTGGTGGTTCCGGTGCTGTATTGCCTGCGCGAAGAGCGTCGGCTGAAGCACCGGAACGACTCCGAGGACGCAGTCGTTATTGACGCCTGACGCACACCCGTTACTGTTGAGGCCATGAATACCTATCTGCGCGTGCTGCGGCTGGTGAGGCCGTATCTGCCGTTCATCATCCTGTCGATGACCTTCATGGTCGTGTTCTCGCTGCTCAGCGGGTTCAGCATCGTGATGATCGCCCCGTTCCTGGAAGCGCTCTTCATGCCGGAGGCGGCGGAGGTCGCGACGCCGATCGCGGCCCCGGATGTGGCTCCGGACGCAGGGGAAGCCCGGTCGCGGGTCGAGGAGATCCGGCAGGGTTTCGATCCGTCGGCCCTGCGCGACGACCTCATGGCCCGACTCAATACCTGGCTCAAGCGTGATACCCAGATGGAGACCTTGTGGGTCATCGTCCTGGTCTTCTTCTTCCTGAATCTGATCAAGAACTTATCCGGCTACCTGCAGACCATCTGCACCGACTACGTGCAGCACAGCTTCATCCGCGACCTGCGCAATCGGCTGTACGATAAGTTCACCAGCCTGCCGCTGTCGTTCTACCATCGCCATCGTGCCGGCGAGCTGATCAGTCGCGCGACCAACGACGTGCTGGTGGTCAATCGCAGCGTCAACGTCAGCTTCACGAACCTGGCCCGCGATCCGGTGATGATCGTCATGTACCTGGCCTTTGCCCTGCTGCTGAGCTGGCGCCTGACCCTGCTGGCTATGCTCGTACTGCCGCTGAGCATGCTCATCATCGTGCGGATCGGCAAGAAGCTGCGTAAGTACAGTCATCGCCAACAGGAGAAGATGGCCAACATCACGACGCGTCTGCAGGAGACCATCTCCGGCATCCGCGTGGTCAAGGCCTTCACCAACGAGGAACGTGAGAACTCGCGGTTCCGCGCAGAGTCGCAACGCCTGTTCCGGGACCTCTTCAAGATCGCGAGCATGCAGCGCCTGTCATCGCCCCTGACCGAGCAGTTGTCGGTACTGGTGGGCCTGTTCATCCTGTGGTACGGCGGGCGGCAGGTGCTGACGGGCGACGAACTGCCGCCCCAGCTCTTCATCCTCTTCCTGTTCTTCATCTTCTCGCTGGGCAAGCCCATCAAGGAACTCAGTCAGGTCAACAACGCCATCCAGGAAGGCATGGCGGCCGCCGAGCGCGTTTTCGAAGTGCTGGATCATCCGGTGGAGATCATCGAGCGGGACGCCGCGGCCGTGCTGAACAACGTGCGCGGCGAGATCGAGCTGCGCGACGTGGGCTTTGCCTACCACACCGGTGACCCGGTGTTGCGCGGTGTGGATCTGAAGGTCTCGCCCGGCGAGGTTGTGGCCCTGGTCGGGTCCAGCGGCGCGGGCAAGTCCACGTTGGTCGACCTGATTCCGCGCTTCTACGACCCCACCGGCGGTACGGTGCTGATCGACGGCCACGACCTGCGCGATCTCACGCTGGCGTCCCTGCGCAGCGCCATGGGTATGGTCACCCAGGAAGTGATCCTCTTCAACGACACCGTGCGCAACAACATCGCCTACGGCCTGTCCGACGTGAGCGACGACGATGTGACGGCCGCCGCGCGCGCCGCCAACGCCCACGATTTCATCACCCGGATGCCCGAGGGCTACGACACCCTGATCGGCGACCGTGGCCTGAAGCTGTCGGGCGGACAGCGCCAGCGCCTCTCGATCGCCCGCGCCATTCTCAAGAACCCGCCGGTGCTGATCTTCGACGAGGCCACGAGTGCCCTCGACACCGAGAGCGAAATGCTGGTCCAGGAAGCCGTCGACCGGCTCGTTCGCGATCGGACGACCATCGTCATCGCGCACCGCCTGTCCACCATCCAGCACGTGGATCGCATCTACGTGATGCAGGATGGCCGCATCGTCCAGATCGGCACCCACGAGGAACTCCTGGCCGAGACGGACGGCCCCTACAGATCCCTGCACGACCTTCAATTCCGCTAGCGATTTCGGCTGCAACCTTATCCGGCTCGTCTGCGTAGTTTTGCTTCACAGAGAGGGAATCCCACACCCGGAGGATGCGTCATGCTGGAACAACACGGAAAAATTGCCGTCCTTTGGGCGATCCTGCTTTCGCTGATCCTGGTCGCGCCCGTACTGGCCGGCTGTAACGAGGATCGTACCATCACGGTCATCACCGACGACGGTGAGAAATTCGTCTGCACGTTCAGCGATGACGAGAACATCCGCATGGTGAATACGGATACCGGCGAAGAGATATTCGAACTGGACCTGGGCGACATCGAAGAGGCCATTGCAGACGCTCTCGATGGTATGGAAGAGGCTTTCGAAGATCTGGATTTGGCCCTGCATATCGACGGGGACGACAACTATTTACGCTTTGCGGCCGACGATGACGAGGTGATCATCGACTTCGACGCCCTTCTCAATGGTGTATCGGAAGCTGTCTCCGCACTTAGTGAAATGGACTTCATCGAGTCCCATCACCGGTTCCGCGGCGCCGAGGGCATGGACGAGCTGGCAGCGGAGCTCGACGCCCTGCGCGAGGAGATGCGGGAGCTGAAGAAGGAACTCAGGAAGGAACGGCAGCGGGCGCGGCATTAGCCGCCGCCGCTACCAGACGAGATCAAGCAATCCAGGCAGGCCGTCGACCAACCAGTCGGCGGCCTGTAACTCTTTTAGGGACCCAAAGCCGTGCAGACAGCCTACCGTTCTTGTGCCCGCGGCTTGGCCCGCCTCGATGTCGCCGGCCCGATCGCCCACCACCACCGCTCGCGAGGGATCGTCCACCAAGGCTCGTACCATGCCCGCCTTGTCCGTCGCTATACCCCGATCGACGGCTTCTTCGATACAGAGCGAATTGCTGAAATAGCGCTCAAGATCGTGTCCGGCGATGACGGCGCGGAAATAGACGGTACCGGCGTTGGAGAAGAGGATCAACTCGTGGCGCGTCTTCAGGGCGGCCAGGGTCTCGGCCACACCGGGGTAGAGGGCCGTGCGGCCGCCGGTGATGGCCGCCACTTCGTGCTCGGCGGTCAGGCGCCCGTAGGTTTCGGCGAAGGCGTCGCGCAGGTCGGGCGGAACGGTGCCGGGGGGGTAGGCCGTCGCGAAGTACTCCCGCGAGGGGAGGCCCATGCAGTCGGCGATCAGGTCACGGTCGGGTATGGCGGGCGGCAGTTCGTGATGGCGGTAGGCGCCGGTCAGGCCGTCGGCCACGGCGTCGACCACCGCGGCGCGGCTGTCCAGCAGGGTGCCGTCCATGTCGAAGAGCAGGGTGGTGGGGATCACTCAGTCGCGCTCCCGGATCAGGTCGGCCACCTCGCCGGGTTCGGCGTGGCGTCCGGTACTTTTCTTGGAATAGACCAGGTCCCCGTCCACGACGACTTCGAAAACGCCGCCGCCCGACGGGATCAATTCGCATTCGGCGTCGAATTCGGTTTCCAGGTCCGCCGCAAGACTTGCGGCGAGGGGATCGTAGTTTCAGACCTTGCAGTATTCGATCGTTACGTCCATGGGCGTCTCCTTAGAATTCTATCAGCAGCTTGGGCCATTCGGACAGCCTGGTTGCGAACGATTCGGCTGCGAAGTCGTCGATGTGGACCACCGTCTCGTCGCCGCCGTTCAGGATCACCTTGTGGATGAGCTTCTGGATGCCGTTGGCGTTGTCCTCGAGCAGGTTCCGGGTGGTGACCCAGGTCTCGAAGATGCGGCGGCCGATGACGCTGTGCAGGGTGAGCCCGTTGACGATCAGGCGATCGAACTTCTGGATGTGGAAGTTGCCCTGCTTCAACCCGAAGAGCACGACTTCGCCGCCGCGTCGCGTGGACTGGATGGCGTTGTTGACGCTGCTGTTGAACCCGGCCATCTCCAGGGCCACGTCCACGCCGATGCCGCGGGCTTCGGCGCGTACGGCCTTGACCAGATCCTTGTCCGCGGCCCAGCTGTGCTTGGCCGATTTGGCGAGATCGAGGGGGGTTACCACATCGGCGCCCACCTTCAGGGCCATCTCGCGGTTCTTGGCCATGGGCTCGACCCCGATCACCCGCGTGGCGCCCAGGGCCTTGGCGATCATGATCACGAACAACCCGATGGTTCCGCAGCCGAAGACCCCCACGGTCTTGCCGCGCAGGTCAGCCTTCATGCAGGCGTGGACGGCGTTGCCGAAAGGCTCCTGCACCGCCGCGACCTTGAGCTTGACCAGACGCTTGTTGGTGGGCCACAGGACCGATGCCGGCAGCTTGATGTACTCGGCGAAACAGCCGTCGCGGCTGATGCCGATGATCGTATCCCTGGCACAGATGTGGGTCTGCCCGATGCGGCACTGATGGCAGGTGCCGCAGATGATGTGCGACTCGCTCGAGACGATGTCCTTGGGGCCGTAGCCGAAGACGGCCGGCACGCGTGAACCCACCGCCACGATTTCGCCCACCAGTTCGTGACCGATGATACGCGTGGTCTGCTTCTCGCGCTTGAGGCTCTCGAAGATATGTCCCTTGAAGGCCGTGCGGTTCCAGATCCCCCGGTCGCTGCCGCAAAACCCGGCGTAGATCATCTTGATGATGACGTTGTCGGCGTCGGCGGGGTCGCGGGATTCGTCCAGGACCGGCCGCGGCATCTCGCTCTTGATGAAGCCGGTGGTCTTGTCCCAGGGCATGGTGGACTTGTCGTAGATCAGGGCTTGCATGGTGCTGGACAAACTCGGACCTCCGGAGGCGGGAGAAAGCGGGCGCCGAGATCGTCAACGACGCCGATGTCGCAAAGGTACATCGGCGCCGGGTTCTGGGCAACCACCGCGATAGGCGCTCGGGTCGTCATCGGCCGCCACAAGACAGGGCCGGGGCAATCGCCCCGGCCCACTCGTCGTTTGAGACGTCGTTCGTGTCTAGCGGAACATGGTTTTCACGTCACCCCAGGTTGCTTCCTCGTTGGGCACGACATCCCAATAGTGGCCGCAGATCCGGAGGGTGTAGTCGAACTCGTAAACCGGACCCGTGAACGTGTTCGGCGCAACAAAGACCACGTAGGTCATTCCGGGGGTCACCGCAGCCACCATGTTGGTGAGCTCACAGGGTGCCGGGTACCAAGGGCCCGCGACGACGCCAATGTTGAGGCAGTCAGAGACGTCCAGCACGTAAACCAGCGCTTCGTACTCGCTCTCGACCTCGATCTCCAGACTGGTGCTGTTGGCCGTGACCATGAACCAGTCGGTATCGCGGTATTCCTCGCCGGCGGGGCCGAGGTGCCAACCGCTCACGCCGCACAGACGTCCGCAGTCGCCGTCGTCGTCATTGATCCAGTGGAAACTCTGGTACGCTTCGGGGACGCTGTTGCAACCGCCGTTGTAGTTGTCTTCGTACCCGTCCACCAGCGTCGGTTCCTCTTCGGCCATGGCGTCGGGATCACAAACGACGTCGCAGATCTCGTCCAACGTGATATCCATTTGGTAATTACCGCAATCGCCGCCGTATCCGTCGACCACGATGTAGTAGTTGGTGCCGGAAATGAGCGTCGCCTCCACATAAGACGAATATGTGGCGCAGGGAGCATCGTAATAGAAGTCATCGTTGCAGGCGATGAGGTTCATGTGGCCGTCGTAGACGTAGACCTTGGTGTCGTAGTCCGAGTAGCACAAGTCGATAGCAATCAACTGGTTCTCGGGCGGTGAATAATAATAGACGACGTCCGGAGATGTCGATCCGGTGTAGGAGCAGGCTTCGTCGTAGTTGTCGATGTTGTCGCAGGTGTTGCCTCCGTCGGTGTAAGGCAAGCCCGGGATGGTGAGAGCTGTCCCTATGTCCTCGCCACCTTCGCGTCCTGCGCCTGGCTCGGGCACGAATAGGACGTTGGTGTCTGGCTTGTAAGGTCTTTGTTGGACGTTGGAGAGATCGGTCGCGAAAGCCGCGCTGGTGATGCAGACGATCGCCAGGATCACTATCAATCGAAACATGGTGTTCCCCCCTCTGGAGTCTTGTAATAGCCTAGTTGATTAGCATGGATCATATGCTAATGACGGCTGAAAAAGCCGTACTATGCCCTGCTTCTCTCTTTCTTTTTGGGTACTCAGCAATCCGATCCATGGAACGGGTACAAGCCGATTATGACATATAATATCCGCGATATCCAGTCAAATATCGCAATGGGGCTTTAATTGATTGTATCGTAATTATCGTCGCCGTAGCCCCAGCCGTTTTCGTTGCCGGAGCCTTCCTCGGCTCGCTCCTCCTCGTCGATCAGATCATCGAGGGAGACCATATCCGGCGCGCCGCCATCGCCGCCTTCGTAATCGCTATCGCGATTGTCGTAGAGGTCGGTCCCGGTCGCGGGGGCCGTGATGCTCTCGCTGGTGTCGACGGTCGCCGAATCCAGTTCGCGCATCAGCCGCGCGAGTCCATCGGGATGGACCGAAGATCCGCTCTCCACGAAGATCTCCGTCTCGTTGCTTTTTTCGACGACGGGTTCGGGCGACGGGTCGGGCGTGATGAGGGGCTCCATGGATTGCTGCTGCTCGAGTTGCAGATGACGCAGGACGATTTCGTCCATGAGGTCGAAATAGGCTCGGCTGCCGCTGGACATGCGGTCATAGATGACGGTCGGTTTGCCCTGCACCGCCATCTCGGTCAGCCGCGTGTTGCGGGGGATCGAGCGGTCGAGCAGGCGGTCGCCGTAATCCTCGTCCAGGCGAGCCGCAACCTGGCGGCTCATACGCGTGCGGTGGTCGGTCATGGTGAGGAACAGGCCCATCAGCGCCAGCTGCGGCCGGTGGGCGAGGCGGTAGTCGTCGATGAAGTGCATCAGACGCGTCAGCGAATCCCGGCAGAGTTCTTCGGCCTGGACCGGCACCAGGTAACCATTGGATGCCAGCAGCGCCGCGCGGGTCTCGGGGCCGAAACCGGGCGGACAGTCGATCAGGATCGTATCGAATTCATCGCGGGCTTCGGTTACGGCGTTGACGAAGGTCATCGCATGCCGGGCCATGAGGTCCTTGTACTGTTCTTCTTCGGTCAGCGTCCAGGCGTCGGGCGCGACCATGGACATGGTGTCCAGAGCCGTTTCGTGGGCCACCTGGGTCAAGGGCAAACCGGAGATGATTACTTCGCGTAATCCACCCCGCAACTGCTGCGGACCGTAGCCGAGACTGCGGGAGACGCCGCACTGGGGATCGGTCCCGATGATCAGGACCCGGTGCCCGGTCAACGCGAAACAGGCGCCCAGGTTGATGGTCGACGTGGTCTTGCCGACGCCGCCTTTCTGGCTCACGACACTGATGACCCGGGCCCGATCGGTCCCCCAGGGATTCAAGTCTGCTGCGGGTTCGGGGCATACGTCGTCATGGAGAGGATAATGCATGGTGTTCCTTCACGTTGTAGTCCAGCTGCAGTCTCAGCAGAGCTTTAAAACCTGTTGTACGAGTTTGTCGATTCCGTCGAAAACCTCGGAAATCCGACCCGCCAGCATGTAGGCCGGCGTGGTGGCGATACGATGGTCGGTGTCCACGACGACCTGGTCGACCGCGGCGTCCACGTGTTCGGCGCCGGTGGCGTTTACGGCCGCGGCGGTGTCCCCGTCGGTGCCGATGGTCAGTTTGACCGGTTTGTCGGCGCCCAGGATCTTGGCGACCAGCGCGGGGGCGATGCACATGGCGGCGATCCACTTGCCCTTGTCGTGCATGTCCTTGACGAAGGCAGCGACCGACGGATTCACGTCGCAGTCGGCGCCGGCCACGGCGAAGGTACACAGGTTCTTGGCGGCGCCGAAGCCGCCGGGCAGGAAGACCACGTCGAAGTCGTCGGCCGCGAGGTCGGCGATGTTGCCGACGGGCCCACGCGCGATGCGCGCCGACTCCACCATGATGTCACGGCTCTCACCTTCGACGGGCGCACCGGCCTGATGGTCGATCACGTGCATTTGCGGGCCCGCGGGCGCGGCGATGGTCACGTCGGCATCCGCACGGTCCAGGGCCAGCAGCGTGGCCGTGGCTTCGTGGATCTCGGATCCGTCAAAGACACCGCAACCGCTCAGAATGACGGCGACTCGAGACATGTTTGGAACCCCCCTGAAGCTATGAGAAACCGATTGTCGGTCCGGGCAAGCCGGTTGTCAACCCCCCGACAGGATAACTTTCTGGGTGTTGCGGATTTGTTCTTGGTCCGACGATCCTGGATATTAGATTTGAAGGGTCGGATATGGTCGAGCCGTGAATCGGGAAATGGAGACGAGATGTCGAAGATCGCCATCGGTGGAATGATCGAGACCCTCGACCTGGTGATGGTCAGGGTGCTCGGCGTGCGCAAGGGACCCGGCGTGGCCGGCTTGACGTTGACGACCCTCGGTGGCAAGGGCATCAACGTTCTCTGCGTCGTCTCGTCTTCCGATGCGACCGATCGTGAGAACCTCACCCTCGCCTTGCCCAAGGACGCCCTGGATCAGTCCCTCGGCCTGCTGCAGTCCATCAAGGAAGAGATCGAGGCCGAGCGTTTCGAGATCCAGCGCAACTGCTGTGTCTTCTCCATCTACGGCCCCCACTTCAGCGAGCGGCCGTCGATCGCGGGGCTCATGTTCAAGGCCATGGCCACCGCCGGCATCGATATCCACGCCATCAGCACCTCGGTTTCCACGGTGTCCTGCCTCATCGACCAGGACGACCTGGAGGCGGCGCGTCAGCAGATCCGCGAAGCTTTTCTATTACCCTAGTAGGCTGCTAATACTCGAACCCACTCCCCCCAATGAACTCCCGCAACAGTGATGTGGGAGGCACCAACCGTGCGTCCACCGGCAGGTGCAGGCCGATGAATTCGAGTAGGGCGCGCGCGCGTCCATAGGAGGGGTCCTCGGGGGGGACCGCCGCCAGGCGGGGTTCCGCCCACATCTTCAGGACACCCAGTTCGTAGGCCAGGCCGGTGTTGAAAAAAATATCGGCGTTTTGCTGGTAGGGGAAGATGTGTCTGCGCTCGCCCTCGCGAACGCTGCGCCAGCGTTGCAACGTCTCGCCGGCCGTGTAGCCGCGGAACTGGGCGTCGCGCACGATGCGGCGGTAGAGGCGGGTCAGTCGCGTGGGCATGTAGGTGATGTCGTCGATGTTCGTGTGGCAGAGGGCCGAGACGTAGACGCGAAGGCACCGACTCCGGTCGATGGCGTCGGCGATACCGGGATTCAGGGCGTGGATGCCCTCGACCAGGAGGGGCTCGCCGGGACTCAGGCGAGTGACCTCGGTGCTGAGACCCGCCTTGCCGGTGACGAAGTCGTAGGTGGCCAGCCGCACATCCTTGCCGTCCAGCAGATCGTTCAGATGCTCGTTGAGCAGATCCAGCCGCAGGGCTTCGAGCGTCTCGTAATCGTAGTGTCCGCCCTTGTCGCGTGGTGTCGATTCCCGGTCGACGAAATACGAGTCCATGGAAAGGGCGAAAGGAAGCAACCCCAGCACGCGCAGTTGCAGGGACAGTCGCTTGGCGAAGGTCGTTTTGCCGCTGCTCGACGGTCCGGCGATCAGGACGAGCCGGCCGTCCGTGGAGAGTTCAGAAACCCGTCGCGCGATGTCGACCACGGACTGTTCGTGACGGGCTTCGCAGATGCGGATGAGCTCCTTGGTCCGGCCCTGCTCGACGATCTGATTGATCGATCCGAGATCGGCCAGACCCTGGTGGGCCGTCCAGCGCGAATAGCGCCGCATGGTCTTGAAGAGTTTGGGCTGGGACTGGTATGCGGTTGTTTCGTCGGGCCGGCCAGGCACGCTGGGCAACAGGATGAAGCCCGGGGGGTCGCGTCGCAGCGCGAAGGCTCCCAGCATACCCGTCGACGGGAGGTGGAGTCCCTGGAAGAGCAGTCGACTGTTCTTGGCGCGGCAGTAGATGCCCGATCCCGCGACCACGTGACGCGCGGCCAGCTTGCTGTACTCGCGTTCCGAGTCGCGCTGCAGGCGGATCAACGTGCGTTGTCCATAGACGCGCGGGGTCAGCGGCTGGTTCTCGGCGATGATCTCCCGCATGCGGTCCTCGATACCGGCGAGTTCCGCCGCGGTGACGCGCGTGTCACGCCGCAGCCGGCAGTACATGCCGCCGCCGTAGGAAAAATCGATGATCACCTGTTGGTCGGGGTAGAGATCGTCGCAGGCCATGGCCAGTACCGAGCCGAGCGTGCGCACGATGGTGGAATGGCTCTTGGGATGGGAAAGATGCATCAGGCCGACGGTCTCGCCGCCCCAGAGCGGTTCGTTGAGACTCGTTCGCTGCCCGTTGACCACGCCGATCACGACCGGATCCCCGTTGTCGTCGGAATCCAGCGAGTGGCTGGCCAGAATCTCGTTCAGGGGAGTCCCGGGAACCGCGAAGACTTCCCGACCCTCAATAACCACGCCGACGGTGTCGTCACTCATGCACGTCCTCCAGATTGGTAGGGGGACATCTATGTTACAACGACTGAGAGTAGGAGTCTACGTTATGGACTCTCGACAGGGAGGGAGGACAATTCACCAAGGCGGACGGAGACATGAAGACGGACTCGTGAACGATCCACGAAGTGCCATCTTCACGAGTCCGTCTTCGTGTCTCCGGCCGATTCGTTGGTAGAAATGTCCTTCTTCCCTTTCGGCCGAGAGTCCGTAACATAGAACCCACTCCCTTTGAAGGAGATGCCAATCCCCCCACCAATCAACTTGGTAACCTTGCCGCGACAAAGCGGACACCGGGACCGCGGTTTGTCGTGGATCGACTGGACGAGTTCGAACTCGTGGTCGCAGCGGGCGCACTGATATTCGTAGGTGGGCATGACGGCTCCCGTGGGGTGAATAGTGATCCGGTAATATGTGAATTTCAGCGCAATTCTGCAACTCGGTCGATTTTAAGCTTAAATCGAGTTGTCAGGTTGTGAATCGACTCAGCCGGTCATATACTCCGGAGCGAACCGAGAGACCTGAGACATAAGGGAGTAGATCATGTCCGTTAAATTGGGCATCATGGGGTTTGGCCGGTTGGGCCGGAACATGTTCCGGATCGGTCACAACGAACCCGACCTGACGTTCGCGGCCGTCAGCGACATCGCCGACGTGAAAACCCTCGCCTATCTGCTGCAGAACACCACCGTGGAAGGCGTGTTCGAGGGCGAGCTGGAACAAAAAGGCCATTATCTGATGACCGAGCGGCAGTGCACCCGCGTCGTGCACGGCTCCCATCCGGGCGACATTCCCTGGGATGTGCTGGGTGTCGATATCGTCATCGAAGCGACGGGCATGTTCCGCACGCGCCAGGATCTACAGAAGCATCTGGATTCGGGCGCCAAGGCCGTGATCCTCTCCACGCCGCCGGTGGGCGAGATCGACCGCATGGTCATCAACGGCGTCAACGACGGGGAACTGACGGCCGAGGATCGCATCATCTCCAACGGCAGCAGCAGCTGCCACGCGCTGGCCCTGACCCTCAAGGTACTCAACGAGACCGTTGGCGTGCGCCGCGCCTTCATGACCACCGTCCACGCCTACACCAGCGACCAGCAGTTGAGCGACAGCGCCAGCGGCAACCTGCGCTGGAGCCGCTCGGCCGCCCAGAACATCATCCCCAACAGCAGCTGGGCCGCGACGGCGGTCATGGACCTGATGCCAGAGCTCAAGGGCAAGGTCAGCGGCATGGCGCTCAACGTGCCGGTGCCCGCCGGCTCGAACCTCGACCTGGTCGTGGAGTTGGCGAAGCCGCTGGACGCGAAGGACTACAACAAGATCTTCGCCGAGGCCGCCGAGGGCCAGTACAGCGGATTGTTGGGGTACACGGACGAACCCATCGTCTCGAGCGACATCATCGGCAACGCCTGTTCCGGTGTGCTCGACGCCCAGGCCACCATTTCGTTGGAGAACGGTCTGATCAAGAGTGTCGTCTGGTACGACAACGGCTGGGCCTACGCCTACAGGATGTTGGAGACCGCCCGCAAGATGGCCGGTCTGATCCGTTCCCGGGAGGTCATGTCATGAGAATCGGCATAAATGGATTCGGACGTATCGGCCGCGCGGTATTCCGCCTGCTGAACAACCGGGAAGGCGCGGAAGTCGTGGCCATCAACGATCTCGCCGATTCGGAAGCCCTCGCCTATCTGCTCCGGCACGATACGGTCATGGGTCCCTTCAAGGGCAACGCCACCATGAACGGCGAAATGCTGATCACCGGTCACCAGAAGGTGAAGATGACCGAGGAACCGGATCCCACCAAGCTGAAGTGGGGCGATCTGGGCGTCGACTATGTAGTCGAGGCCACCGGGCGCTTCCGGTTTCGCGAGGAGATCCACCAGCACATCGACGCCGGTTGCAAGAAGGTCCTGCTGACCGTGCCGTCCAAGGACGATATCGACGCGACCATCGTCATGGGTGTCAACGAGAAGGACCTCAAGGCCGAGCACGTGATCGTGTCGAACGCGTCCTGCACCACCAACTGCCTGGCGCCGTTGGCCTACGTGTTGGACAAGGAATTCGGCATCGAGTACGGGCTGATGACTACCGTCCACGCCTATACCAACGATCAGCGTCTGGCCGACGTGCCCCACTCGGACTGGCGTCGTTCGCGCGCCGCGGCCGAGAACACCATTCCCACGACCACGGGCGCCGCCCGCGCCGTGGGCAAGGTGCTGCCCAATCTCAAGGGCAAGCTCGACGGCATGGCCATGCGCGTGCCCGTGCCCGACGGCTCGGTGGTCGATCTGGTCACCGTCATGTCCAAGGACGTGACCGCGGCGCAGGTGAATGAAGTCGTTCGCGACTACGCCAACTCGGACCGTCTGCGCTCGATCCTGAAGTACTCGGAGGCCCCGCTGGTTTCCAGCGACATTGTCGGCGATCCCCATTCGTCGATCTTCGACAGCGAGTACACCAGCGTGATCGAGGGCAATATGCTCAAGACCCTGTCCTGGTACGACAACGAGTGGGGTTATTCGAACCGTGTTGTCGATCTTCTCGAGAAGATGCACGCCTTGGGTTCCTGAGCCGACCGTTGACCGGGGGAGGAGAGGCTGATGGTCTCTCCTCCCTGATTTTCAAGGGGGGAGCGTCGGGTGAGGGCGTGGCTGATCAGGACACTGGGGGCCTTCGGAGACCGGTACAGCCATCTGCTGGTGGTTCTCGCTTTCAATGTACCGGTCATCGTCGCAATTATGTCGCGCAATCTTCTGGACGTGGCGTTCTCGGGCACGACCCTGCTCTACGCGGCGAGCGTGATCTGCGGATACTATGTGTTGCTGCTGCTGGTCCTCGCTTCGATCATCCACGTGTTGTTGGTGGTGATGGGACGGTTGGCTTCGCTGCTCGGCGGGGCGATCATCGCGGTCTTCGTTTTCTATCTGCTGTTGGACAGCTTCGTCTACGATCTCGTCAAATTCCACATCGACCTGTTCTGGCTCGACTACATCATCCACGACTACGAAGGACTGGGTCTGCCGGAAACCACGCTCTATACGGCGATGGCCGGTTTTCTGCTCGTGGTGGCTCTGGAGATCGGCATCTTCATGGTTGCGCGACGGTTCAGGCCGCGTGCCCGCCGGCTCGCGGCGCTGCCGGTCGTATTGGTGCTCGCGTTCGCGGTCAGCCAGGTGATGCACATCGTCGCCTATCAGCGCAACGACAGCCGGATCACCAGTCTGACGCCCCATTTTCCCTTGTACGTGCCGACGACCTCACATAAGAACGCCATCAAGTACGGGGACCTGCTGCCCATCGGCGAGGACACGCAGGCCGCCGCCGAGGGGGACTTTCGCTACAGCTCGCTGCGCTATCCCCTGGGCGAGATCGAGTACGAGGTGCCGCCCGCCGAAGCGCTGCCCAACATCGTCTTCATCCTGCTGGAGAGCTGGCGCTGGGACGTGATGGACGAAGTGGTCTCGCCGAACATCCACGCGCTGTCCGAACGGTCGAGCGTCTTCACCAATCATCTCAGTTCGGGCAACCAGACCACCTGCGGCATCTTCAGTCTTTTCTACGGGCTTCATCCCACGTACTGGGCGGCGGTCAAGGCCAACAGCACCGCCATCGACAACCCCGTGCTCATGGACGTGTTGGTGGAGAACGACTACAGCTTCGGTGTTTTCGCACGCTCCAAGTTCGAGCGGCACAAGATCAGGGACACCATCTTCCGCAACATGCCCCTGGTCGAGGATTTCGGCGGACCGACCGTCCAGGATCACGACGCCGAGTTGACGGACATGGTGAAGGCCTTCATCGAGGAGCAGTCCGACCAGGGCCATCCCTACATGCTCTTCGTTTTCTACAAGTCGAGTCACTTCAACTACTGCTACCCGGCCCGCAACCGGATCTTCCGCCCGGCGCGCAACATGCGCATGGCCTTCGTGGACGATCAGACCGACCCCGAGCCGTACCTGAACGACTACCGCAACGCCATCCACTACTGCGACGAGATGGTCGGCGACGTGCTGGCCTGCCTGGAAGCGACCGGCGAACTCGACAACACGGTGATCGTCCTGACCACCGATCACGGCGAGGCCTTCAACGACCAGCGCACCAACTCGTGGGGGCACGGCAGCAGCTACACCCAGTATCAGACCCGGGTCCCCATGATCATTCACTTCCCCGGACGCGAGCCGAGCCGAATGACGCACCGGACGGCTCACATCGATCTGGCGCCGACCCTGCTCCGGGAATGCTTCGGCTGTACGACCGACGTGAGACTCTACGCCAATGGACGCAGTCTCTACGATGCGGACGAGGCCGTGCGCCCGCTGGTTGTCGGCAGCTACTTCAATCATGCGTTCGTCATCGGGGACGACGTCTACGAGATCTTCCCCATGTACACCCGCAAGTACAAGCTGGACGACATCGAAGGGCAGGCGGCCCCGCCCGATCCGTCGCTGCTGCGGGGCGTCATGGCGGAGATGAATAGGTTCTTTGTCACTTCGGACGAGCGGAGCGATGTGAAGGATCTGTACAAATAATCGTTCAGAAATCGGCGGCACGTCGGCGGGGATCTTCGGCTCTCCGCCGTTTTTACGGTGTACGGAAGCAGATAATGGGCCTTGGATATGGTATAATGGTATGTCGCATTGAAAAGGACGTATTTCACGGAGGACCGAGTTGAGAATCACACTCCTGTTGATTTTGATATTAACCGTGGCGACGCTCGCTCAGGCCGCTCACGACGTCGTAACGGTTCGCCCTCTGACCCCGGCCGAAGTCGAGGACAGGTGGTTCTGTATTTACGGGAACCGGTCGTCGGCCAGCGGCTATGAAGGCTGGTGGGGCGGCTCCGAATCGTACGCCCGCCTTATCGATCCCCGCGTCGAGGAATGCGAGTGCGACATCGGATTCTCCATTCGCTCGGTCAAGATCATGCTGGGCTTGGATTCGACGGCCAATCTGGCGGTCATGGCGCGTCTGCTGGAGGTCGATGACCCCTACGGCTGCCCCCGTCCCGGTGTGACGCTTGCGTGGTCGCCCATCCATAACATTCAGGATATCGAGGTTTTCGGCTATTACGAGATCACCATCCCGTGTGATTTTCCCTGCGCGGCTATGGACGAACCCTTTCTCATAACCGTAGATTTTCTATATGGGGACGCGGATCGGGTCATTATCGTCGGCGGCGGCGATGCGGAGACCTGCGTCAACTACAACGACTGGGGCCAGGGCTGGGTCGACCTGGTTGCGGACATCGGCTTTCTCGACGGCTTGACCATCTGGGCCGAGAGCGAGTGTTGCTACACACCGATCGGGACCGAAACTTCGAGCTGGGGCTCGGTCAAGTCACTCTACCGCTAACACCTGCAGGGGGATTTCCATGTCCACATGTCGCCTGAGCCGTGCTCTTGCCGCGGTCGTGATGCTCATCGCGCTCGGTGCCGTTCCGCTCTTCGCCGTGCCCACGCCCGTGGACGATGACGTCGCCGAGGTTTTCGCCCATCGTCGGGCGGAAGCCGAGACCAAAGCGACCCTGTACGCAGGATTGGCCAAGGCGGTTCAGCAGCGCACGGCCAACCAGGATCTCTACGATGTGACCTACTATGATCTCGACCTGGCCCTGAATGTCGCCACCGAGGTCCTGTCCGGCACGGTCACCGTCACCGCCGAGGTGCTGGGCGCCTCGATTTCGGTGATGGACCTGGATCTCACTTCGGGCATGACCGTCAGCGCGGCCACGTCCGGCGGCGCCGGAACCACCTGGGACCGCCCGGGTCACATCGTCACGGTCAACCTCGATCGCGCCTACACGACCGGTGAGACGGTCACCGTCACGGTTACCTACTCGGGCGACCCGTCGGGCGGGTCCTTCGGCTGGGATTCGGCCGACGGCGAAGACATGATCTGGACCCTCAGCGAGCCCTACGGCGCCCGCGATTGGTGGCCCTGCAAGGATCTCAACACGGACAAGGCCGACAGCCTCGACATCCGCGTCACCGTACCGGACAACCTGATCGTGGCCAGCAACGGCCTGCTCGTCTCCAACGTCGACAACGGTTCCACGCGCACTTTCCATTGGCACACCGACTACCCCATTGTGACCTACCTCGTGTCCTTGGCCATCCATCCGTATACCACCTACTCGGACTGGTACACGCCCCTTGGCGGCGGCGACCCCATGGAGGTCCAGTTCTACGTTTTCGCCAGTCACTACACCAGCGTGCAGGCCAACTATGCCCTGACCGTGCCGATGATCGAGACCTTCGCCCAGGGCTTCGGCGAGTACCCCTTCGTGGACGAGAAATACGGTCACGCCGAGTTCACCTGGGGCGGCGGCATGGAGCACCAGACCATCAGCAGCATGGGTGGCTGGTCGGAGGATCTGATCAGCCACGAGTTGGCCCATATGTGGTGGGGCGACATGATCACCTGCGACGACTTCGGACACATCTGGCTCAACGAGGGTTTCGCCACCTGGTGCGAGGCGTATTGGAAGGAACAGACCGACAGCTTCGCCACCTATCAGCTGTACATGGAATACGCGGCCTACTACGGCGCCGGCACCATCTTCGTGGAGGATCCGTCCGACTTCTACGCCATCTTCAACTCGAACCTGAGCTACAACAAGGGCTCGTGGGTTGTGCACATGCTGCGCGGCGTGGTGGGCGACACGGCCTTCTTCGCGGGTCTCGCCGACTACCGGGCCGCCTACCTGTACGGCAGCGCCACCACGGAGCAGCTGCGCGACGTCATGGAAGCCGCCAGCGGGTTGGATCTGGATGCGTTCTTCCAGCAATGGATATACGGGGAGTACTTTCCGATCTACGCCTACGGATGGTCCGAGACCGGCGGCGACGTGACCGTGGCGATCGATCAGGTGCAGTCGCTGACGGGTCTTTTCGACATGCCCGTGGACCTGCGCGTGGTTACCACCGCCGACACCTACGACTTCACCGTCCAGGTGTCCCAGGCCAGTGAGGACTTCGTGATCGGGCCGGTGGCCGGCGAGGTCCAGAGCGTGACCCTGGATCCCGACGACTGGATCCTCTGCCAGGTGCAGACCACCGTCGAGAACCCGTCCCTCGATCAGGGTGTCCTGCTGGTCAACGGCGTCGACTGGAGCGTGTACGGCACCGACATCACCACCGCCTACACCGACAGCATCTTCACCGGCGACCACGCCTTCACTTTCTGGGATGCCTTCAGCGAACCCGGCGGGGGCTACGTCGCGCAGCTGCCGGCACCGGCCGGCCACGGCGCAGTGCCGGGCGATGAGCTGGGCAAGTACTCGGCCGTTGTCTGGGTGGGCAACAGCTACAACGGCGACCTGGCCAAATGGCAGGAAACGCCGATCCTGTCCTATCTGGACGCCGGCGGCAACGTGCTGCTGCTGTCCCGCTATGCCTCCGAGTTCATCGCCGGCAATCTGCAGACCTACATGGGGATCACCTGGGCCGAGACGGGCAGAGCGCTGGGCAATTGCGTCGCGGTCCACCCCGACATGGTCGGCATGGCTTTTACGGGAACCCAGAACTGGTGCGATGTCTTCGACCCGACGGGATTGCCGCCCCGCACGCAGATCCTGTTCCACGATACCATCGGCTTCGGCGGTGTACGCGGTTTGGGCGCCTACACGATTCCCGACATCGCGCCGGTGCTGCGTGAAGATGGTGGACGACTGGCTTTTGTCGGTGCACGTCCCTATCGCCTGGACCACGCGTCCCTGCGCGCGAACACGCAGACCATCCTGGACGATTTCTTCAACGAGCCCTACGATCCGCAGACCGCCGTTTCCGGGGAGGAGACGCCGGGCCGCCTGCGCCTCGCGCCCAACCGCCCCAATCCCTTCAACCCGCGGACGGTCATACCTTTCTCGCTGCCGCGGGAGGACCGGGTCGAGCTGGCCGTGTATGATGTGGCCGGACGTCTGGTGCGAACCCTGGTGAGTGAGAGCCTGATTGCGGGCGAACACGAGGCGATCTGGCGCGGACTCGACGAATCCGGGCGGGCTGTCGCCTCGGGGTCGTACTACGCGCGATTGAGAACGTCCCATGGCGTGGAGGTGCGAGCCGTCACGCTCGTACGCTGAGTCCCTTCCGTCCGGGAGCGCCATGCGCAGAGTCTTGATGTCTGTCCTGATCCTGGCCGTCGCGAGCTTGTCATCGCTCGCGGCGGCTTCTCCGTCCCCGGATGTGGCGCCGGAGCGCATCGTCTCCCTGGCCCCGAGTATAACCGACCTGCTCTTCGCCCTGGAGGTGGGCGAGCGCGTCGTGGGCGTGACCGACTGGTGCGTGCCGCCACCCGAAGCCGCCGGGCCGGCGCGGATCGGCGGACACGTCGATCCCAACCTCGAGGCCGTGCTGTCCCTGCGTCCCGACCTGGTGGTGGTCGAAGCCGCCAACGCCGAGACCGCCGACCAGCTGACCCGACTGGGCCTGACGGTTTGCGTGGTCGAGCATCGTCACGTGAAGGGAATCGTGGCGTCGGTCATGCTTGTGGGCGACGCCTGTGGTATCTCCGAGCGCGCCGCCGTTCTGCGCAATGATATCGGCGACCGTCTGGCCGCGGTGGTCGCGCGACGCGGCGATCGCCCGCGTCCCCGGGTCATGCTCGTGGTGGGCCGCGAGGTCGCTTCCGGGCGTCTGAGCGACCTCTATCTGGCCGGCGGCGGCACCTTTCTGGGGGAGATGCTGGTGCTCGCGGGCGGGGAGAACGTCATCGACGACACTGCCGTGAACTATCCGATGATCTCTCTGGAAGGCCTGATGCGCCTGGCGCCCGACGTCGTGGTTGACCTGGCGCCCGAGTGCGCGGATGATCCGCGGAAGCTGGCCGATCTGGAGCAGGCCTGGCGTCGTCACGGCGACGTACCCGCCGTTCGCGACGGGCGCGTGCATGTCCTGACCGACCCATCGCTGCTGGTGCCCGGCCCGCGTTTTGTCGACACCCTGGAGCTGTTGTCCTCGATCCTGGATTCCGAATGACCAATTCGCCGAACATCAATATGGCCGTCGACATACGCCACCTGCGGCTGGACCTGCAGGGATGGCCCGTGCTGCGTAACGTTTCACTCTCGGTGCGCATGGGCGAGTTCTTCACCATCGTCGGACCCAACGGCGCGGGCAAGACGTCGCTGCTGCGCTGCATCAACCGGATCAACCGCGGCTGGCGCGGCACCATCAACGTCAACAGCGTGAGCATCGCGGCCTTCACCCAGCGTGAGCTGGCGCGTCTGGTGGCCTACGTTCCCCAGGCGGGGGGGCGGCACAGTCCGTTCACCGTCCGCGAGACGATTCTCATGGCCCGCTATCCCCATCTGACGCCTTTCGTTTCGGTGGGGTATCGCGATCTGCGTTTCGTGGAAGACGCCCTGGCCCTGACGGGCACCGGGTCGTTGGCCGACCGCGCCATGCACACCCTCAGCGGTGGCGAGCGCCAGAAGGTGATGCTGGCCGCCGCGCTGGCCCAGAACGCCAAGATCCTGCTGCTCGACGAACCCACGACGTTCCTGGACCCCAGCCATCGCGACGTGTTCCGGCGCGTCCTGCGCACCATCAATCGCGAGAAGGGTATCACCATCATCGAGGTGACCCACGATCTGAACTGCGCCGCCCTGGATAGTCATCGCATACTGGCATTGCGCAACGGCGAGGTGGCCTTTTGTGGCTCGCCGGACCAGTTCATGGACGAGGATGTTCTGAAAGATATTTACGAGCGCACGTTCCTGTTCACCGAACATCCCATCGATGGACAGCTGATGATCCTGCCGGAAGGCGGTGACTGACATGAAGGTCATGCTGCTCTCCGGGATGATCCTGTTGACCATCGGCGTCCTTGTGGTGTCCCCGTTCCTGGGCATGACGCCCATCTCGGTCGAGACGGTATTGTCCGCCCCCGACGGTGATCCCGAGGCACAGATATTTTGGCGACTCCGTGTGCCGCGGGTGATGCTCGGCTTCCTGGCCGGCGCAGCCATGTCGTTGGCGGGCATGGTGTTCCAGGCCATGTTCCGCAACCCCCTGGCCACGCCGTATACACTGGGCGTGTCCAGCGGCGCGGCGCTCGGCGCCACGTTGTACATTCGGCTCGGTCTGTCCTTCGCGTTTTTGGGCGTAACCGGCGTAACCATGGCGGCCTTCGCCGGCGCGCTGTTGGCCATCGTCACCGTTTACGGGTTGACCCGTTCACGGCCCGGCTCCTCGACAGCCACCATGCTGCTGGCGGGCGTGGCGGTGAACTTCACCTTCAGCAGCCTGATCCTGCTGGTGCACTACACGTCGGACATGGCCAGCTCCTTCAATATCCTGCGTTGGCTCATGGGACGACTGGACACCGTCGGTCCCGACGAACCCCTCTCGCTGCTGCCCCTGCTGGTTTTCGGCGGACTGGCCGCGCTCACCCTGCACCGCGAACTGAACCTCATGGCCGTCGGCGACGAGATCGCCGTCAGCCGCGGCGTGGACGTGTCGCGCTACCGCAAGGTGCTCTTCATCTCCACCTCGGTGATGGTCGGCGGCGTGGTGGCCCTCTGTGGGCCCATCGGTTTCGTGGGCATGATGGCGCCGCACATCTGTCGTCTGCTGGTCGGACCGGACCACCGCTGGCTCGGCCCCATGTCGTTGTTGTTCGGCGGCGCCTTCCTGGTCGCCTGCGACACCGTATCGCGCATGGTGACCGCTCCGGCCGAACTGCCCGTGGGCGTGATCACCGCCCTGTTGGGCGGCCCGTTCTTTATCTGGCTGCTTTCGGGCCGCCGCGGCGCCAACGTCGACGCGGGAATGTAGCGCCATGCTCGCCCTGCTGGCCGCGTCCCTGATCTGGGCTTTTTCCTTCGGACTCATCAAGACGCAGCTTGCCGGGTATGACCCGCGGGCGGTGGCCTTTGTGCGTCTGGCCCTGGCGGCGCTCGTCTTTGCGCCGTGGCTGCCGCGATTGGGTGCGCCGCGTTTGCGCTTGCGGCTCGCCGTGTTGGGGGTGGTGCAGTTCGGCTTGATGTACGTGCTGTACATCGCCTCTTACGCTCATCTGCCCGCCTATGCGGTAGCGTTGTTCACGGTCTTCACACCCATCTACGTGGTGTTGCTGGATGACGCCTGGTCGCGCCGTTTCGCGCCGCGTCATCTGCTCGCGGCCCTGTTGGCTGTGGCCGGCGGCGCCCTGGTGGTGTGGCGCGATCTGCCGGCGGGAGAGGCCTGGCCTGGTATCCTGATGCTGCAGGGAGCGAACCTGTGCTTCGCCGTGGGGCAGCTGTTTTATCGGCGGTGGCGGCTGGCGGCCGGTGCGGATCTCGGCAGTGATACGGGCAACCTGGCCTGGATGTATTTGGGGGCGATGGTTCTGGCCGGAGCGGCCGCCGTCGTGTCCGGAGGCCTGAGCGATCTGACCACCCTCGACGGCGACGCCCGCCTGGCGTTGCTCTACCTGGGGCTGTTGCCCACAGGCGTGGCTTTCTATCTCTGGAATCGCGGCGCTGTCACGGTAGGCGCGGGGTTACTGGGAGCCGCCAATAATTTCAAGATCCCCCTGGCGGTGGTCGTGGCCTGGACGGTCTTCGGCGAGTCGGCGCGGCTGTGGCCGGTGATCGGCGGGTTGGTGGCAGTGACTGCGGCGCTTTTCGTCGCGACCGATCGAGACGAGACCTGATAGGTTCATTGGAGGTTCCGGATGCGCCATCACGAACGCGCCCGCGACGACGGTCGCTGCAGCTTCAGCCTATGCAAGCCCTACAGTTTGCTGCCGTCGCCCTGCAGGCGTTGATGGAGAAATACCAGCCCGAGGGCGGCTTTGAACCCATCGACGCGCACAAGCGCATGTACGTCAAGGCCCTGGAACGCGTGGGTGTTTTTCTGGTCGATGGTCCCTGGACCGCCAAGGTGAAGTTCGGGAGCAACGAGCCCGAGACGGTGCGGCGGGCCTGGATTGAGAGACTGCGCGAACGTGGCGAACCGCTGGATCTGGCGACCGCTGATGAGATTGAGAAGACCCTGGCGGGATAGAGAGACGCCTGATCACTCGCTGGACGGGGCGGCCAGTTCGACCTCGAAGAGCCAAGGCCACAGCTTGCCAGTCACCCAGGTGCGGTCCGTGTCCGGATCGTGGGCGATGCCGTTGAGGACGCCGGCCGCTTCAGCCTCCGCGGTAGTCAGCAGGTCGGCGAAGTCCACGATGTCGGTTACTTTGCCGGTCGTCGGGTCGATCCCCACGATGTAGTTGGACAACCAGACGTTAGCCCATACCTTCCCGCCGATCCATTCCAACTCGTTCAACTCGTCCAGTTCCGCTCCGAAGACCGTCACGGTCACCCGCCCGGTCTCGGCGAAAGTGTCGGGATCGCGGAAGTACAGGGTGGCTGTGCCGTCGCTCATGATCAGCCGCGTGTCGTCGTGGGTCAGGCCCCAGCCATGGGTCGGGTAGGTGAAGGTACCCAGCGCAGCGAAGTCGTCCAGCGCCCATACGAACGCCGTGTGGTTCTGCCACGTGAGCTGGATGATGCGGTCCTGCCAGACGGTGATGCCCTCGCCGAAATAGTCATCTCCCAGACCGACTTCCCGCACGACAGCACCGGTGGTCAGATCGACTTCGCGCAGCCTTGATTGACCGTAGTACAGTCCGGTCCCTTCATAGAGAGCGCCGTCGTGCCAGACCAGCCCCTGGGTGAAGGCGTTGGTGTCGTGGGGATAGCGGGCAATGATTTGGTAGGTCCACGCCTGGGCCAGACGGACGGGAACCACAAGAGTGCCGATCACCTCGTCGCGTCCGTCGTCAACGGTCACGGTCACGGTGCAGGGGCCGGTGGTTGAAGGCGCCCGCCACACGGCCGCGGCTTCGCAGGATCCGGACTCGAACCAACCGGCGGTGGCGCGCCAGCGATAATCCAGCGGCACGCCTTCGGGATCGTGGGCCTGCACGGTGACGGCCGAGGTGCTGTCGGGTGCGACCGGGGAGGGCGCCGCCTCAAGCGTGTCGATGACCGGCGGGTCGTTGGGCGGGTCGGTGTCGAACAGGCAGCCGGATGTGGCCGCCAGCAGGACGATCAGGGTGAGGGTGAGCAGTTGGGTTGGCCGTGGCTTCATGGGCTCCTCATGGTGTGAGGTTCCATGGTAGGGCAGTGGGGTGTTGTGGGCAATGGCGGGGACATTAAAAAACGGAGGGGGCCCTTGTGGGCCCCCCTTCATTTGTAATCGTGCAAGTGGCGCCTACTCCATCCCCAACTGATCCCAAAGGAACGACCACTCGTCCGCCACTTCCTCGATGATCTTCGAGGTCGGTTTCCCGCCGCCGTGGCCGGCTTTGGTTTCGATCCGGATGATCACCGGATCGGTACCCGCGTGCGCCTCCTGGATCCGCGCCGCGTACTTGAAGCTGTGCCCCGGCACCACGCGGTCGTCGTGGTCGGCGGTGGTGATCATGACGGCCGGGTAGTCCACGCCGCCCGCGAGATTGTGGTACGGGGAGTAGGCGTGCAGCGTGGGGAACATGTCCGGGTCCTCGCTGCTGCCGTAGTCGCTCACCCAGGCCCAGCCGATGGTGAACAGGTGGAAGCGCAGCATGTCCATCACGCCCACCGCTGGGAGGCCGGCCTTGAACAGGTCGGGACGCTGGTTGCAGACGGCGCCCACGAGCGTGCCGCCGTTGCTGCCGCCGGCGCAGGCCAGCTTGTCTTTGCTGGTGAACCCTTCGGCGATCAGGTACTCGCCGCCGGCGATGAAGTCGTCGAAGACATTCTGCTTGTTCTTGAGCATGCCGGCCTGGTGCCAGTCTTCGCCGTATTCGCCGCCGCCGCGTAGGTTGGTCATGGCGAAGATGCCGCCCATCTCGATCCACGCCAGGCGAGAGATCGAGAAGTACGGCGTGAGCGACACGTTGAAGCCGCCGTAGCCGTAGATCAGCGTGGGGTTCGATCCGTCCATCTTGATGTCCTTTTTGTGGACGATGAACATGGGGATTTTCGTGCCGTCCTTGCTCGGGTAGAACACCTGCTCGGTGGTGTAGGCCGACAGGTCGACGTCGATCTCCGGCTCGCGGAAGACGGTGCTCTTGCCGGTCGTGAAGTCGTACTTGAAGATCGTGGGCGGGTAGAGGAACGACGTAAACGTGTAGAACATCTCGGTGTCCTCGCGGTGGCCGCCGACACCGCCGGCCGAACCGATACCCGGAAGTTCGAGTTCGCCGATCTGGTGTCCGTGATGGTCGAAGCAGTAGACCACCGAGTGGGCGTCCTTCATGTAGCTGGCCACGAACTCGTTGCCGTTGATCATGCTGATGCCGCGCAGTGTGATGTCCTTCTCGGCGATCAGCTCGTGCCACTCGCTCTTGGCGGGATTCTCGATATCGATGGCGACCAGGCGCTTCTTGGGGGCGTCAAGGTCGGTCTGGATATAGAACACCGTGCCGTCGTGGTCGACGAAGCCGTAGTCGGCTTCGAAGGTGTCGATCAACTCGACGAACTCGGCGTTCGGGTCGCGCAGATCCTTGTAGAAGAACTGGTTCATGGGCGAGGTGCCCTTCCAGACCGAGAGGATCAGGTAGTCGCCGCTCTCGGTGACGTGACCGCCGAAGCCCCATTCCTTCTGGTCGGGACGCTCGTAGACCAATACGTCGTCGCTCTGGGGCGTACCCACCTTGTGGTAGTAGAGCTTCTGGTAGTAGTTGGCGCTTTCGAGTTCGTCGCCCTCGACGGGTTCGTCGTAGCGACTGTAGTAGAAGCCTTCGTTCTTCTCGTCCCAGCTCGCGCCGGAGAACTTGCTCCATTCGACCTTGTCGGCGAGGTCCTCGCCGGTGTCGATGTCACGCACATACCAGGTGCGCCAGTCCGAGCCGCTTACGTTGGTGGCCCAGGCCATCTTCTTGCCGTCGCTGCTGATGCTCAGGCCGCCCAGGGCGATCGTACCGTCGTCGCTGAGTGTGTTGGGGTCGATCAAGACACGCGGCTCGCCGTCGAGACCTTCCTGTACGTAGATCACCGACTGGTCTTGCAGGCCGTCGTTCTTGGAGAAGAAGTAGCGCTCGCCCTCGCGGAAAGGGGCGCCGTACTTGGGGTAGTCCCACAGGGCGGTCAGGCGGTCCTTGATCTTGTCGCGGACGGGGATGCTCTCGAGGTACTTGAAGGTGACGGCGTTCTGGGCTTCGACCCAGGCCTTGGTCTCGTCGCTGTCCACGTCTTCGAGCCAGCGGTAGGGATCGGCCACCTGCGTGCCGTGGTAGTCGTCGACCTGGTCGACCTTGTGGGCCGCGGGATACTCGAAGGTCATGGGCTCCCTTTCATGAACGGTCACGCTACAGCCGGCCAACAGGCACATGGCGGTGCAGACGAGCAACAACGATCGCATCATGATGACTACCTCTTCGGTTCAGGGGGAAAGGCGGGGTGCAACTCAACTCGTACGCAGTCTGGCGGGTGGGGTTGCCTCGCCGCGGATTTCATGGCTTAGAATACGGGCGGAATTCCCGCTTGTCACGTCTATCCCTTTGCCGCGTGCACCGGCTCTGTTACCTTGAGGGGACCATGAATTCAAACACACTCGACATTCTCCACGAGGACAACCACTTGTTGGCGGTCGTCAAACCGGCCGGTCTGCTCGTCCAGGGTGACAGCACCGGTGACAAGACCCTGCTCGACGTCTGCAAGGCCTACCTCAAGGAAAAATACCAGAAACCCGGTAACGTTTATCTGGGGTTGGTACACAGACTGGACAGGCCGGTTTCGGGCGTGGTGTTGCTGGCGCGAACCTCGAAGGCGGCTTCGCGGCTTTCGGCCCAGTTTCGCGACGGCACGGTCGACAAGACGTATCTGGCGGTCGTGGAGGGACAGCCCCAACGGGCCGAGGGCGCCCTGGCGCATCATCTGGCCCCTCGCGCCGACACCAAGGGGCGCACGCGGTGTGAAGATGAGCCGTTTCAGGGTTCGCGCGAGTCGTATCTGACCTACCGGGTCGTAGTAAAAGGCGATCGCCCTTTGTTGCGGGTCGAGCCGATTACCGGCCGACGGCACCAGATCCGTGTCCAGCTCGCAGCCATGGGATGTCCCATTGTGGGCGACGTGAAGTACGGAGCCAAGGAACCCTTGCCCGATCGGAGCGTTGCTCTGCACGCTTGGCGACTGGACTGTGTCCATCCGGTGGGCGGTCGAACCATGAACTTCAAGGCGTCGCCACCAGTTGGCGGGCCCTGGCCCCTTTTTTAAGGAGACAAGATGAAATCCCATACACGCGTGATCATTCTGGCGATGCTGCTCGCCGCCCTCGCCACGGCGGCGGTCGCTGGGGACCAGAAGGGCATCGCCTGGCTTTCCTACGAGGACGGCCTGGCCGTGGCGGCGGAATCCGGGAAAATGGTCATGATCGACTTCCACGCCGACTGGTGCAAGTACTGCAAGAAGATGGACAAGGAGACCTTTTCCGACCCCGGCGTCATCCGTCTGGTCGAGCAGTATTTCGTGCCCATCTCGGTGGATACGCAGAAGCAGCAGAAGATCGGGCAGCAGTATTCCGTGAAGAGTCTGCCGACCATGTGGTTCCTCGAAAGCGACAGCTCGCCGATCACGCCGTTGCCCGGTTTCGTGGACGCCAAACGGTTCCGCACGATCCTGGGTTTCATATCCTCCCGCAGCTTCGAGACCATGAGCTTCGAAGACTATCTCAAGGAGAGCTGAGCGGCGTGATCGACCTCGATGTGACCATCATTGGCGGCGGCATCGTGGGTTGCGCCACGGCGGCCGCGGTAGCCCGCGAAGGTCGCTCGGTGGCGCTGCTCGAGCGTGAACCCCACCTGGCCATGGGCGTGACCTCCCGCAACAGCGAGGTGGCTCACGGCGGCATGTACTACCCGACCGATTCCGTCAAGGCGCGCTGCTGCGTGCGGGGCCGACGACTGCTCAAGGCTTTCTGCGAGGACGCGGGCGTCGGCTATAATGAGTGCGGCAAGCTGATCGTGGCCGTGACGCCCGACGAAGAGGACGCCCTGTCCGTCCTCCATGATCGCGGGCAGGCCAACGACGTCGAAGGTCTGGCGCTGATCGGACGCGACGAATTGAAACGCCTAGAACCCGAGGTGACGGCCACGGCGGCGCTGTTGTCACCGGCCACGGCCATTCTCGACGCCGAGGGGGCGGCCGGCGCTTTCGCCAAGGCCGCCGGGGAGCGCGGCGCCCAGGTCTTGACCGGCGCGACGGTTGCCGGACTCGAACCCGTCGCCGGTGGCTGGCGGGTAACGGTGGATCGCGGCGATGACGAAGGCTGGACCCATCATAGCCGCTGGGTCGTCAACTGTGCGGGGTTGCACGCCGATACGGTGGCCGCCCTGGCGGGTCTCGACGATCCGGACACGCGCCAGCGCTGGGTCAAGGGCAACTACTTCTCGGTGGCGCCGCGTCACGCCGGCCGGGTCAAGCGGCTGGTCTATCCGGTGCCGCCGGTCGGTACCGACACTCTGGGCGTACACGTTTGTCTCGACCTGCAGGGGCAGTTGCGCCTGGGGCCGGACTTCGAGCCCGGCGCGCGCGTCGAGGACTACGCCGTCGACCCGTCGCGCGCCGTGGGGTTTCACGAAGGCGCTCGTCGCTTCCTGCCCTTCCTGGAGCCCGAAGACCTTGCCCCCGCCTTCAGCGGCCTGCGCCCCAAAATCGATACGGACGACCCGTTCGCCGACTTCCAGGTGCGTTGTGAGGAGGGTGATCTGGAGGGGCTGATCAATCTGGTGGGTATCGATTCGCCGGGCTTGACCGCGTCGCCGGCGTTGGCGGAACTCGTGGCGGGTCTGATCGACGGGAGGGATGTGGCGCCATGATCCCCTTGATCCTCATTCTGGCTGCTTTGGCCCTGGTCACCTTCGGCGGCTCGCGTCGTTCCGAATCGCGCGGCAAGACACCCTTCTCCAGGACCGGAAAGCACTACCGCCGCTGTTACAATCGACGCGGCTTCCTGAGACTCGGGATCGGCAGCGCCGTGGCGGCCCTGATGGCGCACACGTCCATCGACGAGACGGTCGACGCCTGGCACCGGGACGAGGTCCGTTCACCGGCCACCGATCGCGCTTCCCACGTATTTCGCGAGGGCGGCGAACGTTTCTGGTTCTTCTACTGGGCGCTCTTCGCCCTGACCGACGCCTGGTCCGGCAGCAACGCCCTGACGCGATGGGGGCGGAGCACCTGCGAGGCCATGGTCGTGGGCCTGCCCGGTCTGTGGACCATCCAGCGGGTTGCGGGCGCCTCGCGACCCACCGACGCGGCCGCCAATTCGCATTGGCGTCCCATGGCCGACGACAACGCCGCCTCGGGCCACACCTTCATGGCGTCGATCCCCTGGATCGTGGCGGCCCGTCGCGCGGGCGGCGCCCCGGCCCGACTGGCCGCTTACGTGGCCAGCGTACCCACCGGTTGGTCGCGTCTGAACGACCGCAAGCATTACCTGTCACAGGTCATGCTGGGTTACGTGATCGCCTGGAACGCGGTCGATTCCGTCATCAGCGACGACCGGCACGATTCCGGCAAGGGCTGAGCCCATGACAACACCCCTGGACATCCTGCGCACGGTCTACGGCTACCCGGAATTCCGCGATCATCAGGCCGAGATCATCGACCACGTGCTGGCCGGCGACGACGCCCTGGTGATCATGCCCACCGGTGGCGGCAAGTCCCTCTGCTACCAGATCCCGTCCCTGCTCAGGTCCGGCGCCGGCGTGATCGTCTCGCCGCTGATCGCCCTGATGCAGGACCAGGTGGCCGCTTTGCGCCAGTTGGGTGTGCGGGCGGCCTTTCTCAACTCCACGTTGCCGGTGAACGAAGCGCGGCACGTGGAGGACCAGTTGCGCGCGGGCGAACTAGACCTGCTCTACGTCGCGCCGGAGCGTCTCCTGCAGGACCGGACCCTCGATCTGCTCGAGTCCGTGGCCGCGTCCACCGGTCTCGCGCTCTTCGCCATCGACGAGGCCCACTGTGTCTCCCAGTGGGGACACGACTTCCGCCCCGAGTATCTGCAGCTCGACATCCTGGCCGAGCGCTTTCCCGACGTGCCGCGTCTCGCCTGCACGGCCACCGCCGATGCGCGGACCCGCGAGGAGATTTTGCAGGGGCTGCACCTTCAGGACGGGCGCACTTTCGTCACTGGTTTCGACCGGCCCAATATCCGCTACCGGGTCGTTCCCAAGAGTGATCCCCTGCGACAACTGCTCGTTTTTCTGCGCGAGGAACACGTCGGCAACGCGGGCATCGTCTATCGTCTCTCGCGCAAGCAGGTGGAGAAATCCGCGGCGTTCCTGGTCGAGAACGGAATCCCGGCCCTGCCGTACCACGCCGGTCTGCCCAAGGCCGTGCGGCGCGCCAACCAGGAGCGGTTCCTGCGCGAGGACAATCTGGTGATGACCGCGACCATCGCTTTCGGCATGGGGATCGACAAGCCGGACGTGCGTTTCGTCGCCCATCTCGACCTGCCCAAGAGTATCGAGGCCTACTACCAGGAGACCGGCCGCGCCGGACGCGACGGCCTGCCCGCCGACGCCTGGATGACCTACGGCCTGCAGGACGTGATCCTGCTGCGCAAGATGGCCGAGTCGAGCGAGGCCGACGCCATGCACAAACGTCGCGAGCAACAGCAGCTCGACACCATGCTCGGCTACTGCGAGGTGGTTGATTGCCGGCGGCGTATCCTACTGCAGCACTTCGGCGAGACGCTGGCGGAGCCCTGCGGCAACTGCGATACCTGTCTCGAGCCCGTCGACACGTTCGATGGGACCGAGGCGGCGCAGAAGGCCCTGTCCTGCGTGGCGCGGACGGGGCAGCGCTTCGGGGCGCAGCATGTGATCGACGTGTTGCGCGGGAGCGAGAACGAGCGTGTGCTGCGCCTGGGGCATGACCGACTGAGCACCTACGGCATAGGTCTGGAACTGGATGCCTGGGGATGGCGAAGCGTCATGCGTCAGCTGGTGGCGCGGGGGCTGCTGGCTCTCGATCCGGAAGGTTATGGCGGTCTACGTCTGACCGAAGACGCCCGGCCGGTTCTGCGGGGGGAGGAAGAGCTCCAGTTGCGGCGGGACGTGCTGAAGCGCTCGACCAGCGCCAAAGCCAAACGGCGGGCACGGCTGGCGTTCGTCGCCGAGGATGGCGACCTGGACGATCCCGCGACACAGGCTCTTTTCGAGAAGCTGCGTGCGCGTCGCCGCGAGTTGGCGGAGGAACAGGGCGTGCCGCCTTACGTGATTTTTCACGATCGGGCGCTGGCGGCCATGGCGGTTCACCGGCCGGTTACGGACGAGGCTTTTCTGGGGATCGGTGGCGTGGGGGAGAAGAAGTTGGAGCGGTACGGGGAGGTATTTATGGGGTTGATCCGGGAGAGCACTAGATACTGAATAGGTAGTTATCCACACTCACGGTACCACGTGGTACCCCGTTTTTGATGCGGGGTGTTGTCTACGACCCCCCGGGTGACCCTGGTTTTGATTTTCCGCGCGTTGCACATCACCCCGGGGTGATGTCATCCTCGCCACGAAGAATGTGAATCCCTCGCATTCCATAAGCGATCTGTGTCATAATCGTCACATGAGGTGATGACTATGCTGAAATCGATCGTATCGCTCATCGAGAGTCTTGTTCGAAAACCGAATATGAAGTCCCTTGGCTTTGTCTCGATATTACTCATGATCCTCCCGCTGCCCGCCGCCGCCTCCGAGAGGGTCGAGATTCCGCTGCCGGAATTGGTCGGATCGTATGGAGGAGGTTGCACAGTCTACCGTCACATGGACCTCACCATCCGGCCGATCCCCGCCGCCATAGATTCCGTTGAATTCCGCATGTCCGGCTATCTGGAGGCGGGGATCTATGACTGCCAGTGGGGCCCCGACTGCTGGCCGTTGATCGTCAGCTGCATGATCTCGGATCCCGAGGTGGGTTGGTGGGACTGGTTCTTCTACGGACCCTGCACGAGCGGCGAGACGACCGTCACGAGCCTCTTCGAGGAGTCCTCGTTCCATCAGCCGGGGTGGGACTTTCTCCTGGACGGGGAATGCCAGCTCTCCTTCAGCGTCTCACCGGACTGGGCAGACGGTTGCGTCGCCCTGTCGGACGATCCAACCGCGGAGATCCAAGAGGCCGTGATCATCATCCACATGGATCCGCTGGTTCCGGCCGAGGGCTTGACCTGGGGACGGGTCAAGTCGCTGTATCGGTAAAAGAGAAGACCGGGATCGTGGGGATCCCGGCCGGCCCGTCGCCACTCAAGATCGTCTGCGTTTCATCGCGCCAGCGTCATCCGTCCGCTCCCGGTTCCATCCCGCGTCACGATCCGATACAGATAGACCCCCGACGAGAGCTCCCGACCCGACTCGTCCCGCCCATTCCAGCGCCACCCCTGCGCGCCCGCCGTCGCGTTCCAGTCGACCGCGCGCACGACCCGTCCCGCCAAGTCATGGATGGCCAGGTTCACCGGCCCGCCGTCCGGCAGCTCGAAGCGGATCACCGTCGAGGGATTGAAAGGATTGGGATGGTTGCCGTACACCTGGAGCGTGGCCAGCACCGGTGTCGCGGTCGAGCCCTCGTCGGTCTCCCACATGGTGCCGTTCACGTAGTATTCGCCCACGCCGTCGCTGGTGATGATGACGTGTCCGTTGACGATGGTGCGCATGTCCGCCGGGTAGGTCGCGCTCGAGCCCTGGGCCGTCTGGTAGATGTAGCTGTCCAGGGCGGCCAGACGGTTCAACACGTCCTGATGCGGATGCCCGTAGGGACTGGAGTCGGGAACCGAGATGATCGAGACTTCGGGCGTAAGGTCGGCCAGGAAGGACGCGTTGCTGCTGCTGTAGGAGCCGTGGTGGTTGACACGATAGATCTCGATGTCGCCCACTTCGGGCCCGACACTCGTTTCGATATCGCTGTAACTGCCGCCGCCGCCGGTCAAGTCGCCCGCTGCGAAGAATGCGAAGTCCTCGCATTCCACCAACAGGGCCAGGCAGTAATCGTTTTCCTTGGACGAGGAGTCGTAGGGAGATGACATCTGTCCGTTGCCGTTGAGCGCCACGACCGTAACGGTCACGTTGTCGCCCAGGTCGATGACCATGCCGTCGGTGGCGATCTGGCGCTTGGGAGCGACGGCGGCGGCGTAATCGCCGTAGGTGATCGTGGTGTAGGACCAGCCCCGGTCATACACGGCTTCGGTGACGCCGACCGCGTCGTAGACCTCGTCGAGTCCGCCGCAATGGTCGGCGTGATAGTGGCTGGCGGCCATGTAGTCGAGGGTGGTGATACCCAGGCTCGTGAGGTAGGGCACGATGATGCCGTTGCCGGCGCCGTTGTTGCCGCCGTCGAAGAGCAGCGTCTGGCCGCTCGAGGAAACGATCAGGGTGGCATCGGCCTGGCCCACGGCGAGGCAATGTATGGTGACGTCGGCCGTGGCCGGTCCGGCCATCGCAAAAGTCAGTATGGTCGCGCAGACGAATACGAAGCGCTTCACGTTCATTATCGATCCTTCCGGAAGACGAGTCTATCGGTGCAGTCTATAATTATATCATAAACGGATAGGTGTAATGCAAGTGCGTGTGGGGATTCGATATCGCATGTGCAAAAAAGAGGGCCGCGCCCGAAGACGCGGCCCCTATCGTGTTTTGGGACTGGCGTATCAGCCGCGCGAAGCGTCGGCTGCATACGACAGGGTCGTGACAGCGCGCAGCGCGTCTGTCACGACCTACTTGACCTGCTTCTTCAGCCACTTGGTCGTCACGGACTTGGGCCGCTCGAGCGGCGCGCCCAGGGCCCGGTTGACGATCAGCTGGGACAGCATGCCCATGGCACGGCTGATGGAGAACAGCACCGTGTAGTACGAGAACTCCTTCATGCCGTAGTGGTAGAGCAGGGCGCCCGATCCGGCGTCCACGTTGGGCCACGGGTTCTTGGCCTTGCCTTGTTCCTTGAGCACCTTCGGGACGATCTCGAAGACGTTGTTGACCGTCTTCATGATCGGGTCGTCGGGGAAGTGCTTCATGCCGAAGGCGCGGAACTCGACGAAACGCGGGTCGCTGACGCGCAGCACCGCGTGGCCGTAGCCGGGAATGACCTTGCCGCTGTTGAGCGTTTCCCAGGTGTAGTTGCGGATGTCTTCCGGTGTCGGATGACCGCGGAACTTCTTGTTGAGCTGGATGATCCAGTTCAGGCATTCCTGGTTGGCGAGTCCGTGCAACGGACCGGCCAGGCCGTTCAAGCCCGCGGACACCGAGTAGTAGGCGTCGCTCAGGGCGGAGCCGACTAGGTGACAGGCGTGCGCCGAAACGTTGCCGCCCTCGTGGTCGCAGTGCAGCACCAGGTAGAGGCGCATGCAGTCGGCGAACTCGCCGGTCGGGTCCTTGATGCCGAGCATGTGCGCGAAGTTGCTCGCCCAGGGCAGGTCCTTCTTGGGCGCGATGCGGCGGCCCTTGTTGAAGCGCATGCGGTAGATGCCGGCGGCGAGCGCGGGCAGCTTGGCCAGCAGGTCCAGCGACTCCTCCATCATCGGCTTCCAGTAGTCCGTCTTGTGCATGCCCTTGTTGTAGGCCGCGCGGAATTTGGATTCGCGCTCCATGCAGAGGATGCCCGTGTCGAGCATGCACATGGGGTGCGAGTTCTTCGGCATGGCCTCGAGGACCTTCCACACGTACCCGGGTACCTTGGCGCGAGCGGCCAAGTCCTTGCGCAGAGACAGGCGGTCGCGGCTGTTGGGCAGCTCGCCGGTGCAGAGCAGGTAGAAGATGTCCTCGGGCGTCTTGTCGGCGAGCTTGCCGATGGGCGTGCCGCGGATCATCAGGCCCTTGTCGGGCGGTACTTCCGAGGTATCGCACACCATGCACTTGATCCCGCGCATACCCCCGTAAGCCTGCAGCAGCGTCACGTCACTGATCTTCTTCGATCCGTGTTTCTTGACGAGTGTGCCGATCTCCTTCCGCCACTTCGGAATGAGCACTTCCATTCGGTTCTGCAGTTTCGCCATGAGGGCCTCCTTCGTAAAGTAAAACAGGAGCATCTTGGTGTGGTACAATGCCTTGCGAAACCTGTTGGTTTCGCGGTAAGTACGCGCCAAAGGTTCTCGCAGTATGCTCCGAGCAAATTACCATTGCAAGCAGAATCGGGCATTGGCATTCATTAGCGGCTACACTAAGTTTGCGTTCGCCGAACGCTCATCCTGGAGATGTCATGCCCGACCGGAAAAAAGCCCGCGATCTGTTCCGCGATGTCATCGCCCTGGCGCCCATGGCCATGGGCGGCAACCTGCCGTATCGTCGTTTGTGCCGCGAGTTCGGCGCCGAGATGACGTGCAGCGAAATGATCCTCGCGCACAAGCTCGCCAAGGGCAGCCGCCGTGAGATGCCGTTGCTGCGACGACATGAAAACGAGTCGCCCTTCGGTATCCAGATCGCCGCCGGCAAGCCCGCCGCCATGGGCGATGGCGTGCGGGTGGCCGCGTCACACGATCCCGACTACATCGACCTGAACTTCGGCTGCCCCATCAACGTGATGGTGCGTCGCGGCATCGGTGCGGCGGCGCTGAAACGTCCGGCCCGACTGGCGGCCATGATCGCCGCGGCCCGCAAGGTCACCGACCTGCCGATGCTGGTGAAGATCCGCGCCGGCTGGTCGGAGAGGAAAATCAACGGCGTCGAGTCGGCGCGGATCGCCGCGGCCGAGGGCGCCGACTGCATCAGTATCCACGGACGCACCCGCGAACAGAGGTATCGTCGCGACGCCGACTGGTCGATCATCGGCGAAGTGGCCGACGCTGTGGATATCCCGGTCCTGGGCAACGGCGACATCCTGCTGCCCGGCGACCGTGCGCGCCATCTGGAAGAAACCAGCGTGAGCGGCGTGGTCGTGGCGCGCGGCGCGCTGATCAAGCCCTGGATTTTCCGCGAACTCCGCTCGGGGGAGATATGGCACCCGACCGTGGCCGAGCGTTGGGGCGTCATGCGACGGTACTTCGAGATGGCCGCCGAGTATTTCGGCGACGACGAGACGGGCCTGTCGCGCGTGGAACGGTTTCTTGTCTGGCACCTCGGATTCTGGCATCGCTACCGGCCATACACGGATGCCGACCAGGTCGCGTCCGACACGTCGCTCATCCAGCAACGCAACGATGACGTCCCCGACGATCCCGAAGAGCGGCTGCTCTACAGCGGTCGCGAAGAAGACCACCGGCTGATTTGGCGCCGTCTTCTTGACAAGGATCACCCCGGCGTTTAGAGTCGCTTAACATTCGAACGATCAGGTGATCAAACGGAAGCCGGTGTGAATCCGGCGCGGCCCCGCCACTGTATGCGGCGACGAAACCCGTAGACGAGCCACTGGCGCAAGCTGGGAAGGCACGGGGAGTAGGACGACCCGCAAGCCAGGAGACCGATCTCCCGATCCCGCTGCCGAACTCTCGCGGGAGGGGTCTCTGGCATGCCTTCATGGCGCAAGCGTCCTGCGGATTCCCGGGGCGCCTTTTTTTGTCTGATCTGCGGACTGGTCCTGCTGGCGGTCCGCGTCGGTGCGGTTCCATCCGTGCCGACCGTGGCCGTTGGTGTGACCGTCCACGACACGCTCGTGGTGCGCGGCAGTCCTATCGCCGACCCCGTTTTTCCCCCCGCTTCGGCCACCGTCACCGTTGTCGAGCTCGATCGTGATCGTGCCGCGCCCGAGCTGGCCGACCTGCTCGAACAGGTGGCCGGTCTGCAGGTCCGTCGCTATGGCGGATTGGGCGCACCGGCGTTGCCGTCGCTACGGGGGTCTTCGTCGGGGCAGATTTCCGTGCTCATCGACGGGTTGCCCTTGGCCGATGCCCAGGACGGCGCCATCGACTTGTCGTCGTTGCCCCTGGATCGTTACGAACGGGTGGAAGTCTATCGCGGCCATGTCCCGGCCCGCTTCGGTGGGGCCGGTGGGGCCGGCGCCGTCAACCTGATCACCCGGCGCGACCAGGGTGACGCGTCCGCGCACTGGCTCCAATGGGCCGGATCCCACGGCGACGCGGGGATGCGCGTCGAGGGGGGGCGTGACGGTCTGCACGCCATTCTCCACGCCCGCCGCGCCGACAATCATTTCGGTTTTCGCAACCACAACCAGAC
This sequence comes from uncultured Fibrobacteraceae bacterium, assembly GCA_964476155.1. Classification (GTDB taxonomy): domain Bacteria; phylum Krumholzibacteriota; class Krumholzibacteriia; order LZORAL124-64-63; family LZORAL124-64-63; genus JAHIYU01. Next base: position 80,720 of record CAYYYS010000010.1, read on the forward strand.
CTTCGCCAATCCCCACGACGATCACGACGACACGCGCCGCAACGCCTGGTTGCGTGAGGCCGGTGCGCTGTTGACCGGCGAGCGACACCTGGCCGGTTGGCGCACGCATGTGACCGCCGGTTTCTACCGGCGTGATGCGGGACGTCCCGGGCCGGTCGGCGGTTACGAGAGTCCCGGGGCCGATCTCCGCCTGGACCGCGCGGACCTGCGTTTATCCCTGTCGGATCCACACGATGCGGTCTCCTTCGACCTGTACGCCCGTCGCGGCGACGAGCGTTTGCGCGACGAAAAGGGGGAGGTGGGCTGGGATCCACCAGGCGCCACCACCAGCCGGAGCGACCACCTGGGCGGCCGGTTGACCTGGCGCTTCGACACCGACCTGACGCCGGGCGTCGCCTGCTCCGGGCGGATCGGCGGCGAGCGTCGGCGTCAGCGCTTTGACTGGCGGCACGAGGACCTGGTCGATCCCCGACGCACGCGCTTGACCACGGGCGCCTTTGCCGGCGTGAACGTCTCCCTGCTTGGCCCCGGGTTGATACTCTCGCCTTCGTGGCGGTGGCAACGGCTCGAGGACGACTTCCCGCCGCTGCCGCCCTGGCCCGGTCTGCCCGAGACGCCGCTGGCCGCGCCCCACGTGCAGAAGCAGTCGTCACCCGCCGTTGCCCTGACCTGGGACGCGCGGCCCGGACGCCTGCGCTGCGAAGCGCATTGGGCCCGGTCGTTCCGTGTGCCCACCTGGGTCGAACTCTTCGGCTACCGCGGCGGCGTCGACGGCAACCGCGAATTGAAACCCGAGCAGATCGAGTCCCGGGATCTCACCGTGTACTGGCGTCCCTCCGAGGACCTGCGTCTGCGGCTGGCCTGGTTCGCGTCCGACGTGACCGACGGCATCCTGTGGACCCCCAATTCCCAGTACACCAGCCGGGCCGACAACTATGGTCGCCTGCACGCGGTCGGGCTGGAAGCCGAAGTCGTCGTCGACGCCGGCCGTTTCGGTCACGGTTGGGGCAACGTGACCATCCAGGATACCAAGGACCATGGCGACGATCCCATCTACGTGGGCCGGGACCTGCCTTACCTGTCCGATCTGGAGGCGGCCCTGGGGTGGGAGTTCGCAGCCGGCGCCTGGACCTGGGGTCTGCGCTGGCTCCACGAATCGGCCAGCTTTCGCGACCGCTACAACACGGAGACCGACCGTATCCCGTCACGAACGCTGGTCAACCTGTCGCTGGTTCACGTCTGGCGCGGGGACACGGTTCTCGGCGGCGATCGGACCGGCCTGACCTGCGAAATACTCAACCTCACCGACAACGATGTTTACGATGTGGAAGGCTACCCCCTGCCGGGGCGAACCGTTCGCGTCTCGTTGATATTCCATTGAAAGGACAGCCATGCGCAACGCACTGAACGGATTATCCCTGGCGGTCATTCTCGTCATCGCGGCTTCGCCCGCGGCGGCCTGGGACGAGTTCCTCGTCCTGACCACCGACTATGTCACCTATGGCGGGGCCACCGCCGTGGACCACGACGACTGGTCCGCCGCCATCGACGCTGCAACAATCACGTCGGACGCAATCGCCCGCTGGCACGACGGACTCTACTACGTGGTCAACCGTGGCGCGGCCAACATCCAGGTCCTCGATCCGGCCCAGGGCTACGCCACCCTTGGCCAGTTCAGTGTGGGCGTCGGCCGCAATCCGCAGGACATCGCCTTCGCGCCCGACGGCACGGCGTACGTCTCGTGTTACGACGAGGCCGTGCTGTTGCAGGTGGACGTCGAGGCGGGCATCGTGCTGGACAGCTGGTCCACGGCCGCCTTCGCCGACGCCGACGGAATCCCCGAAACCGCATGGATGCAGACCGTCGGCGGGTTGCTTTACATCACGTGCCAGCGCCTCGACCGCGACAACTGGTGGAACCCGGCGGGCGGCAGCCGTCTGCTCGTCTTCGACATGATTGACGGCGACTGGTACGACACCGATCCCGGCACACCGGAGATCGACGGGGTCCTGCTCGCCGGACAGAACCCCTCGGCCAAGCTCCAGGTCTCGTCCGACGGGGATGAACTCCTGGTGGCGACTACCGGCTATTGGGCGACGCCCGACGCCGGGCTCGAGGCGATCGATCTCGTGACGCTCCAATCGAGCGGATTCCAGGTTACCGAGCAACAGCTCGGCGGCGAGATCCTGGCCTTCGCGATCCTCGACGATACCCATGGCTGGTGCGTGGTCAGCGATGCGTCTTTCGTCACCCACCTGAAGGCCTTCGATCCCGCCGGTGGGGTCGTAACCCCCGTGATCTCGGCGGACGGCTACGACTATGTCGACGTGACGTGGGACGGCGGAGACCAGATCTATCTCTGTGACCGCACCGTCGGCGCCGCGGGTCTGCGGGTCTTCGACGCCTGGACAGTGGTCGAACTGACGGCCGCGCCCGTGCCGGTGGGGCGACCGCCGTTCATGTGCGTGTTGCCGGTGGACGGCTGCGCGACCGCGGTCGAGGTCGACGCACCGTCACCGCTGGCCCTGCGCGCGCCCTGGCCCAACCCGGCCAATCCGCGTACCTCGATCGCCTTTACCGCGACGCCCGGCGCGGTCGTATACCTCGCGGTGTGCGACCTGCGCGGTCGTCGCGTACGGACCGCTCGCGTCACGGCCGACGGCGAGGGCCACGGCCTCTTCGTCTTCGACGGATTGGATGATCGGGGCCGCCCCCTGTCATCGGGCGCCTACCGCGCCGTGATCACCGGGACCGGGGGACGGTCGTCGCGGAGTTTTGCGCTCGTGCGTTGAGTGATGGCGGCGACCCTGCTATGATGCGTGGGGAGGAGATACCATGGCCAAGATCTACACGCGCACAGGTGACGGGGGCGATACATCGCTGATCGGCGGCTCGCGCACGCGCAAGTCCGACGCCCGCGTCGATCTCTACGGTGAAGTGGATGAACTCGGCTGCGCCCTCGGCCTGGCCGTCGCGTTCCTGACGAGTGTCGACGACGTCCAGCCCGAACGGGCGGCTCGCGCCACAATGCTGGGTGATGAACTCCGGGTCCTCCAGTCCGCTCTCTTCGCCCTGGGCGCCGTACTGGCCGACCCGGATCGCTGCGAGCGGATGGTCCGCGAGTCGGGAGAAGAGCCGGCCTTGGACACGGTTTGGCTCGAGCAGGGCATCGACCGCATGGAGGAAGACCTGGCGCCCTTGACGGCCTTCATCCTGCCGGGCGGCTGCCCGGCCGGTGCGGCTTTGCACGGGGCCCGCGCGGTGAGCCGGCGTCTGGAAAGGCGAGCGGTGGGAGTGTCGACGGAAATAGCGGTGCCCGAATCGATCCTCGGCTGGCTCAATCGCCTGAGCGACTGGCTCTTTGTGGCCGCCCGCTGGGCCAACGCCGCCGCGGGCGTACCGGACACGCCTCGGCAGTTGCCCAGCGTGGATTGATCAAGCTGTTGTCATGGGGATAAAAACCGAGGACTCCGCCATCGGCGGAGTCCTCGGCGTTGTACGCCCGTCATGGGCATCGTCTTGGAGGTGAAAGTCCTCTCCTGAGCAGG
>CAYYYS010000011.1:0-77358 GCA_964476155.1 uncultured Fibrobacteraceae bacterium
GAAGAAGCACCACAACCGGTAGTGGGTACTTGAGTGAAGGACATATCCCCTTGACCTCAACCTGACGAACCGCCCGGTGCGGACACGCATGCCGGTGGTGTGGGAGGGGAAGCCGAACTACCGCTCGGCTCCCCTATCCCGATTGGGACAGGTCAATCCGGCATCTGCCGAACTATGTTTCGCGAAATATAACTGTAGTGCAAGAATACCCTTGATAAACAATATTCTTCGGGTTATTATCGGGGTAAGTTCGACATTGCCATACGGGTGATGATATCGCCCGCACTCGCACCCACACCCCAGGAGGTACCCCATGAAAACAGTTGTCACAGTCATGCTGCTGGTTGCCCTGTCCGCCGTCGCCGTGATGGCCCAGAGCATTCCTACGACCATCCTTGAATGCCGCACCGGCTTGGTTCCTGAGAACTCCCAGGTTGATTTGCTGGGTGGCACCATCGTTGTGACCGCTCTGCGTTACAACGGCTTTGCCTGCACTGAGATGGCTGCAGGTCCGTACACCGCCATCTGGGTCTACACGGGCAGCGCTCCCACGGTCGTCGAAGGCGACGTCATTGAGATCGTCAACGGTGAGTACATCGAATACTACGATCTCAGCGAGATCAAGATGAGCACTTATGGCGGTACCGTGAATATCCTAGGCACCGCTCCGATTCCGGAGCTGCCGATGTCCCTGGATGCCGTCCAGCTGGATGATGAAGCATGGGAAAGCCATGTCCTGAATATCGTCGATAGCTTCACTGTCACGACCGCTCCGAGCGGCTACGGCGAGTGGGATGCTGTTTCTTCAGAGAGTGGTGCCACTCTGGGCCACGACGATTACTTCTTTGATGAGAGCGCTCTGCTGGTTGGCGACTGCTATCTCGGTGTGACCGGTATGTACACGTACTCCTACGGTGCATACAAGATCAACCCGTTGGTTGACGGTCTGACCGTGGTCGACTGCACGATCGGCAACGAGACCATGACCTTCGGTGGCATGAAGGCGCTGTACCGGTAGGTTAGCTTAGTTTTAAGAGTCAACGGTGAGAAGGGCCGCGCCTCAGGGCGCGGTCCTTTTTTAGCTAATCGGAGATTCTGATCCGCGCCCGACCGCTCCAGTACCATACCGCCTCGGCGAACTGCGCGGCCGTGTAGTCGCAGGGGGTACCGCCCGGTTTGGCGAGCATGTTGCGGGCCATGGTCAGCGGGTCCATGGGTTCGTCGGGTGTTGGCGAGGCGATAATGCAGACGATCTCCCAGGCACAGTCGGTACTGCGAGCGCCGCCGTTTTCCAGCAGGGTGTCGGCGGCGTAGAGGGCAACCGCCGCGTGGCGGGCCGGCTCGCGCTCACCGGTGGCGAGGACTTCCAGGTAGCCGTCTTCATGGGGTTGGCGGCGGGTGAACGTTGCGCTCAGGGGCGTGTCCTCATCCACCCGGACCGTGGCGCAGACGAAGCGCTCGGCCGGCACCGGCACTACCACGACCTTGTCCAGGCCGTCGCGGCCGTCACCGGGCCGGCGCTCGACCCAGTGGGCGGCGACCAGGGCGATCAGCTCGTCTTCGCTGCCGTTAAAATGGCTGTGGGCGGCGCCGGGGACGTAGCGGTCCCGCGCGAAATCACTCCAGCCGAGGGTGGGGACATCGCCGCTCACGTCCGGTCCGCCAACCAGGTGCGCACGTAGTCCGCGACGCCGTCCTCCAGACTGGTGAACGGCTTGTCGTAGCCGGCGGCGCGCAGCTTGGCCGTGTCGGCCTGGGTGTGGTACTGGTACTTGCCGCGCAGGTGGTCGGGCATCTCGATGTAGTTGATGTGCGGGTCTCGGCCCATGGCCGCGAAGGTCGCGTTCGCGAGGTCGTTCCAGGTACGGGCCTCGCCGGTGCCGCAGTTTAAGAGTCCGCCGGCGTCTCGGTGCTCCAGAAAGTGCAGGGTGACGTCCACCGCATCTTTCACGTAGACGAAATCGCGCACCTGGCCGCCGTCGGGGTAGTCGTCGCGGTAGGATTTGAACAGGCCCACCTGGCCGGTTTCGCGGATCTGGCCGTGGGCCTTGTGGACCACCGAGCGCATGTCGTCCTTGTGGTCCTCGCGGGGGCCGTAGACGTTGAAGTACTTGAGGCCGACGATCTGGTTGATGATCCCGTTGCGCAGCGCCCACAGGTCGAACATGTGCTTGCTGAAGCCGTACATGTTCAGCGGTTGGAGCAGGGGGGTGGCCGCGTCGTCGTCCAGGTAACCCAGGCCGCCGTCGCCGTAGGTGGCGGCGCTCGACGCATAGACGAAGCGCACGCCGTACTTCACGCACCACTCGCAGAGGTCGCGGGTGTAGCGGTAGTTGTTGTCGGCCAGATAGTCGGCGTCGGTTTCGGTCGTGGCGCTGCAGGCGCCCATGTGGATCACGGCGTCCAGTTGCCAGGGCATGTCGTCGACCAGGACCGCGTCGCGCAAATCGGTCTTGTCGACGTAGTCCTCGAAGCGCAGGCCGACCAGGTTGCGCCATTTTTCGGCGTCGCGCAACTGGTCGACGATGATCACGTCGTCATGGCCGCGCGCGTTAAGTTCCTGGACGATATTGGCGCCGATGAATCCCGCGCCGCCGGTGACGATGATCGTGCCGCTCATGGCCGCTCCCTGACTTGTGTCACATTTCTCGAGAACAGGAAGAATCTACAAGCTGACGCGACGGCTGTCATGAGCTAGATTCCGTGGGTCCGAAAACACCCCCCACCCCAGGAGACGAGATGGACTACCCGGTCAACGACAAGCAGGTGATCCGCGATTGCAGGATCGGCGAGGGCACCAAGATCTGGAACTTCGTCAACATGTACGAATGCGAAGTGGGCCGCGACTGCATGATCGGCACCTTCGTGGAGATCCAGGCCGGCGTGAAGATCGGCGACCGGACCAGCGTCCAGAGTCACACCTTCATCTGCGAGATGGTTGCCGTCGGCAGCGATGTCTTCGTGGGCCACGGCGTCATGTTCATCAACGACACCATGCCGCCCCAGGTGGATCGCGACCAGTGGCTCAGCACGACCATCGAGAACGGGGCGTCCATCGGATCGAACGTCACCCTGTTGCCGGTGACCATCGGCAAGGACGCCGTGGTGGGCGCCGGTGCGGTGGTTACCAGGGATGTGCCGCCGGGGGCGATCGTGGCGGGGAATCCGGCGCGGATCATGCGATACCGGGACGGGTATGGCGAGTAAGCCGGGTCGGTGACGGACCCGTGGCGAGACCGGGATCAGAGACGCGTTTTACACTTGTAAAATTCACATGAGGTCCCGTGCAGTACGATGGATCTGCCGGTTGCAACGCATTGCGAATGCTCAAAAGTCTACACGTCTACACTATGATAATCGCGTATCATCACGGGAGGGGGGGGGAGCATGCGTCGAGACTCGCAATAACCGGCTGTTTCAAGCTAGTGGATGCAAAGCCTCCGGCACATCTGAAATAATCGCATCCACTCCCAGCGCCGCCAACTCCCGCGCCCGCTCGGCATCGTTCACTGTCCATGCATACAACCGGCGCTCGGCCGCGTGCAACGTCTCGACCAACTCCGCCGTGATCTGGTTTTCCCTCACCGACAGCCCCACCGCCCCCAACTCGTCCAGCAGCGAAACCGTTACCGTTGCCGGTGCCTGCGTGATCACGCCCAACCGATGGCCGTCGGCGTCGGCGTCGATCTCGCGCAGCAGGTCCAACTCGAAGGACTGGATCTCCAGGTGCAGGGCGTCCCGCCAGGGCGCCAGCTCACGCCGCAGCTTTTGCCAGGACCGCATCCCCTTGACCTCCACGCACACGACGTAGCCCGGGCGACGCTCCGCCAGCATGGCCAGGACATCCATCAGGGCGGGGACATCGCCCCCGTGCTTGGCGGGGAGGCCGCGAATCCGGTCGAAGGGCAGGTTGGCGATCAGACCGCGGGGCAGATCGGGATCGTGGTGAACGACGAAATGGCCGTCGCGCGATTCGTGCACGTCCAGCTCGACGCCGTCGGCGCCCAGGTCCACGGCCAGGTGAAAGGCTTCGAGCGTGTTTTCGGGGGCGCGCGACGTGGCGCCGCGGTGGGCAATAACCAGCGACCGCTGCGTCAGACCTTGCGGGTCTTGAAAACGATTTCTCTCAGTACTTGCCATCGGTCCTCGGGATCGGTGCTCACTCCGGCCAACTCACCATAGCAGCGTAAGGATTTTTCGTCAGCCCGCCAAAGTGGATACGGGAGACCGGCCAGGGCCCGCACCATGATCATGGCCTGCACCGCGAGCAGGATGGCGGCCAATATCAGGCCCAGGGCCTGCAGGGGATTGAGAAAGTCCATGGCCACAATGGTCGCGGTGGCGGCCGCGGGCGGATGGTGGCAGCGAATCATGACCATCATGGCCGTGATCAGACCCATGGCGACGATGATGGTCGCCACACGCATGGCGCCCACGGACGTCGGCTCGAGCAAGGCGGCCCCGGGCCACAACCAGGCCGCGCCCCGCAGGACGAGCAGGCCGATGACCACGGCAAGGCTGTGACTCATGATCAGATTGCGCGGACTGCCGGTCGGGGCCAGGGGCGTCGTGAACAGGATAAAGGCCGAAGCCGCGAGCGGCGGAAAGAGCAGCGGCATGCGGAGCCAGATCGATGTCACCGCTATGATGCCCAGCGCCACCGCGCCGCAGGTCATGGCGTAGATCAGGATCAAGGGCTTGGGGTCGTCCGCTTGGCGCAGCGCCGTTCGCAGCTGGAAATTCAAAACCCCTCTGACCAACCGGTAAAGGGGGTTGCTCAGGGGATTCTTATGAACCTCGTTTACACGCATAGCTCCATTCCCTGCTTCTTGATGGCCTGGGCGAGTTTGTCCATGGTCTTGTCGGCGTGGTTGCTGGTCAGGTTGAACTGGGCGTATATGGCCTCGTAACTCGACTTTGTCTCGTCATAGATGGCGGGCCAATCGTCCCGGGGCAGACCGAGGTCGTGGACGGCTTTCTCGATCAGGACACCACATTTCCGGGCGTTGTTGGACAGACTGCTGGGCAGCAGGGAGGCAACAGAGAGACAACCGGCCACGGAATCGTCCATGCCGAAATCGCGGATCTCGTCCGGGCTCAAGGTGTGAGCGCCCGTCAGGCAGACCAGTTTCTCGGGAAAGTCCCACTTCTGCAGGATCCAGGCGCTGGCCTGGGCGTGATCCCAGCTGTACGAGTCGCGCTCGAGCTGGGCCAGACACTGCTCGCTGCCGCGCCAGTCCGCGAGGATGGGTTCGTAGTATTTTCGCCAGGTCGTCAACAGGACGGGAATCGCCACGTCGGAGACCAGCATGGCGGTGAAGGCTTCTTCTTCCTCGCCCGGACGGACACGCTTGGCGATGGCGCGGACCAGCAACGAGCGGAGCAGGGTGTCGGTCCAGTAGGCCTCGTGGTCGAAGAGTTCGCTCTCGGGTTTGGGCAGGGCCTCAAGCATGGAATAGGAGAGGATCACCGAGCGGATACGGTCGAAGCCCATAAGCGTGATGGCGTGACGGATGCCGGTGACCTGGGCGCGCAAGGCGAACAGGGACGAGTTGACGGTACTCAACACCTTGACGCTGAACTCGGGCTCGGCCGCGATGATGTTCTCCAGGACGGCGACATTCGGCTCGTCCTTGTTCACCTCTTCCACAACCCGTGAGACCGCCTGGGGCAGTGCGGGGAGCCTGGCGTCCTTGAACATCTTGCCGAAATCGCCGCTGGCGATGGCCGCGTGCATTTTGATGGTGTTGATCAAGCCCATGATATGACGACCGTTCCTTCCTGTTCCGATGTCGGAGTCACCGTCCGGCCATATCCTCCATGACGCCGAGGACTCCGGAGGACAGCTGACCGCTGAGATCGAATTCCTTACAGACGGCGTGGAAGCTGTTGCTAACTTCGGCGACGATGTCCGGCCAATCGGAGCGCTCGATGGACAGTTCCCGGCAGGTGACCTTCATCATGTTGCGGGTGCGTTCACGGCATGGCTTCAACGAACTGGGCATCAGTGAGGCGCACATGACGGGCAGGGCGATCGTGTCGCCCTGTCCGCTCTCTCGCAGTTGTTCCATGCTGAGGTTGTGGGACGCGGCTGCCGCCACCAGCTTGTCGGGGAACCCCCACTTGCGCAGAATCCAGGCACTGGCCAGTGAATGGTCCCAGCCCACGATTTCGCGTTCGAGATGGGCCAGTTCCATGACTTCGCCCTGCCATCGCGAGAATACCGGTATGTACTTGTCACGCCAGACCGTCAGCAGGATCGGGATCGATATGTCGGCCAGCATCATGGCCGTGAAGGCTTCTTCCTCTTCACCGGGAATCACGCGCTGGGTGATCGACCGTGCGATCATCGACCGTAACAGCGTGTCGGTCCAGAAGGCCTCATGCTTGAAGATCTTGGATTCGGGTTCGTTGACCGCGTCGAGCATGGCGTAGGAGAGAGCAATCGACCGGATACGGTTCAGCCCCAGCATGGCGACGGCGTGACGAATGGTCGTCACCTTGGTCCGCAGGGCGAATTGTGACGAGTTGACGGTTCGCAGGACCTTGGCGCTGATCTGCGGTTCGGACGAGATGATCGTCTCGAGTTTGGCGATCTCCGGTTCCTGGCGATTGATCTCGGCGAGCAGACGCGCAATGGCGGCAGGCAGAATCGGTATCTTGATGTACCGGAACTGCTCGGCGAAAGCCTGTCGCGCAGACTCGTATTCTTCAATTATGATGTTGTTGCTCATTGTTGCAAACTGCTGGGGGTTTGAGTTCTTCCTCGGCTGTAACTTACCATCGGCAACAGGAGTTATGGGTTTAGGGATTTGATGGGAATATAGGTGAATTGCATAAAAAAAAGGCGGCCGCTACGGCCGCCCTTGAATTGAGCCAACGGGTTGTATTAGAGCCAGTTCAACGCCCAGCCAAACGGCAACCGAAGGCGATCGACAGGAACTTCGATTCCTCGCTGTCGGCGCGGGACGTCAGCACGCACGGGGCCGTCGTGCCGACGACCGCGGCGGCGAGACGGCCGTTCGCGAGCAGGGTACTCGATTTGTAGAAGATGTTGCCGCTCTCGATGTTGGGGAAGATCAGGATGTCGGCCGCGCCACCCACCGGCGTGTCGAGTCCCTTGATGGCGCAGGCTTCCGGCGAGATGGCCACGTCCAGGGCGAGCGGGCCGTGCACGATGGCGTCGGGGAAGTCCTCGACCGCATCGACGGTGATCTCGGCGGCCTCGCCGGTGGCGGGCATCTTGAGGCTGACTTTCTCGCTGGCGGCGAGCAGGGCCGCGCGCGGCCTGGTGATGCCGAAGCTGTGGGCGGCGTCCACGCAGTAGCGCAGGATCTTCTTCTTGGTCGGCTTGTCGGGCAGCGGGATGATGGCTACGTCGCTCACGAAGAGCAGCTTCCCGTGGCGCTTCACGATCGCCGGCAGTTCCACGACCGTGATGTGGGTCAGGACGGCGCCCTTGGGCAGCAGCCCGGCCTTCTTGTCGAGGATCAGGCGCATGTAGTCGCCGGTGCCGATCAGACCCTTCATGAGCACGTCGGCGCGGCCCTCGCGCACCAGGTCGCGGGCGATCTCGCCGGCGGCGTAGACGTCGGTCTCGTCGATCACCGTGAAGGCGTCTCGGTCCAGGCCGAGTTCCGCGCAGAGGGTGTCGATACGCGCGCCGTCGCCCACGAGGGTTACCGCGGCGATCTTCTCGGCGACGGCCCGCGCGGCGGCCTGGATGGTGTTGGGGTCGTGTCCCGCGGCCACGGCGACGCGACGATTGGGCGCGTCGCGCAGGGCGGTGACCAGCGCGTCGAGTGATCTGATGGTGGTCATCACATGGCCTCCGGATCGTAGGATCGTGCGTCTTCCTTGCCGTTGAGCACGCGCAGGACGCCCTTCACCAGGGCGGACATCTCGTTCTCGCCGGGATAGACCATCACGGGTGAGCAGGCCGCCGGCAGGTAGGATTTGATACCGGCCACGAGGGTCTCGCTGCGGGCCATGCCGCCGGTGAGCAGCACGCCGTTCAGCGCCTCGCCCTGGAAAGCGGGCAGCAGACCGGCGATCTCCTTGGCGATCTGGTAGGTCATCGCGTCGAAGACGATACGGGCCTCTTCGTCGCCGTCGTTGATGCGCTGCTCGATCTCGCGCAGGTCGGCCGTGCCGAGCAGATCGATCAGACCGCCGCGGCCCTTGTTGAGTTTCTTGATTTCCTTCTCGGTGTACTTGCCCGAGTAGCACAGCTGGATGAGCTGGCCGGGGGGGATCGAGCCCGAGCGCTGGGGCGAGAAGGGGCCTTCGCCGTTGAGCCCGTTGTTCACGTCGATGTAGCGGCCGTGACGATGTGCGCCAACGGTGATACCGCCGCCCATGTGGGCGACGATCACGTTGATGCAGTCGTAGAAGGTCTCGTTCTCGCTGGCGAAGCGCTGGGCCGTGGCGATCTGGTTCAGGGCGTGACTGATGACCAGTCGCTTGATCTCCCTGAAGCCCGTGACCTTGGCCTGCTCCCAGACTTCGTCCACCACCACCGGGTCGACGATGAACGTCGGCAGGTCATGCCTGACGGCCAGCTCATCCGCGATCAGGGCGCCCAGGTTGGAGGCGTGCTCGCCGCCGATCCCGTCGCGCAGGTCCCGCAGCATGTCCTCGTTGATCGGATAGGTGCCGTGGGGGATGGGGCGCACCAGACCGCCGCGCGCGGCGATGGCGTCCAGGTCGTCCAGGGTCAGATCGTGCTCGGCGAGGGTCTCGAGGATGACGTCCTTGCGGAACGTGTGCTGCGCGGTGATGGGCAGGTTCTCGAAAGGCTCCATCTGTGCGGTGGAGTGCTGCAATTCGGTGGTGAACCGCTCCAGGTCGCCCTCGTAGACGCTGATCCTGGTGCTGGTCGAGCCGGGGTTCACGGCCAGGATGCGCCGGCGCGGGAAGAAGGTGTCCCTGGGCGTGCGGTCCCAGTGCCCGAATTTGTGCATGCGCAGGATGTTGGCCTTGATGGCGAGCTCCGCGTCCTTGGCGGTGCTGTCCATGGGCAGGTCGACGCCCTTGAAGCGGATGCCGTACATGGCCGCGAACTTCTTGGCGTCGGGATAACGGGTCGAGTAGAGGTGGAAGAGGAGGTTACCCAGGTCGAGGTTCGGCGCGATGATCACGTTGGTCCGACCGCTCAGCGTTTCCGCGGCATCCCCCCGGTAGTACATGGCCGATCGGCGCGACAGGGCGGTGGAGATCTTCACCTCGCCCTCGATGTTGATCGTCTTGTAGCGCTCACCCGACTGGATTCGCTCGGCCAGGATCTCCGGCACCAGCCTGGTTGCCTGGCGGACGAGTTCCGGTGACGCACCTTCGTCCGAGCCTTTGTGGGAATAGGATACGATGGCGCCGTTGATGACCGGCAGTACGTCCTCGGGAATGATGTCGCGCGCGATGGCGCAGGTGCCGACCGCGCAGCGGGCCAGGGTTTCGGGAGTCATGGTCGCGTTCACGCCCACGTCGCCGAAGACCACGATGTTGTGGGGGAAGATGTCGGTGGGGTGTTCCGGCGGCAGTACGAAGATACCGGCCTCGCACATGACCTTGTTGACCTGCAGCAGCCGCAGCATGGGGCGGAAGTAGTCGCGCGGCTTGTGGTCCATGCCGCCCACGACCATGTCCGCGTGCCCGCAGCGCACGGCCATGATGCCGAAGCGCGACGGCTCCATCAGGTCTTCGCGGACCGCGCCGAGGGTCGATGCGCGGCGCAGCTCCTCGGGCAGGCTCATGCAGGCCTCGGCGAACTCGTCCAGCAGATCGTCCGCGGTCGACGGGTCGATGAAAGTGGACGCCTGCATCGTGAACTCGACCCGTGTGGGGTCGAGTTGCGGCAGGTCGCGTTCGACCACCGCGCGCACGTCCGCTTCGGGGGCCAGGAAGACCAGCCTCGCGTAGCGCGCCAGATGGCAGGCCGCCTCGACGATCCGCGGGTCCAGGGGCTCGGTGAGCGCCACCGTGGGCCGGTTCTTCATGACGTCTAAGATCTGTTCTTCCAGAGCTGTTTCGATGTCGAAGACGCTGGTTTTGTCGCTTGAATCCTGCATGGAAATACTCCCCCGGATCGAACCGGATCGAAAGTCCGACCGCCGTCCTGCGGCCCGTCCTAATAGTGGTCATGGGTGATGCTGTTATCAACTTCACATTGTGGAGCTTTCCGTCGCAATGGTACGGTGTCCGCGAAAGGATGATCGTATGGAAAACAACCGCCCGCCCATCGATGATATCGAAGCCCTGGTCGATGCCGGTTCGCGTCTCCAACGCGTATTGGCCGACCAGCCGCCCCGCTGGTTGCTGATCAGCGTGCAGGATCAGCGCTTGACCTGTGTCGTGGACGGCAAACCCGAACGCAGTTACGGCGTCTCGACCGCGGCCGCGGGACTGGACTCTGCCGAGGGTTCGTTCGGCACGCCCCCCGGGGTGCATCGGATCGCGCGCAAGATCGGTGACGGCATGGAACTGGGTACCTGGTTCAAGAGCCGTGTTCCTGCCGGCCAATGGCAGCCCGGCGATCCGGTCGACGAGGACCTGGTCCTCACGCGTATTCTCACGCTCGAGGGTTGCGAGGACGGCGTTAATCGGGGCGAGGGCTGCGATTCCCTGTCGCGCTTCATATACATCCACGGCACCAACCACGAGAACCGCATCGGCGAAGCCGTCTCCCACGGCTGCATTCGCATGAGCAACACCGACGTGATCCATCTTTTCCAGAACGTCGACGAGGGGGACCCTGTTGTCATCGTCTGAGATTCCTCCCGGCTGCTTTTTCGCGGGCGTGGGCGGCAGCGGCATGTCTGCCCTGGCCCTCTATCACGCCTGGCGCGGGGGGTGCGCCGGTGGCAGCGACCGCGCCTTCGACGTCGGAGAGCGGGCCGCCATCCGCGCCGCTCTCGAAGCTGCGGGCGTGACGATCTCCCCGCAGGACGGCAGCGGCGTGGCCGGACACGACGCGCTCGTGGTCTCGACGGCCATCGAGGAGACGGTGCCGGACGTGCGCGCCGCCCGCGATGCCGGCCTGGATATCCTGCATCGCAGCGAGTTGCTGGCCCGTTTCGTGGCCGGCGGTCGCGGCGTGGCCGTGACCGGCACCAGCGGCAAGTCGACAACCGTGGCGATGGTCTTCGCGATCCTGCGCGCCGCGGGTCTGCATCCCGGCGTGATCACCGGCGGTCCGCTGGTCGAATTGCAGGACGAAGGGAGGCTGGGCAACGCCTGGGCCGATCGCGAAGGCGATCTGCTGGTCGTCGAGGCCGACGAGAGTGACGGCTCCCTGGTGCGCTATCATCCCTGGTGCGGTCTGATCCTCAACCTGCAACGCGACCATAAGGAGCCGGCCGAGGTAGCTGAGATGTTCCGTGTCTTCCGTGGTCAGGTGTCGGGCCCGGTCGTGGCCGGTGAGGATGCGAACCTCGACTTTCTCCACGCCGATACGCGCTTCGGTTTCGGCGCCGGTGCACAGGTGAGGGCCGAAAACGTGGACCTGCGGCCCGAGAGCGCCTCGTTCACCATCGAGGGCGCGCGCTTCGAGCTGCCCGTCCCCGGACATCACAACGTGGCCAACGCCCTGGCCGCCGCGGCGGCGACGCGGGAAGCCGGCGTTCCCTTCACCACGGCCGCCGACGCCCTGCGCGGGTTCCGCGGCGTGTCGCGACGGTTCAACGTGTTGGGCACTGCGCGCGGCGTGACCGTCATCGACGATTTCGCCCACAACCCCGACAAGCTGCGGGCCGCCCTGGCCGCGGCCCACCTGCGCGCCGACGCCCACGACGGGCGTGTCCTCGCCTTTTTCCAGCCCCACGGCTACGGCCCCACCCGCTTCCTCTTCGACGATCTGGTGACGGCCTTCGCCGAGTCGCTGCCCGGTGGCGATATTCTCTGGCTGCCGCCCATCTACTACGCCGGCGGCACCGTCACGCGCGACGTGGAAGCCACCGACCTGTCCCGCGCCGTGCGCGAAGCCGGCGCCGATGCCCGCGACCTGACCGTGCGTGAAGACCTGCCAAACGCCGTGGCCGAAGCGGCCCGCCCCGGCGACGTGGTCATGGTCATGGGCGCCCGGGATCCCGCGTTGACCGGTCTGGCGGGCGATGTCCTGTCGCGGCTGGGTGACGCCTGAGATGGTCGCAGATCGTATCTTCGAACCCGCCTTTCCTGGACTCGCGTCGCCTTGGACCAGCGCCCTGGTCGTCTATTCCGAACTCGATCTTCGCGTGGATGCCGCCGCTTCCGAGCATGCTCGTACCGTCGAGTCCGTTGTCGATGCCCAAGGCCTCGACGGGATCGCCTGGGCGCGTCAGGTCCACGGGGATACGGTTTTGCGCGTGGAAGATCCGGGGTTCGCCGGTGAGGCCGACGCCCTCTGGACCACCGTTTCCGGCCTGGGGATCATGGGGCGCAGCGCCGACTGTCCCATCGTGCTGATCGCCGGTTATCGTGGCGACGGGCTGCCCATCTGGGGGATGGCTCACGCCTCCTGGCGCTCGACGGTGGCGGGGATTACCTCGCGGCTGCTTGTGGACATGGTCGCCGCGGATGCGGATCCCGATCGCCTTTGGGCGATGATCGCACCCTCGGCCGGGCCTTGCTGCTACGAGGTCGGGGAGGAGGTGCGCGAGGAGGCCCTGACGAAGATCGGGCCGCATGCGACCGGCTTCTTCGACCGCCATGACGACAGGCTTTTTTTCGACCTGTGGGCCGCCAACAGCGATGCCCTGTCGCGTGGGGGCCTGACCGCGCGGATCGACGGCCGCTGCACCATCTGCGGCGACGGGTTTCCCAGCTATCGGCGGGATGGTGAGGTGGCGGCGCGGTTCGGGGTGGTCGTGGGGTTCGCTAGCGGAATCGATGGCGGAAGAATGCCAAGGCGGAAACGATCAACCCCAACATAAGCACCGACTGCAGCAGCGAAGCGGCCTCCGGCGGCAACCCGCTATCGAGCAGGGTGCCCCGGATGAAATGATGCAGCGAGGTCGTCCCGCCCGCCCCGTCGGACCAGCGGATAACCCGGATGGCCATATCCGAGAGCAGATGTGCGGCCACGAACGCGGTCAACGCCTTTCGTCCCAGAAGCGTCAAAGGCGCCAGCCCTTGTCGCCAACCCCATCCGTCCACCAGCTTCAGACAGACTGCCAGGGCCAACAATGACCAGCCTGTGGTGATCAGTGCATAAGGGGCAGTCCACAATTCCTTGACGGCGGGAAGATGCCGACCCAAAAGAAGGCCTGCGGCGAGAAGGCCGAGCCCGAACCCCGCCAGTCGGCGCGCCGTGTGCTCATGTGATTGTCCGGCCACAAGCCACCCGCCGGCCAGCACGCCCAGCAGCCCATTGGCGAGCGCCGGCAGTGTCGACAAAAAACCTTCGGGATCGCCGGGACCGCGCCAGGTGTGGGCGCCGAGCAGCGTATCGTCGAGCCAGACGGGGAGGCTCATCCCGGGCGTGATCTGCGGGTACCCGACGCCGGGAACCGGTACCCAGTGCAACAGGGCCGTGTACCCGATCAGCAGAGTTGCGATCGCCGCCAGCCGACTCTTGGGACCGAGGGTCATGAACGCCAGAACGCAGGCCGCGTAGACCACGGCGATGCGCTGCAGGACGCCGGGGATGCGGACGGTGGCGGGGTCGAAATCGGGAAACAGGTTCAGGCCGATACCGATCAGGAGCAAGACGAGCGCCCGACGCAAAGCGTGGCGCAACAGGTTGGTGCGTAAGACGCCGGCCGCCAGTCGATGCGTGAGCGCCAAGGGAACCGACACGCCCACCAGGAAGATGAACATGGGGAAGATGAGGTCGGCCAGCGCGAGCGGCGCGCCCCAGTCGGCGTGGCGCAGGGGCGGGTACAGGGCGCTCCACGACCCCGGATTGTTGACGATGATCATGGCGGCCATGGTCAGGCCGCGCAGGATGTCGACGGAGGTCAGGCGGGTTGGGGGTGGAGCGTGATCTTGCATGATGGGATGAGGGTAGCTTGGCGGGGAGACGGGGGCAAGGGCGAGCCCGACTTCACCATCGGTTCTTGGTGGCGTGCGCCATCGGGTATAAAGTGAATTGTTATGATGTGCGCCGCAGAAAACCCACTCCAACGAATTATCGACCAACAGGGCTTCGTCGTGCTCGACGGCGGCCTGGCCACCACCCTCGAAGCGCGAGGTCACATCCTCGACGACGCCCTCTGGTCCGCCCGCGTCCTGCTCGAGGATCCCGAAGCCATCCGACGGGTCCACCGGGATTTCCTGAACGCCGGCGCCGACTGTCTGATCACGTCGACCTACCAGGCCAGTCTGACGGGATTCGCCCGGCTCGGTCTGGATACCGAGGCGGGCGCCGCCCTGATGCACACCTCGGTGGATCTGGCCCGGGAGGCGAGTCGGGCTTTCCTGGAGGCGGATGACGGATCGAACGAACGCCCGCGCCCCCTGGTCGCCGCCGGCATCGGGCCCTATGGCGCTTTTCTGGCCGACGGGTCCGAGTACACCGGTCGCTACGATCTGGACGATGCGGGCCTGCAAGCGTTTCATCACGACCGTTGGCGTATCCTCGCCGAATCCTCGGCGGACCTGTTGGCCTGCGAAACCATCCCCTCGTTGCGGGAGGCCGCCGTTCTGCTGTCGCTGCTCGCGGATACGCCGGACCGGTGGGCCTGGTTGAGCTTCAGTTGCCGCAACGGGATTCACCTGAACGACGGCGCCCGGTTCGACGAGGCCGTCGCGTTATGCGCGGAGTTGCCGCGCGTGGCCGCGGTGGGGGTTAACTGCACGTCGCTTGACCATGTCGCGTCGCTGATCGCCGCGGCGCGGCAGGTGACGACCCTGCCGATCATCGTCTATCCCAACAGCGGCGAAACATACGAAATTGCAACCCGGACCTGGCGGCCCGGTCCCATTGCGGACGACTGGGATAATTACGTGCGGGAGTGGTACGCCGCGGGTGCGCGGGGTGTCGGCGGGTGCTGTCGGGTCGGGCCAGGGAAGATCACGCGGATCCGTCGGGTCTTGAGGGCTTGTGTGCGTAGTTGAGCCGCTATTTGTCGAAGCAATACACTCGCTGAATTTCGGCCAGGTCCATGGCGAGTTCCCCGGGTATTTAGAGCACGGTATGCGCAGCGCCCATTGGGATGCCTCCATACTATGTCTATTCGGCTATATTGAGAGATGTCGACCATGGATACACATGTCTACCGTAATCATGTATCGACCATCACGCGAAAAACTTAACATATAATCAATACAAACCCACAACAGTATTATATTACCCGGCGTCACTTACCCAAAAAACTCCCTCAAGCGCGCGGCAAGCTCCGGATGCCGCCGTTTCAGGGTCTTCGGCCTGACGATATAGTTCTCGACGACGACCGCAAAAAACTCCGCCGGATCGTCGGCGCCGTAATCGTCGAGCAGGGTGTGCTTCCGGCGATCCACATCCCGGCAATGCCGTTCGTACTCGCGGCCAAACGTTTCGGCCCACTGCCGTGGATCAACGCCGTCGTGTAGCCGTGGCATGCCGTCGGCGTCGCCGGTCTCCAGGTCGAGTTGATGGGCGAACTCGTGGATGACGACGTTGTATCCGTCGCGCAGTCCGGCAGCGGCGTGCAGAACGTCATCCCAGGCCAGGATCACCGCGCCGGTACTCCAGGCCTCGCCGTCGAGGGGGTCGTCGAATTCCTCGACCACGCCGTTGTCGTATTCCTCGACCATGCGCGGCACGAAGGTGGTGGGGTAGACCAGCACCGACTGCACACGCGGGTAGATGTCGGTCTCGCGTTTGAGCAGCAGCAGGCAGGCCTGGGCGGCGATGGTGACGCGGATCTCGTCGGTCAGCGCGAGTCCGCCGCAGCCCTCGAAGTTTTTTTCGGCGATGAAGATTTGTAAGAGTCCCTCGAGTTCGTCACGCCGGGAGTCGCTCAGTTCCGCACACAGGGGTGCGTTGCGCGCGATGATCTCGCGCCACGGTTCGGGGAAGGGTTGGTCGCGCAGCTTGCGCCGGCGCCGGTTCTTGAAGTAGTCGAACATGACGAGCAGTTTACGTTAGAGTACGCTGCAGCGCGATACGATCTTGTCGATTGTGGCCGGAAAACTGTGCTTCGATACAGGGTGATACGGGCCGGGACGACCGCCCCGGCCCGTGTGGGCTCAAGCAAGTACGCCGAAGTAGGACTCGGTATCCTGCTCTTCGTCGCTCTCACTGCGACGCTTCCGCGCCCCCTGACCGAATACAACCGCACCAGAATCGAATCGGCGGTGACCGCGACCGATATCAATAGCATGCTGATTCCCATGCTTATTGGCGGAAGTCAGCTTGATCCCGAAGGCCTCGTTGATCGAATGTGGCTGGTGATGGGGCCGGTGCTGGATTTGACTGAACCTGAGCAGGAGTATGTTGCGGAAATTCAACGCGGGATCTTGCGGAGTGATTTGATATTCCCGGGTGACATGGAGAAATCCTTTCGATTGGCGAGGCATCCGGCCGTTCAGTGGAAGCTGGTGAACATGCGTAAGCATCTTGCCGGTGGGCGAGAATAGTGGGGTAGTGTCATTGCAAGCGTAGGGCACCTCGTCAGGCATCAAAACCAGGGCCCCACGTGGGGCAGTGAGTGTGGATAAGTTTTCCGGATGTAATTCTCCCCCCATCACATAATTTTTTTCAAAATTGGCGGAGACCATGTTAAGAATACCAAGAAGACAAGCGAACTCCACCGCCACGCCAATCGATACATAGAAGGATACTTCATGAACGTTCCCACACCGCCCCAGCTCAAACAGGCCCGAAAAACCATTGCCGGAATCCTGAGCCGCAGCCCGAATTCCCTGGCGGGTCTTCAAAGCCGGCTCAAGACGATCGAGCCCGAGGCCGGGTGCCGCGTGCTGCTCGACCTGATCGGTCGGGGTGACGCTACGGCGGAAGAAATGGAAACCATTACGCTGCTTGCCGAGGAATTTGGCATGGCGAACGAGCCCGGCCCTCTGGTGCGGATGATCGAGGACGAAACGGCGAGTTCGATAACGCGCCAGCTGGCCTTGCTGGTCCTGGCGTCCGGCAATCCGGAGGCCGTCGACCTGGAGCGACTTATGCTGGCCCCCGCAATGCTCCAGGACCTGGCCGAGACCGCCGAGAGCATGCTGATGGGACCGATCCTCGAAGATCACGAAGTCGCGGCGGAAATTGCCGTGATGCTGTCGTCCATTCCCGAGGACGGCCGGTTTCAAACGTTCGTGCGTCTGGATGAGAGCCGCTGCAAGCTGATGGTGCCGGCCTGGCTGGCCTACGCCTACGTCCTGCAGTCCCGGGACCTGCAGCCGTTGCACGAGTCGGTTATCGAGGCGATCGCCGTCGAGACAGGGGCCACGGACGTGGATGTCTGGGATGAAATCCTGGCGCTGGATCTGCCGGAAGCCACCAGAGCCCGGGTTCGTGAGGCCACCATGCGCACGCGGACCGCGCGGCTGAACGCCGGGGCGGCCAAATCCGCGACACCCCCTCCCTTCGGTCCCGAGGCGACCGCCTGGATCAGTCGCTGTGACGGGGTCGGCGCGTACACGATTCTGGTGTGCCTGTATCTGGAGAACGGACTGATGAATCTGCATAACATCTGTCTGCACACGTCCGGCGAGTGTCGGGACGGGTTTGTGCTGTCCGGACGGGAGCCGGCAGAGTTTGACCAGATCACCGATGTCTTCAAAGAGGAGGCGGGCTATGAATTCGTGCGCTTCCCCCTGGCCAGGGCCCACGAGCTGGTGGCGGAGTCCCGTGCCTTGGACATGAACATCAAAACGCCTGACCTGGCGGCGACCCTGCAGAACGCGGCCTGTCTGCAGTGGGCGGCGGCTCTCGGGCGTGAGGCGAATGAAGGGTCGGCGTCGTTGAACTGTGATCCCCCGCAAGCGGAGGGCACCTTCACGGTCGACGACCTGATCGCGATTCTGGACCATGATGATTTCTCGGAGTGGTTCCTGAACCGGGCCGACCTGGCAGAGTGCGGCGTGGAAATCGTTCCTCCCACCGAGGCCGACGACGCCTGGGTCGAAGCCCAGACCACTCGTATCAACACACCGGCCACCCGGGATAAACTCGGACTCATGTTCGAGCACATGGCCTGGTTCTACCAGTGGAAGCAACAGGCGACCCCGGCCGAACAATGTGCAGTTCTGGCCCACATGCTGGAGACCGACGGTGAATCATCCTACCTGGTCATGATCCACTACTTGGCGCGCTCCCTGGAAGCGATCCGCTGCAACGAGGAGACAAGCGGCAAGGACGAGCTCATTGTCTTCGGCGACGAGTCCATCCGCGAGATGCTGCGCCAGGTCTGTTTCCCCCGCCTGAAACACCCCAAGGGCAGGCACCTGGCGATTCTGGATCTGACCGAAGCGGCGATGATCGCCCTGGACAAGGAGGTTGCCGATTTGGCCGCTTCGCGCCGGCCGCGCTCCGACGCGTTGCCGCACATTGCCCTGGCCATCGCCAAGGCTCAGGTGGACATGGTGCTGACCGGGAATTTCGGCTTGGCATTGCCGGCGGACGTGGCTCGCTATCGCCGCATGATCAACGCCATGCGCAAACATTCGGGGTGGAAAGAGGACGAGGCCGAGGAAATTTGGCAGGTGGTCATACCTCATGTCCTTTCGTTCATCAAGGATGTGTGCGGAAATTGTCCGGTGTATTGTTATGGTCATCCGACCAGCCAGGAAGATTTCCTGTTCCACTCGCCGCTGCATCCCGCCTATTCCGATATGGAAGAGCTGCTGGATGGTGATTTGGACCCGCTGGAGTTAGAAACCGAGACCGGGGACGAGCTCGAGGATTACGACAGGCGTTGCGTCCGGGTTCGCCTGGAAAACACCGAGCTGTTGGCAGGCTTTGTCGAGTGGCTGCGGGCGCAGGGGCTGTCGGAATCCACAGTGAAAAAGCATCTCGACAACATCGACTTTTATGTGAACGACTTCCTGCTTTACGAAGATGTCCAGACCGCGGCCGAGGGAATTATTGAAGTCGGGTATTATCTCGGGTTCTGGTTTATCCGCAAGGCGATGTGGTCGTCACCGGCCTCGATCAGGGCCAACGCGGCCAGCCTCAAGAAATTCTATCGGTTCATGTTCGAGGAGGGCCGAGTGGTCGAATCGGAATTGGCGGCATTGAAGGAAACCATCAAGGAAGAACTGCCGGATTGGCTGGAAACGATGCGAAAATACGCCGATCCGTCGATTGAGCCGGAAGATGTTTGGGAGTTCCCGTTTTAGGATGGGGCGTTGGCTACCCAAGCTGACATTTCCCTCACTTCTGATCCTCTTAACCGTCGTCCATCAGCACCAGATCCCGACCCACGTCCGCCAGCGCCACCAGCATTCTGGCGGACCGGGCTCGCAACTTCAGTGTCCCCGTGGCCTCTTCCCACCGCATGACCGAGGCGACCGATACGCCGATCAGATCGGCGAAATCCGCCGCCGACAAGTCGAAATCCGCACGCAGTCGGGCGATAGACCGTGGTGTCGGTCGAAAAGCGCGTCGGCGGGGCCGAGGGGAGGACTCCTTCTTCTTTACACGTGTCCGACGACGGCGTCGCGATGTCGACTTGGGCGCCTCCGCCAACTCGATGCCGAACAAACCTGCCAGGTCGCCCTCGTCGAGCGTGTCGTCGACTCCGGTGTCTGGTTCCGGCAGGACCAGACCGCTCGTGATCAACTCTTCGGGATCGACGTCGCGCATCAGGAACAGCAATTCCGGCTCTTCATCCAGACGGGCCCCCACGCCGTAGAGCGCGGCGGCCACGTGCTTGCACATCACCGCCCAGTCGGGGCAGTCGCAGCTGAGGGAAATATCGCGCGGCAGCGGAAACAGGCCCTGCTTGCGGTCGGCGACCACGGCCATCACTTCGTCTGAAAAACGACCCTGCAGCAATTCCAGCATCGAACCGATCCGGCCGGCGCAGGCCCGACGGATGCGGCGCCAGCGTCCGGGGCCGAGGGGCTTGATCCTGATCGAGATGGTGTAGAGGGACGTTCCGCTGACCAAAGCGGTGACCACACCCGGCGCGATGTCCAGGTGCAGCACTGAACCCCGGCGAACATAGGTTCGGCCGCGAGGCAGGCGGTTCTCGTAGTCGGAGAACGACTCCAGGTGCCGGCACCAGCCGTGTCCCCAGATGCTCTTG
Organism: uncultured Fibrobacteraceae bacterium; assembly: GCA_964476155.1. GTDB lineage: Bacteria > Krumholzibacteriota > Krumholzibacteriia > LZORAL124-64-63 > LZORAL124-64-63 > JAHIYU01. The sequence goes on from CAYYYS010000011.1 coordinate 20,160, forward strand.
GCGATCTTGCGGCCGCTGACTTCAACCGGCCGGGGATCCATACCGTCTCGTCGCAGGTCCGCAAGCCGCTGCTCGGCCTGCATCAGCCGCTCCGCAGCGGATACGTAGCGTGGGAATCCGTACCAGCCCCTTGCCAAGATCGTTCTCCTCCGGATCAGATCGTTGCGCGTGAAATATCCAAACGGACCAGGTCCATCAGGTCCTCGTCCGACAGCTCGGTGAGTTTGACAGTGTCGCCGCCGAGCACCTGTTCCGCCAGATCCTTTTTCTGGTGGATCATCTCGTCGATCCGCTCCTCGATCGTACCGGAGGTGACGAATTTGTGTACCAGCACGTTCTGAACCTGGCCGATGCGAAAGGCGCGGTCGGTGGCCTGGTTCTCCACCGCGGGATTCCACCAGCGATCGAAATGGATCACGTGGCAGGCCGCCGTCAGGTTCAGTCCGGTGCCGCCGGCTTTTAGTGAGATGATGAAAAACGGCGGGCCGTCGTCCGCCTGGAATTGCTCCACCAGGGCCTGGCGCCGCCGCACGCCCGTGCCGCCGTGCAGGGTGAGACCCGGATGGCCGAACACCTGGGCCAGGTGGTCCTCCAACGCCGGCATGATCTCACGGTACTGGGTGAAGATCAGTGCCCGTTCCTGCCGTTGCGACAGCTCGGTGCAGATCTCGCCCAGGCGTTTGAACTTGCCGCTGCTCTTGGCCTCGTAACGCCCGTCGCCGGTCAGCTGGCTGGGATGATTGCAGACCTGCTTGAAGCGCATCAGGGCCTGCAGGACCAGGCCGCGCCGCTCGATACCTCCGGACGTGTCGGCCAGTCCCTGGGCCAGGGAGTCCACGACTCCGGCGTAGAGTTTGACTTGGGGTCGGGTCAGGGTGCAGTAGCGGACGGTTTCGGTTTTTTCAGGCAGGTCGGAGATCACCGTACGATCGGTCTTCAGGCGGCGCAGGATGTAGGGGCTTACCAGGCGACGTAAGGGCTCGAAGCCTCCGTGCTCCGCCTTTTCCATGTCCTTGACGAAGCTCTTGAACACCTTGGCCGATCCCAGCAGGCCGGGATTGAGAAAGTCGAACAGGGACCACAGGTCACTCAGACTGTTTTCCACCGGCGTGCCGGTCAGCGCAATGCGGGATGTGCCGCGCAGACATCGGACCGCCCGGCTCTGACGTGTGCGGCTGTTCTTGATCGCCTGGGCCTCGTCGAGAATCACCAGGTGCCAGCTCTGATCCGCCAGCCAGTCCAGGCGATAGGCCATGGCGTAGGTGGTGATCACCAGATCGACATCGGCGAAGTGGGTGTCGGGATCAGCGGCGATCTCGGTCATGGTCGCCCGGTCGGTCATCGCCTTATGGAGGAAGAGGAGCTTCAGTCCGGGTGCGAACCGATCGGCCTCGATCTGCCAGTTGCCCAGCAGCGAGGCCGGCACGATCAGCAGCGAAGGCCCGTTGCGCCGCTTTCGTTTGCGGGCGGTCAGCAGCGCGAGCACCTGGAGCGTCTTGCCCAGGCCCATGTCGTCGGCCAGGCAGGCGCCGAGGCCGAGCCCGGTCAACAGGTGGAGCCAGGCCACGCCATCGTGCTGGTAGGGGCGGAGTGTGGCTTTCAGGTCGGCGTTCAGGCGCGGGCCGCCCTTGCCGTCCGGATTGCGCAGGCGTTCCAGCAGGGTCTGCAGCCCCTTGTCGGCCACGACCTGGGACCAGTCACGCAACGAGTCGTCGTCGGCCGGATGGAGCTCGGCCGAGGCTCCGGCCAGCAGGCGCAGGCCTTGGTGAAGCGACAGTTCTCCCGCCGCGGTGGAATCCTCGACTCCGTGCCAGTGGTCGAGCACCGTCTGCAGTTTCGACCGGTCCACTTCGATCCAGCGTCCCTTGAGCAGGACCAGACCGTCGTCGCCGGCCAGCAGGCGACGCAGCTCGACGGGGGTCAGACGATCGTCGCCGAGCATGACACCGACATCGATATTGAGCAGGGCCTGGGCGTTGAGCAGACCCGTGCCGGCGCGGCCGATGGTCACCTGGACCTGGGGTCGCGACTGGCCGTGCCACCAGTCGGGAATCCGCACGACCAGTCCGGCCTCTTCCAGTTCGGCGATGGAGGTCAGCAACTGGTGGGCCTGTTTTTCGGTCCAGGCTGCGGGGCGATACACGGCGCCGCTGTTGACCAGATCCCGTACCCAGTCCAACCGGTCGGCCGCCTCCTCCACCGGCGTCAGCAGCTTGATCAGGGCGGTCTTGTTGCCTTCGCCCGAGTAGAGGTCGAAGGCCTGGCGCAGGGGCAGGTGCTTGTCCTTGCCGCCGACGGCGAGGCCCGTGGTGAAGGTGGCCAGGAAGGCGAAGGGTCTCGTCGCTCCCTGCTTGTTCTCGGCCAGATGGAAGGTGACGCGGCCCACCCGTTGCCAGGCCGGTGCCTGGTTGGCGAGGAAAGACTCCAGGCTGTTGGCTTTGACGATGGCCGCCCCTGTCCATTCGACAAGCGCGCGCCAGATGTCGCCCAGACGGTCCGGGGTCAGATACTCACCGCCGACCATCGGTGGTGCGCCGGTTAACCAATCGTCGAGCGTCGTGGCCGAAGGCGGAGGAACGTGGGCGGCCGCAGCAGTTCCGATATCGTTTGGCTGGTGGCAGAGTCGGGTCAACAGCGCGCCGCCGACCTCGCGCCAGAAGCGGGCCGAGAGGGATAGATCGGACAGGTCGCCGGTCATGGCGGATAGGAAGAACAGGCCGGCCCGCCAGTCGTCGGTGAAGGCCTGGACGAGACGGGCCTCGGCGGGGGAGGGTGCCTCCGAGGATGGAGAGGGGACCGGATGGAGGGTGCCGTTGGGTCGAAGGTGTATTTCGATCATAAGCTATGGGTCTCCAGGTGGGTGATCGAAGATGCACCCCGGTGGTCTACCGTTTCCGACTCCTGATCCCTAACCGCCGAAAGCAGCCCGGATCAGCTCCATCCGCTGCTCCAAAACCCAAGTAATCGAGCCAAGAGTCTCGACTCCCGAACAACGGCCACCGATCTCCGTGGCGAGGTGCGCCGCCCTGTCCTCGATCTTGTCACAAAGCCCGAGCCCGACTGCGTGCAGATACTTGGGCTTGATGTCGATTGCCTCGGCGAACCGATCCCAATGCCGGCGTCTGACGAATAGGGGGCGATACTCCCCCCCGATCTTCTGGGCCTGTTTCCGGGATTGAGAATCGTATACCGTAGTGCAGACCAGGTCGTAGAAGGGAGCCAGATGCGGTTCCGTCTTGTCGTCTAATCCGCCGAGCAGAAACGAGACGTTTTTGGCGTGGGCATCCGTGTTGCCGATTATGAAATTGAAGATGACCCACGTGAGAAGATCTCGTTTGTCGGGCAGCGGGGACGCACTGCCCCGCGCCAGTATCGCGAACAGGTCAGCCAGCGAAGGGCCGCCTTCGGTCTCGTATTTCACTTCCGGTGGTAGACCCGAGGCCTGGCAGAAGTCTTCCTGATGGTTCCGGGTTGCGGTTCCATTTTCATCCCGCACCCTATCGTATCGCTCTATGAGTAGAATCGGTGTGCGGGTCGGGGCCATTTCCGCGTGGGGAACGGTCAGGCCTACTTCTTGAGCGAGTGTCAGACAGAACAACTCGTTCTGGACAAGATCGGGAAAGCTTCCGCTTGAGATTTTCAATAAATGAGTGCTGGCGGCTCTTCCGCTTGGCAGGGCCAAGTCACCTTCCGAGTAATGAACCGGGAGCTTGTCCTGGGCACCGGCCAACGAGAGTCGCAGATCCCCGTCCTTGATCACCAGGGCCAGCAGGGACGGACGAGGTGCCAACGAGATTGTCGTTTCCAGTTCAGCCCACGGTAGAGGGATCAGCTTTCCCTCATCTTCTTGATGTGCGGCTTCGGGGATAAGCCGAAGAGCTCCGGCGCAGTCCCCGCCGATTCCCTTGAGCAGAGCGAACTCGTTTCGTTCCGACACGCCCAGTTCCCGGGCCACGTGTCCGCGGATTTCTCCTTCGGGGAGCAGATTGGCAAACCAGGCCTTGGGGATGATTCCGGTGAAAGGCGCTTCTTGCAACGGCATTGAAAGCGAGATCTGTCGAGCGAACCCCGATGCCAGATAGGACTCGGCGTATTGGAAGGACATATCCCGGCTGGTGGTGCTTGACAGATGTCCGATGAGTGAAGAGTCCCAATATACGTTCAGGTCAGTCATGCCGGGCCTCGATCGATGGAGTTGATATCTGCGAGGTCCATTACTCCCCCCGCCCGGAAGCAACCGGAGAGCCGAGATGCAACTGGAGACCCAAAGCGCTGAGGACTTGCAGCAATTTATCCAGACGAACGGTGGGCTTGCCGTTCTCCAGTTCCGAAAGGAACCGCACGCCGACGTTTGTCAGGCCGGCTGTTTCGGCCAGGGTCAAGCCGCCGAGTTTTCTGCTGCTTCTGATCGCTTTTCCGAGATCCTCGGCGGCTTGAATGCGAATCGACTGCTTTGATGCTCTCATTGTGGCCTCCGGGGTTATTGTCCCGATCGGGTCTATTGTAGGGGGATTTTGGGAGATGTCAATAAAATTATCCCGAACGGGAAATAATTAATCGCTTGGTTAAATTGCTTGATGATGTTTACCGATCGGGAAATTTATAGCCAATTCAGACAGTACTTATCCACACCCGCGGCCCCCCAGGTGACCCCAAATATGATGTGGGATACGGTCTTGGTCATACTCACCCGCCCGTTATTGAAGTAATATCACCCTCACGCCAACAAATCCCAGCGCTGTCACAGGCTCGCGCAATCACGCTACGATAAGGCCCAACCAAAGGATCAACCCCCAAATCAACCGAGTAATAAACCAACTCGGTAACCCCCAAAGCCCGAAGCTGCCCCTCCACAACCAGCGCCAGACCACCCACCTCGTTGGCCACCAACAAGTGATCATACCAGGGGATAGGATCCCCAGCCCCGAGCAACCCATACTCACCCGACAGAATCAGAAACAGCTCACCGTCCGCCGCGGCCCGCGCCGCAACGTCGCGGATTCGCTGATCCAGATATCGCTCGATGGCCGGCAATTCCCCGGGATCGTCGCGCTTGTCAGCCGAGCAATAAGTGCAATGCGCGATCAAGCCAACGCCGCCGCGTATCGCCGCACGATCTCACCGGCCGGCAACACCTCGTCCACGCCGTCGACACTCTTGCTCGCCTGGAAGAATTCCAGGTAGGCCGAACCGCCCTGGGCCGCCCCCGGCAGGCGTGTCAGCGACTTCTTGAGGTACCACGCCCGCATCCAGTGCTTGGTGCGCGGATGTCGCAGCAGCCTCTTCGCCAGCCCGCTCGCCTTCAGCCCCAGCTTGCGCACGGCGGGGCTGTCGATCACGGACACGGGCACACCGGATATCTTCTCGGTCAGCACGATGTCCTCGGCGCGGGCCTCGACGATGGCTTGGCGATAATCCTCGTGGACGTCGCACTCCTCGGTGGCGATAAAGCGGGTGCCGCATTGGACGCCCGCGTAGCCCAGGTCGATGGCCTCGCGGAAGGCCTCCGGCGAACCGACCCCGCCGGCGCAGATCAGCGGCAGGCCCAGGTCGCTCATCTCTGCGATCAGGCGTTCCGCTGAGCGCCGCCCCGCGTGTCCGCCGGCGCTCGCGTTGACGCAGATCAGTCCGTCCACGTTCGCCTCGAGGGCCTTGCGCGCGAAGCCGAGCCCGGTCGTGTTGTGATAGACCACGCCGCCGGCCGCGTGGATGCGGCCGGTCACCAGACGCGGATGTCCCAGCGCGGTCAGGAAGAAACGAACCCCTTCCTCCAACGCGATCTCGATCCACTCGTCCATGCGGTCCTGGTAGCGGCGAAAGCTCTGCTCGATCAGCAGGTTCATGCCGATGGGCTTGTCGGTCAGCTCGCGGATGCGGCGCAGTCCCGCGCGCAATTCGTAACCGCAGATCGAGGTCAGGGTCATGGGTTGCACCATGCCCAGGCCGCCGGCCTCGCTCACGGCCGCGACCAGTTCGGGATTGCTGCACGGGAACATGGGGCCGCAGATCAGCGGCACGTCGATCCCGACGTGTTCGGTGAAGGCTGTCGTGTATGTACTCATGGTTGGATGATAAGGCAAAGGCGCCACCGATACCAGTGTCTCTGGTCAGGCCCAGGAGAGCATGTTAGATTGACGCGGGATTCCAGAGGAGAGAACCGATGCAAAACATCATGACCGGCGTATTGATCGGCCTCGGCGTGGCCGTCCTGATGACGCTGACCTGGCGCTTGGCGCGTCGCGGCCGCGGCAAGTCGCGCAAGCCCGCCGCGCCTACCATCGAAAGCTTCGTGACCAGCATGCGGGCCGTCGGCGAGCTGAGCGTCTTTCGTATCATGACCAAGGAAGTGATCACCGCCAGCGAGCACTGGTTCGGGGAGTTCGGCAAGAAGTACCTGAACTGGTTGCTGTCGGAGCAGCGGATCACCCTGGTCATGGAGTTCGACGTGGACTTTCGCTACGACCTGAACGATCCGGCCTGCAAGGTCGACCGCACCGGCCCCGACAGCTGCCGGATCACCCTGCCGCCCTGTCGGCACGAGGTCTTCCTGCGCGACATGCGCATCCACAGCGAGGACAAGCCCGAGCTGCTGCCCTGGCTGATGCCCGACCTGGTGGGACGGTTCTTCACCGGCGGCTTCAGCGTCGACGCCAAGAACCAGCTCATTTCCGAAACGCGCCAGGAGTCACGACGCTTCGCCGCCGAACTGGTGCGCAAGGTGGAGACGGAGGCCCAGAACTCGGCGATCCGCACCCTGTCCACGCTCACCCAGGGACTGGGACAGCTCCAGGTGGAGTTTGTGTTCACGCCGTCGTCGGAGTTCAAGGCGACCGTCGACAGCAGCCGGCTCGAGGAGCGGCTGCAGATCGCCGTCGACGCCACCGATCCCGCGGCGGGGCGCTGGGATTGAGGCCGATCACCCCCCGATAACGTATCTTGAGGGCGGCCCGCAGCCCGAGAGGCATAGACGATGGATCATCGAGAACTGCCCGATATCGAACACGTCGCCAAGCACGACATGATGGCCGCCCTGGGCATGCTGGCCGCCGGCCTGGCCCATGAGATCAGCACGCCCCTGGGCGCGGTTCGCTGCTCCGGTTCGACCCTGAAGTCGGCCCACGAGAAGTTGCGCGCGCTGGTGGACGAGAAGGCGCCCGAACTGGCGGGCGACGAGGAGTACGTTCGGCTGAGCGGCCTGCTGGCCGAAGGCGACCGCATCCTGTCGACGTCGGCCGAGCGCATCCTGATGCTCATCGGGCAGCTGCGGAAGTTCATGCAGCGCGAAAGCGCCGATCCCGAACCCTACGACCTCGCCGCGCTCGTCGACGGCGTCCTGTTGGTGCTCGATCACGAATTCAAGCATCGCGTTGTCGTCACCTGCGATTGTGACGGGATGCCCGAACTGCGGGGCTTCCCCGCGCCCGTCAGCCAGATCCTGCTCAACCTGCTGCTCAACGCCGCCCAGGCCATTCCGGAACAGGGCACGATCGACGTGACGGCGCGCGTCGATGGCGACAGGGCCGTGATCCAGGTTCGTGACGACGGCCCCGGCGTACCGGCCGATATCCGCGACGAGATCTTCAGCTTCGGCTTTACGACCAAGAGCGAGACCGGCGGCACGGGCTTCGGCCTGGCTCTCTCGCGCCACATGGCCGGCAAGCTCGACGGGACGCTCGAATTGGAGACGCCCCCCGAAGGCGGCACACTCTTCACGTTGCGCTTTCCCCTGGTCCTCACGGAGAAAAAGGGCAGCGGCTGCACGAACGACTGCTGCGATAACGAAGCATGAAACGCCGTCTGGCAGCCTGGCTCGGTCTGCGCCCAGGCGAGGCGGCCGTCGTCGTCCTGATGGCCGGCAGCTATTTCCTCCTGCTGGTATCCCACTACTTCCTCAAGCCGGCCCGCGATGCGCTCTTCCTCACCGAAGCCAGCCCAGCGCAACTACCCCTGGTGTTCATGGCGTCGGCGCTGTTGGCCGCACCCGCCACCATCCTCTACGCCCGCGCCGGTCGCCGCCTGTCGCTGGACAAGTTGGCCGCGGCGACCGTGATCGTCCTGGCCGTCTCGCTGGGAGTGATGCGCGGGTTGCTGGATCTGGATCAGGTATGGGTCTTCTACCTGTTCTATGCCTGGGTCGGTATTTTCGGGGTGTTGGCGACGGCGCAATTCTGGCTCGTGGCCAACACGCTTTTCGATGCCGTGCAGGCCCGCCGCATTTTTCCCGCGCTGGGTGTGGCCGGCATCCTCGGTGCGGTGACCGGAGGGGTGGCGACCGGACAGGCTGTGGAACAACTGGGGATCGCCACCAAGGACCTGCCCCTGATCGCCCTGGGGTTGCTGCTGACCAGCGGTGTCCTGCTGATCCTGGCCTGGCCGCGTCGGTCCGTTCATGAGACTGCCCGCGATCTGCGCGCACGTACGCGTCACCAGGGATCGCAGGCTCCCGGCGAGGGATTGCGACTGGTGCTGCGCTCGCGTCACCTGACCCTGATGGTGGGTCTGATCGCCGTATCGGTGATGGTTACTGCGTTTGTCGACTACCAGTTCAAGACGGTCACCTTCGCCTCACTGAACGACACATCAGACCTGACGTCTTTTTTGGGCCGCTTCTACGCCCTGGTTAGTCTGTTGTCGTTGTTCATACAGCTCCTGCTGACCAACCGTCTGTTGCGTTGGCTGGGGGCGGTGGGCGCCATGCTCGTCCTGCCGATCCTGCTGGCCCTGGGCTCGGCCGCCATGCTGGCCGGACCCGCCCTGGCCGTGGGGCTGTTGCTGCGCGGCAGCGACCTGGCCCTGAAGCACTCCCTGGACAAGACCGGTCGCGAGCTGCTCTACCTGCCGGTGCCCCAGGCGCTCAAGCAACGTACCAAGGTGGCCATCGACCTGATCGTGGACCGGTGGGGCCGCGGCTTCGCGGGACTGTTGTTGCTGGGGCTGACCGCGGGCATCGGCTTGTCCGTGCGTGGACTCGGCGTGGTCGTGGCGGTGCTGGCTGTGACGTGGATCGTGCTGCTGGTGGCCATGCGCGGTACGTATCGCGACGCCTTCCGCGACGCCATCGCGCGTCGCAGCCTCGACGCCGCCGACCTGCGGGCCGGCATTGGCGACGCGGCCACCGCCGACTCGGTCATGACCTCGCTCACCGGCGGTAACGAACGTCAGATCCTCTATGCCCTGGGCCTCGCGCCGGCCCTGAAGGACATCGATGCGGCGGCGGCGATCACCGCGTTGTTGGGCCACCAGAACGCGGCCGTAAGGCGCGGTGCATTGGTAGCCCTGTCCGATATCTCGCCCGCCGTCGTGACCATGGCTCGTGAGTTACTCGGGGACCCGGACCTGGACGTGCGCCGTGAAGCCGTCGGCGTGATGGCTGCCGCGGCCGGCCCTGATCGTCCAGCCATCCTGCGCACGTTGTTGGACGGGCCAGCACCAGGCCGTAACGCGGCTCTGGCCTGGATCGCCGAAGGTAGCGACACCGCCGACCTTATCCTGCTGGACGAGTCCCTCGGCCGCGCCATCCTGGCCGAAAATGGCAGCGACGGCATCGAGGGTCGGCGAGCCCTGGCCGCGGTTCTGCGCCACGCCGAGCGTCCCTTCTGTCGAGAACTGCTGGGCGAATTGCTCGACGACCCCGAGCGGTCGGTGGTCCGCGAGGCCGTGCGCAGCCTGGGTGCGATCCGGGACATGCGGCGCCTGCCCTGGCTGGTGGATCGTCTGGCGACGCGTGGATTGCGCGACGTGGTCCGCAACGCCCTGCGCGGTTACGGCCCCGACGCCCTGCTCGCCCTGAGCGACGTGATCGGCGACACGCAACGGCCCCCGCTGGTTCGTCGCCTGGCCGCCCGCGTCCTCGGCGGCATTCCGCGTGCCGAGACGGCGGCCGTCCTGCTGGAGCACGCACCTGACGCCGGATCGCTGCTGCGCGACGAGATCCTCGGCCAGCTCTTGCGTCTGCGCCTGGCCGATCGACACCTGAAGATGGATCGCGAGGCGGTCGACGCCTTGTTGCGGACCGAAGCCAAGTGCTACTATGCCCTCTTCCAGACCCGCCGTCTGGTGGCGCGCGATCCGGAGGGGGACGCGGCGCGTCTGCTGCTGCGCGCGCTGGACGAACGGCTGCGCCAGCAGATCGACAACGTTTTCGCCCTGCTGTCGCTTGTGCATTCGCCGCAGGAAGTGCAGGACGCTTGTCGCGGTGTCCAGACCGGCCGCCGCACGCTGCGCGCCAACGCCGTAACGTACATGGCGCAGATCCTGTCGCCACGGCAGCGGGCCGGGCTGTTGCCCATGATCGAAGAGGAATCGGATCTGGTGGTGTGGAACGCGGGGCGCGACCATTTCGATATCGCCCTGCGCAACCTGGACGACGCCCTGGAGTACTTGATCGGCAGCCGTGACCCCTGGCTGCGTTGTTGTACCGTATACTATGGTGCCGGCGTGGACTCGGCGCGGGCAAGGGATCTTGTGACCGGCGCCGCGAACGACCCGTCGCCCGTGGTTCGTGAAACCGTGGAACTGGTGGAGGCCGCGACATAATGCGCACCGTGATCGAGAAAGTGATCCTGTTGCAGGACGTGGACGTCTTCGCCGACGTGCCCACCGAGAACCTGGCCGTGTTGGCGGCCATCGCCGACGAGGTGTCCCTGCTCGACGGCGACGTGCTCTACCGTGAGGCGGATCCAGCCGACGCCCTCTACCTGGTGCTCGACGGCCGCGTGCGCCTGCGCCAGGGCGATCGCTCCATCAGCGAGGCGGGCCCCGGCGAGGCCTTCGGCACCTGGGCGCTCTTTGACGAGGAGCCGCGCCTGGTCACCGCGGAAACCCTCGCCGACACGACCCTGCTGCGCATCGACCGTGACGATTTCGTGGACCTGATGGCCGACCACGTGCAGATCGCCCAGGGCGTGATCAAGGCCGTCGCGCGCCGTCTGCGCGGGCTCGCCGCCGCCGGTGCCGACCGAACCCCCGAGAAGGAAGTCTGATGTCCGAGAACGCACACAAGCCGGTAGTGGTGATCGTGGACGACGAGGAGATGGTCCTGTCCAGCCTCTCGGCGTTTCTGAGACTCGAGACCGACTACCGGGTCGAGACATTTCTCGCTCCCCGCGATGCCCTGGTGTTCGGCCGCGACAACGACGTGGACATCGTCGTGTCCGACTACCTGATGCCCGAGATGTCCGGCATCGCGTTCCTCAAGTCGTTCCGCGAAATCCACGCCCACGCGCCACGCATCCTGCTGACCGGCTATGCCGACAAGGAAAACGCCATCAAGGCCATCAACGAGGTGGGTCTCTTCCAGTACATCGAAAAGCCGTGGGACAACAGCCACCTGCTGCTGGTGCTGCGCAACGGCATCGAGCGCATGAGCCTGTTGCGCGCCCTGGAGGAGAAGATTACCGAGATCGACGCCGCCTACGGAAAATTGCAGGGACTGCAGACCGACATCCTCAAGACCTTTATCTAGGAGTGGAGATGGGCAAAATCGTAAAACTCGTCGTGATCCTCAGCCTGCTCCTGCTGGCCGCTCCGGCTTCGGCCCAGATCGAGGATCTCTACATCCGCGGTTTCGTCAGCCAGGGCTGGCTCAACTCGCGCGACGTGAACTACCTGGTCGACGATTCGCGCGACGGCAGCGCCGAATTCCACGAGGCCGCGGTCAGCATTCAGGCCCGGCCGGAGGAAAAACTGCGCGTGGGTCTTCAGTTCCTGGCCCGCGACTTCGGCGAGGTCGGCAACAACAATGTGTGGTGATCGACTGGGCCTACGCCGACTACCACTACTGCGACTACACCGGCTTCCGCTTCGGCAAGTTCAAGACCCTGCAGGGTCTCCATGGACAAGGTCGCGACGTGGACATGCTGCGTCCCACGGTCCTGTTGCCCCAGGCCGTCTACAACGAGGAGCATCGCGACTTCATCGTGGGCATGGAGGGCGCCGGGATCTACGGCAACATCCCCCTGGACGACGGCGGTCACCTGGATTACGAGATCTACGCCGGCACCCTCAACGTCCCCGACGCGGACAATGGTTTTTGGGACGACATCTGGGTGCAGCAGGGCAAGATGAGCGAGTTGAACCCGCCATCGGGCACCACCTACGAGTTCCTGGGCGTCGACGACTCCGATGTCAAGTTCGACTGGGTCTGGGGCGGCGGCCTGCAGTGGCAGAGCCCCGTCGACGGCATCCGCCTGGGCGCCACGTTCTTCAAGGCCAAGTTCGACATGTCCTCGCTGTTGCAGTTCGCCGTGACCGAGGACGGCGAGACCCGTTTCATCGGCAGTCCGGTATCTTTCGATGGCGACCTGGGCCGCATATTGACCCTGTCGGGCGAGTACACGCGCGGCCCGCTGACCTTCACGCTGGAATACTCCCAGGAGCGCCTGAATGCCGTCACCTCGGAAGGCTGGTACGGACAGCTCTCGTGGCAGGCCGCACGCAAGCTGGCGATCACCACCTACTACTCGGAATTTTTTAATGATCGCAAGGACCAGGACGGTCGCTTCATGGTCGACATCGGTCTGCGCGATTTCTTCGCCTGGCAAAAGGACCACTGCCTCGCGCTGCGCTACGACGTGACCGATCACTGGCTCTGCAAACTCGAACACCATTTGGTCGACGGCATGGGCCTGACCAACCTGTCCCGCAACGATCTGGACGATCCGATCGCCATGCGCCGCTGGTGGCAGTACACGGCGGCCAAGGCCACATTCTATTTCTAGGGGGGAGGGGACATGCTCAAGCGAATCGTGCCGGGCGTCCTGCTCCTGGTGATCTGTCTGGCAGCCGCGTCGGCGATTGCGGACGACCATGCGCGCGTGAAGATGATCGCCCATCCCGACGTGCCGGACGTCACCTGCAGCGAGAAGAACGCCCAACGCATCTTCCTGGGCAAGAAGACGCGATGGGAAGGCGGCGTGCGCATCGTGCCGGTCATGCTCAGTGAGGGCGATGTCCATGAAGAGTTCGTAGAGGACCTGCTGGACCGATCCGTCGCCAAGTTCGAGATCTACTGGAAACAGGCCGTCTTCACCGGCAAGGGCATACCGCCGCGCACCTTCGACAGCGAGAGCGCGTTGATGACGTACGTGGCCGAGACGCCGGGCGCCGTGGGCTATGTGTCGCGAGACGTGTCTCTGCACGGCGTGAAGGAGTTGGTCTGCCAGTGAAGTTCGCGCACCGGATCATGACCCTGCCCGTGTTGGCCGCCGCGGCCTTCCTGGTGGTTCTGGTGCTCAGCCGCTTCGGCGTCGCCGAGGGCGAGCGGTTGATCGACCGTATCGAGACCGAGTTCTACGCCGCGCTGGAGCAGAGCCACCGCCTAGAAATTCTGGCCGGCCAGTTGCCCTATACCCTGCAGAGCGCCATGACCGCGGGCGACCCCGACATGATCGTCGAGGCCGCCGGCCTACGCGACGAATTCCAGCGTGTGGTTGCCGCCGCGCGTGAATTGCCACACGCCGACCCGGCCGCTCTCGACACCCTGCGCGCCATGTGCGACGCCTACTTCGAGGTGGCGAGCCTGGCGGCGTCCCAGATGATCAACAGTGGCATCGACCTGGACGAATCGGTCTTCACCAATCTTGCGCTCATGCGGACTCGTCACGAGGACCTGGTCGAAGCGGTGCGCGTCACGGCCGCCGATCGGCGCGAGGAACTGGGCAGCCATTTGGAGACGACGGCGCGCCGCGCCCAGGACTTCCGCGGCTTCATCACCGCGATCATCGTGGCTTGCCTGGCGGCCATGGTCTTTATCTCGATCGGCGTGATCTGGTCGGTGCTTCGTCCGGTGCGCAGCATTCGCGACGCCACCGAGGCCATCGCCCACGGCGACCTGCACCAGACCCTGGACTACCGGTCGGCAGACGACCTCGGTCGCCTCGCCGACGCCTTCCGTCGCATGCAGCACAGCCTGATCACCGACATCGACCGGCGGGAGAAGGCCGAGCAGCAGCTCCTCGTACGCACCGACGAACTCGAAAATACGCTCAACAACCTGCGCGACACCCAGACCCAGCTGATCCAGTCCGAGAAGATGGCCTCGCTCGGCCAGATGGTCGCCGGCCTGGCCCACGAGCTGAACAATCCGGTCGGCGCCGTGTCGTCCTCGGCCGATGTGGTCTCGCGTGCCCGTGTCCGCGTCGACGAGATCGTCGCCGCGGCCGACGACCTCACAGCCCTGCACGCCGACCCGCGTCTGCGCCGTGCCCTGGACGCCCTGCGCGACAGCGCCGAGAACCTTGAATACGCCAGCGGCCGCATCGCCGATCAGATCCACGGCCTGAAGAACTTCACTCACCTGGACAAGGCCGAACTGCAGCGCACCGACATCATCCAGGGCATCGAGAATACCCTGACGGTCATCAAGCACGAACTGGGCGACCGCATCTCGGTGGTGCGCCGCTATGGCGAACTGCCCCTGGTCACCGGCTATCCCGGCGAGCTGAACCAGGTCTTCCTGAACCTGCTGACCAACGCGGCGAAGGCCATCGAGGGGGAGGGGACGATCACGATCACCACCGAGGCCGGCGAAGGCGAGGTCGTCGTGGAGGTGGCCGACACGGGCGTGGGGATCGCGCCTGAGCAGCTCGATCGATTGTTCGACGTGGGGTTCACCGAGGGGGACGATCGTGTGAAGATGGGGTGGGGACTGGCGACGGTGCAGCAGATTTTGCGGCGGCATAAAGGGGACATCAAGGTGAGCAGTACGGTCGGTGAGGGCAGCGCCTTCACGGTGGTGTTGCCTGTTGGCCCGGTTTGAAGGAGAGATGGATGAGAACGACTCTGGCCCTGTTACTGATCATCATCATAAGTGTCTCGCCCGTCGTGGCCTCATCCCCATCCCCAGAACCCACCCCCTGGTTCACCCGCATCCTGATCAGCAACGACGACGGCATAGACAACCCCCGCCTCAAGGTCCTCGTCGACGCCTTCGCCCCCCACTGCGAAGTCTGGGTCGTCGCGCCCCTCGAAAACCGCAGCGGCTGCTCCAACTATTGCTCGGCCTTCTCGAAGAAGGTCCTGTCGGTCGAGTTGCGCGACTTCGGTCCGAACGTGAAGGCCTGGGCCGTCGACGGCTACCCGACCGACTGCGTCATCCTCGCGCTGACGACCCTCATGAAGGACAATCCGCCCGACCTGGTCCTGTCGGGCGTCAACAGCAGCCCCAACCTGGCCGATGGCTGGCTGGCCAGCGGAACGATCGGCGTGGTGCGCACCGCCGCCCACCGGGGCGTCAAGGCGGTGGCCTTCTCGGGTCTGCGCGAGAATCCGCCCATGATGGACGCGGTGGGTGAGTGGGCCCTGCGGTTCTGCATGAGCGACATGGTGCGCGACATGGGCGAATTCGCCTATCTCACCGTGAGCTTCCCCCGGGTCGAACCCGACGAAATCGCCGGTGTGCGCCTGGCCCGCCGCGCCGACACTACCTACATCAACTGGTTTGAGCCCGATGGTGTCGACGACCAGGGCCGCGAGCAATGGCGCCTGCGCTACACCCGCGACCTGGACAGGCCCGACGGCACCGACCAGGCCCTGTACAACGCCAACTTCATCGCGGTCACGCCCATGCGGGTGGGGGAGTTCGACGAGGAGATCTACGAGGCCTTGAAGTCCGGTCCGGTGGTGTTGCCGGATTGGTCCGGCCCTGGACGCTGAACCGTCACCCGCTCACGAAACGATCCCAGTAGACGACCATGTAACCCAGCGTCGCACCGCCGTGGGAGAGCAGGGCCGGCCACACGTTGTCGTACCGTTCCCGCAACCATCCCCAGAAGCAACCCGCCCCGAAAACGACCGCCAGGATCAGGACCGCCACCGGCAGCGAACCGAAGAGGGCGTAGAGCGTCACGCCGTGGTAGCCGGCGTAGGCGAGGGCGGCGAGGGCGGCGGCCCGGTATCGACGCATGTCGCCGAGACGATGGTGAACGTATCCGCGCCAGTAGAGTTCTTCGGCGGGACCGTTGAGCATCAGCATGATCAGCAGCAGGGGGCCGGCCTGTTCGGGACCCGCTCCCCAGGCGGAGAGGCTCCCGATTACCCGTTCGTCGGCGAAAAAGACGTCCGTGCCCCAGGTGAGCGCCGCGACCTGCGCGCCCGCCATCGCCGCTCCGAGCAGCAGGCCAGTGCGGATGCCGGCGCGTGTCCGTCCGCCGGACAGTCCGACCGCGGCTGCATACCGGCGCCGATCACCGGTCACGAGCAGGGGACCCAGGACACAGATGCCGAGGTGATAGATCAGGAAGGTGGCCCAGATGTTGTGCAGGACCAGCAACGTGACGACGACGATAGCCGGGGGGACGACCAACAGCAGGAGTCGCTCATGGGTCGGCTTCATGTTACCACGGCCGCAATCATCGTCGCCGCCCGCTCGATTTCGTCCTCGGTGGTGGACCGCCCCAACGACAGCCGCAACGTGCCGACGGCCGCTTCGTGCGGCACGTCCATGGCCACGAGTACGGCCGACGCCGTGGCGCCGCCCGTGTGACAGGCGGCCCCGGCCGAACAGGCGATCCCGTCGAGCTTCGCCATCAGATCCGACGCCAGTTGACCGGGAAAGCCGATGCTCAAGGTGTTCGGTAGTCGCTCCACGTCGTTGGCATGGACGACCGCACCGGGAGCGGTCTCGGTCAGCATCGCCTGCAGCCGGTCGCGCATTGACGACAGCCGTGGTCCTTCGGTCTCGACATCGTCGGCGGCCAACGCCGCCGCCTCGCCCAGTCCCGCCGCCAGGATCACGCTCTCGGTGCCGGCCCGGCGACCGTATTCCTGACTGGCGCCATGGACCAGGTTTTCGAGCGTTACGCCGCTGCGCACGAACAGCGCACCGATCCCCTTCGGTCCGTAGAGCTTGTGTCCCGCGAGCGAAAGCAGATCCACACCCAGGTCGTCGACGCCGACGGGGATCTTGCCGACCGACTGGGCCGCGTCAGTGTGCATGAGCGCCCCGGCCGCGTGGACCACGGCGGCGATCTCCGCGATGGGCTGTACGGTACCCACCTCGTTGTTGGCGTGCATGAACGAGACGAGTACGGTATCGGACCGCAGGGCCTTGGCCACGTCGGCGGGATCGATCAGGCAATTACCGTCCACCGGCACCACCGATATCTCCCAGCCGCGCCCGGCCAGCCACGAGCACACCGCCGAAGTGGCCGGATGCTCGACCGCCGAGATCACCAGATGCCGGCCGCGCGCCTCCCGCGCCCAGGCCGCGCCCTTGATGGCCCAGTTGTTGGATTCGGAGCCGCCGCTGGTGAAGGTCACTTCGTCCGCCGCGCAGCCCAGCAGGTCGGCCACCTGTTTGCGGGCCTTGGCTACGGCCGCGCGGGCCGCCCGCCCGTAGACGTGTCCGCTGCCGGGATTGCCGAAGTGCTCGCGCAGATAGGGGAGCATGGCGTCGGCGACGCGGTGGTCGATCGGCGTGGTGGCGTTGGTGTCGAGGTAGAGAGGCCTGTCGGTCATCGGGGTCTCCTCGGGCTCAGGCGAAAGCGATCACCAGCACCGCCGTTACCGCCAGCAATGCGACGGACTGCCAGCCGAAGCGGGCGTACCAGGGCGCGTCCTCGCGGGGCCGGGCGCCAGCCCAGACCGGACCGTCGACGTTCTCGGCCGGCGGCGGCGGTCCCGCGAGACTGCCGACCACGTGCAGCGTCGCCGACAGTACGGTCAGCAGGGGCGCCCGCGTAGAGGCTGCCGGCGGTGCCGACGACGTTGCGCCCGGCCAGGAAGAAGTCCTCGGCCGTGCGGTGCCTGCGCCCGACGTGGATGCCCTTCCAGACGATACCCACCAGGTAGAGGGCGAGGTCGAGGGGCTGGAGGACGTCGGACATGGGGGCTCCTCGTTCGATCCGCTACAGGTTGCCGGGATTGTCCCTGTCGGCCGCCATCGCGTCAACCCATCCCATGCCGGCCATGAAGCGGCACCCAAGTCGGCCGGGGATTGCCCAAGGCGCGTCCTCATGGTTACGCCGAGGATCACTATTGCGAATGCCTGGGCGGCAGCGTGCTGTGGGGGCCCGCCCTGGAGCAGGGCGGCATCTATTATATCGTTCCCGGAAACGCAATGCCGAGCGGTCTTTCTTTGTCTGGGAGAACGTGACGCTCACCGGTCTGACGGCCACCGACTTCGCCGAAGTCGACGTCAATTCGAGTACATGGTCGAATCCCAACTCCCATCCGGATTTCTCGGCGGCCGGGCTACCGGTGACGTTCGGATATGTGCGCGCGAAGGCCTTTACACCCCATACCGAATCCGTACTGGCCACAACTGGAGCGTCCGGGTGAACGAATCGGCGGTTGCCAACGAGAACCGGTCCTGGGGAACGTTGAAGAGTACCTACCGCTAAACGACCATGGCGGACACAATAAGGGGGGCTCGGCGGCCCCCCTCTCTCATGAATCATATCGATCCTGGATTTTACGCCGCCACGGCACGATCCACCCGTTGAAGGCACGGCCGCGCCGTCGTCATCCCTGCTGCTCGGGTTGACGAATAGGTGGCGGGCTGTTCAGCGCGAACTATGCACCAACTCTCCCGGGGATGGCGATACCGTGCGCTGATAGTCCGAGAATCGTTGCCGGACCCGGAAGCGCATTTTATACAGAAGCAGATTGGACATCCCTTCCGTCAGTGAATGAGATGGCACATGGACGCCGTCGAGCAGGGCCTCATAGACGACATCCATCCTCATTTCACTCAACCGCCCGGGCAACGGGATCGGCGCGCCGACAATTCGCAACGGAGCCCCCGTTCCCGTGTCAAATGTAACTTCGGCCTGGAAGCCGTCACCCTCGAATTCATCTTGATTGCGCGGGCTGATCAATCCGTTCCCGCATCCCGTGCCCGGTCATGGCGGATCCGCCCGGACAGCATCGCAACGGCCGAAACCAGCATGACGAGGAGCCCGAATCCGGTGAGCAGACGGGAGTAGAGCGGCGCCGTTTGCAGGCGGTGGCCCAGGGCTTCGGTCGGCGAACCGGTGCGGAAGGTGAGCGATATGCCGCCGAGTGGTCCGAGATCGGGCGGGATGGTCTCGAGACAGGCGCGGATGAGGGCATGTTCGGGCAGGGCCGTTTCGGCCGGAATCCGAAGCGAGGTTTCGGAAGTCGTCTCCGACAGATGATACTCTTCCTGCTCCGCTTCCAGGGTGAGTTGATAGCCGGAAGCTCCCTCCACGCCGGTCCACGCGATCCTGGGGGTTCGGTCGGATACGATCTGACTCTCGATCGGCTCGAGGAACCTTGTCGTGTCGGGGCCGGAGCGGCTCGTCAGGTCGTCGCCCGGCTTTTCCGGCGGCAACAGCAGCATCATGGCGATACCGGCGGCGAGGGCCAGCCCTCCCCAGGCGCCCGACTTCTGAATCACGCCGACATAACGACGGTCGGACGGCAGAGGGGCACGGCGCCGGACGGAGCGGGACAATTCCACATCACCGTCGGCCAAGGCTCGCTGCAGGTGTTGGACCGCGCCCTGCTTCAGCCGGCAGGCATCGCAGTAGGCCAGATGATCGATCAGCCGTTCGCGCAGGAGCGGCTCAGAATCGGATCCTTCCAGGCGCCACATCTGGTCGCCGAGATCCGGCTCGATACATTCGAATCCATCTGTCGTCACATCATTGCCGCTCATTGAATACTCCGTGAAAGCGCACTGCATGCGGACGCCATGTCAACGAACGGCGTCCAGGATAAGAACAAGTCGACCGGTTCGGTGCGAAGGAAAAACGATCAGAAATCGACCGGAGACATCACCCCCTTTTCGATCCTCCGGAAAGCCTGCGGTTCAGCAATTGCGTCTGGAAGAGCGGGCCCACGTCCACGTCGAAGCCCATGTCGGCAAGCGCCGTGGCGATCACCTTCTGGCCACGGTCGTGGCCGTCCTGGCCCATCTTGGCCACCAGGGCCGCGTCGACGGCGCTCTGGTCACGCTCGCCCCGCGGCAATCCGGCTAACCGCCGCGGGCCGGAAACCGTATCGACGGGGTATCCACCAAACACCCCCCCCGTCGGATTCACCGAACGAGGGGAG
This sequence comes from uncultured Fibrobacteraceae bacterium, assembly GCA_964476155.1. Taxonomy (GTDB): domain Bacteria; phylum Krumholzibacteriota; class Krumholzibacteriia; order LZORAL124-64-63; family LZORAL124-64-63; genus JAHIYU01. The sequence goes on from CAYYYS010000011.1 coordinate 40,179, forward strand.
TGTTATGAGAAGCTCTACCGATCGATCGGCCAGAGCCTCAATATAAGTAATCGAGAACCTCTTGTACGACTGCTGAAATGACCCCGGCCAATTCAGGACTCGCGCCACAATATTCGGCAATGGCGTCGGCCAGGTCACTGTACAGATGGCTGTCCGGGAATATGTCTTCCGCCCCCAGTCCGGCATTATTCTGGTGATACAAATTGCTGGCACACAGAACGGACATTGTCGCCACGGCGACACTGTCCCGGTGGTCGATGCGACGGCTTTGGCCGTCCAGGTAATATTGCACCTGCGCAAACGTACTGCGGCCGGCCATACTCCTGAGGACCGTGATCGTCTTGGCCACTACGTCGCCGGACTTGGCAGTCACGATTCCGGCTGCAACCCGGCTTTTGATGAGCTGGTCGACGTTCTTCTGGCTGTACAGCTTGGCAATTGCGTCCATGTCATCCGCCTGGAACAACTCCCTGGAAACGGACATTTCCTGGATGGCGCGACAGTGTTTACGGACATCGAGTTCCGGGATCTTATACTCCGTGGAGTAATAGCCCACCAGGAACTCGACAAACGGCCCGTCTTCGAAAAATCCCCAGGTGCGGCGGAAACACCCGATATCGTGGTAGATTTCATTCACCTTGGCCAAAGCATCGTTGTGGATCTTGCCGCACTCCGAGGCTGGCAAGGTCACGCCACCGATAACCAACCCGTTGTCCGGCAACCGGCAGAAATCGAGGGGACCGCCGTCTGCGGGAGTGCTGTCCGGCCCGGCCTTGCAGTCGATCCCTGCCGGGCTTGTCGATACGGGACTCAGCGGGGTGTCTTCGCTGCAACCGACAAAGAGAGCAAGAGCGAGAATTCCGACCAAAACCATGAGTGCCCTTTTCATTTTCCTGCCTCCGCTTCCGAGTTTGAATGTAATGACCAAGACTTTGTCAGGACCCTGTACCATGACGAACTACGGCGCAGAGTGACTGTGAAATAATTGGTGGAAATATTTCGGCAGGCGCGGGCCGAGCCGGGCCCCTACATCACGCCCGGCGGCGAACCCGGCGGCGCAACGTCGCGACGGCCGAGACCGCCGCGACGAGGAGCCCGAATCCGGTGAGCAGACGGGAGTAGAGCGGCGCCGTTTGCAGGCGGTGGCCCAGGGCTTCGGTCGGCGAACCGGTGCGGAAGGTGAGCGATATGCCGCCGAGTGGTCCGAGATCGGGCGGGATGGTCTCGAGACAGGCGCGGATGAGGGCATGTTCGGGCAGGGCCGTTTCGGCCGGAATCCGAAGCGAGGTTTCGGAAGTCGTCTCCGACAGATGATACTCTTCCTGCTCCGCTTCCAGGGTGAGTTGATAGCCGGAAGCTCCCTCCACGCCGGTCCACGCGATCCTGGGGGTTCGGTCGGATACGATCTGACTCTCGATCGGCTCGAGGAACCTTGTCGTGTCGGGGCCGGAGCGGCTCGTCAGGTCGTCGCCCGGCTTTTCCGGCGGCAACAGCAGCATCATGGCGATACCGGCGGCGAGGGCCAGCCCTCCCCAGGCGCCCGACTTCTGAATCACGCCGACATAACGACGGTCGGACGGCAGAGGGGCACGGCGCCGGACGGAGCGGGACAATTCCACATCACCGTCGGCCAAGGCTCGCTGCAGGTGTTGGACCGCGCCCTGCTTCAGCCGGCAGGCATCGCAGTAGGCCAGATGATCGATCAGCCGTTCGCGCAGGAGCGGCTCAGAATCGGATCCTTCCAGGCGCCACATCTGGTCGCCGAGATCCGGCTCGATACATTCGAATCCATCTGTCGTCACATCATTGCCGCTCATTGAATACTCCGTGAAAGCGCACTGCATGCGGACGCCATGTCAACGAACGGCGTCCAGGATAAGAACAAGTCGACCGGTTCGGTGCGAAGGAAAAACGATCAGAAATCGACCGGAGACATCACCCCCTTTTCGATCCTCCGGAAAGCCTGCGGTTCAGCAATTCGTAGAGATCCTGCAGGCAGGCCTCTCTCCGGTAGTAGACGGAGCGCACGGATGTCAGGCGCAGGTCCCTGAGCAGGGAGATCGCCGAACGCTGATCGATGAAAAGCGCGTGCAGAAGGTCGTGACAGGCCTTTTCCAGACGAGCCATGGCATCCTGCAACACATCCAGAAGCTCTTGATCGAGGAAAGTGTCCAGGGGGGTGCGGCCGGGTGCGGCGATCCAGTCCGACAGGGGATCGATGTGGATATGGGGATGCCGTCGTCGCCATATGAGGATGTTGCGGCAGCGATTGCGGGCGATAGTCACCGCGAAACGCACGAGATTTCCCTCGAACTCGCCCCGCTTCCGCAAGTAACCGAGTACGGCGACCAGGGACTCCTGGACCACGTCGTCCACATCCTGGTTGTCTCGTCCCAGAAACGCGCGGACGGAGTCGAGGACCGGTTTGTACAGAACGCTGCACATCCGGTCGTCGGCGTCTTCGGTTCCCGAGAAGAACGCGGACAGGATTCCGGGCAGCTCCGCCTCGGTGTTGTGTTCTGGACCGCTGGAAAGAGGCATGATCAAGCCTTGAATCCCCGGATATGGCGTTTGGTTAAAACCCGTTCGACAGTGTTCGACGGTACGCCGTAACGCCTTGTCGTGTCAATCGCAAGGTGATACGATTGCGCAATGAAGAACCGGGCCGCCGTCGTCTGCGGCGTGAGGAGGGATTTGAGGTTTGCTATGTACGGTCACGGCGCTGCGACGATAAACGTATCGTGCACCCTGTGCGCATGTCTGCTGATCGCCTCTTTCGTCGGCTGCGGCGGCGGAGATGAACGTGATATGCGTGGTGAGGATATCCTCATCGGCGTTCCCCTCTCGGATGAATTGCGCCTCGAACTGGATGCGTCACGGTCGCGACTCACGGGCGGGCTCGGGACGATGACCCATGCCGCCGAACTCGAGACCTACGAAAGACTCAATGTCGACATCCAGCGCCCGGCCAGTCGCGAAGCCACCGGTGACGAGCTCTACGCCCTCTGGAAAGCCGATCCGGTCAACTTCTTCTGGATCGACCTGGCCGCGGGCTACAATTATCTGCTGCGCCGAAATGAAGATCGCAACACCATGTACGACCATCCGGCTCTGGCCGATGCCGACTCGCCCGTCGGGGCGTACGTGCGGGGTGCGCGATTCTATCGCTACGGATCGCGTGGTGAACACTACCGCCGCGCGGCCGATTCCGGGACCGGATTGCCTCCTCTGTCCGCGCTCTGGCTGGCGCGCAGATTGGCGATGATCGACAGCGACGAAGGGCGGCATCTCGAAGCCGTCCGCAAGCTTCTCGATCTGGTATCCGAGGCCTGGGACATCGGCGGGGCCGGGCTGGCCCTCCACGTATGGCTCGCCGTCGACCAGACGTTGATGCGGGCGGATCGGTTGGATGATGCCCTGCATGCCTCGTCCCACGCCATGGAGATCGCAGCCGCGCTGGGGTGCGGATACCGGGTCGTCCTGTGCCGGTTGCAGCAGGGAGATATCCTCGAGGCCAGACGTGAATACGCCGCGGCCGTGACCGTCTTCAAGTTGACCGCCGCCGAAGCCACTCGCCTGGATTTCCCTTGGCTGTTCACGCGGAGCATGAGCCGGGCCGCCGCCGTGTATGCCGAGCTCGGCGATCCGTCGGGTGCGCTCGCTTGTGATCTCGAGAGCATGAATCACTGCCTGGCCACAGCCGATTCACTGAATGCGCCGCGACAGATGATGAATGTTTCCCATGACTTCCGTCTCATGGGACGGCTCGATTCAGCCCTCGTGTACCAGAAACGGGCCAGGCGCTGGGTCGATGCCTTTCGGGACAAGCGCAACAAGGCGGTGCTGCCGAGGCTGGAGGCGGAGTATTATTGCCATATCGGCCAGTACGAGATAGCCGACTCCCTCATGGCCATCGCTTCCGGCCGCGCGCAGGGTGCCAGCCTGATCCTGGACGAGGTCGAGTTGCTGCTGGCCCTGGTTCGTCAAGGACTGGAAGCGAGCCGCCCCGAAGTGGCCTATCGGGCGTTGGCCAGACTGGAGAACCTGCGCGACGTTATCTGCGATCAATGGCCTGACCAGAATCTGCGTTGTGACCTGGAGATACTCACGGCGGTCTTCCTGGGCCGGCAGGGCGAATTCCTGCCCGCGTTGCGTGCGCTGGACAGGGCCCGGGACGCGATACGGGAACACGGCGGCGAGGCGAAACTCTGGGAATATCATTGTTCGGCCGGCGAGTTGGCCCTGTTGCGCGAGGATCCGATCGCGGCCGAGGAGTCCTTTTCCCGATGCCTGGAGTTGGCCAGGAACAGCGGGTGGAAGGAAAAGGAAATGACCAGCCGATTCCATCTCGGCCAGGTCCTTCTGGACAACGACCGGAATCGAGAAGCCCGTGAGATGTTCGCCGCTTCCAGCTCGGATTCGGCCTTTGGCGGCCGGTTCCGCACACACATCTCATCATTGTTGATGATCGGACGATCCTACATGTTGGAGGGCCGTCCGGAGCTAGCCGCAACGTATCTACAGGCGGGGTTGGCCCTTTGTACGCCCCGGTCGCCGGGTGATCTCCTTTCGAAGTTCCACCTGGAGTTCGGCAAGGCCCTGGCCGCCGTCGGACATGCGGCGGATGCGGAATCCCATCTGCTGGACGCTCGCAGGATAGCCGCCGGCAATATCGGGCAAGCGCACATCGCCGAATTGAAGAACCTGGGTTGGGACGTGAGGCGAGATGCGGCCGAGGCCCTGATCAGTCTCTACCTGGACCAGCCCCACCTGCTGGAGGGAGCGGATCCGGGCCGGGCCACCCTGGCTCTCGGCCGCGGTGCGGACCGTGCCGAAGCTGGCGACGAGACATTGTCCCTCTCCTTCCTCGTGGGACATGACCAGTCTTTCCGATGGCTTGTGGAGGGGGACGATGTACGCATCGACACCATGCCGGGACGAGCGGAGCTGTCACGTCTGGTCTCACCCGTGATGACGGATATGCGGGCGTCGAACCGGGATGTGTCCCGGCAGGCCGCCCACCGCCTGAGCGCCGTGCTGCTCGAAGGTGTTGGAGCGTTTTGGCCGAGGGACAGTCTCCTGTCCATATCGCCGGATGATCTGTTGCACATGCTGCCCTGGGCGGCCCTGCCCCTGCCCGACGACAGGAGCCAGGGGGAGGCGTCTTCGATCCTTTTGATCGACCACGGTCCCCTGCTGGTCCTGTACGAGGCGGTGGGTGGATCGACCGGACGCCGCACGGAGCCCGCGGGAGCCCCGCCGACCGGAGATCTCCTGGCCATCGGGGTCGACGCCGGGATGGCCGACCGCGTCGAGCCGCTGCCCCGACTGCGCAATGCAGAAGCCGAAGCCCGGGCCGTGGCCGCCGCCTGGCGGGTCGGCGAATCGGTTCTGTGCACCGGTCAAAGCGCCGAGTGGACCGAGGCGTTGGCCGGCGGACTCGGCAGGTTCGGCGTCATACACATCGCTTCGCACGCGGTCGTCCATAGGGGCGCACCGGGCGAGGGCACCCTAAGATTGTCCGGAGCGCATGGATCCATGCCGCTCACCCTTTCATCCGTTCGTGAACTCGATCTGAATGCCGGATTGGTCTACTTGTCCTGCTGCGAAGCCGCCGGCAGTCGACCGCGGGCGGCGAGCGGCATGATGGATTTTGCGGGCGCATTCCTGGAGGCCGGAGCCCGGTCGGTCATCGCATCGACCATCGAGGTGGATGATGCCTCGTCGGCGAGACTGGCGGAGATATTCTATGACCAATGGCAAGGTGGATCGAGCAGCCCCGAAGCCCTGAAACATGCGATGCTCGGTCTGAGACGTGAATCGGCCGAGTGGCGACATCCGTATTTCTGGGCGTTCTATAGGGTCATCTCAAGATGACGACGGTCGTTGATCGTCCTGCTACCACATCTTGCCGTTTTCCACTCCCCACCGCGAGAAATGTATGGTCTGGAACTTGACGCGTCGGGGATGGTGCGGATCCATGGGAATCATCATGAAGTCCGTGTACCAGTATTCGGCTCTGTCTCCCGGTTCGACCGAGCCGGAGCGATGCATGCAGAATACCGCATAATAATCCCAGCGGGGACGAAGCCACGGGGGATAGTGCACTTCGACGGTCACCTTTTCGCGAAACTTTATGTCCGGCTCCATCTTGAAAACGGCCGGCGCCTTCGTGTAGGCGTTGGCGTTGGCGTTGACGGGGACATGTAGGGAGACTTCGACGGGTTCCCTGCCCGGTATCGCGCCTGGCGGGAAGGTCATCGAGAAGGTGTATTCTTCGCCCCAAGACGGGTAGGTGGTTCTCAACTCACCGCCCCGTACCGGATCGATCATCGCGGTCGCCACGGCATAGGTTGCGTTCTCACTCGCCAGCCATAGGTCGCGGATGTAACTGCTCTTCTGCGGCTCATCTCCAGGCGGGGAAGCGAGCTCGCGTGTTTGGTCGTCGACGGCGGGTTCGGTAGGCCCTTCAATGCAGGAACTCATCGTCAGTACGAAGATCGTCAGAACGACAAACAGTAAAATAGTGTGTCTCATAGTGTCCCCCTACTCTCCTCTGGTTAGAGATGCGAATGCCAGGACAGGTCGCTGCTCTCTGACCCGAATCTCACCTTACCGCGCAATTGCGCCGCAGGTCAATCGCCGCTTCTCGACCCTGGACGTTATTGGACGAACATGTAATGCCGGGCTTTGTGAAAAAAAATGATGGATGTGCCCATGTGCTTGGGAAGAGGGTTTGCCGCGCGCCTACGACCACGGCACCTGGCAATGCAACGCCGCCGATCCCTACGCGGCAACCGGATGTCGCCTGCCGACGGAAGCCGAGTGGGAGTATGCCTGCCGTGCCGGAACACAGTCGCCTTTCAATACGGGCGACTGCCTCGGCGCGGGTACGGAAGCGAATTACAGCGGGTACATTCCCTACCAGGGGTGTCCTGTCGGTGTCAACGTGGGCTGGACCGTTCCGGTTTGGCTACTTCCCGAACAGCAAGGGCCGCCTCCACGGCTTCCGGCCCGTGAGGACGGCCTTCTCTGGACGCGGCCCGGCGCCTGGTCTGCAGGGCGCCGGGCCGCGTTGCGCACCATCTGCATCCATGCTATCCTCCGCCCGGTTTACTCGTCTCGCCGCCCGTTCGGATCCTGGTGCCGCTATATGCCGATTGAAAGGTCTTCATCGATGTCCGACTGTTACCAGCCCGTCAACCACGTCCGCATCGTAACCGCCGCCTCCCTCTTCGACGGCCACGACGCGTCCATCAACATCATGCGCCGCATCCTGCAGCGCGGCGGCGCCGAGGTGATCCACCTGGGCCACAACGTGTCGGTGCGCGACATCGTGAACTGCGCCATCCAGGAGGACGCCCAGGGCATCGCCATCACTTCGTACCAGGGCGGTCATCTCGAATTCCTGAAGTACATGCACGACCTGCTCGCCGAGGCCGGCGCGAACGTGAAGATCTACGGCGGCGGCGGCGGCTGTATCCTGCCCGACGAGATCGACGAGCTGCACGCATACGGCATCGACCGCATCTTCTCGCCGGACGACGGGCGCACGCTGGGGCTGCAGGGCATGATCGACATCGTCATGAAGGGCTGCGACTTTCCGACTGTCACCGAGGCCGACACGTCGCTGCTCGACAGCGTCGCCGAGCGCGACGACCAGGCCATCGCCCGCACGATCACCCTGGCCGAGACCCTGCCCGTACCGTACGAGACCCTGGCGCCGCGCATCGCCGAGTTGTCCGCCGGTCGCACGATCCCCGTGCTGGGTGTCACCGGCACCGGCGGCGCGGGGAAGTCCTCGCTGGTCGACGAACTGGTGCGCCGCTTCCTGAACGACACCGAAGACAAGACCGTCGCGGTGGTCAGCGTCGATCCCAGCAAGCGGCGCAGCGGCGGCGCGTTGCTGGGCGACCGCATCCGCATGAACGCCATCGGCGATTCGCGCTGCTATATGCGCTCGCTCGCCACGCGCCAGTCGAACCTCGCGCTGAGCAAATACGTGCGCCAGAGCATCGAGGTGTGCAAGGCCGCCGGCTACGACCTGGTCATCGTGGAGACCTCGGGCATCGGCCAGAGCGACACCGAGATCACCGAGCACAGCGACGTGGCCCTCTACGTGATGACCGCCGAATACGGCGCCCAGACCCAGCTCGAGAAGATCGACATGCTCGACTTCGCCGACGTCATCGCCATCAACAAGTTCGACCATCGCGGTTCGCAGGACGCCATGCGCGACGTGCGCAAGCAGTACAAGCGTAATCACGACCTGTTCGCGGCCGGCGACGAAGACCTGCCGGTCTACGGCACCATCGCCAGCCAGTTCAACGATCCCGGCATGAACGCCCTGTACGCCAAGCTCCTGCTGACGATAGGGGAGAAGACCGGCATCGAGTTCCCCACCGACCTCTCGCCGGACACGCACATCACCGACCGCCACTTCGTGATTCCGCCCGAACGCGTGCGCTACCTGGCGGAGATCGCCGAGCACAGCGAACGCTACAACGGCTGGGTGGACGAGCAATGCGGGATCGCCCGCAAGCTCTACCAGTTGCGCGGCGTCATCGCCGATCAGCGCGGGGAGGCGGTGACCGGCGTTGGCGAACCGCTGGCAATCGACAACGGCGATCCCCTGGTCGCCCGCTACACCGACCTGCTCCAGCACCTCGACGCCGACTGCCTGAAGTCCCTGCAGGCCTGGCCCGAGACGGTCGCCTGCTACGAGGCCGACACCTTTTCCTTCAAGGTGCGCGACAAGGTCATCGAACAGGATCTCTGTTCCCGGTCGCTCAGCGGTACGCGTCTGCCCAAGGTCTCGCTACCGCGCTACCGGGACTGGGGCGATATCCTGCGCTGGCTGCTTACCGAGAATGCGCCCGGCTATTTCCCCTTCGCGGCGGGCGTCTTCCCACTCAAGCGGCAGGGCGAGGATCCGACCCGCATGTTCGCCGGCGAAGGCGGCCCCGAGCGCACCAACCGCCGCTTTCATTACGTCTCCTACGGCATGCCCGCCAAGCGCCTGTCGACCGCTTTCGATTCGGTTACCCTGTACGGCGAGGACCCCGACCGCCGGCCTGATATTTTTGGCAAGATCGGCAACTCGGGCGTGTCGATCTGCACCGTCGACGACGCCAAGAAGCTTTATTCCGGTTACGACCTGACCTGCCCCAAGACCAGCGTCTCGATGACCATCAACGGGCCCGCGCCCATGGTTCTCGGTTTCTTCATGAACGCGGCGATCGACCAGAGCTGCGAGAAATGGATCCGCGAGCAGGGGCAGGCGGACGAGGTGGAGAAGAAGATCGCGGCGATCTATGCCGAGCGCGGCATGATACGTCCCTGCTACGACGGCGACCTGCCACGCGGCAACGACGGCCTGGGGTTGATGCTGCTCGGCGTCAGCGGCGACGAGGTTCTCGACGCCGAAACCTACGCTCGCATCAAGGCCGACACGCTGAAGTCCGTGCGCGGTACCGTCCAGGCCGACATCCTCAAGGAGGACCAGGCCCAGAACACCTGTATCTTCAGCACCGAGTTCGCCCTGCGCATGATGGGCGACATCCAGGCCTTCTTCATCGACCGGGGCGTGCGCAACTTCTACTCGGTGTCGATCAGCGGCTACCACATCGCCGAGGCCGGCGCGAACCCCATCAGTCAGACGGCGTTTACCCTGGCAAACGGCTTCACCTTCGTGGAGTACTATCTGTCGCGCGGCATGAAGATCGACGACTTCGCGCCCAACCTCTCCTTCTTTTTCAGCAATGGACTCGACCCCGAATACACGGTCATCGGCCGCGTCGCGCGCCGCATCTGGTCGAAGGCCATCAAGCTCATGTACGGCGGCAACGAACGCAGCCAGAAGCTCAAGTACCACATCCAGACCAGCGGCCGCTCGTTGCACGCCCAGGAGATCGCCTTCAACGACATCCGCACCACGCTGCAGGGCCTGTCGGCGATCTACGACAACTGCAACAGCCTGCACACCAACGCCTACGACGAGGCCATCACCACGCCGACCGAAGAGAGCGTGCGCCGCGCCATGGCCATCCAGCTGATCATCAACAAGGAGCTGGGACTCGCGAAGAACGAGAACCCGCTGCAGGGCGCGTTCATCGTCGAGGAGCTGACCGACCTGGTGGAAGAGGCGGTGTTGTCGGAGTTCCGCAGCATCAGCGAACGCGGCGGCGTGCTCGGCGCCATGGAGCGCATGTACCAGCGCACCAAGATCCAGGAAGAGTCGCTGCTCTACGAGCACAAGAAGCACAACGGCGAGCTGCCCATCGTGGGCGTCAACACCTACCTCGATCCCAACGGCTCGCCGACCCTGGTGCCCGACGAGGTCATCCGCTCCACACCCGAGGAGAAGGAGTTCGCCATCTCGTCGCTGGAGGCTTTCCATGGTCGCAACGCCGACCGTGCGGCCGACACCCTGTCGCGTCTGCAGGACGCGGCCACCCGCCACGACAATATATTTGCCGAGATGATGGAAGCGTGCAAAGTGTGTTCGCTGGGTCAGATTTCCACCGCGCTCTATCGCGTGGGTGGGCAGTACCGGCGGAACATGTAACGCCATGGACGGTGCACGACGCTTCGACCGTCTCTTCCCGCTGGTCTACGCCGTCGTCTACGTCGCCGCCGCTCTCGCCATCCAGCTGGCCTGGTTCCCCATCGGCGACCTCGGCACCGAGTCCGACTTCTACGGCGACTTCGTCATCGCCGCCCAACGCCTGTGGGCCGGCGAGTTCACCGTGCAGAACTATCCCTTCAAGGGGCCGATCTACTCGTTCGCCCTGACCGGCGTGTACGCCGTGGTGTCTCTGCTCGACGGCGACTGGTATCGCAGCGGTGTCATTCTGAACCTGATTTGCGCCGCGGCCTTCATCGTACTCAACTATCGGCTGCTGCTGCGCGGCTTCGGCCGGCGAGCCGCCGTCTGCGCGACCGTCGGCACGTCACTGGTTTTCGAGATGTTCCTGCACGCGCACAAGGCGACGTCGGATCTGCTCTTCCTGTTGCTCTGCACTCTCGCGGTCGAACGGCTGAGCGCCCGCGGCTGGACGTGGCGGCGACTCGCGCTGGCCGGTGCCCTGGGCGGTCTGGCGTTCCTGACCCGTTACAACGGCCTGATCGTACCGCTGGCGGGTTTTCTGATCGTGCTGGTCGTGAACCGGGATCGTCGATCATGGCGACCTCGCCTGCTCGGCGCCGCCGCGCATCTGGCGGGATTCCTGATCGTGATCGCGCCCTGGTACGCGGTCAACTACGCGGAGACCGGGCGCCTGCTGGCCACCCGGGGATTGCAGAACATCTTCGTCGAGGAACTGCACGACGCGTCTGTCGCAGCCGCGGCTCCCGAAACTCTGGCCGACGTTATCCGCCACGACCCCGGCCGGGTCGCCGGTCGCTATCTGGCCAACGTTCCCGATCATCTGCGCCGGGACCTTGGCGACAGCCTCAACGGTCATCTCACGATCCTGCTCGTCCTCGGTGTCTCGCGTCTACTGTTATTCCCACCGCGCCGCCGTCATTGGGCGTTCCTGGTGTTTCCGCTGCTCTACTTCCTGGCCATGTGCGCGGTCTACTACCAGCCGCGTTTCACGTTCGCGGCATGGCCCGGCTGGTTCGTGCTGGGCTTCGCGGTGCTGGCTGGCGACGGTGTGAACCGGCCCGGACGTTTGGGTGAACGACTCATGGGCGCCCTGTCATGGCACCCGCCCCGTGCTACGGGATTCGTCCTGCTCTCGGTTGTCGCGCTGACCGTCTTCACCCTGCAGATCAGCGATATCGTGATCGCCGAGCGGGAATACCACCGTCGCCTGCCCCGTTTCGCCCTGGATCTGGCGCCCGAGTTGAAGCGCCTCGCCGGGGGCGAGGCGGACGTCGTGCTCATGGCCCGCAAACCCCATCTGGCCCATTACGCGGGGATGACCTATCTGCAGTATCCGCCGGTCCTCGGCGACGCCGATGACTTTCTCGACTTCGCGTCGGTCGGCGGCGTCCGCTTCGTCGTCGTCGGTCCGGTGGAACGGGGGCACTATCCCGAGCGTCTCTACCTGACGGAATTGTCGCGCTACGCCGGCGTGGAGCGTGTCTATCACGACGACGAGACGACGGTCTACGAACTCGATCCCGACCTGGACGCTGCGACTCCGGTGATCAACGAGGTCACCGTCGATCTGGAGCGTCGTCTCACCGAAGCCAGGATTGCCGGCGCGCCGATACCCATCTTCCAGCTCAACGTTCTCGCCGCCGAAGCCCGTGCCAGGGACGGCGACTGGGAAACCGCGGCCGAGCACCTCGAGTCCGGCCTGGCCGCCTTGCCCGCGAGCGACCAACTCGAAGCCCGCAAGGCCATCGCCTCTGCCCTGCTCAATCTTGCCCGGACCTATTTGAAGCTCGGCCGCAACGCCGAGGGGATTGCCCTGCTCGAGCCGGCCCTGCGCGAGATAGCCGCGACCCTCACACCGGGACATCTGGCCAATGCCCAGGCGTGTCTGGCGCGTTTGTACGAGCATCTGGGGAATCTCGATGAGGCGGAGCGATATCTGTCACAGGCGCACAATCAATATCTCACCGCCGGCGAGCCTGAGCGGGCCGCCGACATGCGTCGCCATCTGGAATCGTTGCGCTGATCTAGAGAATATCGTCCGAAATGGACTCTTCCGGAAGCAGTGCGAAGGCTCCGCTCAGATCCTGATCCCGAGCATTCTCGACGATCCGTCGGGTCGCCTCACGTAGTGCACTGATCTGCCCGGGGCGGAGCCCGCATAATAGCAGACGCTCCGCATTATGAGCCGCCGATTGCAGTTGAGGCAGAGATTTCAGGGCTTTCTCGGTCGGCTCGAGGTGTAACGCGCGCCGGTCGCCGACTTGCCGGCAACGACGTATGTAGCCCTTGCTGGTGAGCTGATCGGTAAGCCGGGTCACTCCGGAGCGATCAATGCCCAGAGTGTCAGCCAGTTCCTTGGGGCGCGTGGCTCCATTGTGGATCGAGATGAGGGCCCAAATCTGAGGTCTTGTCAGGCTATATGTCTGTAAATACCATTTATGCAAATCACTGGTGGCTTGTGTCGCCTTGAAAAGCCAGAATAAGGACGAATCCTCAAGAGGTAGGTAGTCACGTTGCTCACTCATTTGAGATAGTTATCATGACAACAATTGCCATGTCAATAGTTGCCATGACAACTATCTAAGAAAAACGAGCGTGCACACCCGGTCCCTAGCCCCCGTGACCAGCCATCTGGTCCAACGACCAGCGCGTTTCAACCAGTTTGGGCACATGCCCGTGACGGCTTCGATTGCCGGCCCATTGGCGGAGCGACTTGTCCCGTGCGGCTTCGGTATGCATGGTGCTGGGGCGCGCCGTCAGGCCCAGGCGGGGTAGATCGAGCCGTTCCGCGTCCCAGCAGATGCGGATCGTCTCGTCGCCAGGATCCGCACAGCACTTGTTGTGACCGACGATAGCCGTGTGCAACCGCTCGAAATCCGCGTCATTCAGCGTGTATCCCAGGTTCCGGCAGTGGATGGCGAATTCTCCCGAGCGACAGCCGTGATCTCCGTCCTCGCCGTCGCTGACGCGGCGCGAGTCGTGCAGGATGGCAAAGAGTTCCAGGACCTCCGGATTCACATCCGTATCCCGGGCCAGACACAGGGCGTTTTCGAGCACCCGTGCCCAGTGCGGCAGGCCGTGCAGGCCGTGGGGATCGAGAGCGAACTGAGCCATGATCTCCGGTAGTAGTTTTTCGGTTTCCATAGCGAACCCCCTGTCCATGAGGCCGCGCGTCGCCGGCTGTTATCCGGGGACGGTGGCGGCCAGTTTCCGGTACACCAGGGTGTAGAACATCTCCAGGTACCGTCGTGTCTCCTGTCTCTCGATATTGGTCATATATTTCCAGAACCCGTAGATCCGCGACAGCGACAGCAGTCGGCTGGCATAGAGTTTCCAGGTATAACGGCTCTGTACGCGTTGGATGGCGCCCGTGGACAGCTTGGTCCAGAGTTCGGGATCCTCCTTGCTGTCGTTGAAGAAATCGATCAGCACCCGGGTCATCTCATCCGGTTGCAGCGGATCGATGTGATAACCGGAGATGCCGTTCTCGATGATCTCCATGGGACCGCCGTGCAGCGTTGCGATGGTGGGCAGGCCGCTGCTCATGGCCTCGACGACCGTCAGCCCGAAGGCCTCGAAGACGGCGGGTTGCACGAAAGCGCCCCCGGTGTCGGCGACATAGCGGTAGAGTTCGCCCACTTGGGTCTTGTCGGTGCGCATGGTGAGCCAGCGCGCCTGGCCGTCCAGATCGTACTTGTCGAAAAGCTTGTGCATGGCCTCGATTTGCTTGGCCTCGTCGGCGTCCTGGGATTCGGTGGGGTCCATGAAGCCGCCGGCGATCAGCAGGTTCGCCTTTTGGCGCAGCTCGTTACTGCGGCCGTACACGTCCACCAGTCCCGCCATGTTCTTGATGCGGTCCAGGCGTGACATGGTGAAGAGGATGGGCTTGTCCGGGTCGTCGAGATGGCCGCGGGCGTCCGGTCGGTCGCCGCCCTTGACCAGATCCTCGATCTCCGGCAGCAGTGATTCGACGCGGCGTTCCTTCTCCGTGAAGGGGAAGAAGACCTCGGGGTCGGCGCCCGGGGACACGATGTTGAACTTGGGATCGAAGGGATCAACGCCGCTGATCACGCGGTAGAGGCCCGGCATGGTGAAGCTCGAATAGCTCTCGTACTGGCCGATCACCTCGCGCGTGCCGGCGATCTCCTGGTAGGTGCTGGTGATGATGAAGTCGGCCGTGTTCATGGCGATCAGGTCGGCCGTGAACTGGCACGAGAAGTGGAACTCCGCCTCATGGTCGCGCCAGAACAGATCCGATTTCTGGTACTTCGACTTCTCCAGGGCGTGGGCGATGTTGCACTGGGTCACGCCCAGGCGCTGCGACATGAGGGTCGCCACCAGGTTGCCGTCCGAGTAGTTGCCGATCAGCAGGTCGGGACGGCCACCCAGTTCGGCGAGTACCACTTTTTCCGCGTCGATGGCGTATTGCTCCAGATAGGGCCAGACCTCGAATCGCGAGATCCACTCGCGCATGATCTCGCCCTTCTGGTTGCGGAACGGGACGCGCATGATCTTGGCGTGCCTGGTGCCGGTGACCGCCTCCACTTCCTGGTCGCAGGTGGTGCCGTCGGCTTCGGGGATGAGGCGCGTGAGGATGATGATCTCGGGTTCGATGTCCAGCCCCTGGTCGTGGATCGAGCGGAGCATCTCCTGCTCCACCGCCCGCACCTGGTCCAGGATGTAGACCACCTGGCCGCCCGTATCCGGTTTGCCCAGGACCCCCGACTGTCCGAAGTAGCCGTGGGGCGAGAGGATCACCAGAGAGAAGATCATGGGGATACGAACCAGGAATCGTTCCAGGTTTTCCGGCGCCGGCGCCTCGAGGATGTCCGACAGCGTGCACATGGTCTCGGTCATCTGGGTGGCTGTGCGTCCCCAGCCCGGCTCGAAGCCCAGGAGCTTCAGCTCGTGCCCGACATCCCGCCACTCGGCGTCCGCCGCCTGTAGCTCCAGGTAATCCACGGCGTCGCGCAGTTTCTCCCGCAGGTCGTCGGAGCCCTCGATCAGGCCGTTCAGCATGAGCTGCTTGCCCTGACACTGGTGCATCTCGAGGAATTTGAAAAGCAGACTGCGTCCGCCGGATCTACGGTCGAACATGCGACCCGACAGGTAACGGTTGAGGTACTCCACGCCCCGACCGATGGATCGAATCTCGTGCAGTTTCGGGAATCCCCGTTCGAAGGGCGTGAGGTCGATTTCCAGGGGCCAATTGTCCGTGGCCGCGGCGGGATGGGTCAGGCGCTCCTTGCACAGCAGATACTCGGCCACGTCGACCTCGCGGCAACTGGCGGTTTCCACCTGGACGTGGATGTACTGCCACCGCGCCACCTTGGCGCGCACGGCCAGATACAGGTCCGGAGGCGAGGATACCGCCTCCTGGATCGACCGGATCACGTTGGAAAACGCTTCCTCGCATTTATCAATATCCTCGTGTTCACGGCAGAACGCCTCGAAGACGGGCATGATGTCGGTACGCTGCAGGACAGGCTGTTCCAGATCCAGGCAGCGACGAAACAGGGTATAGGCTTCGCTGCGGTGTTCGGCGAGAAAACGTTCCAGCTCACGGATCATCTTCGGTCCTTCGTTTGATCAGTTGTTTCGGAGTTGTCGGTTGCGGTTTCCTGATGCGCCGATCCGGGAAGTCAGATCGTGCAGATTCACCGTCGCCGCGGGTGTTGCGACAAGACGCTCCTTCCGGTGTCTGGTGATCGGCACATCCTTGATATGTCGGCTGCGTTTCCGCTTCCTGGCGGCGATCCGTTTCATCAGGCCGGCCACGCCCTGGCCCAGGGTCAGGCCGATATCCGTGGCGCGGATGTCCTGTAGACGTTGGTGATGACTGGGTTGATCCAGGATGCGCTCGACCTGTTCGATGTATGTGTCCACATGCTTGCGCCAGGTGTAAAGGTTGTTTGAGCGCACCACGCCGTTGGCCGCCCGCAGGCGCCAGGCCTGACGCTCGCTGAGAACCTTCTTGAGATTCGTCGCGATGTGGTCCGGGTCCAGGGGGTCGATCAACAAGCCGTTGTGGCACTGGGCGATTATGTCGAGGGGGCCGCCGTCGCGCGTTGCGACCACGGGCAGCCCGCTGGCCGCGGCCTCGATCAGGGTCAAGCCGAACGGCTCGGTCAGGGCGGGATTGACGAACACGCCCTTGCTGCGTGAGCCCAGCCGGTAAAGCTCGGGTACATCCTCGGGGCGGTGCTGCTTGGGATACGCCACCTTGCCGTAGAGGTCGTACTCGTCGATCAGGTACACGATGTCCTGCAGGATGCGGCGTTCGGGCGGCTTCAGGCCGGCGATGCTCTCTCGCGTGCCGGCGATCAGCACCAGGTTGGCCAGGTCCTGCAACTCCTGATCGCGACCATAGGCTTCGATCAGGGTATGGAAGTTCTTGCGCTCGTCCGGGCGCGCCAGGCACAGGATCATGGGCTTGTCCGGGTCTTTCAGGAAGCGACTCAGCTCGGACTTGATGGGCGGCTCCGGGTCCGACTTTTTGGGAGGGCGGAAGCGATCCAGGTCCACGCCGGGCGGAATCACCCGCATGTTGCGGGTGCGGAAATTATCGTAGGAACTGTATTGGTCGTTCATCTCCTGGGTCGTGCTGGTGACGATGAGGTTGGCGGCCGCCAGGGCGTCCTCCTCGGCCTGGAAGCGCCGGGTGAACTTGAAGCGCTTTTCCAGTGCGTCCTCTTTCAGCCCCTTGTCCAGCAGGCGTTGTTTCTTGACGCGGCCCAGCGAGTGACCCGTGAAGATGAAAGGGACCCTGAGTTCTCGCGCCAGCTGCGAGCCGGCGTAACCGGCATCGGCGTAGTGGCCGTGGACCACGTCGGGCGGACGGCCCACCATCCGCACGTGGCAGTGGGCGTACTGGACGAACTCGTCCAAGTGGGGCCAGAGGTTTTCCTTATAGAGATAGCGACGGGGGCCGCAGGGGATGCGGATGATCTGGGCCTTGTCGGCGATGGGTTCGTAAGGGGCGGCGTAGGTCGGGTCCACGCCCGGACCCTCGATTTGGCGTGTCAGCAAGTCCACTCGGGCCACGCGGGGATCGTCGGCCAGCGACTTGGCCATCTCGATGACGTAAGTTATTTGTCCACCGGTGTCAGCATCCCGACCGAGTTCGATGTCATGGGCCCGAACCAACCCATGAATGCTCATCATCAGTATGTAAAGCCCTTCAGGCTCACCATCCCTCATCATTCCCAATCACCCGCCTCATTTGGCGCGTTGATACAGCATGGGGTTACGCGCCGTTGCTCCCCGGATTTCGCATATCTGGACCGCGAATCCATGTGCAGACCGCAAAATGCGTTCCGGGGACCAATCGTGAAACAGACCCGTGATGCAGACCGACGCGAAAGCGTCACCCGCACCCACCGTATCAATGATGCTGGTGGCGCGGGTCGGTTGCGCCGAGGCAACGATACCCTCCCGGTCCACCCAGACAGCGCCGTCGGCGCCCAGGGTCGCCACGACGGCTTCGAGATCGTGTTGCGTGGCCAGGGCGCTGGCCATGGTTTCCACGTCGCCTGCGACGGGCGACAGTTCCGCCAGCTCGGCGTCGTTCAGCTTGGCCCAGCGCGCGCCGTCGAGGGCGGCGCTCACCGTGTCGTGATCGTACCAGGGCGCGCGCAAGTTGACGTCCAGGAAGACCGGCGCGGCCGTGGCGGCGCGCAGATGCGCCAGCGCCGTTCGTGACACCTTGTTCCGCAACGCCAGGGAGCCGTGATAGAGCAGGCCGAACGTATCGTTGCCGGCGGCCTTCACGGCTCGTTCGGGGTCGACCAGGTCATAGGCTTGATCCGCCAGTATTTCGAATGTCGGTTGTCCCTCGTCCAGGGTGATCGAGACCTTGCCCGTGGGACGTTCCAGGTGCCGTTGCACGCCGGTAATATCCAGACCCCAGTCGGACATGGCGTCGACGACCTCGTCGCCGCGCGCGTCGACACCGACCCGAGAGATGAACAGGGGGGCGAGCCCGAAGCCCTGCAGATGCCAGGCGACGTTGAAAGGGGCGCCGCCGAGGACTGAAATGCCGTCGGGAAAATGATCGAACAGAACCTCGCCGAAAACGAGTGGGCGACGGTTTGCGGCGTCCGCCTTGTCGGGCATTGGAGATCTCCTGGTTTGAGGGGCTGGGATCCGGGGTGGGTGTGTCGTCGGTGTGTGGAGGATCCCTCGTCACACCGTAAACCTACCCTGCGAGGGTGTCAAACACGTGTCGTCCTGGCATATTCACCTGGCATGAGGTAGTGTTCGTGTCGCCATGAAACCCAACACCCCCAGACGATTACTAGCCTCCGACCTGGACGGCACCCTATACCCGGTCGGCCCCGACCCGACCCACGCCGCGGCGCTGGACGGTTTTGCCAACCTGTTGGCCGCGAACGGGGATCTCGTCGTGGCCTATGTGACCGGCCGGCACCTGGTGTCGGCCGTCGAGGCCATGGCGTTCTGGTCGTTGCCCCGTCCCGATCTGCTGTCCTGCGACGTGGGGACATCACTGTATCGCCCCGATTCCGGTGAGCCCTCGGGATGGCAACGCGATGAGGACTATGCCGCGCTGATGGACGAGGCCATGAGCGGCCTGACCGCGCAGGACATCACGCAACTGCTCGACGGCGTGACGGACTTGGCGCCCCAGCCGCCCGAGCGGCAGTCGGCGTTCAAGATCAGCTATCTGTTGCCGTCCGATGCAGCGGGCGACAAGGTCCTGACGGAAGTCCGTCGCCGGTTGTCGGCCGCGGGTGCGACGTTCAGCGTGGTGCGCAGTTCGGGCGTCTACGAGGATGACGACCTGCTCGACATCCTGCCGCCCGGCGTCACCAAGACCTCGGCCGTGGCCTATATGTCGAAGTGTCTGGAAACGGCAGCCGAGCTTACCCTGTACGCTGGCGATTCGCGCAACGACCTGGATCCCCTGCTGGCGTGCGATGGCGGCATCGTGGTGGCCAACGCCCGCCCGGCCCTGCTCGAGGCCCTGCGCGGGGCTCCCGATTCGATCTATCTGGCTGCTCGGCCCCACCTGCGCGGTGTGCTGGAAGGCGCCCGTCATTTTGGTTTGAAAGCCGGCGAACACGAAACCCCGAAAGGCGACGGATGAACCCGATGACCTACCAGCAACGACGGCGCGTGCTGCGCGAGACCCTCACCGACGGCGCGATCCTGCTGCCCGGCAACGTCGACGCGAGCCGCAACTATGCGGCCAACATCTACCCGTTTCGCCAGGACTCGACCTTTCTCTACTTCGTGGGTGTCGATCATCCCGGACTCGCCTGTCTCGTCCTGCCTGATGGGGACGAGATATTTTACGGATCGCCGAGTGATCCCGACGACGTGATCTGGTCGGGTCCCCAGCCGGGCCTGGACGATTTTGCCGCTAAGGCCGGCATCAACCGGAGCGCGAATATCGCCGATCTCGCCGGCGCGCTGGCCGATCTCGCGGTCAAGGGCGTGCCGGTCCACTACCTGCCTCCATATCGCTCCGCCAACACGCTGCGCCTGGCCGACTGGCTGAACGCGGCGCCCGGCGCCGTAACCACCGGCGCCTCCGCCGCCCTGATCGCCGCCGTCATCGCCCAGCGCGAGATCAAGTCGGACGAGGAGATCGCCGAGATCGAACGCGCCGTCGCCGTGAGCGCGCTCATGTATCGGATCGCCCTGCACAACGCCAAGCCCGGCCTGAAGGAAGCCCAGATCATGGGCGCCATGCTGGGGGTCGCGCTGGCTCACGACATGCAGCCGTCGTTCCCGCCCATCGTGACGATTCATGGCGAGGTCCTGCATAACGAGTCCTATCCCGGTAAGCTCGAAGACGGTCAGCTGCTGCTGGTGGACAGCGGCGTGGAGACGGCCCGGCGCTACTGCTCGGATATCACGCGGACCCTGCCGGTGGGAGGAGTTTTCTCGCCCCGACAGAAGGAGATCTACGAAGTTGTGCTGGGAGCACAGGCGGCGGCCATCGCGGCCATCACGCCCGGTGCGACCAACCGTGACGTGCACCTGGCCGCGGCGCGGGCTACCACCGCTGGCCTGATTGATGTCGGCCTGATGAAGGGTGACGTGGACGAAGCCGTAGCGGCCGGCGCCCATGCCCTCTTTTTCCCCCATGGCATCGGTCATATGATGGGTCTTGACGTTCATGACATGGAGGATCTCGGCGACGCCGTGGGTTACGAGCCCGGCGTGTCGCGCTCCGACCAGTTCGGGCTGAACTACCTGCGTCTGGCGCGAGCGTTGAAGCCGGGTTTCGTGATCACCATCGAGCCTGGCGTCTACTTCATTCCCGCGTTGATCGATCGTTGGGCCGCCGACAAGCGCCACGCCGATTTCATCGACTACAAAGCCATCCGCAAGTATCGGGGTTTCGGCGGGATTCGCATCGAGGACGACGTGCTCGTGACCGACGAAGCCTACCGGGTTCTGGGTCCGCCCATCCCCAAGACGGTTGAGGATGTGGAACTGGCTATGGGGTGGGAAGCCGGTGCTCAGGGTTAGCTTTCTGTGCCCATTCCGTACTTGTCTGATTTCCCTTCAGCCAGAGCCCCATCTCGCCCAGAAATGGGCGAAGTCGGCTGGCTACCGCCTCGTCCAGCTCACCATCTACACGTACGATGGGCTCAGCGAACCGAAGTGGGACAAGGATGAAGGGCGCGTGACCGTTGATCGGACAGTGGCCCTAAATACCGCTTACGAGGAAATCCACTCCGGCATCTGGTGGATCTGACTGGGGCATTCGAGCGTTCTGGTGACGTCGCGGTATCTGCACATCGGTTGCCGGGGCACAATTCGATGATGCTTCGTGGGTGGTGATTTCAGCACAAGGGTGATTGCGCCTGGGCACAGCCCTCCCGCAAGGTTCTGTTGTTCAACAGGTTGAAAGCGCCAGTATGATGATAGGCGGTGTCAATACGCTGTAATAGATTCATTTCATATGAGATAAGATGGCGTCGCTAGCAAATGTGTGAGTGCGAATGATAAAATTGATGAAAAATTGCAAAGGAATTAGTGGGTCGGCATTGTAACCCAATGAGGGACTCTGAGTGTGCGGATGCAATAAGGAGCAATACGGGGTAGAAATATTTCTTCGTTGGGTGCCGGAAATACACAGGCAAGATCATTCGAGAACCGAAGAGGAGTTCGCTATGTGCCGCGGCGACATCAAGCGTATGTTCCGATAGACATTTCTTCTGTTTATTCATCTGCCGCCAAAACCAAGCGCAGCGGTGTGGCCATCCTGGCGGTGTTCATACATGAGGCGCCGGGAAAGGTGATAGTTCAATCAGGCCTGTGTCTTCCATTCAATCACAGCCAGTAGAAGTATGCGGTTCGCATCAGCAGATCCAGTGGATCACGAATCCAAGCGCCCCAACCGGCATGATGTATCGTGCAGATCCAGGTTAAATAGTAAACAATGGGAATTAGGCAGATTGATTGTACAGCAACAGTTCAGCCCCGACACCACATCGCGTGAGAACGTCCATCCCACCGGATAGACGTTGATCCGGTCATCCCACCAAGGCGTGTACTTGTAGAACCAGAGAATTTTGCCCCAGTAGTTGTCTTTCAGCGAAGGCTCAGCGGCCAGAGCCGCGGCAAAACTGTCGGCCAGAGCGGGATTCGCCTCGATCATGCCGGGAATCAACGGCTCCAGCACATAAGGCTCCACGTATTCCTTCCGCTCGAAAATGGTATCGAAAAATCCCCAGCGCACCAGGGCGTCGGGCGCTCCGGGCGCCAGGATGTGCGCCGCCACCCGCGACGCGCGCTGGTTCATATCCACCACCACCGTGCCGCGGGGAAAGGTGCGAGTTTCTTCGATGGGTTCGGTGTCGTAGGAGAGACCGTGGCGCCCTTCGTAGGGATGCTCGCGCCACGTCATCGCCGAGAAGCGAACACTCGATACTTTCAGCGTGGTCTCCTTCATGAGCCGTCGCGTCTCGACACCATGCCACTCCAGCCGATCAATGACCGCAGACCACTCGGGAGGAACAAAATAGGCCTCCGGCAATCGCGTCTCCACCGAGGACACATGCCGACTGAAGACGGGCACCTCAAAGTCCACCGGCACGTCGCTGTAAACGGGATACCGCCCGCCGGTGATCTCGCTGTCGACGAACTCGTAGTCGTAGCCCAGGAACGTGAAGCTCGTGCTGTCGCTCTTGTCGATAGTCATCCGGAGGGGGAGGGGATCCCGTCGGAACGAGGGCTTTCTGGTGCGTAGATCCGCGCGGGATACGGCCTGGAGCAGGGCCGCGTGGTGCCGGTTCATGATCCGTGCGGTGTGCAGGAACACCTTGTAGGTCGCGTCCACCCGCGTCTTGTGATCCTTGAACATATGCGTTTCCAACAGAAGGGCCGGCCGGTTCTGAATGGCCGCGTAGCCTTGTGAATAACGCGGACCCGAGGACCAGACGTTGATACCGCTACGCGGATCCTCCCGACGGCGAAACCCGCCGTAGGGCATGGGCGGATAGCCATCGTCGGTCAGAGCCTTGATGAGGTCGGGTAAATACCGCTCACGAGTCCAGTCGGCCAGACCGGGGTCGATGTTGTCGCCGAGTTCGACGCCGTACATGACCACGTGGCGAAAGTCGGCGCCGTCGGTGACGTGGCTGTCGATATAGAAATCGGGCAGCCATTCGGTGTAGAGCTCGAGCCAGGCGCGCATCTCCGGCGCGTCGGCCTTCACGTAGTCGCGATTGAGGTTGTAGCCCTGGGCGGTGACCCGCCAGCCCATTTCGGCGGGGCCGTTCTGGTTGGCGCGGTTGTTCGGCCCGAAGCGCTCGTGTCCGTCCACGTTGAAGATGGGCATGAACAGGATGGTCAGGTTGTCCAGCAACCCGGGATGGATCTGGCGGATGGCGATGTCGCGCATGAGCATCAGGCCGGCGTCCTTGCCGTCGATCTCGCCGGAGTGGATGCCGGCCTGCAGCAGCAGCACCGCCTTGTCGGCCCGGCGCGACGCCTTGGGGGTGACGTGGCCGTCGCGGTCGGCGATCATCAGGATCAGGTCGCGTCCCTGCGGACTCGTGCCGAAGCGGGTCAGGTGCAGCCAGGGGGAGGCTTGTGCAAGCTCGCCGCAATAGGTGATCGTTTGGGCGTAGGTGGCGGTCTCGCGTCCCGCCGTCGCCTCGAAATGCGTGTCCCAGCCGTCGCCGACAAGGGGCGGCACGGGAGCTTCGGTGATGATCGGGTGAGCGGGGTCCGGCGACGAGCCGGTCGTGGTCATGGGGACCACGAGCAGCAGTAGGGTGACCAGGGCGGTCAGGCTCGGAGCTCTCATGTCATCGCTTTCGTCAGATGTCGGGATCGGTCCGTGAATCATCCTAAATCACCCCGTTGACCGATGCCAGAGGCCAAAACATGTAAAAAACTGAAAATAAACACTGTTTTATCGGGTTGCCCCCTTTTCCTGGACCTGTGGATGGTGGTATACTCAGAAGAGTCACGAATATTCTTCAGGGGGAAGACATCTTGTCGCATAATCATCGCTGTGTATTCACCGCACTAGGCGTTTGCCTACTGCTGGCCCTATTCGCGGGTCCCTCCCTTGCCAACCAAGGCTACGACATCACCGGCGCGGATGTGAAGCTGTCGCAGGATCTGGCCCTCGCCATTGATCGGGTGTTCGACGATGATCTGATCACGATCATGGTCGTTCTGAAGAACCCCGACAAGACCGATCCGCTCTTGCTGCCCGTACCTGCTCGCATCCAGTATTACCGTCGTATGGCCGCGCAGACTCAAGAGCTTCTGCTTCGTGAGCTCGCGGAAGATGACGCGGACGAGTTCGAGGTTCTCGGGAATAACTGGTTGGTCAACACCATCATGATGAAGGCCAAACCGCGCACGATCAAAAAAATCGCCAAGCGCAAGGACGTCCACAAGGTCTCCCGCAACGGGAACGTTCGCCTGATCGATCCGGAACTGCAGCCGGTCAGCCATGTGTCCGAACCCGGGATCGCCTGGGGCGTCGAAGAGATCGGCGTCGAATCCTGCTGGAACTCCGGTTACACAGGTCGAGACGTGATCGTGGCGCATACCGATACGGGAGTCGACGCCGCTCACCCGGCCTTGTCCGGCAAGTTCACCGGCTATTGGTTCGACGCGGTCAAGGGCCAGGCCGCCCCTTACGATGACAACGGGCATGGCACCCACACTCTCGGCATCCTGCTGGGCGGTGATGGCCAGGGACCATATCCCGACGATCTGGGTGTGGCGCCCGGTGCCCGCTATGTAGCCGTCAAGGTCATGGGCGCGGATGGCATGGGCACGTACAAGCAGTGCCTCGACGGTCTCGAGTACATCGCCAACCTCAAGTCCAATGTCGACATCCGGCTGGTCTGCGGTTCCTGGAGTCTGGCGGACCCCGAGGAGGATTTCCTCTTCTCCGCCTGCCTGCGCCTCAACGAACTCGGCATCCTCGCTGTTTTCGCGGCCGGAAACTCCGGCCCCGGCCCCGAGACGACCGACACACCGAGCAACTATCCCATGGTCACCAGCGTCGGCGCCGTGGATCGTGACGGTTATGTGACCGAGTTCTCCTCGCGCGGTAACGCTCCCGAGATGGAGCCCTGGTCCGATCCGGCCAGCTGGATTATCGCCGACTGGAATTTCCGCAAGCCCGACCTGATCGCTCCCGGCGCGGATATCCGATCTTGTGTTCCCGGCGGTGGATTCAGGCGTCTCAGCGGCACGTCCATGGCGGCTCCCCATGTGGCCGGCGTGGCGGCCCTGCTGCTGCAAAAGGACGCGTCCCTGTCGCCACAGGACCTGATGTTGGCCATGATCCAGACGGCCAAGTGCGGCACAGGCATGATTGAGGGCAAGTACGACGCGGCCTATGGCTGGGGATGCGTGGACGCCTGGGAGGCGATTCGTAGTCTCGACAACACGTCGACGAAGGCTCCCGAGGGCGTCACCATCGGTTCGGAAGGCGGCTTGAGGCTGACGGCTGCGACGATCGGCAGCGGCAGCGTCCTGCGTTTCAAGCTGTCTCGCGCCAGCAGCGTCCAGATGAAGATCTACAATGTGGCCGGACAGTGCCTACGCAGCCTGTCGACGGGCACCACCCTGTCCTCCGGTCTCCACGAACTGGTCTGGGACGGACGCGACGACCGGGGACGCCAGACCACGTCCGGCGTCTACTTCGCGCGACTGACCGCCGCCGGGCAGACAGCGGCCTGCAAGTTCGTGATGGTGCGTTAGGCGGCTACTGGTCACGGTGCCACAGTATTTCGAGACCCCCGTACCTGCTGAACGGGGGTCTTTTCTATGTACCAATATCCTGACCAGCGCTGATGGATGTGTGTTGTCAAAGTGTACACGAGTAGACTTTTAACTTATGAAGCCGTCAATACAACGCATAATCCGTGAAATACCCGGCCAGGATCTCGGTTCAAACCTACTCGTAAGTGGGTTCGTCTCCACGGGCGATTCCAAAGGGCAGCGGCACGTTGAGCAACGTCAAGCCGAAGGCGCCGGTTCGGTTGCGGTTGCGGTTGTACATGAAGCCCAGCTTCAGTCCCCAGAAATCCATCAGACCAGGGTAGAGGTTGACCCGTAGCTTGTAGTCCTTGGATTTGGCCCAGAGCACCGACGCCAACAGAGAATCGTTGCGATCGTAGAACACGCCGCCGGTGACGGCCAATTCGACACCCTCATGGTATTCGGTCACGTCGAAGAGTTCGTCGGCCTTGAAGCCGCCCCCGAACGACAGGTTGCGTCCCTCGGAAAAACGTCGCGTCAGCCCGAACTCCGCATGGGTTCCGTAGTGATAGAAGAGGGCCCACTTTTCCCACCAGGGCACGTCCAGCTTCAGGGCGAAATTCTGGCCGTTGTTCACCAGGGTCTTGTGCTGTGGGTCGACCATGATCTGGTAGGACCAGTCGGACATGTGCAGCGTTTCGCTGAAGAAGCGACACACGCGCTCGCTGCTGAAGAGCAGGATGCTGGCGGGGTCGAAGAGCCAGATGTCCGCCACCGGGTCGGTGGACCAGGTGTCGCGCTTGTCGTTTTCCACGATCTCGTTCAGCAGGTGGTATCCCATGATGGTCGTGCCGCCCCAGAGTCCCGGATGGGCGAAGTCGTGGGCGCGATACCATTCCACCATCATGCGGTAGCTCATGCCGCCGCCGATCAGGTGCTGCGTGTAGTTGGGCCAGTAGTGGGCCCGTTTCGGGTCGAGACCGAGGGGGATGATCTCGCGCTTGAGGAAGTCCCACCAACCCTCAACCTGGATCGACGCGGTGGGGTCCAGCAGGTTGCGCCACACGTTGTTCCAGCCCTGCCGATAGTCGATGTCCAGGGGACGATTGTGCCGGTTGGACAGCTGCATGATCCCGTAGCCGCCGTTGAGAACCATGCGTAGCGGGTGGACCAGCGCGTCGGAGCCGTAATCGTAGCCCTTGTAGAAGTAGTACCGCTCCTGGTCGACGGATGCGGAGTTGTCCGTCTCGTCGGCCGCGATCGCGCCGGTCGCGGACCACAGGATCGCCGCTGTCGTCAACAGGATCAGAAGGGCTTTTCCATCGGCATTCATCATCCGAGTAGAGTAATATCTGGTTCCGTGTTGGCAATCTAATTCGTCTAGATATACCTACCAGGAAAAGTATATTTGACAGGTGGGTGTTCAGCCATCACAATTGTAAATAAGTATCGAAACTGCCTAGGGAATGCGGCTTGGGGGCTCTTCGTGAGTAAATGGAACGACCGGTTTGCCTTGTCACTGATTGTCCTGCTCCTCATGGCCGGTATCGCACCCGCCCAAGAGCTTGACGACTGCCTCATCTGTCACGACGACGAGGAATTGACCAAGATTCGCGGGGACAGGGTCGTTTCCCTCTTCATCGACCTGGACCTTTACGAGCGATCCGTCCACGGCCAGGAGGAACTGCTCTGCGTCGACTGCCACGAGGACCTCGAGGGTCTCGACGACGAGCACGACGAGGAACTGGCGCGGGTCGACTGCTCCATGTGCCACGACGAAGAAGCCGAGATCTACTCCCGCAGCCTGCACGGCCTGGCGGTCGAGGCCGGCAATCCCGACGCGCCGTACTGCGCCGACTGTCACGGCGCCCACGATGTTTTGCCGCCGTCCGACGTCGAGTCGCGGGTCAATCGCTTCAACATTCCCATCATGTGCGGGAGCTGCCACAAGGAGGGGACGCAGGTCGCGCGCATGTACGACATTCCCCAGGACAGCATCCTCACGCATTATTCACAGAGCATCCACGGCGAGGGGCTCTTCCGGCGCGGCCTGACCATCACGGCCGTGTGCAGCGACTGTCACGGCTCACACAGCGTGCTGCCCCATACCGATGCGGCCTCGACCATCCATCGCGACAACGTGGCCTCGACCTGTCAGCAGTGCCATGGTCGCATCGAGCAGGTGCACCAGAAGGTGATCGCCGGTGAACTTTGGGAGCAGGAACCCCATAAGGTGCCGGCGTGCATCGAATGTCACCAGCCCCACGAGGTACGGCGTGTCTATTACGCGGAGGGCATGGCCGACCGCGAGTGCCTGGACTGCCATGGCCGGCACGACCTCGTAACCGAGCGCGACGGTCGGTCGGTGTCCCTGTACGTGGACCACGCCGAAACAGTCGGTTCGGCCCACACAAAAGTGGCCTGCGCCCAGTGTCATACCGGCGCCACACCATCGCATGACCGGCCCTGCGCGACCGTTGTCGATCACGTCGACTGCTCCATCTGCCATGCGGACCAGGTGGATCAGTATACGGCCAGCACGCATGGTCTACTCGCGGCCAAGGGAGAGGCCGACGCTCCCGACTGTATCCGGTGCCACGGCACTCACGGCGTGCGCTTGCGGATCGATCCCCGGTCTCCCACATACGTGAGCAACATCGCCGGCTTGTGCGGTGAATGCCACGGTATCGGCGAGCAGGCCGACGTGAGAAACGAAGACGACATGACGGGCATGGTCGAGAACTAC
Organism: uncultured Fibrobacteraceae bacterium; assembly: GCA_964476155.1. Classification (GTDB taxonomy): domain Bacteria; phylum Krumholzibacteriota; class Krumholzibacteriia; order LZORAL124-64-63; family LZORAL124-64-63; genus JAHIYU01. Next base: position 68,747 of record CAYYYS010000011.1, read on the forward strand.
ACCGAGAGTGTTCACGGCCGGGCGGTACAGGACAAGGGCCTCGTGGTCGCGGCAACCTGTACGGATTGCCATACGCCTCACGCGGTTCTGCCCCAGAATGACCCGGCCTCGAGCATCCATCGCAGCAACATCGTGCCCACATGTTCGGAGTGCCACGAGGGCATCTTCGAGACCTTCAAGTCCAGTATCCACTTCACCGGGGATGCAAAGGACGGCATGGACCTGCCCCTGTGCGACGACTGTCACACGTCACACGAGATCGCCAGCACCGAGAAGAATGCGTTCAAGCTCGAGTTGGTGGAGCACTGCGGGCACTGCCACGAGGACGTGACGGAGTCCTACTTCGAGACCTTCCACGGCAAGGTCGTCGACCTGGGCTTCACGGCCACGGCCAAGTGCCAGGATTGTCACGGCGCCCACGATATCCTGCCCAAGTCGAACGCGGCTTCGGCCATCTCGCGCGAGAACATCGTGGGCACCTGCGGCCAGTGCCACGAGGGGTCGCATCAGCGCTTTGCCGACTTCCTGCCCCACGCGACCCATCACGATCGCGAGAAGTATCCGTTCATCTACTGGACCTGGTTCCTGATGACCGGACTGCTCGTCGGCACCTTCGCCTTCTTCGGGCTGCACACGCTGCTCTGGATGCCGCGTTCGTTCATGGCCATGAAGCACGGGCGCCATCTGCGCCAGCAGTCCAGGGGCAAGCAGGAAGTGCGTCGCTTCACGGTGCTGCAGCGCAATCTGCACATCCTGGTGATTATCAGCTTCCTGAGTCTCGCGGTCACGGGGATGACCCTGAAGTTCTCGTACCTGCCCTGGGCCCGGGCCATTTCCCACTTCCTGGGCGGTTTCGAGAGCACAGGCCTGATCCATCGTTGGGCCGCGCTGGTGACCTTCTTCTACTTCGCGCGTCACCTGACGGACATCTTCCAGCGCAAACGCAAGTCGGGGCAAAGCTGGCGGGAATACCTGACCGGCGAAAACTCCATGGTGCCCAAGCTGCGTGACCTGAAGGAGCTGGGCCAGACCTTCAAGTGGTTCATCGGCGCCGGGCCGCGGCCGCACTACGGTCGTTGGACCTACTGGGAGAAGTTCGACTACTTCGCGGTGTTCTGGGGCGTGGCCATGATCGGTTTTACGGGACTGACCCTGTGGTTCCCGGAGTTCTTCACGAGGTTCCTGCCGGGATCGTTCATCAACATCGCGTCCATCATCCACTCGGACGAGGCGTTGCTGGCCACCGGCTTCATCTTTACGGTGCACTTCTTCAACACCCATTTCCGTCCGGACAAGTTCCCCATGGATCCGGTCATCTTCAAGCGCAGCGTGCCGCTGGAGGAACTCAAGGCGGACCGGCCGCGCGAATACGAGGAACTCGTGGCATCGGGTGAGCTGGAGAGCCTGTTGATGGACCCGCAGCCCGAGTCGCGTACCAAGTGGTTCCGGGTGTTTGGATTCACGGCCTTGGCCATCGGAATTTCCCTGGTTCTGCTGATCATCTGGGCCGAACTCTTTGGTTATGGCTAGTCCTGCACTCGCGCGCCTTACATCTGTCCACTTGTGAACAGCCTATCCTGTCGTTTCAGGTCTGGCAAAGCACTGGAAGGGTAGTTTCATGAATAAGCGGTTGGTCTTGGCTCTGTTGATCGTCGTTCTGACATCCGTATCGGCTTTAGCGGAAACGCAGGAGCCGGTCGAGGTAACCGGTAGCTACTGGTATGTGGTGGATCACATCACGCAGGTGGACGACGGTGCCCGCGTTCGCGTGTGGCTGTCCATGCCCGGAGATCGTCCGGGTCAGATCGTCAAGATCCGCAACATCAGTCCGCAACCGGCCGAAATTATCGTCGACCACGACCACGGCAACCGTGTCGTCTACTGGGACGTGATGCCGGAGCCCGATACCGAGATCATGCTGTTCCATTACGACTTTGACGCGACCATGACGCCCGTGTCCATGACGCCCGATGATCAGGCCGCCATACACTTCGACCGGACGTCAAACGTCTTCAGCCGCTATACCGCCGCGAGCGACCTGATCCGTATCGACGGCGAGGTCGCGTCCACGGCTCTGCGCATCGTGGGGGACGAGACCCATCCCGAGCGTCGCGCCAAGAGGCTCTTCGACTGGCTGGTCGGCAACCTGGAGTTCGAGCCCGGCGGCACCTCCGACAGCAACACCCTGGGCACGCTGCAGAGCCGGCGGGGCGATTGCGGTCAGTACAGTCGTCTGTTCACCGCCATGTGCCGTTCGCTCGGTATTCCCGCCCGCACGATCGCGACTCATTGGCTGACCGGCGGCATGCACCGTCTGGCCGAGTTCTATCTGCCACCCCACGGCTGGGTGCCGGTGGACGTTGCCGTGGCCCAGGTATTGGTACCGGAAAGCACCCTGTTCACCGCGGCCGAGGCGCAGATGTTCGCCAAGGCGAAGGGTATCCCCGTCATGGAGCCGGACTGGCTCTTCGGCAACGCCCCGTCCTCCCAGATCGTCTTGTCGGTTGGCAATGATCTGGAACTCGTGCCGGCCGACGGGTCGGCGCCCCGGATGTTCGCAACGCTCGAACCGGGTGGCGACCGGGCCAAGCCGGCGGCGTTGATTATCGAAGGTCTCGGTGACGAATACGTGGCGGGTGGTTTTATAGCCTGGGGTTCCGTGCTCGACGAAGAGCAGGCCCGCGACATGACGCACCAGAAGCTGGTGTCGCGCTTTTTGTCGAAAGGTCTGTACGATGTGGCCGAGCAGGGATGTCTCCAGATGCAGGCCGACGATCCCGACGACGTCACAAGCTGGATGAACCTGGGACTGGTCAATCTGCGCGCGGGTCTCTTCGACAAGGCCGAAGCCTGTTTCAACCGTGCGTTACGCGGACACGTGACCGGTCGGCATGAGAAATTCGAGAGTTCTATCTGGGCGCACAACTACCTCGGCAACTGCTACGACCTCATGGGACGGCGTGAGATGGCCGTTGAGCAGTATGACGAAGTCATAGCGTTGGACAACAACTACCGCGGCGCGGTGAAGTACGCCCTGCTCTATCTGACCAGGCCTTTCACGACCAGTGATTTTTAGCAGTTATTTACACGAGTTTTCCGTGTCCATGTGGTATGTATTCCCTAATCGGGATCGTCCACGGCCAGGGCCGTGGCGTGTGTTTTAGGCATGATCCGGGTGAGTGGTTCGTTCGTGATCAACATGTCGTCGTCAGACACATCCGCAAAGATCACGTTCGATCTGCGGGAGGCGAACCACCGGGGCATCCCGGACAGTAGGAATCCGGCCTCATGAATGAAGTATTGTGATAATCCCCGTTAAATAACCGCCTCTAGGAGCCGATAACAGAATGACGGGGACATCTGTGATATCCCCGGCATGGTGTTGTGAGGAAAGGATACGGAGATGACTGAGAGGCGGATTATGGCCCGTGCCGTTTGGCGTGTGCCTGTGTTTCTGGTGTTTTGCGCGGGAAGCGCCTTCGCGCAGTGGAGCGACGCCTCCACACCCGACCTGGCCGACCTCACCCCGAGTCACGGAGCCACCTGGGCCGACTTCGACAACGATGGCGACCTGGATCTCTATGTGGCGAACAACGGCAACAACAAGCTCTTCCGCAACGATGGGGAGGACGGCGGCAGTCCGGGGGACTGGCTGTTCGTGAACGTCGCACCCACCGGCACGGGCATCGGCAGCAGCCAGGTTTCCAGCGTCGGCATCTGGGGCGACTACGACAACGACGGCGACCTGGATCTCTACCTGGCCAATACCCAGGGCGCCAATCATCTCTTCCGCAACGATCCGGTCACGCCGGGCTGGCCCGAGGATCCGGACCGCCTCTTCGTCGACGTGACCAACAGTCTCGTTCTCGGTTCCACCCGCAGCACCCACACCTGTTCGTGGATCGATTACGACCGCGATGGTGATCTTGATCTCTACATGACCGACTCGGTCGGCAACATCCTGCTGCGCAACGACGGCGAGAGTCCCTACAGTCCCGGTGAATGGCTCTTCACCGACGTGACCGTCATGACCGCGACCGGCAGCACCGGCGACAGCCAGAGCGCCGTCTGGGCCGACTACGACGACGACGGCGATCAGGATCTCTTCATCGTCGATTACAACGGAACGAATCTGCTGCTGCGCAACGATCCCGAGAACCCCGGCGATCCCGACGATCTGCGTCGCGTGTTCGTCGACATGACCGTGGCGGCCGGCCTCGACGGCACCGGCCTCGGCCGTGGTGCCGCCTGGGGCGACTTCGACAACGACGGCGACTTCGACCTTTACGTCACCAACTACGCGCAGGCGAATCGTCTTTACCGCAACGACGCCGGTGTCTTTATGGACATCTCGGCCAACGCCCTGGTGGACGACGCGGGCAACGGCCGCAACTGCTCCTGGATCGACTACGACAACGACGGTGACCTGGACCTCCATGTGGTCAACTTCGACAATGGCGTCGTGACCGAGGACAGCCGGCTCTACCGTAACGACGGCCCCGACGGCGGCGAGCCCGACGGCTGGCTCTTTGTAGAGGTGGCCGATGTGCTCCTGGCCAACGACGAAGCCGATGGCGCCTCGTCCTGCTGGGCCGACTACGACGGCGACGGAGACCTGGACGTATACCTGGCCAACTGGAACAACGGCCACGCCAACCGTCTCGTGCGCAACGACCAGGCGACCGGAAACCACTTCCTGCACGTCAATCTGATCGGCAAGTCCTCGGGCGTCACGGCCATCGGGGCGCGTCTGACCCTGTCGGCCGGCGGCGTCCATCAGATCAGGGAGATCAACGGCGGCGAGGGTTACCACAGCCAGAATACGCTCACCGCCGAGTTCGGACTCGGCACGGCGACACTGGTCGACTCGCTCCTGATCGAATGGCCCACCGGGGGGATCCAGCAGATCCTGACCCTGGCGGCCGACCAGTGGCTGCAGTTCTCGGAAGTGGGTCCCGACGTGCCCACCATGTATGTCGAGCCCCTGTACACGGCGGGTACGGTCAACACCGTCAGCTGGAGCGACGAGGCCGCCAGCGGCGCCGTCGAATACGAGGTGCAGGCCGCCGAGAGCACCGAGTTCGCCGATCTCGTGGGGACCAGCGGTTGGATCGCCGGTCTGAGCCACGAGTTCACCGGTCTGACCGACGGACAGCTCGTCTACTATCGCGTGCGATCGCGCAACGCCCAGAGCATCACCTCGCGCTGGTCCGACAGCGTGGCGTCCACACAGGACGACGGCGTTCCCTTCTCCAACGTCCTGCCCGTGGATACGCCGCGAGAGGCCTTGCCCTTCTACGTGACCTTCACCGCCGACGACAACGGCAGCGGTGTGGACTTCGTCGAGCTCTGGTACAATTTCGACGGTGGCCCCTGGCTGCTCGTCGACACCGTCTGCGACGAGGGACCGTTCCTGTTCAACGTTCCCGACGGCGTGGGTCTCTACGGTTTCTATACGGTGGCCACCGATTTCCTGGGCGTGGCCGAAGCGGCGCCCGCGATCGCCGATATCACCGTGGTGACGGTCCCGTCCGAGTGGGTCAACGTGGCCCCGACCGACGGTAGTGGCGTGGGCAACGACGGCAACGGCCGCGGCGCCGCCTGGGGCGATTACGACGGCGACGGCGCCCCGGATCTATTCATCACCAACCGCCCCGTGTGGTTCACCGGGGCCGACGAAACCAACCACCTCTACCACAACGACGGCGAGGATCTGGGCAACCCGGACTCCTGGCTCTTCCAGGACACGACCACCGGCGCCATGAGCGACGCCGACTACGGCCAGGGTGTGGCCTGGGGCGACTTCGACGGCGACGGCGACCTGGATTTCTACGAAGCCAGCATGACCGTCAGCTCGCCTTCGCCCAACCACCTTTTCCGTAACGACGGCGGCGGTGCCTTCACCGATATCGCCCCGCAGACCGGTACCGATGATACCGGCAGTTCCCGCTCGGTGGCCTGGGTCGATTTCGACAACGACGGCGACCTCGACCTCTACCTCAGCAGCGACGGACCAAACCGTCTCTATCGCAACGACGGTGAAGATCCCTGGGAACCGGGTGCCTGGCTGTTCACGAACGTGGCGCCAGAGAACGGCACCGGTATCGGCGACGATCGCTACACCATGGGCTGCGCCTGGGGCGACTTCGACAACGACGGCGACCAGGATCTGTACCTGGCCAACTACAACGGCGGCGCCAATGCCCTGTTCCGCAACGACGGCGGAGATCCCTACAACGAGGGCGAGTGGTTGTGGACCAACGTGGCGACCGTCATGGGCGTGGACGACGCCGACGACGGCCTCGGCTGCACCTGGGGCGATTACGACGGCGATGGCTGGCTCGACCTGTACCTGACCAACCAGGGTCCCAACCGTCTGTACCACCGCATCGCGGGCAGCGATCTCTTCGAGAATGTGGCCCCATTGATCGGCAACGGTCTGGACGACGGCAGCTACAGTACGGGCTGCGCCTGGGCGGACTACGACAACGACCAGGACCTCGATCTCTACGTGGCCAGCCACTGGACCAACGCCCAGGATGACTGGGTGCCCAACATGCTCTTCCGCAACGACGGCGAAAACCTGGGCGGCCCCGGCGGTTGGAATTTCGTGAATGTCGCCTCGAAGATGGGCTTCGGCGTCGGCTCGGGCGCCAACACCACCGCCGCCTGCTGGGCCGACTACGACGAGGACGGCGACCTGGACGTCTACCTGTGCAATATGACGGGCACGGCCAACGAACTCTTCCGCAATGACGTGCCCGAGACCGCCTACAACCGATGGTTGCATATCGATCTGGTCTCCAAGTCCTACAACACCACGGCCATCGGTGCGCGGGTCCGCTGTAGCGCCGCCGGCCAGCGCATGATCCGCGAAGTGGACGGCGGGTCCGGTTTCGTGTCGCAGAGTTCGTTGACCGTCGAGTTCGGACTGGGCCTGATCGCCGTGGCCGATACCGTCGAGATCCTCTGGCCATCCGGTATCGTGCAAACCCTGTTCGACGTCGCGGCCAACCAGCGTCTCACCATCGAGGAACCGGGTCCCGACGCGCCGGTCATCACCGCGCTGCCCCTCTTTTCACCCGGCGATTCGATCGAGATCGTCTGGAGCGACATGTCGTCCAGCGGCGCCACGGCCTACCAGGTCCAACAAAGCCGGAATCCGGCCTTCAGCACCGTCTCCACGAGTATCTGGATGCCCGACACCACCTTCGTGTTCGACGACATGAATGACGGCTTCACCGGGTTCTACCATGTCCGGTCCCGCGACGACGAGTTGAACGTCTCGCGCTGGTCCTGCACGGTCACCACCACCCAGGACGTCGTCCAGCCCGAGTCGGCGGTGCTGCCCATCGTCATCAGCTATCAGGGCCTGCCTTTCGAGGTGGGCTTCTCGGCCGAGGACACGGTCAGCGGCGTGGCGCGCGTGGATCTCTACTACCGCTACACCGACATCGGCGTCTACAGCCTGTTCGGGTCTTCGACGGACGGGAGTCCCATCGTCTTCGATATCCCCGATGGCCTGGGCGACTACTACTTCTACACCGTCGCCGAGGACAGTGTAGGCAACCTGGAGGACGTGCCCATGGTCCACGATCAGATGGTGACCGTCACGGCGTCCCCCTGGATCCTGGTATCACCGGACGACGGCTCTGGAATCGGCGACGACGGCAACGGCCGCGGCACCGCCTGGGGCGACTACGACGGCGACGGCGACCACGATCTCTACATCTCCAACCGCATTGCCTACCAGAGCGGGGCCGATCCCACCAACCACCTCTTCCGCAACGACGGCGAGGACACGGGCGACCCCGACGGCTGGCTCTTCCCAGACGTCACCACGCCGGCCCTCGCCGACGACCAGTATGGTCAGGGCGTGTCCTGGGCCGATTTCGACGGTGACGGCGACCTCGATCTCTACATGGTCAACATGCAGGTCAATCCCGACTACGACGCCCCCAACCACCTGTATCGCAACGACGGCGGCGGCGTGTTCACGGATATCGGCGTCGAGACCGGCGTCAACGATCCCGGCAGCGGCCGCAGCTGTTCCTGGCGCGATTTCGACCAGGACGGTGACGTGGATCTCTACCTCTGCAACAGCGGCCAGAACCGTCTCTACCGCAACGACGGCGAGCACCCGACGATTCCCGGCCAGTGGGTCTTCACCAACGTGGCGCCCCTGGACGGCTCCGGTATCGGCGACGACAGCTACACCATGGCCTGCGCCTGGGCCGACATCGACGGCGACGGCGATCCCGACATCTACCTGTCGAACTTCGACGATCAGCCCAACCGCCTGTTGCGAAACGACGGCGAGGATCCGGAGAATCCGGGCGTGTGGTTGTGGGTCGATCTGGCGTACGACCTGGGCGTGGACAATTCCCACAGCAGCACCGGCTGCATGTGGGGCGACTTCGATAACGACGGGCGCCTGGACCTGTTCGTCTGCAACGACGGACCCAACGCCCTTTATCACAACATCTCGTCGATCGACCCCTTACTGCAGGGCGATGTGGTCTACTCTACGGCCGCCAACGGGAAAGCCGCCAACGGCCTCGAATTCGTGGACATCGCCCCCTTGTACGACATCGGCCTGGACGACGGCCAGT
>CAYYYS010000011.1:77458-79143 GCA_964476155.1 uncultured Fibrobacteraceae bacterium
ACGACGGCGACCTGGACCTCTATCTCGCCACCATGGCGGGCCTGAACAACAAGCTCTTCCGCAACGACGTGGCCGACTCCACGGACAACCACTGGCTGCATGTGGACATGTTGACCCTGGACGCCAACACCGTGGGCATCGGCGCCACCCTGCGCTGCGTGACCGGCGAGATCACCCGGATCCGCGAGGTGGACGGCGGTTCCGGCTTCCTCTCGCAGGGATCGCTGACGGTGGAGTTCGGCCTGGGCGCCGCCACTATCGTGGACTCCCTCGAGATCCGTTGGCCGACCGGCGTGCGCCGACTGTTGCTCGACGTGGCCGTGGATCAACGCCTGCTCATCACCCAGATCTCCACGGGTGTCGAGGATCCGGAGACGCCGGACTTGCCGCTGGCGTTCCAGGTGTATCCCAACTACCCGAACCCATTCAACCCATCGACCGTTATCCGCTTCGACCTGCCCCACGCGAGCCACGTGAACCTCTCGATCTACGCCCTGGACGGATCGCGTGTGGTGACCCTGGTGAACGAGGAGCTGCCGGCCGGCCGACAAGGCGCGATCTGGTTCGGTCGCGATCAGCAGGGAGCGCGCGTTGCGTCGGGACTGTACTTCTACCGGGTGCAGACGCCTGATCGGATGGAGACGCGCCGGATGATGCTCGTCAAATGATCCCGTTGCGTCGGGGGCGGTGCCAACCGCTCCCGACGCTTTGGGTGAACAACCGTTAACCTGAAGTCGCAAACAGCGCTCGGTCTTTCTTGACCCCGGCCTCTCGTCTCACCATTTTTGACCCTCGTCGATGTACGGCTTTGACCGACGAAGCCGCTTTCCAGACCGCGAGGGTTTCCATGCTGGTAACAACCTTATCCTCAAGCGACCGCACCTGGGTCCGCGATCGCACCGAACTCCTGTTCGGAGGCGAGACGGTCGTCAGTCGAGACGTCGTCCACCAGCCGTCGGAACTCCCCGGCTTCATCGCCATGGAGGGCAGCGAGCGGATCGGTCTGGCCACCTATCAGATCACCGACAACAAATGCGAACTGGTCACCCTGGACGCCCTGTGCCAGTGGTGCGGCGTGGGCACGTCCCTGCTGGAGGCCGTCGAGGCTGCCGCGCGCGCCGAGGGCTGCACCAAGATCTGGGTGATCACCACCAACGACAATCTCGACGGCCTGCGCTTCTTCCAGCGTTGCGGCTATCGCATCACCGCGGTGCGCGTCAACGGCATGGAGCACATCCGGCAGCTGAAGCCCGGCGTACCCATGGTGGGCCAATACGGCATCCCCATCAACGACGAGATCGAGATGGAGAAGGCGCTGGACGACGGAGAAAGCTGGAAAGTCGTCTGACGATCCTGTAGGTTGCCCGGATGGCACGACCCAAACTCAAGATCCCCCATGTCTTCGTCCTGCTTGCGAGCGTGATCTTCATCTGCTCGCTGCTGACCTATGTCGTCCCCTCGGGCTCGTACGAGCGCCGCACCGTCGAGGTGGAGGGGCATGAACGGACCCTGCTCGTGCCGGGCACCTACCAGAAGCTGGACAAGCATTTCGACGCGATGAACCTGCTGCTGGGCGTCGAACCCGAAGGCGCCGAGGGCAAGGCCACGCCCGTCGGTCTGCACGGCTTTCTGACCGCCATCCCGCGCGGTCTCGAGAAGCAGGCCGACATCATATTCTTCATCTT
>CAYYYS010000012.1:0-73155 GCA_964476155.1 uncultured Fibrobacteraceae bacterium
CCGGCGGGATCGGAGTGGACGCGGCGGGACAGGGGGAATCGCTCAATTTAGGACCCCCTAAACCCTAAAATACCCCGCCCCCAAACAATGCACCACCAGCGCACTAACACTCTGCTCCGGCTCCATCAACCACTCCTCCGTCAACCCCAACCCGATCCGCCCCCAGTCCAACATCTCCGCCAACACCCGCTGATCCGCCAACTCCGGACAAGCCGGATACCCGAACGAATACCGGCACCCCCGGTACCGCCCCTTGATCATCTGCGCCGGGTCGGGATCATCATCCTGGGCCAGCCCCAACTCATCCCGCATCCGCGCGTGCACCAGCTCCGCCAACGCTTCGGCGCTCTCCACCGCGAACCCGTGGGCCAGCAGATACGCCTGGTAGTCGTCGCCCTCGAACAGCGTCCGGCAATACGCGGTCGCCTCCGGTCCCATGGTGACGGCCATCACGCCCAGCGTGTCGCGACCTTCGTTCAGCGACGGGAAGTAGTCGGCGATACACCGCCCCGGCGATTTGGCCTGACGCGGGAAGTCCAGCCGCCAGCGAGGCTCGGGCGCGCCGCTGTCGTCCCAAATCAACAACGCGTTTCCGTCCCGAGCAGTGGAGAACCACCCATGCACCGCCGCGGGTCGTAGCCATCCCTCGGTGCGCGCCGATTCCTTCAACCGCGCCCAGGCCGGCTCGACCTCTTCGCGCATCAATCGCTCGTAGTCCGCCTTCGGCATTCCGGCTCGCGTGTACCCCCAGCGGCCCTTGACCAGGGCGGCCTTGTTGATCAATGGCCAGACTTCATCGAGATCTATGTCGGTGGTCACACGATTTCCCGAAAACGGCGGCGCGATGGGGTCGACCGCCTCGATATCGGAGATAGTTGCTTTGACAACTATCTCGTTTTTTTGTCCGCCAACACTCGCCTCCCGCGCCTCGGCGGCCGGCGCCTCTCCCCGGCTCACCGCGTCCACCAGCGCCAGCCCGTCGAACGCGTCCCGCGCGTAATAGACCGGCCCCTTGTAGACCCGCCGCAGGTCGCGCTCCACATACGACTTCGTCAGGGCCGCGCCGCCCAGCACCACCGGCACGTCCACGCCCGCGGCATTGAACGCCTCCAGATTGTCGCGCATCACGATCGTCGACTTCACCAGCAACCCGCTCATCCCCACCACGTCCGGCCCGTCGCGCTTGATGACCTCGATCAGATGCTCCACCGGCACCTTGATACCCAGGTTGTCCACGCTGAACCCGTTGTTCGTCAGAATGATGTCGACGAGGTTCTTGCCGATGTCGTGCACGTCGCCGCGCACCGTGGCGATCACGAAACGGCCCCGCGCACTGGCCTCGCTCTGCTCCATGTGCGGCTCCAGGTGACGTACCGCCGCCTTCATGGTCTCGGCGCTCTTCAGCACGAACGGCAACTGCAGCCGGCCGGCCCCGAACAGCTCGCCGACGGTCTTCATGCCCGCCAACAGGATGTCATTGATGATCGCCAGCGGTGCGTGCGCGTCCAATGCCTCATCGAGATCGGCGGCCAGGCCCGACCCGTCCCCTGCCACGATCCGTTCCCGCAGGCGTTCCTCGACCGGAAGATCGGCGGCCACGGTGCGCTTGGCCGACACGCCTTCCGAGGCGAGAAGCACACCGAGAGCCTCGGCGTCGCCGTCGATCAGGCGGCCGCAGGCCTCGTGCAATTCAACGGGCACATCGCCCGTGCCCAGGATCTTGCCCGCGTGCATGATGGCCGCGTCGAGGCCCGCGTCCAGCGCCCGTTGCAGGAACACGCTGTTGAGCACACGCCGCACCTTGGCCTTCAGACCGAAGCTCACGTTGCTCACGCCCAGCAGGGTGCGCGCGCCAGGGATCTCGCGTTTGATCAGGCTGATGCCTTCGAGGGTCGCCAGAGCGCTTTCGGTATAGTCGGGATCGCCGCTGCCCAGGGTGAACGTTAGCGGGTCGAAGAGCAGATCCGACGGGGCGAGTCCGAACTCGGCGGCCAGATCGGCCAGGCGCTTCGCCACCTCGAGCTTGCGTTCCGGAGTCTGCGCCATCCCCTGTTCGTCGATGCACAGGGCGACGACCGCCGCGCCGTAGTCGCGACACAGTGCCAGCACCTGGCGCGCCCGGTCGGGGCCGTCCTCCAGGTTCACCGAGTTGATGATGCTGCGGCCGCCCAGTCGTTGCAGCGCCGCTTCGGCGGCCACCGGATCAGTCGTGTCGATCATCACCGGCAGCTGGATCTCGGTATTGAGTCGCGACGTGAAGGCCGCCATGTCCGCCGGCTCGTCGCGCCCTACGTAAGCCACGCATACGTCCAGGGCGTGGGCGCCCTCGTTCTGCTGCTTCACGGCCAGGCCGACCATCCCTTCGAGGTCGTCGGCGGCCTGCAATTCGCGGAATTTCTTCGAGCCGTTCGCGTTGGTGCGCTCGCCGACGATCAGCGGGCGCGGCTCCTGGTCCAGCGACACGCGGCTGTACAGGGACGACAGGGCGCCGCCACCCGCGACCTCGCGCACGGGCGCGGGCCGTTCGCCGATCCGTTCGCACAGCGCCGCGAGATGCTTTGGCTCGGTGCCGCAACACCCGCCCACGAAACCCACGCCGAACGTTTCGACATAATCCGTGAGCGCGGCGGCGAAGTCGTCGGGCGTGAGGTCGTAGACCATCCGGCCGTCGTCGTTGCGCGGCATACCGGCGTTGGGCATGATGCTCACCGGCACGGGGCTGCGCCGACAGAGCGTGCGCACGTGATCACGCATCTGCTCGGGACCCGTGGCGCAGTTGAGGCCGATGAAGTCCGGGTGCAAGGGCAGCACGGCGGTCACCGCGGCGGACGGTTCGGTCCCCAGCAGCATGGCGCCGGTGGTCTCGACGGTGATCTGCAGGCCAATGGGTACCGTACGGCCCAATCGCGCAAACACCCGGCGTACACCGGCCAACGCGGCGCGCAGCTGCAACAGATCCTGGCAAGTTTCGATCATCAGGAGGTCACAGCCCCCCTCGAGCAACCCTTCGGCCATGGGCTCGTAGGCGGCGGCCAGGTCGGCGAACGCGATGTGTCCGAGACTGGGCAGCTTGGTGCCGGGACCCATCGACCCCGCCACGAAGCGCGGGCGGCCGTCGGCGGCGTGATCGTAGGCTACCTTGCGCGCGATGGTCGCGGCCTCCCGGGACAACCGCTGCGCTTCGTCGCCCAGGCCGAATTCGTCGAGCACCACTGAGAAGGCGCCAAAGGTGTTGGTCTCTACCACATCGCAGCCGGCCTTGAAGAACGCGTCGTGGATGTCGGCGATCAGATCGGGCCGCGTGATGTTGAGCCACTCGTTCAGGCCTTCGTGCCCGGCGAAGTCGTCGAGCGTGGGCGCGCGGAACTGGATGCTGGTGCCCATGGCGCCGTCGCACACCAGCACGCGCTCGTTCAGGGCTTTGAGAAAATCGGCCATCGTCGTCCCCGGTCGTAGAGTAGAGTCGACATCCTAACGCCTTTTACGAATGATTCCAACCGCGCCCGCGTGTTAGGGTCCGATGGCCGTACCCATACCGAAAGGCCCGACTTGAAAATTGGCGAGACCCTGGCCGCGCGACGCGACCCCTTCTTCAGCTTCGAACTCACGCCGCCCGAACGCGGCATGAGCATCAGCGACGTGACCGAGATCGTGGATCTGCTGATCCCGTACCATCCGTTGTTCATCGACGTGACCAACCACGCCGCCGACTCCTGGTTCGAGGCGCTGAACGAAAATTCCTTCCTGCGCCACATCACGCGCAAGCGGCCGGGCACCCTCGGCCTGTGCGCCGCGCTCAAGTATCGCTATGACGTGGAGACCGTCCCGCACCTGCTGTGCCACGGTTTTACCCAGGAGGAGACCGAGGACGCGCTGATCGAGCTGTCGTTCCTGGACATCCACAACGTGTTGGTGGTACGTGGCGACACGACCGACTGGAAGGAGGTCCGCCGCGGCGCGCGCAACAAGTTCGCCATCGACGTCGTGCGCCAGATCGTGGACATGAACAACGGCCGCTATCTGCACAAGCTGACCGACGCGCAGCACACCGACTTCTGCATCGGCGTGGCCGGTTATCCCGAAAAGCACTACGAGGCGCCCAGCCTGTCCTACGACATCAAGTACCTGAAGGAAAAGGTCGACGCCGGCGCGGACTACATCATCACCCAGATGTTCTTCCGCAACGCGCCCTACTTCGAGTTCGTGGACCGGTGCCGGGACGCGGGTATTACCGTGCCCATCATTCCTGGGTTGAAGGTGGTCGGCCGTCGCAGCCTGCTGAAAAACATCCCGCGTAATTTCTACGTGGACCTGCCCGACGACCTGGTCGAAGCGATCACCGGGGCCGACGGCGCCGCGGCGGTCGGCGCCATCGGGGTCGAACACGCGGTGGCGCAGGCGCGCGAGCTGCTCGAAGACGGCGCGCCCGGTATCCACTTCTTCGTCTACAACGACGCCACCCTCACGGCCGAGGTGCTCAAGCGCCTCGGCATTTGAGATGTCCGGCCAACGCAAGGCTACACTGTTTGCTCTTGCGGCTGTCCTGCTCTGGTCGACCGTCGCGACAGCGTTCAAGCTGGCGTTGCGCCATACCGGCCCCGTACAGCTCCTCGCCTACGCCAGTGTGGTCTCGCTCGTCGTGTTGGCCGGGATCGTCACCGCCCAGGGCAAGTGGGGGCTGTTGCGCAAGGCCGACCGCAAACAGCTGGCGCCTGTCGCGGCGCTCGGGCTGCTCAACCCCCTCGCCTACTACCTGGTCCTCTTCGCCGCCTACGACCGCCTGCCCGCACAGGTGGCCCAGCCCCTGAACTACACCTGGGCCTTGACGATGACCTGGCTGGCGGTACCGCTGCTCGGTCACAAGCTGCGCGCCCGCGACCTCGTCGCCGGACTCGTCTGCTATACGGGCGTGTTGATCATCAGCACCGGCGGCGATGTCCGCGCCCTGCGTTTCGACGATACGCTCGGCGTGGCGCTGGCCCTGGGCAGCACGCTGCTGTGGGCGCTCTACTGGCTGGGCAATGCGCGCAGCAGGCTGGACCCGGTGGTCGGCCTGCTGGTGAACTTCGCGGTCGGCACTCCCCTGGTCTTCGTGTACGCCCTGCTCTTCGCCGACTTGCGTATCGGCGGGCCGGGACTACTGGGCGCGGTCTATGTAGGCGCGGTGGAGATGGGGTTCACGTTCGTGCTGTGGCTGACGGCCCTGAAGCTGACCACCTCGACGGCCCGTATCGCCAACCTCATCTTTCTGGCGCCGTTCCTGTCGCTGCTGTTCATCCAGTTCGTGCTGGGCGAAGCGGTGCGGGGGGCGACACCGGTGGGGCTGGTGTTGATCGTGGGCGGGCTTATCCTGCAGGGCCGGGGGCGGCCCGAGACCCGGACTTGACATATTTGACAACGGCCCCTCAAGCGGCGGAATCGTCGTCAGTTCCCTCTGCAAGAACGACCGGCAGGCCGCGAAAGAGGCCCTCGAACACGGCGTTCTTGAAATAATCCGCAAGCCGACGGGGCACGGTGTCCAGGAATCGATCATCATACTCAGGGCCAACCTGGCGGGTGCGATCACGCATGAATGTGGCTTCCCTCGACCAGAGTCCCAACGATTTCAGGGTTGACCTGTGGTTCATTCGTGGTTACCTCCCGCTATACCGATCGTGAAGGAGAATCCGCCTTGGCCACCATGACCCACGACGCCATCAACGCAATACAGCAGGTGCTCGACGACCACTTGCGCAACCTCGGCCGTCCCGCCACCGTGCTGGAGGCCGGGTGTGGCCGACTCAAGCATTTCGACTATCCCGACGACGCCGTCATCGCCGGCCTGGACATCTCCCGGGAACAGCTCGACCTCAACGACCACGTTCAGGAACACTTCCTGGGCGACGTGCAGACCTGGGAGACCGACCGTACCTGGGACGCGGTGGTCAGCATGTATGTCCTCGAGCACCTGGACGACCCGGCGCGAACGGTCCGTAACATGATCGACTGGACCAGCCCCGGCGGCCTGGTGATCATCGGCCTGCCCAACCTGTGGTCGCTGCGCGGGCTGATCACCAAGCTCACGCCGTTCTGGTTTCACGAACTGGTCTACAAGCAGGTCTACCAGCGCGACATGCCGCCCTTCCCCACCGCCCTGAAGCTCGACTCGACACCCGCCAACGTGCGCGAACAACTCGCCGACTGCGAATTCGTCATGGAGGACTGGGCACAGGAACGCATCCGCATGCCCTTCGCCCTCGCTTACGAAGGCCTGATCTGGGTGGGTAGGATTCTCTCGCTCGGACAATGGCGACCCGAGGACATGAACTACTACGTGGTGGCGCGCCGTACCTGATGTCGGGAACGAGCAACACGTCCCGTCAAAAAGCGGCCCCGGGCAAATACCCGGGGCCGCTGACGGATTCGACTTCCGTTCCAGATCAACGCACCAGCATCATCTTGCGGGTGGTCGTATTGTCGTTGGTCATCACCCGATAGAGATACATGCCCGACGGCATGGCGTCGCCGTTGTCGTTGCGACCGCTCCAGATCACGGTGTGGGTGCCGGGAGCGTATTCGCGGTTGGCAAGCATCGCCACGAGCTGGCCCTTCAGGTCGTAGACACCGAGGCGCACGTGGCCGTCACGGCCGGTCGTGAACTCGATGGTGGTCTGCGGATTGAAAGGGTTTGGCATGTTCTGGGCCAGAAGAGGCGCACCCGGCACGCCGTCGGCGACCGGGGTCAGGCCGCTGAGATCAACAACCAGGGCCGCTTCGGCATTGACGTAGAAGTCGGCCTGATCCTCGCCCCAGACCATCGCGAAGTCCATCGTCAGCGAATCGCCGACGGCGATGGTGAACGGGCCGGTCGAAGCCGTGACCGACCAGTCGTCGCCGGTCAGGCCGGTGGGCGTATTGATCTGCCCCGAGAGTGATTGCCATTTGACTCGGTCGGTGACAAAGCCGTTCGGGTAGACATCCGTGGGATTGTTGATGCAGTGGAGGTTGGCCACGGGGCCGTCACCCAGCACGGTGATGCCGTAGTGCGGAGTTCCGGCATTGGTGAACATGACACTCGACCGTCTGGCCGGCAGCGTCGTGGACGAGTTGGCGCCGGCGTCGTCGATGTCGAAGTCGCAGAAGATGCCGCCGTAGTAATCGACGATATCGACCGCACTGTTGTTCCGCACCGTGTAGCGCATGACGACGAAGTCGTCGTTGGGCGCGTCGGTAAAGGCGAAACTTTCCTGGGTCACCACGACATCCAGGGGCGTGAGGTTGCCGCTGTCGTCGAAGATGGCCTGGAAATCCTGGTCGGAAACATCGTTTCCGGCATCCATGACGCGTCCGTTGGGCGTGGTCGTCACGACCCACTCGTAGGGATTGGTCTCTGCGTAGTCGTGGTTGCACAGCGTACCCCGACTGTTGCCACCCCAGAAGGAGCCGATGTACAACCCGTTCTGGCCGGCGGGTCCAAAGCCGTCGCCTTCGGACTGGTCGGAGCTCATGAAGCCCAACGAGCCCATGTCCGTGACCGTCAGCAGGACGTTGTTCGCGTCATGGGTCTTCCACTCGGGCAAGCCCACGAAATACTCCACGTCGAAGATCTTTTCGTAGCCGTTCTGGGCGGTAACCGTCAGCAGCATGGTGAAGGCTTCGCCCTGCGCGGCGCCCCCGTCGGCGGTCAGGCTGAAGACATCGCCGGTGTTGTCGGCAGTGCCGCCACCCTGGACGATGGTGCCGTAGGCCGCTGCCCCGTCAGTAACCGTCACCGGGTCGCCGGCTTCCACGGCCAAGGCGCCCGCGACGCTCGTGCCGTCGGTGTTGGGGCTGTTGTTGACCAGCGTGAAGACGATGTCGAAATCCTCGCCCGGATCGATAACGCCGTCGGCGTTGTTGTCGAGGATCTCATAGCTCAGCCAGGACAGGTGGGGGGTCGTCGGCAACGGCACGGCGATGACCGCGGCGTTACAGTCGATGCGGCCCGAACCATATTGGTTGTCTTTGCCGGCGGCACCCAAAGGCAACGCGGTCTGTTCCATGATCGAGTCCATGCCCGCGGGCGACAGGCTCGGATTCTTCGACAGCATCAACGCGGCGAGACCCGCAGCGTGCGGACACGACATCGAGGTGCCGCTCCAGGAGTTGCCGGAGTAGCCGTTGGGAATGGTCAGGGAGTTGACGTTCACGCCGGGCGCGCACACGTCGGGCTTGATCAGGCCGTCGCCCGGGTTGTAGGGCCAGTCATACCACGGCGCCACGTTGCCCCAGTGCACGGGGCCGGTCGAGGACGAGCCGTAGGGGCCGTCGCTATAGTAACCCGTGCCGCCCACGGCGACCACGCCGCCGGTCGACGTGTAGGGCGTCCCGGCCAGGGGATTCCAGGGCGCGGGACAACGCGCGGTCAACCCCAGTTCGATGGGCGGGTTGTAGGCGTAGTGGTCGTTGCCCGCGGAGTTGAAGAGCAGGATGCCCGCCACGCGCAGCACGTTCGTGTTCACGCGCTCGGCCCTCATGTACGAAGCCGGCAGGTCGCCGGGCACGCCCAGCGACATGGTGATCACGCGTGCGCCGTTGATCAGCAGATAGTCGTAGCCTTCCCAGATCATGCCCAGGGTGCCGCTGCCGCTGCTGTCCTGCGACTTGATGGCCATGATCTTGGCGTCGGGCGCGACACCGGTCACGGTACCGTTGGTGCCGTCGCCGGCGACGGTGCCCGCGGTGTGGGTGCCGTGGCCCGGACTGGCGGAATCGTCGTTGGGATCGCCGTCATCGTCGCCCACGTCGTAGCCGTGGATGTCGTCGACGTAGCCGTTGCCGTCGTCGTCGATGGCGTTGCCGGCGATCTCACCAGTGTTGGTCCACAGGTTGTTGGCGATGTCGGGATGGGTCAGCCAGACACCAGAGTCGATATGGCCCACGACAATGTCGGTGCCCGTGTAACCCAGGTCCCAGGTATGGTCGGCGTCGATCCACTCGATGCTCCAGGCGTTGCCCTTCTCGGTGGCATCGGCGGCCGCGTCTTCGGGCGGCTTACTGACGCAACTGCCGAGAGTCAGGGCCGTCGGATCGAAGCTCTTGTCGTGATGCAGGACACCGGACACGGCCTTGTCGGCCGCCAGCGCCTCGAGAGCCGCCGCGTCGGCGCGGAAGTTCACGGCGTTGGCCACCAGCAGGGTACGAACCTGCTCGATGCGGCCCAGGCCCTTCGCGGCCTCGAGACCGGCGAGCGTGCCGGCATGGACGCGATCAAACTGGTGGCGCAGAACGTCGACGACGGCCGCGCGGCGCTCCTGATGCGTGGCGCCGGCCAGGTCGGCGTCCAGGGCCGCCATGTCGGGGCGATCATCAAGCAACAACAGGACCCGGACAGTCTCACCGGCAGCCTTGCCGGCCAGGATGTCCTGGAGGTCGGGGGCGATTTCCGCGGCGGGCGCGACGGCGGTCACCGTCAAAGCCAGCAACAGGAACAGGGGCGTGATTAGCCTACGCAACATGGCGGCTTCTCCTTAAGTCAGGGGCAGGGTCCGTACGCGAGACGCACGGATCCTAGTGCAGGCATCTGGATGGCGGGGCGGGATGGAGTCTGTCTATCTCCCTCTCAGACGCATTTCTCCCAAATTTCTCGTATAGGATAGCAAATTTGAGGGGGGAATACAACGGGGGCGCTCTTCGGGGGCGCTCTTCGAAACGATTCAGGAAGGTGCGGGCGGCGGCGTTATCACATCACTCGGCCGCCAAGGAGACACGCAGAATGTGTTCTGTGAACATGCGTGAGATCTTTCCCACCTGTTGCCATCAAAACGTCCAAATAAGCAAAAGTCTACACGCGTACGCTTTGAAATCGAATATCACCCGTCAGCCAGGCGAGCCGCTTCCACAAACCTGCCCAGCTTCTCGATGTCCAGTGCTCCATTCGTACGAACGCCGGAGTCGAGCAGCAGGGCGTCGGCGGTCTCGGCTGCGCGCACAGCTTCGTTGATCGAATCGTCGTCGCGGACATGAACAACCTGCACCAACGAAACGCCGGGCATCGGCGCCCAGGCGCACGGCCCGGCCGGCTTCCTCGACCGAGGCAATGCAGCAGATCTTGACGCGGGTCATGTTCATACTCCGAGTTGTGTGAGCAGGCCCGTCCCGTCCCACTCACCCCGGCGCTCGACGCTCCGATCAGGCCTCGGCCTCAGCCGGATAAAGCGCGTCGTTCTTGAACGGTATGAGCGCCATGATCACGCCGTGCTCATAAAGTCCCCGGCGATCGATCACGTTTCCGGTCAACAAACCGATGGCGCCGTCCTTCTGCTTGGAGTTCTCGCGGCCGAACGCGATGTCGTCGGCCGCGCCCAGTTCCAGGCCGCCGCGCACGAGGTTGGCCACGTCGTCGGGTAGGAAGAACGAAGCGGTCTTGCCTTGGCCAAAGCCGCGTGTCGACAAGGCGACGATCCACGCGAAGGCCTCCATCCCGGCCGGCGAGTCCTCGATACCGCCCTCGATGCCGACCCAGTAGTCGGCGTCCGGCAGAGCCGCCTTCGCGGCCCGCGCCCGGTTGACGGCGCCCTTACGCGTCTCATCGCTGGTATCCGGCTGATCGGAAACGCCCGACTCGACACTCACCGGTCGAATCTCAACATCCCGCTCGGGAAACATGCACCGAAAGGCCTGTTCGACAGCCAGGGCCTTGATGGGGTTATGCGACGCCACCGCCACGCGTGTCATAGGTCTCTCTTTCGGTTCGTATCCAGGATCCGCGCAAGAGCAATGAAAACCGCGTCGCGAACCTCTTCGATACGCAACGCCTCCCGATATCCGAGAATCACCCGATCCCGATCCGCAAGGCGCGCCGGCTCCACCTGAAGCGCGTAGGCATTCACGTGGCGATCCGATAGTCGACCACGCCGACACCGTGATCGGGCAGCGGTGCAAGATTCCCCGGACCGGATTGCGCATCGTGTACGAAATGCCCGCAACAACACTGGAGCGTGAAGCAGCACGGACGGTCGTTGAAACGAGCGCCGAGGTCACGGATAGGCGCGTCGATCAGCGACGGTTCGAGCTCCGAGAGCTCATGGATGCGCGCCTCGGTAAACCGGGGATCGTCGACCAGGGGCTTGGCCGGTGCGAAGGTCTCCATGTGGTCCACTCTACACAATCAGCGTCTATCACGGCAAGGGCGGCTTGGGTCAGGATCACCATGGCGGCGATGGTCATCAGGGATAGTGTCTTCATCTGATAATCCTATTCTTCGACAGGACCGTGATCTGATCGGCTTAATCGCATTGTGATCATATCGCGAACAGAATCCACATCCAGCCGAGCTTCAAGGGCCCGCCGGATGACTCCGGCGGGCCCCGCGTTGAGATGATTCATGGCGAATCACCCGCTCATGACGATGGACCGTCAGGAGCCTTTCTTGCCGCAGCCGCTGTGGGCCTTTCCGTGGGACGAACAGCCCGCGGACTTCTTGGCGTGGGCGGAACAGCCCTTGCCGCCATCGGCCTTGACGCTGCATCCATCGGCCTTGTCGCCATGGGCACAGCAGCACTTGCCGTCCTCGGCATGCGGACAGTTCGCCATGTCTTCCTTGCTGCACGGCTTGCCCTTCTCGGCCTTGGCGCAGCAGCATTTGCAGGTCTTGCCGTCGGTGGACTTGCATATCTCCGCGCAGGTCTTTCCCTCGGCGTCACAACACTTGACGGCCGCGGCCTTACACGCCTCGGACTTGGCCTTGGCACGGCAGTCGTCCCCGGCCAGGGCCGAGAATCCGGTCATCAGGATCACGGCCGCCATGAATACGGCCATCAGGTTTCGCTTGGTCGTCGGCATTGCCGACTCCTCTCGGTAATGGGTTGGTATTACACGATGAATCGAGGAGTCAGGCCGACTGCGGAGGGGGCACCGGCGGCTTGAAGAGATTGACGGGAGCCGCCTGGTCGGGCGGCGGAATCAGCGGGTCGGCAAGTGCGAAGTCGAAGTCGAAACAGCCGGGGTTGACGAAGACGAGATGGTCACCCGCCGTGAGACACCGGCTGCAGGTGCGCGGAGAAGGGCAATCCCGTGATGGGCGCTCGCCGCAACCACCGGTCGATGTGCCACAGCAAACGTCCGGTGGCGTTGTCGCGCAGCTCGTGGCACAGGACTGCTCGCAGGCGTGAGGGGCGTGGCGCGCCTCGGCGGTCTGCCGACAGGCGTCGATGATGATGTCCGGAACGGCGTCGGGCATCTCGAGCAGGGGGATACACACGGCCCAGACGGCCAAGGTCAGCTGGAAAATGCGTTTGGTGGTTTTCGTGATCCGTGTCACGCGATTCCCTGCGTTATATGAAGTCGCTCCCGGGTTGAGACATAATTATAGCACACCACAGGTATATAGGTTCCCGAGAATCCAGGGCTCAGATCGACACCTTCAACGCCGATTGAAACGCAATTGAACCAGGCCCAGGACCAAGCGTGCAACATCATGACGTTGATCGGTCGGAAAAATCAACAGATCTCGGACAATGTTCAGGGCAATCTCGGACTGGTTGCCATGCCCCTGATCGATCAGCTGCGGACGACCGCCACGGATGTCCAGATGGAAATCCTCGATGTCCTGGAGAACCGGATCAAACATGTGACCCGCAAACTGGGCCTCACGACCGGGTCCGGCCTGCTCTGAATGAGCCGACTCTGATAACCTGGACACGTTACTCGACAGTCTTATTTGACGCGTATATTACACCGTGTGAATCTCGGCCGCGATCTACTCCACAACATATTCGTGCGAAATCTCCGCCGTCTTTTCCAGCATCCGCCCCACCGAACAAAACGTCTCCGCCGACAGCTTGATCGCCCGCGCCAGCTTCTTCTCCGGCACTTCGCCGGTCACCAGGTACTTCAGTCGAATGGCCGTGAATACCTTGGGGTGATTTTCCGCCCGCTCGAACTCGATCTCCACCCGCAAGGACTCGGCCGGACAGCGCATCTTCTCCAGGATCGCCACCACGTCCACGCAGGAACACGCCGCCAGGGAATGCAGCACGGCTTCTATCGGAGTCGGCGCGGTGCCCTCTCCTCCCTGTTTGACGGGAATGTCGAATTTCGATTCCAGCCCCGTGGGCGTGATCCCGGTAAACCTGCGATTCCCATCCCAGGTCACCATATGTTTGCTCATCGATGTCTCCTTATTTGTGCACGCGATCACGGATGCGACCCCGCACGCGGGGCAGGTCCTCGTAATGATCCATCCGCCGCATCAGCGCGTTGATCTCGGCGCCCAGCAGGAAGATGAACCCCGACAGCCACAGCCAGACCATCATGATGATGACCGCGGCGATCGATCCGTAGGTCACGTTGTAGGCGCTGAAGTTGCGCAAGAAGAGGCGGAACAGGGACGAGACGACGAACCAGCCGACCGTGGCGAAGACCGTTCCCGGCAGGATCCACACGTAGCGCTGTTTCGCTTCGGAGGCGAAGTGGTAGAGGATCGACACGGCGCCCAGGTTCAGCAGCAGGACCAGGGGCAGGCGCAGGGTCGTCCAGAAATTGTGGCTGTCGCCGGCAAGGCCGAGGAACTGGAAAAACTTGTGGGACAGACCCGGGCCGAGCAGCACCAGCAGGGTCGACAGGATAACGAAGCAGCTCAGCACCAGGGTCAACAGGATGGAGATCAGTTTCTGATAGGCGATGTTGCGCTTGGGATGAATATTGTAGACGCGGTTGATCGTTGTGATCAGCACGCCCACCCCCATCGACCCCGACCACAGCGCGGCCAGCAGACCGAACCCGAGAATGCTGCCCTCACGCTCGCTCAACACGGTGCGAACGGTACCCGAGACCAGGTCGAAGGCGGGCGGCGGCAGGGCTTCCTGCAGGCTGTTCAAGACCTGGTCGGGCTCGAGAATGGGCAGAAAGCTGATCAGGCTCAGGATGAACAGCAGGAACGGGAAGATGGCGAGCATCACGAAGTACGCGATCTGCGCGGCCATGCCCATGCAGTCGTCGTAGCCGATCTCGCGTTGGAGGCGGCGCAGGAACAGGCCCGCCCTGGTTAGTCTTCTCTGGTAGTCCATGGTGGAATAGAATGAGGGGTTGTTGGGGAAAAATCAATGGTGGGCCGAGGTGAGGTGTGGGGGGCGCTCGCCGAGACGGTCGCTACGCCTCGGCAAGCGCCCCTCACACCACACCTCTCCGCATCGATAATTCCCAACAATCCCGTATTCTATTCCGTATGGGTGGAGCTTGCCCAAGATCCACTTGCGTGGCAGAATGGCGCGACTGTTCCCTACGACCCTACCTGGAGGCTTTCATGAGGATCGCTGCTGTCGTCCTTTTGGTTATTTTGTTGTTCAGCGTCGCTTCGCTCGCTGAGGAGGTGGAGGAGGAGGAGGAAAAGCCGACACTGTCCATCGATACTTGGCTGTACAAGGCTCCCGTGAAGCTTGACTTGCCGGCCTTCCACGACGAGAAGCCGGGCGAGTTCACGGTAGACGATTTACTCGAAGCGCCGACGCCCGGCGCGGCCTCCCTGCGGCCCGCGGCCAAGACGAAGGGCTGGTCCAGGGACGACGGCACCATCGCGCTCGACTACCAGGGCGTGGTGGAAACCTGGCTGGCCACCTACGTGACGGCCGATCGCTTTCTCGCAGTGCAACTGCAGCTACCGTTGGCCTGCAAAGCCACAGCCTGGTTGGATGGCGAAGCCGTATCCCTGTCGGGCGACGAACCCGCGGGCGAGCTCTCGCTCCAGAGCGGCACGAGCCTATTGCTGGTGCGCGTGATCCTGGGCGACGACGTGGCGGCCAAGGCGAAGCTGCAAGCCGACCTGAAGGGCGAGTTGGTCTTCGAGGACGAGGCCTTGCTCGAAGCCGTCACCTTCGACACCGACCCCACCCGCCCGGTCGACATCAACGACATCCTCGACGCCCCCAGGATCTCTTCGATCGCCCTGTCGCCCGATGGCGCCCATGTGGCCGTTTCCCTCGGCGCCTACGGACCCGGCGGCGAGCGCGAGACCTGGCTGGAGATTCGCGATACCAAGGACGGCGACCTGATTCGCTCCTGGCGCGGTGTCGACGGTCCCGGTCGCGTGCAGTGGCTGCCCACGACGCGAGCCGTTTCCTATACTTCCAACGACGACGACAAGACCACCGTGTGGGTCTACGACCTGGAGAAGGAAACCGTCACACCCGTCTTGCGCGGTGTCGAGGACTTCTCCCGCTACGCCTGGAATCCCGACGGCGAGTCGCTCGTCTACGCCTTCAGCGTCGAGGCCGAAGACGACGACCGTCAGGTCAAACGCCTCGAGGCCATCGAAGACCGCTGGCCCTGGTGGCGCGGCCGCAGCTACCTGGTGGAGGTCGCCTATCCGGGCGGCGAGGCGCGGCGCCTGACCGCCGGCGACGTGAGCGCGTCGGGCTGGGCCTTCAGTCCCACCGGCAGCCACCTGCTCTTCTCGCGCACCTGGCCCGATCCGCAGAACCGGCCCTACTCGCGCACCGAATGGTACGAGATGACCCTCGACAACCTGCGCGTGGAAACCGTGCTGGCCGAACGCTGGATCAGCGATGTGAGCTACGGCCGGGATCGCGACACTTTCGTGCTGATCGGCTCGCCGTCCGCGTTCGACGGACTCGGACGCGACCTGCCCGAGGGCGTCATCCCCAACGATTACGGCGGACAGCTTTTCCTTTACGACCGCAAGACATCCACCCCCACACCGCTCAGCCGCGACTTCGACCCCACCGTGCAGGGCGCGGTGTGGCACGACAGCGGCCGTATCGTCACGCGGGTTCTGGACAAGCAGTACCAACGCATCGCCATCTGTTCGACCCGGGGCGATTGGGAAATCTACGACACGGGTGTCGACGTGGTGGCCAACTGGGAAGTCTCGCGCAGGGCCAAGACCGTGGTCACCGTCGGCACCAGCGCCACCGGTCCGCAGCAGCTCACGGCCTTCGCGCTGAAAGGTCGCAAGCCGCGCGTGCTGCTCGACCCCGGCGCCGAGCGCTACGAGCCCGTAGCGTTCGGCAAGGTGGAGCCGTTCGTCGCCACCCTGTCCGACGGCATGGAACTCGACGGCCGCGTCTACTATCCGCTCGACTATGATCCCGCGCGCAAGTACCCGGTGATCGTCTACTACTACGGCGGCACCTACCCCATCACGCGTGACTTCGGCGGCCGTTATCCCAAGAACATCTGGGCGGGCCACGACTACTTCGTCTACACGCCCAACCCGAGCGGCGCCCTGGGCTACGGACAGGAGTTCGCGGCACGACACGTGAACGACTGGGGCAAGCTCACCGCGGGTGAAGTGATCGCGGGCACCGAGGCCTTCCTGAAGGCCTACCCCGCGGCCGACGCCGACGCTGTCGGTTGCATCGGCGCCAGCTACGGCGGTTTCCTCACCATGTACCTGGTCACCCAGACCGACATGTTCTCCGCGGCGGTCGCCCACGCGGGCATCTCCAACATCAGCAGCTATTGGGCCGAGGGATACTGGGGCTACGGCTACGGCGCGCGGGCGCTGGCCAACTCGTTCCCCTGGAACGCGCGCGATCTGTACGTGGAGCAAAGTCCGCTCTTCCACGCCGACAAGATCGACACGCCGCTGCTCCTGCTGCACGGTTTCGACGACACCAACGTGCCCAAGGGCGAGAGCGACGGTCTGTACATCGCCCTGACAATGCTCGGCAAAGAGGTCGAGTACGTGCAGGTCGAGGGACAAGACCATCACATCCTCGAGCACGACCGGAGGGTGGAATGGAACGATACGATCCTGGCCTGGTTCGCGCGGGAATTAAAAGCGCGACCCGGCTGGTGGGATGACATGTATCCATCTGAATAATACCCTGTTACGCGATCAGGGCGGGCTTATGTCCGCCCCGGTTCTTCAATCTTGTCGCTTTGTGTTATGGTTAGATTTGTGTTATAATTATACGCAGAGGTTGACGCTAACCGCAGACGGAGCTTAGTTATCTGCCTATGAAGCTGAACCGGTTATTGACCATTCTGCTCATGATGATCCTCGTCACCACCGCCCATGGCGGTATACATAGGGGATCATCCGCTTCCATGCGCCTGGACGCCGAGCCGCCCCAGATCGGGATCGTCACCGCGCCCGAGGGCGAAACCTTCATCGCCGGCGACACGCTGCACTTCGCCTGGTGGGCGAGCGACAGCTACCCCGCGCTCCACGATTCGAACCGGGTAGCCGCCGTGCTGGTGCGCGAAGCGCTTCAGGATTCCACTACCTACACCGTCACCCTCGACCACACGTGGGACTGGATCGCCCCGGAGGTGAGTTCCGCCAATTGCGTTTTTGAAGTGACCGTGCGCGACGAGTTCGGCAACACCGCCACCACACGCAGCGACGTCTTCCGCCTCCTGCGCTCCGACACCGCGGCTCCCGATACACCCGCGACGATACGTTTGGCCGCACCCGCACCCAACCCATTCAATCCGCAGACGACTATCACCTTCGCGCTGCCCGAATCGGGACCGGTCGACCTGTCGGTCTACGATCTGCACGGTCGGCTGGTGCGCCGTCTGCATCAGGGCGCGCTGCCCGCCGGCTCCCACACCCGCACCTGGAACGGCCGCGACGACGACGGACGCCGCGTCGCCGGTGGTCCGTACATGGTTCGCCTATTGGCCGGCGGCGGCTTCAACGAGGCCCGAAAAGTGGTGTTGTTACCATGACGATCCGACTGCTCACCATAGCGCTGTTGATGATGGGCGTCGCCGCGTACGCCGCCGATCCGGTAGTGAGCAACATCTCATCCGCACAGCGGACCGACGGCAGCATGCTCGTGGACATCTACTACGACCTGGCCGACACCGATACCTGTCGTGTCAGCATCAACATATCCGATGACGATGGTCAGACCTGGCTCTATCCCGGTATCACGCTGACCGGCGACGCTGGCGACGGCGTCGCACCGGGCGTCGGCAAACACGCCGTCTGGGATTTCGGCAGGGATCACGCGGGGACCTGGGGCGACGGCTTCCAGGTACAGGTGATCGCCAGTAACACACGCCTCGACTGGCGCGCCCACTCGCCGAACACCTACGCCGCCCACCACTGGGGACCATCCGGTTGGGAATCCTCGGAGCTGCCCGAACAGCTCGCGCGCGCGGACGTGGTAACCATCACCGCACGCGTCTACTGGGACAACGGCCCCATGGAAGCACTCGGGATCGTCGATGCCATCAAGGCCATCAATCCCGACTGCACGGTGCTGGGCTATGTCCCGGTCCATGGCATCCCGCATTTTTACGGGACCGAACCCGAAGGATCCTTCGGCAGGCAGCTCTACGACGCTACCCTGTCCTACTGGTCATACACGACCACCGGCGACACGCTTTCGAGCTGGCCGGCCGTGGTGGAGGTGAACATTCTCGACCCGGACTGCCGCGCGGCCATGGTCTCGACCTACGTCGACTATTACGCGCAGAGTGTGACCAAATTCGACGGCATCTTCTGGGACTACTTCCCCGACGCTGTCTGGATCCCGGATTTTGTGGGCTGCGAGGGTGAAGCCGACATGGACGAGGACGGCATTCCCCAACAGGAGGACCCCGACGAGATGGCCGCCTACGACGCGGCCCAGGAAGACTTCATCGCACTCATGCGCGGCGCCATGGGCGACACCTTTCCGCTGGTCTTCAACGGTGTGCGCGCCCAGCGAGACTCCGTCTTCGCGGCTTTGAGCGACGGCATCAACTACGAGATCTTCCCGACCCTGCGCTTCCCTGAACCCCGCACCGACGCGGCCATGGATGTCGATCTGGAGTACAGCCTGTGGCACTCCACCACCTGGCCACGCACGCAGGCCGGAGGACCGTTCATCCTGCTCGAGGACATCCAGCGCTACAATTATGTGGACCACGAAGGACAGATCACCCGACTCGAGTCCGGCAACATCTTCCGTGTGATCGGCCTGCTCATAGACAACATCTACCCGGTATGGGAGCCCGCGGGCAGTCACGCATTCGGCTGGCCCGAGTTACCTTTGAGCCTGGGCGACCCCCTGGGTCCCACCGTCATCAACGGGGACGTCTACACGCGCCAGTACACCTACGGGGATGTGTGGATGGAGATGAAGGGCGGAGATTGGCCGGATCCATTCCGATACCGGATCACCATCGACGGCGAGATCGTCGAGGAACTCGACAGACCCTACCACCATCCATAGACCCTATAGACCTTCACCACCGTCGATATTGATCGTCTGCCCCGTGACCGCCGGACAGCCCAGCAGGAACTGCAGGGCGTCGGCCGCGTCTGCGGGCGTGGGAAAGCGGTCGAGCGGAAGCTCGGCACGCGCGACGTGCTCGTAACCCTCGGGCGGCACGACCGGCGGCAACACCGCGCCCAGGGCGATCTCGTTGACGCGGATCCGCGGCGCCAGGGCGGTGGCCAGGTTGCCGGTCAGCACGTGTAGCGAGGCCTTGCTGTGCGTGTAGGCGAAGTAGTCGGCGCGCGGGTTCAGGGCATGAATGTCGTTGAGGTTGATGATGTCACCCTCCCGATCGGCGGGCAATGCGGCGGCGAACACCCGGCTCAGCAGCAGCGGCGCGCGCAGGTTGATCCGCTGCATACGGCTCCATGACTGGAGATCGAGGTCGGCAAAGCCGCCCTGTTCGAAGATGGACGCGTTGTTCACCAGGATGTCCAGGTGACCAAAGGCCTCGACGGTCTCGGCGATGGCCCGGTCGGCCGTCTCCGCCTCGATCAGGTCGCCGGTCACCAGGGCCGCACGCACGCCGAGCGCCGCGATCTCGCGGGCGGTCTCGTCGGCCGCGCCGCTCTCGTCACGCGACAGGATGGCCACATCGGCGCCCAGTTGCGCCAGTCGCAACGACAGGGTTTTTCCCACCCTCACGCCGCCGCCGGTTACCAGGGCTGTGCGTCCCTTCAAATCGTTCATCGCTTGCCTTTCTGCAGCACGATCACCAACGCGCCCTCGCCGCCCCAATCGCGCGGGGCCGGGCGCCAGCTCGCGATCGCTTCGGGATGCTCTTTGATCCAGCGTCGGGTCAAGTCGCCGAGAATCGGTCCATGCTCGGAGCCCATCCCCTTGCCGTGGACGATCAGCAGTTCGCGCGTGCCTTGGCGACGATGCGCCTCGACCTCACGCGCCAACAGCGCCAGCGCCTCGTCGGCACGTAACCGACGCAGGTGCACGCTCGCCGGCGGTTCGCCCGACGGATAGCCGCGCTGCGCTTCGTCCGACTCGTGTCGGATCGAGCGGCCCATGCCCTTGGTACGGCCGGTCTTGCCGGGTCGTCTATTCTTGAACCGTCCCACTGTCGTCCTTTGGCTTCAAGCGAACCACGGTCGCTCCCCAGGAACTCGCGTCGCCGGGGTGGCCGTATCCAGCCACGTCCGCGCGCCTGTCCAGCACCGCGCGAACCGTCTCGCGTAGCGCGCCGCTCCCCTTGCCGTGAATGATGCGCACATCGAGAATCCCGCGCTCGCGGCACTCGTCAAGATAGTCGCCGACGAGGTCCTTCACATCCTTCGGCCGGAACATGTGCAGATCCAGCACGCCGTCGATGTCCATCTCATCGGTCACGGCGTCACCGCCCACGTCGGTGTTACGTCCATGGCGCCGCCGAAGGCCGCCGCGCCCAGCAGGTAGATGGCCACGGTGATCACCAGCGCACCCACGATGTTCAGCAACAGGCCGGCGCGCGCCATCTCGCGGATCGTGACCATTTCGGTGCCGAAGATAATGGCGTTGGGCGGCGTCGCCACCGGCAACATGAAGGCGCACGAGGCCGACAGGGTCGCCGGCACCATCAACAGCAGCGGATTCATGTCGACCGCGATCGCAACGCTCGCCACCACCGGCAGCGCCATCTGGGTCGTGGCGGTGTTGCTGGTCAGCTCGGTCAGGAACGTCATGATCAGGCAGATGCACAGAATCATCAGCACCGGCGGCAGGTCCGACAGGCCGGTCATACGCTCACCCAGCCAGTCGCTCAAGCCCGCGTCGACGAAACCCTTGGCCAGGGCGAACCCGCCGCCGAAAAGCAGGACGATCGCCCACGGCAGCTTGCGCGCGGTGCGCCAGTCCATTACGCGCCGGCCGGCGATGTTGTGGCTGGGGACAACGAAGAGCAGGAGGGCCATGACGATCGCGACGGTGCCGTCATCGACGAGCGTGCCGTCGGGCAGAAGCGCCGACCAGCCGGGGATGTCGATGTCGCCGATGCGCAATCCGGTACGCGTCAACCACAACGCCGCCAACAGGACGAAGTCGACAAAGACCACCTTCTCCTCGAAACTCGGCGGCCCGAGCACGTCGCGTTCGCGGGTGAAGACCTGGTGATCGATCAGTCCCTCCATGCGGCGCAACCTGAACATGGCGGTCAGCAACACCCAGATCACCGCCAGCATGACGATGCAGACGGGCAGGCCGATCACCATCCAGCCGGCAAACGAGATCTCGGGCGCGTCAGGGAAAATCAGGCCGAGGTTGCTGACCAGCAGCGGGTTGGGCGGCGTGCCGATCAGGGTCGCCAGACCGCCGACCGAGCAGCCGTAGGCAGTGCCGAGCAGCAGGGCCACGGCAAAGCGGCGGGTTTCGGCCCGGTTGTCCTCGTGCCCCACGCCCTTGACCACGGCCAGGGCGATCGGCGCCATCATCATGGCCGTCGCCGTGTTGCTGATCCACATCGATAGAAACGCCGCGGCGAGCATGAACCCGAGCACGATGCGGTTGGGCCCGCCGCCGACCAGGGTGATGATGCGCAGCGCGATCCGCCGGTGCAGATTCCAGCGCTCCATGGCCAGCGCCACCATGAAACCGCCCAGGAACAGGAAGATGATGCTGTTGAAGTAGTACGGCGCGACGGCCTTGCCCGACATGATGCCGAGCAGCGGGTAGAGGGCCACCGGCAGCAACGCCGTGATCGCGAGGGGCACCGCCTCGGTCATCCACCATACGGCCATCCAGACGGCGACCGCCGCCATGGCCGTTACCGACACGCGCTCGGGGTCGAGGTCGGTGAACGCGAGGATCAATACGGCAGCAAGGGGTCCCAGCCAAGTGCCGAGGGTCGACGGCCGCCAGCGTGACCACATCATGGCGCGTCTCCGTGGACAGCGACTTTGTAGCCGGTGAACTTGCGCACGTTGATCACGCCCGTGTCGAAGATCAGATACTGCCCCTTGATGCCCTGCAGAACGCCGCCGACCGTGGGCGTCTTGTCCAGGTTGTGACTCTTGACCTTATCCGGGTAGGCGAGCACCGGGTAACGGAAGACGTGTTCGATACGGTCGTCCTCGGGCAGTTCGTCGACGCCCATCTCCTCCAGTTCATCCAGGACGGTCTCGGCCATCTCGGCCAGATCGCCTTCGGGCGCCTCCTCTTTCAGCATACGTATCCAGTGGGTGCGGTCGGCGAAGGATTCGGCCAGTTCATGTTCGACAAGCCCGACCTCGCGGCGACTCGGCAGCTCGGCCAGCGGAATCGCACGCACCGCGCCCTGGTCGATCCAGCGCGAGGGGATGTTCGTGCGCCGCGTAATGCCCACCTTCAGGCCACTGGTCAGCGATGCGTAAAGAATGTGCGGCGCGAAGCATTTCGACTGGGCGAAGGCGTCATCGCGGCAGGGGTTGCCGGTGTCGAAGTAATGGCAGAGCTCGGGCTTGACCATGCAGATGTCGGCCTCGGCCCGCGACTGGGCGCAGGGAAAGCAAAAGCCCTGGTTGAAGGTTTTTTTGGTTTTGCGACCGCAGTAGACGCAATGGATCTCGCCGTCGAAGTACAGGTCGACCGCGCGACCGAGCAGGGCGTTCATGGTCAGCTCGTCGACGCGCGCGGCGGGATCATGCCAGCCGTCGCGCAGGAAATACGAGACGGGGTCGTCGTGGACGACGCGCATCTTCGTAAGGGAGCCGCGCCAGAGCTCTGTCACGCTCAGGCTCCCGGCAGCTGATCGACGAAGCTGGGCAGGACGTCCTTCAGGATGTGGCCGAGGATCAACAGCAGGATGCCCTGGAAGAGGACCTTCTTGCCCTTGGCGCTCAGACCGATCTGGGGCTTTCGCGTCGGCGAGTGTTCGTCGGCGTGCAGGTGCGTGTTGAGCAGCAGGCTGCGGATGACCAGGATGCCGCCGCCGGCCACCGCGATCCAGCCGAAAATATCGAGGATGGATCTAGTCACTGCCGAACATCTTCCGATAGCCGGCGAGCAGTTCCTGGTTCTCCGCCGCGATGGCGTCGAGCAGGCTGCGCTCGTCGTCGGACACCTTGCGCAGGCCGTCGACCTGCTCTTGCGTCGTGATCGCGGCGCCGGGCGGCACGAACACACCGGCGGGCAGGGTCACGTCCTGCACCACGGCGCCGGCCGAGACCATCACCCCCTCGCCCAGGTCGCTCTTGAAGACGACGGCGCCGAAGCCGACAAAGCCGCCGTCCGACACCGTGCAGGGTCCGTGCACCTTGCAGCCATGCGCGAGACTGCAGCCCGCACCAACGATTGCCGACGTGCCCGCCAGTGCGTGGATGATCACACCGTCCTGGACGTTGGTGCCGGGGCCGATCTCCACCGGGGAGACTTCGCCGTTCAACGTTTCGTCCGCGCGCAGGATCGCGTTGGCGCAGACCAGCACATCGGCGCCGACGCGTACGTTGCCGATCAGTTGTGCGGTCGGGTGTAGCCAGGCCGCGGCATCGACCATGGGCAGGTGGCCGGTGGGGGCGGGTTGAAGCAGGGTTTTGAAGACGTCTCTCATGTGTAGTACCTCCAGGGGGAGCATCCCATAATCGGGCCGACATCTCAACAATGACCATGACAGTCCCGGGACCCCCCGCTAGACTCGGATCCGAACGGGAGGACTCATGCTCAACAAGATCTGGTCCGGTTTCTTCTTCATCGCCCTGCTCGCCGCCCTGATCCAGGCCATCTTCCTGGGCAACCCCGGCGTCTTCGGCGACATGGTCGGCGCCACCTTCGACCTGGCCCGCACCGCCTTCGAGATCGCTCTCGGCCTCACGGGCGTCATGTGTCTGTGGCTCGGCTTCATGAAGCTGGGCGAAAAAGGCGGCGCCGTAGACCTGCTCACGCGCCTCTTCGCCCCCCTCTTCCGCCGTCTCTTCCCGTCGGTGCCCGACGGCCACCCCGCCCAGGGTGCCGTCACCATGAACATGGCCGCCAACATGCTGGGGCTCGACAACGCCGCCACCCCACTCGGCCTCAAGGCCATGCGCGAGCTGCAGACCCTCAACCCCAGCGACGACACCGCCAGCAACGACCAGATCCTCTTCCTGGTGATCAATACCTCCGCGGTGACCATCCTGCCGGTCACCATCTTCACCTACCGCGCCCAGATGGGCGCCGCCGATCCGACCGACGTGTTCCTGCCCATTCTCATCGCCACCTTCTGCAGCACCCTGGCCGGCCTGCTGGTGACCGGACTGGTCCAGCGCCGCCGCCTGCACGACCCGGTGATCCTGGGCTACCTGGGCGCCATGACCGCGGTGGTTGCCGGGCTGGTGGCCTACTTCGCCGGCCTCGAACGCGAGGCCGTGCAGACCCAGTCGGCCCTGCTGGCCAACATGCTGATCTTCCTGGTGATCGTGGGATTCGTGGGCGGGGCGGTCCGGCGCCGCGTGCCGGTCTTCGAAACCTTCGTCGACGGGGCCAAGGAAGGGTTCGGCGTGGCCGTGGGGATCATCCCCTACCTGGTGGCCATGTTGGTGGCCATCGGCGTGTTCCGCGCCAGCGGTGCGCTCGACCTGCTGCTGGACGGGGTGCGTCACGGCGCCGCGGCGGTCGGCCTGGACGCGCGCTGGGTCGACGGACTGCCCACCGCGCTGATGAAACCCCTGTCGGGCAGCGGCGCGCGCGGCATGCTGATCGAGACCATGGAGATCCACGGCGCGGACTCGTTCGCGGGCCGCCTCGCCAGCGTGGTGCAAGGCAGCACCGAGACCACCTTCTACGTGCTGGCCGTGTACTTCGGCAGCGTCGGCATCCGGCGCACGCGCCACGCCCTGGCCTGCGGGCTGGCGGCGGACGCGACGGGGATCCTGGCGGCGGTCTTCGTCACCTACCTCTTCTTCGGATAGGATTACGGCATGGCTATCGAGCGTCCCGATCCGGCGACCTACGCCCGGTATTTCCAGCAGTATGTCGACCAGGTGCCCGAAGGGGATCTGCTGTTCACGCTCACCAGCCAGGTCGAAGCCACCTGCGCCCTGGTCGCGGGGTTCGGCGAGGAGGGGGCGCTGCATCGCTATGCCGAGGGCAAGTGGAGCGTGAAGGAAGTAGTCGGGCACGTGATCGACATGGAGCGGCTCTTCGGGTACCGCGCCCTGAGCTATGCGCGAGGAGATACGACGCCCCTGCCAAACGTCGAAGAGGACGAGTGGGCCGCCGCGTCCAACGCGAACACTCTCTCCCTGGCCGACCTGTTGGACGAACTGCTGTCGGTGCGTCGCGCCACGGTTGCTTTCTTCGCCAACCTGGACGCGGCGGCCTTGTCGCGGAATGGGATCGCCGGGGAGAACAAGTTGACCGTGGCCTGCATGGCCTGGGTTTTGGCGGGGCATGAGATTCATCATGGGGGGGTTGTTCGGGAGCGGTATAAATAGCGTTGGGCACATGAAGAAAAGAACCACAAGGTTGAATCTGGTAGCTGTAAACTGGTGTATATTTTGAGGCCGCGTTTGGAGATGTCGGTGGTCATATGTCTTCCCGCCACCTGTCTCCCTCCTTGGATTTCAGGCTGGATCCTTGGCTAAGTGTGAATTGTCGATCCCGGCGTATCCAAGACATAACATGTTGGTATATACCACATTGCCTCGTTTACCACCAAGCTTCAAGGCCTCAACGACCTAGTTGTCTTGGATAAATCATATCCCGTCGGGAAGATCCCACTCCGGAACTGATCGTGATCCCCTGTTCTTGAGTAGACCGTCACGGCGAAGTGCCTGTAACAGGTTCTTCACCTTGTACTTCTTCTGCTCCATCGTGAGATGATCGGGCAGTTTCGACAACAAAGCATCATCGACATCGCGTCGGCCGACTGGCCCATGCTCCCTCACCAACTCCATGATCACGTCCAAGTAGTACTGCCGATCAAAACCTCGTTCACGAATATGCCGGCCCGCACCACCAGCCGCCTTGGCCACTTCCGCCGCTACAAAGAGGTTTGGGTACCGCCCCTCCACCAACCCCGCTTTCTTTAGCTTTCGATGCTCGTCCTTGGAAACCCGCACCTTCTTCTGCACCCTGTCCAAGAGCATGACATCAGCCAGATCTAGATCTGTTTGGGCCATCAGGAGCCGGCAGTACTTTTCGTCGAGGATCTCTCCCCGAATAGTCACAGACACTCTGTCTGCCACCGAGAGGTCATAGTCGGGTAGCGGAAAAACCGCTCCCTCTGGTGGACATACATCTTCCTGATGCCACCACCCTGAGTGTCGATCATGTTGAGGTTCACCATGGCCTCGGCCAGGAATGGATTCCGATAGGTTTCCTGGGGCGCATCCTGGCGAATAACTGACTCCACATCCCCCGGCAGGAAGTCGCCAGCGTTTCTGAACAATACGCGATCGGGCGTTTCCGCGATGTTGATCCGCCCCCTCAGGCCATAATCCTGATGCGCGATACAGTTATGCAACGCCTCGCGCAAAACCCATGGCTCGTACTGGGTGAACTCCCTTGGAAACAAAGTGCCGCTGGGTAGCGCCCGCAACGTCAGGTTCCGAATCTTCCCGGTAACACGGTCGACCTGTAATAGGAACGGCGGGAAGAAGTGCTCGTAGTCGAGATCCAGGTTCTTGCCATCCCTTAGAGTCCAAGTAATCTTCGCCACGGCCGGAGACAACAGCGTCGAAGATTCGTTCTTGCCGAGCAGAAGCATGGCTGTGTTCGTCACCCGACCGTTAATCGTGAGCTTGGATTTGTTCAGGAAGACTTCGTCGTCCCAACCGTCGATGTCCTCGCTCTGAGTCGGGTGCTTGATCCTGAACTGCTCACGAGCCTCGGCGATTGCGCTTGAGTCGAGATGTTCGAGATCAGCTTGCTCGCAGATGTCAGCTGACCAGTCATGGCCACTCGTCAGGATGGCTCTGAGGACTTCGGGGTGGTTGCG
Source organism: uncultured Fibrobacteraceae bacterium (assembly GCA_964476155.1). Taxonomy (GTDB): domain Bacteria; phylum Krumholzibacteriota; class Krumholzibacteriia; order LZORAL124-64-63; family LZORAL124-64-63; genus JAHIYU01. The sequence goes on from CAYYYS010000012.1 coordinate 27,070, forward strand.
CAGGTTCGTTTTGCAGGAGCCTATGCGGGCGAAGGCCTCACTCTTGAAGTAGACGGGGCGACCTTGCGCTGCTCGGACGGTGAATACGACAACTCGGCCGTCAGGGTGATCCACGATTTCGACGTTGAAGCCTGGATTCGGATCGAGGCTCGTATTCAACCAGATCAGGAGGTCTTGATTGCCCACGGCCTTGACATTGTAGGGATCGAAAACCGAGCCCACAACTTCGTGTGTTCCGTCGTGGATTCCGAAAACGAGGTAACCTTGGGGTTTGCACTTCCACGCGGCTGTGTTAGAGAGCGCAGACAGATATTCGCCCAGCTCTTGGGGCTGATATCGGTTCGCCTTGAACTCGAACCATTCGCGCTCGGCGGGCTCAGCACGGAGGCGATCGATGAGGTCGATGAGTTGCTGATGGGTCATGGTCGCCTCCTTTTCCGACTTTGTTTCAGTGTCGCAGATATTCTGATCATCAACGAACCAAAACCGCCTTCATGGTATCGGACACTCCCCGATTTCCCCTCACCCGCACGAAATACACACCTGACGGCACATCGCGCCCACGCGCACCTCGTCCATCCCACTTTACCGTGTGAATTCCCGGCTCGACCAATCCAAGCAAGACGGTCTTGATGAGCCGGCCGGCGACATCGTGGATCTCGAGGATCATCTTATCGGGAACCTGGCTTGTGAAGGCGATTTCGATCGACGGGTTAAAGGGGTTGGGAGCCAGGGAATTGATCTCGTGTAGACGAGGGGATGAGATCGCGTGGGGCTCCGGGTCGTTGACTGCGGTCAAAGGGTCGCGGGTTAGGCCGAGGTTGAGATCAAAACCGGCTTCGACGGATATGAAATGCCAGTTCGCGGGCGGGGACGTATTAACCGCCATGTACATATCTCCCCCCCAGGCCAATCCTGTGCCGTCGCTCTTGACGGCCAGACTGTGACTCAGCCCCGCTGAGATCGCCACGAAATCGGTATTGGGCTCAGGCACGTCACATTGTCCAAAATCGTTCCACCCCCAGGCCTCTATCGAGCCGTCCGATCGCAGCGCCAGACTGTGCCCCCCTGCTGCAATTGCCATGTAGCCGGAATTGGGTAAGGGCACTTCGGCTTGACTATTTTCATGACCCCAAGCCGTGATCGATCCATCGGATTTTAGAGCCATGGCAGTCCCACAGCTTATCGAAATAGCAACAAAATCGGCATTCGGATCGGGAAGCTCCGACAACGAATGGTTTCCCGGCCCCCATGTCACGATCGTCCCGTCGGATTTCAATCCCACGCTCCAGAAACACGAAGCCTCAACTGCCACAAAACCCGCATTGGGTTCGGGAATCGTGCCCAAATCTGCGCCTTCTTCCCCCCATGTCACGACCGACCCGTCGGATTTCAGCGCGATGGTATGCTCCTCACCCTCGGCGATGGACACGAAGTCGGCGTTCGGCTCTGGGATTTCACACCGGTTGAAATCGCACTCCTCCCCCCAGGACAGGATCGTGCCATCAGACTTGAGAACGAAGTAGCGATAGAATCCCGCAGCGATCTCGACGATGTCAGTACTGAGCGGGGGTGCGAGATGCTGACAATTCCATGATTCCCCTCCCCACCCCATCACGGCGCCGTCGGATTTGATCCCGGCACTGTTCTGGTAACCGGCTGCGATCGTTACAAAATCCGCGTTCGGCTCGGGGACATCACACTGGCCGAAGTCGTTGCTCCCCCAGACCACGATCGTGCCATCGGACTTGAGTCCCATGCTGTGAAAGGTATACGCGGCGATCTTCACGAAATCCGTGTTCGGTTCGGGGATGTCACACTGGCCGTATCCATTCCACCCCCAGGCTACGATCGTGCCGTCGGACTTCAGACCGAGGCTATGGGCGCCACCCGAGGCGATGGCGATGAAATCAATATTGGGCTCGGGGACATCACCTTGGCCGTATCCATTCCATCCCCAGGTCACGATCGAGCCGTCGGGCCTCAGACCCAGGTTGGAGGAACCGCAGGCCGAGAAAGCCGTGAAGCCCAAGTTCGGTTCGGGAATGTCGAGTCGCCCATATGTGCTATCGCCCCAGGCGACGATCGAACCGTCTGTTTTGAGCGCAAGAATGTGTTTGTAGCCGGCGTCGATATCGACGAAGCCGGTGTTCGGTTCGGGAACATCACTCACGTCGATGACTATGCTGTTGGTCCAGACCTCGATCGAACCGTTCGTTTTCAAGCCGGCGCTGAAACGTTGACCCGCCGCGACTGCCGAATAACCAACGGCCGGGATCGGCAGATCGCACTGGACATCAGAGTTCGCGCCCCAGGCCACGATCGAACCATCGGAATTCAAGGCGATGGAGTGACCCTCGCCCATATCGATGTCGACGGGATGGGTGAAGAGTGTGGCATCCGCGATGATGAAACGCGGCCATGCCACAAGGGAGCCGTTCTCCTGACCGAGAGCAAGGTTACCGACGATAAAAAACAGGCACAGAGTCAGTGAAGATATAGACAATACGGATCGCCTCATGGAACTCCCTTTCCGTGGCGGTAATATTGCATCGATTTATATGAGATTACATTATCTGCCCTTTCCGTGAAATGGCCTAATACAAAAACCCCACCTCCAAAGAGGCGGGGCACTTTACACGTGTAAAACCGAACTAATCCCGCGGCTTGTCCGGCGGAAAAATCCCGAACCCCACCTGCGTCATCGTCCCATCGAACCCGATCAGGTTCAGCATCAGCACCCCTGGTCCATAGAGGCGCATGTACTCACCCCACAGCGGCATCAGATCGAAGACGAATTCGTCCTCGAACCATGCGTCGCAATCCTCCTCGACCTCGTGCACCAGCACCACATTGATCTGCGGCGGATCTGATTCCATGAATCCGCCGCTCGCATAGAGCGTGAACGGCTGGTCCGGCTGGCAGCCCGAGAATCCAACGTGCATCCTCAGATGATGCTCGCCCTCGATCTCGGCGCCGATCAGCACCCAATGGCCGAAGTGCAGTTCTTCCGGCGGCAAGGGAGTGAACAGGATTTCCGTGTTCTGGGGAGGCCCGGCAGAGCACAGACCGAAGTGGGCCTCGTCGAAACCGTGGGGCAAACCGTCGGGACCCGGCGTCAACAACACGTCCAGGGGGTTGGGCGTGGTGAAACAGGGGTCCAGGGGCGGCATCCAGGCCCGGTTGCACTGAAGCCGATAGAGACCGGCGGTCTCGACCGGCAGGGCCCAATGGCCGTCGGGATCAGTAGCGAGATGGACGACATCGCCGTCGGGTAGCGAGACCGCGATGAAGGCGGGGCCCATGGGCGGTTCGGTCGGTTCAGGCCAACCGTTATTGTTCTCGTCCACGAAACAACGGCCGGCGATGCGCGGCCGGTCGGGCTCGGTGCCGAACTCGGCCCAGCCTTGGAAGGAGAATGACCCCAGGCCGGGATCATGGAAGATCCAGGTCTTGGCGGTCGACGTCTCCCCGTACTCCAGGATGTCGTCGTCGCCCATCAGGTCCGAGTAGTCGAAACCGAAACGCACGAAGTGGACGAAGGTGTCCTGCTTCCCTTCGGCGGGCGGAACGATGGCATAATCCGCGTTGATCAGACTCACGGTTTCCGGTACGAAGCGCTCCACCCAGACCACGGCCGGTGCGTATAGCGGATAGGGATGCTGGCTGCGGATGGCCACATCCAGGCTGACCTGCTCGTTGGTCGGGTCGGCAACCAGGTTGGAGCCGATCAACTCTATCACGGCGGCAGGGCCATCCCAGGGCGGCGGCATCTGCAAGGTTTTCAGGACAAAAGTGCCGTCGGCGGGATCCATGTCGCCCTCTGCGCCGACGCGCGCCAGGGTGCCATCGTCACCGGACGGAGCTGTGGAGTCGGAACAGCCGGATAGCGCTAAAATCGACAGCAGCCCCAGAAGGAGCAGGGCGCGAAAAGGTCGCAACATCGCATGACCTCCGAAGGAGATGTGGGGTACATATGGGCGGGGTGGCGACGACCGGCCCTTAAAAAGAGCCTAGCCCACACAGAATATCACAGGCAGGGCGGGAATACCACCGAGCCGGAAGCCGGAATCAGAAATCGAGCGAGACTGCAGCACTGTAACGATCGAGGCGTTTCTTGACGATCGGGTCACTGCTCTTCAGATCTGGGTCGTACGGTACGCTGGCCCAGTCGGCGCGGACCCCGAAGCGGCCAATCTGTGGGAAAAGCCGCAAACCGGCTCCATATGTGATGCCATTCTTGACATGGCCTTCGCCCCAATCAACCTGGCCGACCCGACCCGAAACCAGACCGAACATCGTCAATTCGGCGCCGTAGCGATTCACGGTCGAGTTTGACCATTCGTTGTCGAGGCGACCCTTTTCCCGGTCGGCGGTGATCAGCCAGCGCAGGCGATGGCCCTGGCCGTGGTGCCACCCGTGTCGACCTTCCAGCGCGAACCCGGCGCGACCGCGTTGCATAAGGGTGAGGGGGGCGGATTTGGTTTCGATCACCGTCCAGTCGATTTCGACCTCGGCCCGATCGGTATTGGTCAGGACACCACCCAGTCGCCAGCCGACCCAACCCCGATGAACGTCGTCGGAGTCGCCCAGGAAGAAACGAGTGCCGAACATGAAGCCCGCATCCTTGTCAGAGGCTTTGGCAAAGGTCTCGTTTTCCCAGCTGGATTCGAGGGTCTTGAAATTGACGCCCAAGCTGGCGAAGAGCGTGGTCTCGTCGCCGAAGATCAGCCGCCCCAGATCGATGGCCAGCCCCACGGCGCGTGCGTGAATTCTGAAATCTTCCAATGTGCCCTGATCGAAAGTGTCGGTCGTAGTATCCCAGGCCAATTCGTTCTGATAAGCCCCAAGACGCAGATAGCCGATTTCAACCGCGGCGCCAAGTGCCGAGAATTTCAGATCATCGATGAACTGGTCGGCTTGATGGTACCCCACGGCCACCGTATGGCCCTCGAGCTGGGTTGCCGGATTCCAGAAGAGACCCGCCGGGCCTTCCGCCACGGCGGTGAACGCCATGCCCATCCCCTCGCTGCGGGCATCGGGCGCATAGGCCTGTCCGGTGAATGAGTCCGAGTAGATACGCTCGTACTCGTCCGCACAAGCCGCGGACACAAGCACCATGGCCATCAAGATCAGAACAACACTCGATTTCATCGACCTCTCCTGACGATTCATCCAACCATGCGTCGGAAATTCTAATCACTGGACGGCCGGGGATCAAGTCGGTCCGACCGAGTGCCGAGTAATATGGATGTCTCAGGGGAGTGGGACCTGTATACTCCGGCCCGGTCGACTAATTCCGAACGTCACAAGACAAGGGACAGAACCCACATGACCGACGACATCAAGAAGAAGGAAGCCGAGTACTTCGACGACTACACCGAGTCCCTCGTCCGCGCCCCGCTGTGGAAATACTATGCCATCAGCCGCCGCAGCAAGGACGACTACCGCCACGCCGAGTTCTCGCGCTGTCCCGGCGCCGAGGTGCTCGACTACGGCTGTGGCGCGGGCCATCACTCCCTGGAACTGGTCGAGGCGGGGGCTGCGAAAGTGGTCGGTATCGACATCTCGCCGCGGTCTATCGACGTGGCCCGCGAAGGCGCCGCCAAGGCGGGCGCCGACAACACCGAGTTCCACGCCATGGACGCCGAATCGATGGACTTTCCCGATGACAGCTTCGACCTGATCACCGGCCTGGCCATCCTCCACCATCTCGATCTCGACGTGGCCGGCCGCGAACTGGCGTGCGTGCTCAAGCCCGGCGGCACGGCCGTCTTCTCCGAACCCCTGGGCCACAACCCGGCGCTCAACCTCTTTCGCAAAGTCACTCCGTCCATGCGTACCGACGACGAGCATCCCCTGGTGCGCGGCGACGTGAAGATCCTCGAGCGCCATTTCGACCAGGTCGTGACCCGTTGCTTCCACATGTCCACGCTGCTGGCGGTGCCGGTCTGCAAGTGGCCGCGGATCGCCGAGCCGGTCATCACCATGCTGGACGGACTCGACCGCGCCCTCTTCGCGGTGGTCCCGCCCCTGCGCTGGTGGGGTTGGTACGCGACGCTCGAATTCTCCAAACCGCACAAAGCTTGACCTGGTGGTCCCCAAGCCTATCTTAGCGCGGCTCGCAACCGAGATGTCACTGGACCGAGAAGATGGACATGAGCCTGAAGATCATCCTGCGCGCCGCGGTATCGATATTCCTGCCGCTGGCCCTGGCCTTGGCCTCGGCCGCCCTGGCCAACGCCTGATCGCGTGCGGATTCGCATAGATATATAAGACGGGGAAGCCTTGGCAGGCCTCCCCGTCTTCTTGTCGAAACCCTGCCGAAACTAGCCGAAGTTCTTGGCCACGAAATCCCAGTTCACCAGATTCCACCAGTTCCCCACGTACTTGGGCCGCGCGTTGCGCGTGTCCACGTAGTAGGCGTGCTCCCAGACGTCGACCACCAGCAGCGGCGTCACGTCGGAGGTCAGGGCGGAGCCGGCGTTGCCGGTGTTGAGGATCTCCACGCCGCCGGCGGCGGTCTTCACCAGCCAGGTCCAGCCGGAACCGAAGTTGCCGACCGCGGACGCCGCGAATTTCTCCTTGAACTCGGCGAAGGAACCGAAGGCCGCGTTGATGGCGTCGGCCACCGCGCCGGTGGGCTCGCCGCCGCCGCTGGGGCTCATGCCGTTCCAGTAGAAGGTGTGGTTCCACACCTGGGCGGCGTTGTTGAAGATTCCGCCGGCGGGCGCCGACTTGACGATCTCCTCGAGGGACTTGCCCTCGAACTCGGTCCCGGGAACCAGGTTGTTCAGGTTGGTCACGTAGGCCGCGTGGTGCTTGCCGTAATGGTAGTCAAGCGTCTCGGCCGAGATGTGGGGCTCCAGCGCGTCCTTGGCGTACGGCAGATCCGGTAGTTCGAAGGTCATGGCAACGTCCTTTTGTTATCCGTCATGGTCGGTTGAATTCGATTCTGATTGTCAGGATAGTATTACTCCGCGGGGTTCGCCAGTCTTGAAATACCATCATCTTTCACCGGCTCCCGTGAGACTTGATGAACCAGATCCTGGCATCCTTTTATGCCATGATCAGGCAATATCAATATCTTGTCTGACAAGTGATTACACCCAGGAATGTCGTCATACGGCCTCCATTTCACCTAAATGTATGAAAATGACCTGTAAATATCTCGTGAGACGGGCACACCGGCTAAACAAATCAGACGTAATCACTGTGAAACCAGGCCCCATGGAAAACCCGCAACAGTCCGAACCAGGGGAGGAAGCACAATGAAAAGGTCACTGAACTGGAAATGGCTGGCTTGTCTGACGGTCGTCGTCGTCGCCATGGCCGCCACCGCGCTCGCCCAGCCCGAAATCGATTACGAGCTCGCGAGCGTCGACGTGCTCACCGCCAAGGAGATCGGGCAGTTCCAACTGCTCCAACATCCGGAGGGCTCCTTCGTGTCTCGGGGCCGCGCTACCGCCGTAACGCCCTCGCCGTATCGATCGAGTAGAGGATCAGCGCCAACCAGATCAACCCGAAACTGATGGCGTGGGTGCGCGTGAAGGGCTCACCGAACGCGAGGGTCGCCAGGAGAAATTGACCGGTGGGCGCCAGGTACTGCAGGAAGGCGATCGAGACCAGCCGCAGCCGTCGCGCGCTTTCGGCGAACCAGATCAGCGGCAACGCCGTGACGACACCCGCCGAGATCAGCAGCCCGTCGATACGCATACCCGCATGCGTGAAGTGCAGCAGGCCCTGGGACTCGCGCCAGATCAGCCAGGCCACGGCCGGCGGCGTCAACAGGAGGGTCTCGACGGTGAGGCCCTGCACGCCGCTGGCTCGTGTCCGTTTCCGCAACAGCCCGTAGAGACCGAAGCTCAGGGCCAGCACGATGGAGATCGCGGGCAGCTTGCCGTACGCGACGGTCAACCACACGATGCCGGCGGTCGCCAACACCACCGCCGCGATCTGCAGGGGGCGCAGTCGCTCGCGCAGGAAAACGAAGCCTAGCGCCACGTTGACCAGTGGGTTGATGAAATAACCGAGGCTGGCCTCGAGCAGACGATCGTTGGCGACCGCCCAGATGAAGATCCCCCAGTTCAGGGCGATCAGACAGGTCGTGTAAGCCAAGGTCAGGCGTAAGCGCGCGTCTCGGAGCAGGTCGATCAGTTCGCGCAGCCCGCCGCGCAGGACCGTCACGATCCCCAACAGGACCAGTGACCACACGATACGGTGGGCGAGCACTTCCAGGGGCGGCACGGACACGACGGCCTTGAAGTACAGGGGCGACAGGCCCCAGGCCCCGAAGGCGGCAATACCGTAGACAACGCCGAGGCGTGTCTTGCCGGTGAAGTCGTTGTCCATATGAATGCTTTCCTACTTGTACCCGATGAGCCGGATATTGAGGATGGCCCGCACGGGGGCGAGATCGGCGAGGGCCCGCCGCGGTTTCGCCGGCAGTCCGCTCAACACGCGCTCCAAGAGGCGGGGGAGCCATGGTCCGATATCCACGTAGCGGCCCTTGGCGCCGACGCGACAACGCAGTCGCGAAAATCCCACCATGCGGAACATATCCACCAGTTCGGCTACAGTGTACTCCTTGAGATGGAATCCTGTCGCCACCGTATCGAAATGCCGCGACACGTCGTGGGGGCCGTTGCTCCGCGGGTGACGACTTGCGTATGAGTTGGTAATGATCGGGGACGCGACGGAAAAGTTCGTCGTAGAGTTCGGAATAGAGCGTACGCCGTTCTTCGACGGCCGCCGAAATAATATGGTATAATAGCCTCGGGAAAAACTCCATCAACCTGGCGGTTTCCTTGCAAGACCCGATAGCGGAACACACCGTATTGACGCACCCCGACGGCCGCGCCCTCATGACACCCCTGGCCGACGGCCGCTGGCGTTTGGCTATCGAAACAGATACGCCTTTCGCGTGGCCGCGGCCCGTGGCCTGGGAGACCGGTTACCCGCCAGCCTTGGTCAAGACGCTGATGAATGTGAAAGGCCCACGCCGGGTCATCGACGAGATCCGCCGCGACGAGGATCCCATCTATGTGGAGAACGACCTCAGGCACGACCTCTTCTCCTTCGTCGCGCCCGAGGACCTGGTCGGCCGAACAGCGCGCGGCCCGGCGTTTCTCGCGCTACGATCACCGCGGCGACACCTGGCCCGAATTGCTGCGCGCGGGCGTGCGCGGCGGCACCGGTGGCGAGACGCTGGCGTTTCGCAAGGAGTCTTAACGAGAGAGTCTAAAATGCGTACTATGCTTATTGCCGCCGTCGTCCTGCTGGTCGCCGTGTCCGCCGCGGCCATCCCCATCTCCGACCTGCACGTCAACTACGCCAACGGCACGCCGACCCTGCTGGGTCAGACGGTCACGGTGAGCGGCGTGGTCACGGTACCCACGTACCTGCTCAACGGCTATACGCTCGAGGTGTTCGTGCAGGACGACACGGGCGGCATCAACGTCTACGTGACCGGCGGCGCGTCGAGCTGGAACCTGGCCCTGGGCGACAGCGTGACCGTCACCTCACGTGTGGCCCAGTACAACGGGCTGACCGAGCTGGGCACGGCCACCAGCTACACGACCATCACGAATCACGGCCCGGCTTCGGCCATACCCGAGCCACAGGCCATGAGCTGCACCAGCGTGAACGACGCCTTCCTGGCCAACAACCGCGACCCGGACGAGAGCCGGCTCGTGCGCCTGGACAACCTGAACATCACCAGCGGCGCGTGGCCGGTGACCGCCGGCGGCAACACGGTACTCACGGTCAACGACGGCGGCGGGTCCTGTCTGCTGTACATCGACCAGGACACGGACCTGAACGGCAGTCCCGATCCCGGCGCCAACTTCTCGGTGATCGGCGTGATCAAGCAGTACGACTACTCGAGTCCCTACACGACGGGGTATGAGGTCATGCCGCGCTACCTGAGCGACGTGTTCCCCACGAGCTCGGGTCCCGTGGTGACCGGCGACGTTACCGTGATGAACATCACGTCCACCGGGGCCGGCGTCCTCTTCTTCACCCAGGGCGACGGCAGCACCGAGGTGGAATACGGCCTGACGCCGAGCTACGGTCAGACCGCCGGCTTTCCCGACGTTCGTGTCACCGCCCACGTGGTCACGCTGACCGACCTGGTGCCCAACTCGGTCTACTACTTCCGCGCCAAATCCACCAACGACTACGGCACCTCTTACGGACCCGACCAGGTCTTCGTGACCCCGAGCGAAATCCCCGGCGAGATCCACGTCTACATGAAAGGCTCGGCCGATCACGACTATTCCCTCGACGGCCTCACATTCGTGAACGACAACGAATCCCTGTCGGGACGCCTGATCGACCTGATCGGCGACGCCGAAGCCTCGGTGGACGCCTGTCTCTACAGCTTCAGCCTGGACAGCGTGCGCGACGCCCTGATCGCCGCCCACAACCGCGGTTGCCAGGTGCGCTTGATCATCGACCAGGACAACTCGCACGCCGACGCCGATGTCTGCCAGGCGGCGGGCATCCCCTACATCGACAGCGGCTTCGGGGGCAACCACGCCAGCGGCGCCATGCACAACAAGTTCGTGGTGATCGACGGACGCGACGTGGACAAGTACAACGACTGGACCTGGACCGGCAGCGCCAACATGAGCATCTCGGGCGACAACGACCTGAACAACGCCCTGGCCATTCGCGACTTCGGCCTGGCCCAGGCCTACACCCTGGAGTTCAACGAGATGTGGGGCAGCGACACCCAAACCGCCAACGGAACCCTGGCCCGCATGGGCGACGCCAAGCTGGACAACACGCCGCACGTGTTCACCATCAACGGTCTCGACGTCGAACAGTACATGAGTCCCAGCGACGAGGTGACCGACCGCGTGATCGAGGCCATCGGCACCGCCGAGCAGAACATCTACTTCGCCATGCTGGCGTTCACCCACAACGACATTTCCGACGCCATGCGCGACCAACGCGACGCGGTGCCGACCCTGGGCCTGGCCGGTGTCTTCGAACAGGATCAGAGCGATTGCACCAGCGGCGGCGAGTACTGGCGCATGCATGGCGACGCCTGCGCGCCCGACCCCTGGTCGCCGGCGGCCGATGTGTGGCTGGACACCGCTCTGCCGGGCAGCGTCCTGCTGCACCACAAGTACCTGCTGATCGACGCGCCCGGCGATCCCCAGACCAGTCTGCCGAAAAGCGGCGGAGCCTTCGACGCGATGGTCTTCACCGGCAGCCACAACTGGAGCTACAGCGCCGAATCGATCAACGACGAGAACACCCTGGTGATCCACGACTATGTAATCGCCAACCTGTTCCTGCAGGAGTTCGCGGCGCGTTACGCCGAGTCCGGCGGGTCCGAGCACCTGGGCTGGGCCACCGGTGTGGAGGACGGCCCCGACGCGGCGCCCCGACTGCTCGCCGGCCTGCGCGCCTGGCCGAATCCCTTCAATCCCCAGGTGAGTTTCTCGTTCATGACCGGCACGACGGCCCGGGTCGACGTGAGCGTGCACGACGCGCGGGGGCGGCTTGTGCGCTCGCTATACGGCGGGAAGGACCTGGCGGCTGGACTGCATGTGCTGGGGTGGGATGGACGCACCACTGACGGGCGGGCGGCCGCGAGCGGCGCCTATTTCCTGCGCGTGAGTGGCGGCGGGGAAACGATCACCGAACGGGTGACGTTGGTTCGCTGAGACGATAAATGTCGTACGTTCCACAATACTGACGGGGCCGCCCGAATGCGGCCCCAACGCTCCAGATCAGGGCTTCCCCAGCAATTTGAACATCTCTTTTTTATAAGCCTCAACCCCCGGCTGATCAAAGGGATTGACCCCCAGCATTCGTCCGCTCACCGCCACGGCCTTCTCGTAGAAGAAGAGCAGGCCGCCCAGGGACCACTCGTCCAGGGCCTGCATCTCCAGGGAGAGCACCGGCACGCCGCCGGCGATATGCGCGGCGCGAGTGCCTTCGAACGCCTTGCGGTTGATGTCGTCGAGGCTGCGACCGACCAGGTAGCCGAGACCGTCGCGATTCAGGTCCGCGCCATCGGGGCCGGGATCGGCCGGCACCACGAGCTCCGGTGCGCCGGAATCGACCACCAGGAAAGTCTCGAAGAGCTCGCGACGTCCGTCCTGTATGTACTGCCCCAGGCTGTGCAGATCGGTGGTGAAGCGACAGGACGCGGGGAAGATACCCTTGCCCTGCTTGCCTTCGCTCTCGCCGAAGAGCTGCTTCCACCACTCCTGCACGTAGCCCAGGTCGCTGTGGAAGGTGCTGAGCACCTCGGTGGTGTAGCCCTTGTTGTAGAGAGCGTTGCGGACGGCGGCGTAGAGGTAGGCGGGGTTGGCGTCCTGGATGTCGTTCTCGCAGACCACCGACATGTCGCCGGCGCCCTCGAGCAGGGCGTGCAGATCGAGACCGGCCACGGCCAACGGCCACAAGCCGACCGGCGTCAGGACCGAGAAGCGGCCGCCCACGTCGTCGGGGATCACGTAGGTATCGTAGCCTTCCGCGTCAGCCAGGGTGCGCAGGGCGCCACGCGAGGAATCGGTAACCGCGGTGATGCGACGGCGCGCATTGTCCGTCCCATAGCGCTCCTCGAGCAGGCCGCGGAAGAGCCGGAAACTCACGGCCGGCTCCAGGGTCGTTCCCGACTTGGAGATCACGCAGAGACGCAGGTCGCGGTCACCGATGCTCTTAATCAGACGGGTCAGGCCCGCGGAGCACAGGTGGGTGCCGGCGAAGATGATCTCGGGACCGGAGGTGCGATCGGCCAGGGCCGACAGAACGGCCCGGGCGCCCAGGTATGAACCGCCGATTCCGATCACCACGACCACGTCGCAATCCTCGCGGGCGTGCTCGGCGGCGTCCTCGAGGCGTTGCAATTCTGGTCCAACCATGATCCGCGGCAGGTCCAACCAGCCCAGATAATCGGCGCCCGGGCCCTCCTTGCGACCGAGCTCCGCTCCTGCGGCCCGGGCCAGACTGGACAGGGCGGACACGTCCTCGTCCGCGATAAAGTCCTGTAAGCCCTCGATTTGCAGATTGAAAGCGCCCTTATTGGACATATTTGGTCACCTTTGCTGCGTTCTGTTCTCGCCAGATCAGAGCTTTTAGTCCATTGTGTGCTACTCGATTCCCGTGAGCTACCGCCCTCATTTTGTGCCCAAAACGAATGAGAGACAACCCGGTTCTTTGTGAACGCAACGCGTCTTCGAGACGACGGCTTGGACATGACACACGATCGCCCCACACACAGCGCGCTTGCCGCCGGCCTGTTGTTCGTATGGATGCTGATACCTTGCGTCGTGTTTGGCGTGTCCAACGGCGAGGTGCCGATCGACTCGTGGATGCTGGAGGGCAAGGGCATCCCCTGTCGCGGTCACGCCAAGGGCCTGGGACCGAACAAGGCCCCCGAAAACCATCCGTCCCAGGACCTGATCGATGTCCTGCACTACGCGAATTATTTCATGCTGAATTTCGCCACCCAGGACATCCAGGGCGCACAGCTGATCACCTTCTCTCCTCTGCAGGGGGCCGTGACCGAGCTGGTCCTGGATTTCGTTGACGAGATGTCTTTTACGTCGGCGGCCCTGAACTCCTCCAATTACGCGCCTCTCCCTTTCGTTCACGCCAACGACCGCGTGACGATCTCACTGCCCTTTGAGGGCCAGGCCACCACCGATACGATCACGGTCATACTGACCTTCGAGGGCGCGCCGCAGCCTGACGGAATCTACGGTTTCCGGTTCGTCGAGCGCGAAGACGGTAAACTGGTGGCGGCCAACGTCAGCGAGCCCTGGAGCGCGCGTTCATGGTGGCCCTGCAAGGACGACCCGCGCGACAAGGCCACGTTCGGCACATCCCTCTATTCGCCCGCCGGCGTGACCGGTGTCTCGAACGGAGTAGAGCTTTCCTCGGGGCCCGTAAACCCGTACCTGGACGATGACGAGAAAACACGTCTCGAAGATCACCTGGCGGTTCTGCTCGGCGACAAGACCGAGTATGTGGCCGCGTACTGGCAGGAAACACATCCCATCTCCACGTATCATTTTTCGGTGGCGGCCTCCGAGTACACGCGCCTGGACGACATCTACATCGACGCCCAGGGCGACACGTTGCAGATCACCAATTACATCTATCCCGATCTGGTCCCCCAGGCCGAGATCGACTTCGCGCCGCTGTCGGACATGCTCGCCTGGTGCGAGGACACGTTCGGGGCCTACCCCTTCCCTGGCGAGAAATACGGTCATGCCCTCTTCGAGTGGGACGGCGCCATGGAGCATCCCACCGTCGCCACTTATTCGTCCCACTTTGTGACCGGCGACAACAATTTCGACTCGATTGTCATGCACGAACTGGCCCATCAGTGGTTCGGCAATCTCGTCACCTGCGCCGACTGGTCCCATACCTGGCTGAACGAGGGGTTCGCCACCTACGCCGAAGGTCTCTGGCGCGAGCACTCCGTGGGCGGGAGTTCGCTGAAATGGTTCATGTACCAGCGCAGCATTTTCACCTGGTGGGGGGGGGCCCTGGTCCGCGACATCCGCAATGACGACCCCTGGTACTTCTTCGCCAACATGGTCTACTACAAGGGTGCCTGGCTGCTGCACATGCTGCGTCGCGAGATCGGCGACACGGATTTTTTCGAGATTCTCAGACTCTATCCCCACGCGCGCGGCATGTCCTACGGTACCGCGACGACCGACGAATTCGTGCGCTTCTGCGAGGTATACCTGCGACGCAGCATGTCGACGTTCTTCAACCAGTGGCTCTACCGCGAAACCTATCCCGAACTGAACGTGCAATGGATGAATACCGGAACCGGGGGCGCTTCGAGCATATGGCTCGACATCAACCAGATCCAGCCCACCGACCCCTATGCCGGTGACGAACCTTTCCTTTTCAAGATCGACGTCCGCCTGGAAACCGCCGGCGGCAACGTCACCCACGTCGTCGAAGTGGACCGCCGCCACATGTTCGTGACGCTGGACGCACCGGCCAACGTGGACAACGTGGTCCTCGACCCCGACGGCTGGATGCTCTTCACTGCGGACGTGACCACGGCGGTGGATCCCCTCGCTTCCACCACCCGCGTATTGCGCCTGCGCAAGCCGGAGCCCAACCCCTTCACCGGACGCGGCATCATCGCCTGGACGACGCCCTTGTCCGGCGGCGACGAGCTGGCCGTCTACGACACGCGCGGCCGGCGCCTGCGCGACTGGAAACTCTCCCCCGCCGAACCCGGACAGCGCAGCATCGCCTGGGACGGTCGCGACCGTAACGGTCGTCGCGTGTCGGCGGGCACCTATGTCTACACCGTCATCTCCCGCCCCACCGACGGCGGCGCGCCCCTGCGCGAAACCGGCAAGATCACACTCGCGCGCTGACCGCTGGCGTCTCCCCGCAGCCCTGTTACATTTGTCCGGTGACCAACACTGGAGGATAGCCGTGCCCGAAGCCCAGCCCGCGTCCACAGCCTTGTCCGTAATCGCCGCCCATTACGCCGAGATCGCCCTCAAGGGGCGCAACCGGAACATGTTCGTCAAGCGCCTGAAGAACAACATGTTCACGGCCCTGCGTGGCGAACCCGTCCGTGCCATCAATCACGTGGAGAGCCGGTTGCTGGTGAGGTTGGAGGACCACGAAGCCGTCGAACGGGTCGTCGACAAGCTGGGCCGCGTGTTCGGCATCCAGTGGCTGTCGGCCGCGACGCCGGTCTTGCGCACCGATGATCACGAGGCCGACCTGGACCGCGTCACCGAAACGGCGATCAATCTTGCGCGTCGCGACGCCGCCGACGCCACCAGCTTCCGCGTGGACGCCCGTCGCTCGGACAAGTCCTTCCCCATGAACTCGCAGGCCATCAACACGCGCGTGGGCGGCGCCCTGCAGCCGGTCCTCGATTTGCCCGTCAATCTGAAGCACGCCGACTTTGCGGCCCACCTGCTGGTGCTGCAAAAGGAGATTCTGGTCTTCACCGCCCGGATCCGCTGCGGCGGCGGTCTGCCCGTGGGCGTGAGCGGCCGACTCGCGGTCCTCCTCTCGGGCGGCATCGACTCGCCGGTAGCGGCGTGGATGATGATGAAACGCGGCTGTCGTCCCGAGTTCGTGCATTTTTTTCCCGGACGCTCGCGCGACGAGGCCGTCGTCGACAAGATCATACGGGTGGCGTCCATCCTCGCGACCTGGTCGCCGCGACCGATCACCCTGCACCTGGTGCCGGCCTATCCCTACGAGTCGCGCGCGGTCGGCGTGGTGGAGGACGCCTTCGACATGGTGCTCTTCCGCCGCTACATGGTGAAGACGGCGGAGCGCATCGCCCGCCGCGAGAACTGTCTGGCCCTGGTGACCGGCGACAGCGTCGGCCAGGTGGCCAGCCAGACCCTGCACAACCTGCGCGCCATCAGCCCCGACCTCACGCTGCCGATCCTGCGGCCGCTGGTGGGGCTGGACAAGATCGAGATCACCGACCTGAGCCGTCGCATCGGCGTCTTCGAGACGTCGATCGAACCGTACCGCGACTGCTGCTCGATCCGCTCGCCCAAGCCCGTGCTCAACGCGCATCCCAACGAGGTGCTGGCACAATCCGAGACGATGGGGATGGACGAGGCGGTGGACGAGGCGGTCAAGACGTCGGAGAAGATCAAGGTGGGGCCGGAGGGAATCGTCGAAGCTAACTCGCAATAACGCGTCTGACCGCCTTCACCCGCTGCCGCCACCACCCGTTGTCGATGCTGTCGATGCGAATGTGCTTGCCCGTACCCGGCGCGTGGACGAACTGGCCCTTGCCCACATAGATGCCCACGTGGGAAATAACATCCCGATCGATACGGAAGAAGATCAGGTCGCCCCGCAGCATGGTGCGCAGGGTCGTGGTGCGGCCGGAGCGCGACTGGTTGCGCGCGGTGCGCGGCAGATTCACGCCCACTTCGCGATAGACGTACTGGACGAGGCCGCTGCAGTCGAAGCCCTGGGGCGTGGTGCCGCCGTAGACGTACGGGACGCCCAGGAACGACAGGGCCATGTCGCAAACCAGGTCGGACGGGGGCTGGGTGCGGTCGATGTCCTGCCACTGGATCCGTGAAGTGGGACGATCCTGAGCGGGGGGGGGGATAATGCGATCGCGGGCCGGGGGGGCCGGATCCGTCCGGGAGACGGGGGTGGACGCGGGCAGCTTGCCACGCCAATGCGGGGCGCATCCGGACAGCAAAAGCAGTGCGGACAACAGGATAACCGTTGCCGCCGCCAGGGACGTCCGTGTCCGCTTGCCAGCATCCATACTGGAGAGTGTAGATAAAGTCCGGTTCATTGTCACGGCCTGGACTTGCAAGAATCGTGCACGGGGTAAATACGGTCGACCCGCCTTGGCAGCAAGGGCGGGGGCTGTTAGATTCAAACTCGGATTATTCATGAATGAGCGTGGCGAGGGTGTGTATGCTCAAGTCTGACAGGGCGCCCGCAAGGTTTTGGGACCGAGGCGTGCCTGTAGGCACGTTGAGGGAGCAAAACCGAGGACGTGCTGTCAGACTTGAGCATACGCGACCGCAGTAGCTCATTTATGAATAGTCCGGGTTAGCCACCTTTCAACTCGAGGAGTCAGGATGAACGAGACCACCGGCCCGACCGGCACCGACACCGGCCCGCAGCCCGGCGACATCGTCGAGATCACCATCGACAAGCTGGTGACCGGCGGCAACGGCCTCGGCCGTACCTCCGAAGGCCTGGCCGCTTTCGTACCGGGCACCATCCCCGGTGAACGGGCGAGCGCGCGTGTGATCCGTTGCAAGAAGGGATTCGTGCAGACGGACCTGATCGAAATCCTCGAGGCCTCCCCCGATCGCATCGAGCCGCCCCTGGGCGAGATCGGCGCCCTGTCCGGCTGCGACCTGCAGCACATGAGCGACGAAGCCCAACGTCGTGCCAAGACGGACATCGTCCGCGACTGTTTCGAACGACTGGGCAAGCTGGAAATGGGCGACAAGCTGACCGGCCCCGAACCCGCCGGCCCTCCGCTCGGCTACCGCAACAAACTGCGCCTGTGGCGGTCGCCCACCGGCCAGTACGGCGTGCGACGCAAAGGCAGCCACGACATCCTGGAAGTCACAACCCACGGACTGATGCCCGATCTGTTCAACGAGCAGGTCATGCCCTTCCTGCGGACCATGCCGCCGGTGGACGAAGCCGTCGCGCGGTTGGACGGACAAGGCGGCTTCCTGTTGGCGCTCTTCGGACCGCCGGAACGCCTGCGTACCTTGAAGGCCATACTCAAGGCCTTGCCCGACGGCGAACCGCCCCACCCGGCCTGCGTCGGCATCCTCTACAACAATCGGCCCGCCTGGGGACGCGATCATCTGCTGGCCAAGACGGCCGGCCACACCTACCGCGTGCAGGCCGGCAGTTTTTTCCAGGTGAATTACGCCGAGGCTACGGCGGCCGTGGCCCTGGCGAGCACCTGGCTCGACGAAGCCGGCGTCACACGGGACGCGCGTGGCGGCGCCCTGGCCGACCTCTATTGCGGTGTGGGTTTGTTCGCCCTGGCCCTGGGCGACCGGTTCGAGCGGGTAATCGGCATTGAAAACGACGAGCGTGCCGTGCGCGACGCCCTGAACAACCTGAAACGCGCCGACCGCGAAGCCGAGATCGTCAAGGCCGACACGACGAAGGTGTTGTCCCGTTGGCGAGAGGGTCCATGGCGTGACGGCGACCGTCGTTTTGAGGCCCCGGACTGGCCGAACACCACGATCATGCTGGACCCCCCGCGCACCGGACTCGGCGACGCGGCGACCGGCCACCTGGCGGACATGTCCCCCGCCCGCATCATCTATATGAGCTGCGATCCCGCCACCCTGGCGCGCGACTGCGGTAAGCTGTGCGGCAGCGGTTACGATTTGAAGCGGGTCCGGGTCATCGACATGTTCCCTCAGACGGGGCACATAGAATGCCTGGCCGAACTGGTGCGCACATAAGCATGACGGGGGTCGAGCGGCCTTGCCTGCAAGCCGACTTCGCGAATACAAACCGGCCCTCCTGTTGGCGGCAGCCGCCCTGCTCCTGCGCATCGCGGTCCTGCTCTGGCGGAGCCAGAACGACCCCCTCTGGCACGAACCGCTGAACGACGCCGCCCACTACGACGCCTGGGCGAAAGCCCTTGCGTCCGGCCTCGGCCACGGCCCCGCCCACGCTCCCTATTACATGCCGCCCCTGTATCCGCACCTGCTCGTCCTGCTCCAGCGGATCGGCGGCGCGTGGGGACCGACGATCTTCCAGATGCTCTGCGGCGTGGCGACCGTCGTCGGGATCCAGGATCTGGGCCGACGCCTCTACGGAGCCCGCGCAGGACTGTGGGCCGGACTCCTGGCCCTGTACTTCGCGCCGTCCATCTGGTTCGAGGGCTGGCTCCTGCCGACCACGCTCAACCTGTTCCTGCTCGTGGTGATCCTGGACCTGGCTGTCGCGTGTCGGCAACGCGGCGATGATCGGCGACTGCTGCCCTGGCTGGGCCTGCTGCTCGGGTTGGCGATCATCAACCGTCCCCAGCATCTGCTGTTGCTGGCCGGCGTGCTCGTCTGGCGTGGCTGGTCGGCGCGACGGCGACCGGTCGAAGCGTTCGTGCCGCTCCTGTTGATCGTGCTGGGCGCGGTCATCGTCATCGCGCCCGTGACTCTCCGCAACATCCGGGTAAGCGGCGAACCGGTGCCGGTGTCGGTCAACGGCGGGATCAACTTCTACCTGGGCAATTTTCAGGGGGCGACGGGCCGCTTCGATCTCCCCCCCGATTTACCGACGGACATCGCCGGCCAACAGGAGGCATCCCTGCGTCTGGCCCGGGCCGGCGCGGGTCGCTCTCTCGACTGGCGCGGCGCGTCGACCTACTGGTTCGAGCGGGGAATCCGCGAGCTGACCGCCGACCCCACGGGCACACTGCGCCTATACGCGCGCAAGCTGCGCCTGATCTTCGCCTGGCGCGAGATGGAGCACAATTTCCTGGCGAGCTGGGTGCATCGACACACCGGCCCGGGACGCTGGTTGATTCCCTCGTTGGGCCTGTTGTGGCTGCTGGCGATTCCGGGATTGGCGGCGGCCCTGCGCGAACGACGCGGCGAGATCGTCCCCCTGCTGCTGCTGACCGGCACCACCGTGCTGACGTGTCTGCTTTTCTGGGTCAACACACGCCACCGCCTGCCGCTGATAATCCCGTTGAGCGTGTTCGCGGGTGCGGCGCTGGCGACGCCGAGGACGTGGCTCTCGAAGATCGCGGTGGTGACCGTGCTGGTCGTCGCGGTGACGGTGTTCTGGCCGACCGGCGACCACGAGGGGGCGTCCTTCCACGCGAGCCTCGGCCGGGTGTACGCCCAGCGCGGAGCGTTCACCGAGGCGCGTGGAGCCTACGAAGACGCCCTGGCCCTGCAGCCCGGCCACCCCCAGGCCCGCAACGGTATCGCACTGACCTATATGGAGCAGGGGGACGCCGCAACAGCCGAGCGGCTGTTGCGAGAACTGCTGGACGATCATCCGGGCTATGGGATCGCGCGCCGCAACCTCGAACTCATCCTCCAGGGTCGCAACCGTCCCTGATATCAGCATTTCATGGATATAAAAATGGCGGCGGCCCCTTCAGCCCAAAGTAAACCCCCCAATCAACAAGGGATGTACAGATTTTGCAGATAGGTGCTGGCTGTGGTATAATTAAGCAAGCGGACCGGAGTTTTCCGGCCGCTTTTGTATCCCGTACCTTGATTCAGGGGCCTCCCGCTATCCCCGACCCCAAGCCCGAGGAAGTGTCCGCATGATCGATCGCACTCGTCGTGTCTTCACAGCCACGCCGCTCTTTGCCCTGACGCTGCTGGTCGCATCCGCGTCCGCCCAGACCCCGCTGGACATCGGCAACTGGACGCTCGATCAGGAAAATTCGACACAAAGCTACACGATCCCCGGCGGCACCATCGTGCAACCCGGCGGCTACGTGATCATCTGCCGCGACCAGGACCAGGCGGCCTTCGAGAGCTACTACGGCGTGTCGTTGGGTTCGAACGTGACCTACCTGC
Source organism: uncultured Fibrobacteraceae bacterium (assembly GCA_964476155.1). Classification (GTDB taxonomy): domain Bacteria; phylum Krumholzibacteriota; class Krumholzibacteriia; order LZORAL124-64-63; family LZORAL124-64-63; genus JAHIYU01. Next base: position 48,102 of record CAYYYS010000012.1, read on the forward strand.
GCTCGAACAACTCGGCGCCCATGATCAATGGCGACGAGACCTACGAACTGCGCAACGCGTCCAGCGGTCTGGTGGACGGGCCCACCGACGCGATCACGACCACGCGACGCTCGTACCATCGCGCCAATCCCGAGAGCCAGGCCTGGACGGCCACCAACGAGGTCCCGTCCCCCGGCTCGGGAGTCGAGGCGCCGGACGGCGTGATGTCGGGCCTGGTCATCAGCGAAGTGACCGACCCCGACTCGTATACGTACGAGTTCGTGGAGCTGTACTACGACGCGTCCACCGGCAGCGGCAACCAGGTGCCGGTGATCAGCGGCGCCGGCGTCGTGCCGACCGATCCCGTGCAGTACGACGACCTGACCGTCTCGGCGACGGTGACCGACAGCGACGGCACGGTGACGGCGGTCACCTGCTACTACCGCACCGACGGCGGCACTTTCCTGACCCAGACGATGACCAACACCGGCGGCGACACCTACGCGACCACGTTCTACAGCCAGCCCGGCAACGTGGACTTCGACTACTACCTGCGCGCCCAGGACGACGAGAGCGGCGTGTCCTACGCCCCGGCCGGCGCCCCCGCGAGCTACTACACGGTGTGGATCGAGGGCCCGCCCACGGCCGATCGCGTGGTGCTGTTCGACCATTCACACGACCAGGACGCCGGCAGCAACGGCAACTGGCGCGTCGACAACAACTATCCCGATCCCTACCCCACCGATCCCACGAGCGAGACCGCGTGGAGCGGCCAGCTTTCCGAGTGGGGCTATGAGCTCTATCTCGCGGGACATACGGTGCAGAGCAACACGGCGGCCCTGAGCACGTCGGTTCTGTCGGGCGTCGACCTGCTGATCATCCCCGAGCCCCAGAACCCGTTCACCGCCGCCGAGAAGGAAGCGGTGCGGCAGTTCGTCTACGACGGCGGCTCGCTGTTCATGGTCGCGGACCACAATTCGAGCGACCGCAACAACAATGGCTGGGACAGCCCGAGCATCTTCGGCGGCTACTCCGTACCGCACATCACCGTGCCGGTAGGCGGCGACACCGAGACCTTCGCCGGCGCCCTTTTCGGCCTGCACTTCCACGTGAAGGACGAGGGCAACAACTCGATTACCGGCACCTTCACCAACATCACCGCCGCCACGGGCAACCCGGTCATCGAGGGCGACTACGGCGACGTGAACGCGGTCATCTACCACGTGGGCAACGTCATGACCCTGTGGCCGACCGCCAACCCGTACCTGACCGATGTGGGCTCGTTGATCAGCAAGGCCGAAGGCTCACCCCACGTGGCGGCCTGGTCACGCTACGGCAGCGGCAAGATCGTGGGTTACGGCGACTCGTCGAGCATGGCCGACGGGACCGGCACCGAATCCCACGAGGACAACTGGACCGAAGCCGGCAGCAACAACCGGGAATTTTTCCTGAACGCTTGCGTGTGGTTGTTGGATGATCCGGGGACCGGGGTTGAGGACGAGGTGCCGTATAACCTCGGATTGGGTCTGCGGGTTTATCCGAATCCGTTCAATCCGCGGACGACGGTTTCGTTTGTGATGCCTCGGGATGGGGTTGTCGAGGTTACGGTGCATGATTTGCAGGGACGGAATTTGCGGACTTTGCATAGCGGATACTTGACGGCCGGGGCGCAAGGGATGACCTGGAGCGGGATGGACAACGCGGGGCTACCGATGGCCAGCGGCGTCTACCTGGTGCGAGCGACAGGAGTGGGGCTGGTCAATTATACAAAGGTCGTGCTAGCCCGATAGGGCCCGGTTCTGGAGAAGGCCCAGAACCCGCCGGAGAGTACGCCTTCAACTGGTTATCCACACCCACGGCCCCACGTGGGACCCCGTTTTTGATGTGGGGGGCTGCCCACGGCCCACCGGGTGACCCTATTTTTGATGCGGAATAAGCTTCTTGCTATGCCATCCCTTCACAACCCCATTCAAGTGCGGATAAGACACGCCCAAACGAATTTCTAATTCGCTTTGGGTCCGCCCATGCGCCCGAATTAATAATGAAGAAATACCACCCCCCCCGCGTCTATATGGGTGACGATGGTAATCGAGGTGATACTCTGGAGGCATGATGCTCACGCAACCGCAACAAGCCCCGACCCGGATCCCGACCGAAGACGCCTTCGCGGCTCTTGTCGACCGCGATCTGGATCGCCGAGGTCCTGGATATTCCGCCCGGTACCGTCGCCTCACGCAAACACACGGCGACGCAACGTCTGCGTCGCGAGCTGGAGAGGACCGGCCATGCGTTGTGAAGACCTGCGTTGTGAAGACCTGCGCGACAAGCTGATCGCCTATGTGGACGGGGAGCTGCCCGAATCCGAGACCGAGGCCTGTGACGGACACATCGCCGAGTGCGACCCCTGCGCCGACCTCGTCGCCAAGCGGCAAAACGAACGGGATCGATGGCGTACGGCGCTGCGTGACGACGCACCCGCCGACCTGCGCCAAGAGATCCTCGCCGGGCGCGCCCCCCGCAAGACGCTCCGCTTCGATCGCAAACACACCGGGCGCAAGTCCATGTGGCCCGTTTGGGCGGCGGCCGCGGTGCTCGCGGTCATCGTGATCGGGCAGGTCGTCACGCGGCTCGACGTTCAGCGCGAGGGCGACGACGTATTCAACAGCCCGGGCGCCGTGGCGTACATCGTGGACGGCGAGATCATCGGCGCGTTCACCGAGCTGGAAGAAGATTGTCTGGTTCTCGACGGCGGCTTCCTGTAGGAGGAGACGACATGTTCATCCGTAATACATTGATCATCCTGGCCACGACCCTTCTCGCGACCGCCTGCCTGGCGGCGGACACCAGCGAGGTGGAGCTGACCGGCGGCAAGACCCTGACCGGCGTCCTGCGTCCGGTGCTCGAAGGACTCTACCTGTTGCAGACCGACGAGACCCTCTATGAGTTGAGCGGCGGCGAGATCAAATCGGTCGATGGCCGTGCGGGCGCGCCACGGATCGATAACAGCAAGAAGTTCGCTCATTCCAACTCGTACCGCCGACTGCTGCCGAACGGAAACATGGAGATCAGTCAATCCATGACCATCCGCAACCGGGGCAAGAAGATCCAGACCACCGTCCGGTGGGGCGCGGCGCCCCACGAGCTGTACATGTACGAAGCCATGACGACGCTGGACACCTACGGCAACACCCTGGACTACCGGCTCGAGCCCCGGCCCGGTACCGTCAACCACAACATCATCGTCATGCTCGCCGTGCCGGTGATGCCCGGCGAAGACACGGAGCTGATGGTCAAGACGACACATCGCGACGCCGCCTCCGTCGAGGACGGCGTCTGGAGCTATACCCATTGGGGAGACTACTCAGAAGATCGGCTGCAAAACCTCAAGGTTGAGCTGCCTGCCGGAGCCGAAGTTCTGTCGGTCAATCCGCCGGTGCGGGTGGTGGAGTACGACGGCAAATCGCTGGTCTTCTGGCGCCGCTACTATCCCAAGCACACGCGCTTCCCGTTGACGGTGACCTACAAGTTCGACTGACGCCGCGATCCACAAGGGAACGCGCCGGCTCCCAAACCGGGGGCCGGCACCTTTTTTCCTGGCTTGCCGGCCAGTCCTTCTTGCGCTCGGCTTCGCGCCACATGGTCACGCCCACCCAGATCAAGGCGATCGGCCACAGCTTGGTCAGATCGCCGATGTCGAACAGGCCGAGACCGAAATTATCCAGCAGGAAATTGATGCCGACAAGGATGACGAATATGGCGATCAGGCGGTCCATGGAGTCCCCTCTCCGGTACGGTTCTCATGTGCCATGAACATAACCTCTCCCCAGAAACGTGACAACAGCCCCTCGCGGGACGATATTTGAAGCTATACGACAAACCCGAACCGGAGATTCACAGTGACCGACGATACTCAGGCCGCAACGCCGAACCTCGACAACATCACCTTCGTGCTGAGCCGCACGACCGAGCCCATGAACGTCGGCGCGGCCGCACGTGCCCTAAAAACAATGGGCCTGTCCAAGCTCACGCTGATCAAGCCGCGCGAGCCGTTCAGCCATCGTTCGCGCGTGGTGGCCCATGGTTCCGAGGACGTGCTCGACAATGCGCGCGTGGTGCTTGATCACAAGGCGGCCATCCGCGAAATGATCGTCGTGGCCGGTTCGACGGCCCGGCCCCGCGAGCTGCGCAAGGGCGCCCTGCTCGCGCCCCACGAACTGGCGCGCAAGCTGGTCGATGCGTCCGCCGAGGGACCCGTCGCCATGATGTTCGGCACCGAACGGTCGGGTCTGACCAACGAGGAAGTCTACGACTGCCGCTACGTCTCGCGCATCGACGCCAGCGCCGAGCACACCTCCCTGAACCTGGCCCAGGCCGTGATGATCTACGCCTACGAGATCCGCAAGGCCTGGCTCGAAACACAGGCCAAGCCGGCGCGGCCCAACAGTCGCCCGCCCGAGATGCGCGTGTCGCATCCGCACCGTTCGACCAAGCTGCCCGCCCAGGCCGACCTGGACATCATGTACGGCCACGTGGGCGCGGCCATGGACGCGGTCGGTTACGAGCCCGACGAGCGCGACAAGTTCGTCACCTACCTACGTCACATGCACATGCGCGCGGGGATCGTGGACTGGGAGATGCAGATCTATCACCTGTTCGCCCGCAAGATCCTGCGCGCCGTCGGCGCCGAGCCTTTCATGAGGAGAAACAACAGATGACCGCGCGTCGATATCTGCTGCTGATTTTCGCGACCGCCGTGACGAGCGCCCTTGTCTTCGGCCTGATCCGGCGCGACGAGACACCGGTGCCGCCGGCCGCCGAGACGGCTGCCGCGCCCGTGGATCCCGCCAAGGAGGAAGCCGCGGCGGCGCATATCCTGATCGCCCACGTCGAGAGTACCCCGTCCATCGCAGGCGTGACGCGCACCCGCCTGGAAGCCCAGGACCAGGCCCTGCGGGTCGCCGCGGCCCTGCAAAGCAAGCGGGCCCCCTTCGCGGACCTGGCCCGTCAGTATTCTGATGATCCCAACGTGGAGATCAACGACGGCTACCTGGGCATCTTCAAGCGCGGGGATCTGCCTCTGCCCCTGGAGGTTCCCCTCTTCGAGCTGGCCGTGGGACACTTCGACGCGACCGTCGAGACCAGGCGCGGATTTCACCTGCTCATGCGGCAACCCGTGCGACGGGCGGTCGCTCGCCACATCCTGATCTCCTGGTCGGGCGCCCGCGACGCGACGGCCGGCTTGCGACGCAACCGCGCCCAGGCCGAACTGCTCGTCGACGAAGTGCTGGCCATGTTCGCCACCGACGAAGTGGATTTCTGCGATCTGTCGTCACGGTTCTCCGACGATCCGGAGAGTCGCTTCGAGTGCGGGTTGCTTGGCGTGATCGAGCCGGCGGTTCTTCCCCGACCCATGGAAGCGGAGTTGTTCAGTTTGAGGCCGGGTGAAGTATCCGGAAAGATCGAGACGGAGTTTGGCTTCCATATCCTGAAACGAGACGATTAGCAGCTTGAAACGGCGCACAAAAAGTAAGTGGGAGAAGCCATTGGCTTCTCCCACTTCACCTCTACGCCGTCCCGCGAGCCTTGGGGGAGGGCACTCGGACCGTCGCAGGGGGTCCGATTTACCGGTACAGACTCTTCACATCGCCCCAGGCCTTTTCATCGGTCGGGATGACGATGGTCAGGTACGCAACCCCACCATCGGAGTCGAACTGGTAGGCGTTGTTGTCCGCCACCATCGGGGCACCGTAGGCCGGGTGGCTCGTGATTGTCAGAGGCGCGTCCGTCATGAGGTTGTCGAACGTCATCAGGTCCAGGCTGTAGAGCAGACCCACGTTGCCACCGAAGACGGGCAGGTAGGAATACAGACCCATCTCGACGCCGGTGGTCAGCGAACCCAGAACCAGGGCGTCGGCGTGCACGGCGTTGCCGAGCATGATCAACGGATCCAGCTCCAGCTTGAAGGCGGCGCCGCCAACCAGCATCTCGGCGTTCGAGACGAGGATATAGGCCTGGTGGATGACACCGACACCACCGTTGGTAACCAAGGCAGGCTCGGTACCGGCCTCATTGAAGTACACACTGATCTTCGGCGTACTGTGGATGGTCAGGCACGAGGTCAGACCCTCGGCATCGTACTGGACGCCACCGCTATCGGCGACCTTGGGAGCATCATAGTTGGGATGGGCACCCACGGTGATCGTGCCGCCCAGCACGGACGTGGGCGAGTAGAAGTTGAACGTGGCCAGGAGGGCCGTGTCCGTGGGGTCAAAGACCGGAATAAAGCTGTACAGACCGACTTCACAGCCGCTCTCGTCGCCGAGATACAGACCCTGATCCGTCATCGGACTCCAGCTGTACATAAGGTCCGGATCGATGTCGACGGAGAACGCGGCACCACCGACCAGCATGTCGGCGTCCTTAATCATGACATAACCCGTACACATGTCGGGCAAGAGCTCGACGGCGTAGTCGAGGTTGGTGCCGGCTTCGTCGAAGTAGACACCGATGGTGGGCTGGGCGACCGACAGGCTCGCGAAGGCGAGGACCGCAACGGCCGCGAAGGCACATTTCCAATTCTTCATCCCTGATTCCCTTTCATTTGGTCCGTCCTGGACCAGTGACCGAGCGGGCCGGTCGAGCCGGACCCTGGTGAACTCCAATGAAGTCCTTCGGCAAAGGGCATGCCCGCTTTAGGGATTTTTGTCAGCAAGTGATCAGGTTGCGAAGCACCCTGGGATCCGCGCCCATCCCACGAGCTGGCGCGATTGTAACTGCTTTAATATCAAATTATTAAAGGAGCCGCCACTACGCCAGTTATTCTCCGGGTGATGGGACGGGCGATCAAATTCGAAATGATTTATTGAACCCGATTCCGGGGACCCGGTCCTTGAAAACGCAATATGCCATGTCAGCGACGCCGGCGGTTGGCAGATCGAAGGAACGGAAGGGTGTCGATCAGAAAGTCATACCAGATACAGGTCGATCAGAACGCAACCCAGCACGGCCGCGCCGATCCACGAGTTTATCGCGAAGAAAGCCTTGTCGATGCGGCTCAAATCGCCCCCCCGCACCAGCCGATGTTCCTGGATGAGCAGGGTCGCCATCACGCCGGCGCCGGCCAGAGACGCCGGCCCCAGTACCGATATACTCGAAAAAGCCAGGGCCAGACAGGCCACCGACAACACATGTAGCGCACGAGCTGTCCGGAGGGCGCCCGTCACGCCGAAGGCCACCGGTATCGAATGCAACCCTTCGCGACGATCGAAGTCGATATCCTGGCAGGCGTAGATCACGTCGAAGCCGCCCACCCAGAGCATGACCGCGGCCGCCAGCCACAGGGGAAACGTCGCGAAGGAGCCGGTGGCGGCCAACCAGGCCCCGACCGGCGCCACGGCCAGCCCCAGTCCCAGAATCAGATGGGCCCAGCGGGTAATACGCTTGGTGTAGGAGTAGCCCAGCACCACCAGCAAGGCCACCGGCGACAGGGCGAAGCAGAGCGTGTTGAGCCGACTGGCCGCGAACACCAGAACCGCCGCGGCGACAAACGTGAAGACGGCGGCGCCGCGCGGCGACACCTCCCCCGCGGGAATGTGACGCGCGGAGGTGCGGGGATTCTGGGCGTCGAGGTGGCGGTCGGCCAGACGGTTGAAAGCCATCGCCGCGCTGCGGGCGCCCACCATGGCGACAACCACCCACAGCATGGTGTGCGGACTGGGCCGACCCTGTGTCGCCACGAGCAGCGACACCAGCGCGAAGGGCATGGCGAACAGCGTGTGCTCGAACTTGACGAGCCCCAGGTAGCGACCGGCGATCACGCGTCGCCTCCCCAGCGCGGGGTCAGGTCGACGTCCACGCCGAGTTGATCGCAGACGCGCTGCACCACGAAGTCGACCAGGTCGTCAACGCTTTGTGGGCCATGATAGAAACCGGGCATGGCCGGCAGGATGATCGCGCCCTCGGCGCTCAGGCGGGTCATGTTCTCCAGATGATGAGTGGCCAAAGGGGTCTCGCGCGGCACCAGGATGAGCGTGCGCCGCTCCTTGAGACTAACGTCGGCGGCGCGGTGCAGCAGGTCGTCGCCCGAGCCGGTGGCGATGCGCCCGAGCGTACTCATGGTGCAGGGGCAGACCACCAGGCCACTGCCCTGGGCTGAACCGCTGGCCACCGGCGCGGTGAATTCTTTCGGTCCGTACTCGGTGAGGGTCGTGCCGTGTTTCTCGGCGGTGAGGCACAGATCCGCGATGATCTCCGCGGGCGGACGCCCCATTTCCACCGGTGCGGTCTGCTCGACGGCCTCGCTGCGCAGCAGGGTCACATCACGGTCAGCTTGGAGCAGGACCTCGACGAGCCGAACGCCATAGGCGAGCCCGCTGGCGCCGGTCCAGGCCACGGTGATGGTGCGGTCTTTCACGCCAACCTCCCCCCTACCAGATGCGAAATGCCGAAGGTCTGTCTCTCTACGAAGGTATCGACGAAACCGTGTGCCACCAGAAGATCCACGAACCCGTCCGGCGTGACGAAGCGTGCCATGCTCTCGGTCAGGTAGGCGTAGGCGGCGCGATCGCGGCCGAGCAGGCGACCGGCGGCCGGCACGGCGCGGTCGAGCCACCAGTGCAGCGGCGCCGGCTTGCCGCGGGAGTCGCCGGTCGAGGCGGGATCGTCGCGGAAGAATTCGAGCAGCAGCAGCCGTCCGCCGGGGCGCAGCACGCGAGCGCACTCGCCAAGCCCCAGACCCAGGTCGGCCCAGTTGCGCACGCCGAAACCCACGACCACCGCGTCGACGCAGGCGTCGCGCAGGGGCAGGCTCTGGGCATCGGCGCCGAGGGCGGGCACACGGTCGACCAGGCCCTTGTCCCGACCGGCGGCCATCATGTCAACGCAGAAGTCGGCGGCGAACGCGTTGCGGGCCCGGCCGGCGCCAAGGGCCGCCAGGGCCAGGTCGCCGGTGCCGGCGCAGAGGTCGAGCAGGTCCCGGGTGTCGGGATCGAGACGGCGCACCAGGTTGCGACGCCAGGCGCGGTCGCGGTTGAAGCTCAGGGCGTGGTTCATGAAGTCGTAGACGCCGCTGATGCGCGAGAACATGGCGCGCACGGCCTGGTCGTGGGCGGTCGGGTCGTTGACCGAACCGTCGGTGCCGCGCTGGTGGATGCGACTCACTGTTTCTCCAGACGGGACAGCAGGTCGCCCCACTCGCGGTCCACGTCGGCCCGCACGTCTTCGCTCATGCGGACGATGGGCGGCCACTCGCGCTCGAACCCCTCTTCGCCCGCGAGCTTGCTCGTGGCGTCGAGGCCCATCTTGCCGCCGACGAACTGGGTGCTCACCGCGTGGTCCAGGTGATCGACCGGTCCGTCCACGAAGAAGGTGTCGCGCCTGGGGTCTATGGAATTGGTCACCCGCCACAGCACCTGGTTCATGTCGTGCACGTCGACATCCTCGTCCACCACGATGATCGTCTTGCAGAACATCATCTGGCCGAGACCCCACAGGGCGTGACACACCTTGCGCCCATGTCCGGGATACTGCTTGCGGATCGCCACGACGGCCAGGTTGTGGAAGCAGGCGGCCGGCGGCAGATGATAGTCGACGATCTCGGGCAGGGTCTTCTGTAGCAGGGGCAGGAAAAGGCGCTCGGTGGCCCATCCCAGCACCGCGTCCTCCATGGGCGGCACACCCACGATGCACGTGGGATAGACCGGCTTGCGGCGCGAAGTGATGGCCGTCACGTGCAGGACGGGAAAGTCTTCCGGCAACGTATAGAAACCGGTGTGATCGCCGAACGGTCCTTCGCTACGCCGCTCGCCGGGCTCCACGAACCCTTCGATGACGAACTCGGCCTCGGCCGGCACCTGCAGGTTGTTGGTCACCGCTTTGGTCCAGGTCACGGGCCGCCCCGTGACGAATCCCGTGAAGAGCGCTTCGTCCACATCGGGCGGCAGGGGCGCAGTGGCGCCGTAGATCAGCGACGGCGGGCCGCCCAGGGCCACACACACGGGCATGCGTTCGTTGCGCGCCTCGTGCTCGCGATAGTGATCGGCGCCGGTCTTGTGTAGCTGCCAGTGCATGCCGGTGGTCCGGCCGTCGTAGACCTGCATGCGGTACATGCCGATGTTGCGGCGGCCGTTTTCGGGATTGCGGGTGATCACCAGCGGGTAGGTGATAAAGGGGCCGCCATCCTCGGGCCAGGTCTTCAGGACGGGCATCATGTCCAGCAAGCCGCGGCGTTGCAACGCCTCACCCTGGATCACGACCTCCTGGCAGGGGCCGCCCTTGACCTCGCGAGGCATCCCGGCACTCCAGTCCCGCGCCTTGCCGAGCATTTTGAATTTATCCCAAAGACCGTCCGGCGCGCCGAGGTTCAGGGGCTCGCGGATACGGGCGACGGCGTCTTCGAGATCCTCACACCCCATCGCCCAGGCCAGCCGACGGCGCGAAGCAAAGAGGTTGATCACCAACGGCACGGGCCGGCCGTCACCATCGACGGCAGGCGTCTCGAGACCGGCGGCGCGGCCGTACTTGCCCGGAACGGGGTTTTCGAAGAGCAGGGCCGGGGTCTCACCCGCCTTCACGAAGCGGTCCGCGATCTCGGTCACTTCCAGACAGGGATCGACCGGTTTGCTTACGCGCACCAGTTCGCCGTTTCTTTCCAGATGGGCCAGGAAGGATTGCAGATTGTCGCCGGGAATGGTGGCCATCGGCCCCGCCTTTCCGCGCGGGTGTGAAATGTGTTATGATCAGGACGCCAAGTTAGCAGACCCTTCCGGGGGGGGCAAGACGGCGACGAGGCTGTCGAGGCGATTGCGGGTCAAATAATATGCCCTTCGCCAACTCGGTGCCTACCCGTCGGTATGAGCGTTCCGGGTCTCCTATACGGCCTTCTCGGGAGAAATAATGCACTGGTCTGCAAAGAAACTGCTCGACTGGTATTGTACCGTGCGCTGGGTAGACCCCAAGTCGGAGGGGTCGTCTGAGAGCGCACCCACCGAAGCGGGGGCGTTTCCGAACGAACCCGAGTTGGCTATCCAGAAAGAGAAGATCCGGCTGGCCAAGATCGATCCCGAAACATTCGATTTCTTTTATGTGCACTACTACCACCGGATCTTCAGTTTCTGTTATGGGCGGACCCGGCATCGAGACGTGGCGGAAGACCTGACATCCGAGACCTTCACGAAGGCGCTCGACAACATCGGTAAATACCGCTGGTCCGGAGTGAGTATCGGAGCCTGGCTCTACAGGATCGCCGCAAACGAGATCAAGGGGTACTACAGGACCAGGGCCCGGCGACCCGAAGCAGAGATACCGACCAACGTTCTGGGCGAGGATCTGCTGGTGGGCAACGAACCGAGCCCGGAACGAAGAGTGGAATTGGCGCAGGAGCGGGCCAAGCTCGCTGAATACGCGTCGCGACTCGATCTCGACGAACAGAACTATCTGAACCTGCGCTTTCGCGAGGGTTTGTTGATCCGGGAGATCGCGGCGATCGCAGGGAAACCCGAAGGATCCATCGCCGCACGAATACACCGAAGTCTTGTCAAGATGCAGAAGATGGGGGAAGAGGAAGCGGAGCAAGGTAATGAGAACCGTTAGCGACATGGAGCAGAGACTGCGGGCCACATCCGTGGATCCCGGCGTTCGACAGGAACACTTCGACGCTTTGCGCGCCGAGCTGCAGTCTCGTATGCGCACACGTCGATATCGACCGCTGTTTGTGGCGGCTGCTTCGATTGTCTTCATATGCCTGGTGACGTTCCAGGATCAGCCGCTGGAGAGCTTCAACTATCGGCTCGACTACTTCGCGGGCGAGGAAAATTCAATTTATTCGTTCATGTCCCACAGGGATGCGTCAACGTCGTGGGGATTTTCCAAATCTGTCGGAGATCTCGAGGCATATGAACGAGCGCCTATGACCCCGGAAGAGATCGCCCACCGAATACACAAAACTGAAATCAGCCAGGCCATGTTCGAGGCCGGACTCCTCGAGCCGACAAGAGCATATGGGCACACCTGGAAAGGACAAACGACGTATTCTGTAATCTTTACAGGTGAATCCGGAGGGCTCGAATTGCAATACACCTCATATATAGATGATATCATCCACCCCGAACATACCGACTTCATGGTCAATCATTATGGCGATATCTACATGGCGGCCTTCCGGGGAGAGCTTTCGCCATACGCTTCACAGGTTATTGCCCATGATAGCCGCGAGTTCATCCTTCACGGCTGGCGTCACGAGGATCCCGTTTACGGCGAAGTCATTATCTGGACAACCCAAGATTTTAACTAACAAAAGTCGATTTCAGGAAGTCGAGGCTCCGCGGGTTGCGTGCCAGGAGCTCTACGTACATGCGCAGGGTTTCCGCCTGGCCGGTCCGCACCGTGGTGCAAACGGAATCCACCGCTTCCGGCTTCATTCCCCCCCGCTCCCAAGATTCGGCCAACACCGAGAAACAAGCCGAGCAGAGTCGACACGCCCAGCAATCCAAACAGTGTTCGCCGAATGATTGCTTGAAGCGACTCCAGAGGACTTCCACAGCCTCCAGGTCGAGACCTTCGCTCACGTGACCGATGATCAGCCCGTCTCCCACCCGCTCACACGGTTGATAGGCCCCATCGGCACGCACGTGCAGGCGACGTTGGCCGGGCCGGCAGCAACCGCCTGGTGAGATCGCGTCGCCCAGCGTCTCGCGGAAACGATGATAGAAGGAAACCAGTCCATCGTCGAAAAGAGCAGCCAAAATGGGGCCGGGAGTCCGACCGGCCACACGGGTATCGACATAACGCTGTCGAGCTGCGAGCAGATCGTCACGAAAACGACCCTTGTCTTCCGTCGTGATGCCGATATCGCCCGGATTGATCCCGGTGAGGTCGACGATGCTGGCGCCAACAGACGGCGCCTCTTTGATTCCCGCCTTCCGGTAGGGCGGAAAGTCCGCAAAGTAGGTGTCGACACGCTCAACCTCTGTGGGCGGCGCCAGGGTTACCTGGAAGCGCAACTGCTCGTGGGCGCGCGATGAAACGGCCAGGAGTCGGCCTATTCCCGCTTCGACTTCGGCATGTGACGGGCCTCCGCCCCGATGAGATCTATGTCGGTCATGAATGTCCGTGGGGCCGTCAAGACTGATCTGCAGATGGACGCCCTCGGTCACGATGAAAGCGCAGACCTCTTCACTGAGCAGGGTGCCGTTCGTGTCGATTATGAAGCGGTAGTCGTCGCACGGTCCCTCTCGACGCACCAGATCGACGATCTCGCGGATCAGATCGAACTCGAGAAGAGGTTCACCGCCGTAGAACGAGATGGACGGTGTTTCCACATCGCGGCTGCGCGTCAGAAACTCGCGCACGGCCTTGCGTGCCACACTCGGTGACATCCGTTCATCCTGGTGAGATCGAATCCAGCCCAACTCATGGCCGTGGGGACAATATCCGCACCGCAGGTTGCATTGCTCGCTCACCGAGAGCGTAAGCTGCCCGACCTGGCCGTCGTACCCATTCACATCGTGGCAGGCCGGGCATGTGTCGAGGGCCGTTGGTCGGTGAGACAGGAAGAGATTGTGGGCCTCGCGAGCTTCGGCGATTTCACGGTGGGCCGCCTGCAGGTCTTCGGCCGAAACCCCGGCACCGGCAGGACCGCCAAGCGCGACGGCCATGGCCGAATCGACGGAGATCACATCGCCCGAGTTTACATCATAGGCATATCGATCTTCATCATGGTCGAAAACGAAGCAAAAAGCGTCTGGCATGTCTACCAAGGTCTACGTTGGTACGGTGGATTCGAACATCCTGGTATCTACTTCATTCCCGGGCGTTCGAGTCGGCGAAGCGGCGGCTTGATCCCCCGTCCTGCAGTTGCAGTTGCATGAGCAGGTGCAGCTGCATGCCATTGCGTTGGGCTGTTCTTCGGTTGCCGTAGTGGGCTGATGGCCCGGATCCACTTTTTTGTACATAGTCATCTCCCTTTTTGTATGGGATATACATCCGTCACTATTGAAGATACCAAATCTTCCGCGCTTTTTTATTGATTTTTTTAATATTCAATGCAAAGAAATCACTCCCCCGGCATTGTAGCGGATGGACGGAGTAGCGTTGTGGGGGGTTCTCGATCAATAATCGATTTCTACAACGGCAAGGGCGTGCAAGTTAGCTAAATATTTCCTCCCGCTACAGTCGGGGGACGCCGTATTAGTTTCGCTCTTTGGGCGAGGGGCGACGAGCGTCTCCCGGCGTTTTTTTTAGGGAAGAGTCGAATCGAGCCGGATAATTAGCGACGGCGGGCTGCCAGCTCCACATCGCCGTGCCGATGCTCCGGTCCATCTCCGTGTCGATGCACGGGGCCCAAGGTCTCGTCGTGGCTCAGGATCTCCCACCCACGCAGCAGATCACGGATTTCCCGACGCGCCAGATAGGTGCGGTAGTCACCGTCCGGACTGCGGAAGCTATGGCGACCAGCCGGCGTCCACGTGTCCCGGTAGGTCTCGTACGAGGGATCGTCCACGTGCCAGGCGACCAGCAGAAGGATCGCGCCAGGGGCGGTCCAGCGCTGGAAACGATACAGGAGGCCGGCGATCTCGGCGCGTGAGAGGATCTGTAGCAGACCGAAGCATAGCACCGTGTCGAAGGGCGCCGACGGCTCGTAAGCCAGGACCCCTCCCCGCCACAGTTCGAGATCGAGACCCGCCTCGCGAGCCCGGCGCTCGGCCTGGGCGATGGACGCGGCTGACGGGTCGATCCCGGTCACACGCATGCCGGCCGCGGCCAGGGGCAGCGCGTTGCGTCCCTGTCCCACACCCAGGTCCAGCACGCGACCGCCAGGCTCGAGGTCTCCGGCGAAGCGCGTCAGGAGCGGCGCGGGTTCGGAGCCGAAATAATAGGTGTTGTCGCCATAGGCTTTGTCGTAATCGTCGGTGCGTTTATCCGCCATGGGACGTCAATCGCCATAGATGGTTTTTACGTCGCCCCAGGCCCGGGGCTCGTCTTCGGCGGCCGAGTTGATGGTGAAGGAGGGGAGGTCGTCGGCGCCACAGGGGCTACAGGGGTGCACCATACCGACATCCGAGGCGTAGCCGGGATTGTCCGGCAGGTCGAGGGAGCCTGGAACCGGTTTGATGTAGAAACGGATGGAATCTTCGTTGAAGGTCAAGACTGAGATCGAGAGCAGCGGAATCACATTGGCGCTGTTGGGCGTGAGGGGACTCAGGGCCGTCCCGACCTGGTATTCGGGGCTCGAAGCGAAGTTGAGAGCGCTCTCGCCCAGAATCTGCCAGGTCGCCGACATGTTCTCCTCGCCCGCGACCTCGATATAGGCTTGCCAGCCCAGCGCCTGGGATTGCGAAGGATTGACGACGCACAGATAGATCGTCTGCTGCGTGAAGGCGGCGAGGTCGATATTGCCGCCACACGTGGACTCGGATTCGTTATCCGCGCAGAAACACATGACGTCGGACTGGGCCACCGCGACGGTGGCGAAGACGAGAACGAACAGGCATGTCGAAAGCACGCCATATACACGATTCATCACGGTATTCCCTTCTGCGATCTGCGAGCGGAGCCCCGGTCGGTTTCTCACGACCGGGGCGAGTCCTTGTATCAGGATAAAAGAACCGCCTGCAGGAAACAAGGCCCAGCCGTGGGGCCGGGCCTGTTTGTGGGCTGTTTGCTGCCCTGGCTACTACTTCACCAGGGTCAATTTGGCCATGGTGTCGGTCCGGACACCATCCAACAGGAGTACGGCGAAGTAGGTTCCGCCGGCGAGTTCGCGACCGGTGTCGTCCAGGCCGCGCCAGGTCTCTGTGTAAGTCCCTGCCGTTTGTGTGCCCAGATCAAATGCGCGCACGCGGCGGCCACGCAGATCGTAGATCTCGAGGCCGAGCCGACCGGGTAGGCTGCTGGTCAGCTTGATCTCGGTGCTGGGGTTGAAGGGGTTCGGGTGACTGGTGATGGCGTGGGCGACGGGTCGGTCGGGAGCCGCGGTCAACGCGTCCGGGGAGCGGAAGGTCACCAGTAAGGGTTCATCGCCTACTTCCAGTACGACCGAGGACTCGTCCTGCATGGACATCACGACCACGCGGTTTTGGTGGGGTAGGTAGATCTGGGGGTCGGTTTTGTCTGGTAGGGCCGTGCTGTCCCAGTTCAAGACGACCGGGCCGGGTTCCGGGGCTGTTAAGGTGGCGGTCCAGTCGTAGGGCTCCTCGATGGGGGCGCGGATGTCGGTGAGGAAGGATGAGCCTACGGCGAGGTCCCATTCGGGGTGTTCGAAGCGGAGTTTGGCCGCGCTTCGGGGGACTGGGGACGCGGGGGGTTCTGGGAGGTCGTAGCGGGCGTCGAAGGATTCCCGGGCTTGGGAGTTGAATCCCAGGGAGACGCCTTCGGAGCGGCCGTCTACAGAAAAGGCCAGGCGCCAGGCGTCTGGAGAGTCGAAATCGTCTGTCTTGGGGGTTGTGCCTGGGGGGATTACGGTGGCGTAGTTGAACTTGAGCTGGATGTAACTATCGTGACAGGCCACCCAGTATCCATACCATGTGTCGAATGTCACTGCATCTACATATGACTCCGAGGCTGAATCGTAGCCGAAGGGGAAGGCCGAGACCCAGCCTGCGCTCACGGCTTCGCCCCAGGTACGTATATCGTATCCGGATCGTGTCACCATAACACCGTCAAGATCCGTCGAAATCCATAACGGATAGCTAACCATGTTCCAACCGGGGGTCAGCGGAACGTTGACCTCACTGGTATTCAAGGTTCCACCAGGGATATCCCAGGTGTACGCCTGTGTCGCACCAATCCAATAGGCCTTGAGCAGGTCGGCCGCATCGCCGAGCTCAAGGAGTCTGTATCCGTTGCCGGGATCATGATCGTAAATGAAAGTCGACCACGCCGCGTTTTGCAGAAACGCCTGGGAGATAGTCCCGGGACTTGGCGGGATCATCGGCAGGCCGGCCAAAGACCAGCCCGCCGGCAGGTCCCGGGACTGGGGCTCCGGCCCGACCATACCAGGGGGCCCCACCCACAACTCCAGAGTGCGTGGGATGCCGGGAGTCGGCATATAGTTGAAGCTGTAGCCGATCATACGGACATCCACGGTCCAATCGTCGACGGGATCATGGAGATACAAGCCCCAGCCATCATCGAACAAGTCATCCGGCGCGAAATCGAGAGTCATTTGCTGGCTGCGATCGGTCAGGACTTCGAAGGACCAGACCTTGAGGTTGTCCAATGGATTATAGGGCTCGCGGTAATCGGTCATGAAGCGGTCGCCCAGGGGTGATGCCCATTCGGGATGCGGGAAATAGAGGGTCACGTATTCGCTTGGCTGTATCGGCGGTTCGGGGGCATCAAAGGGGGGATCATAAATGTCGGTCGCATTGGTGATCGCGCCGGCGATATTGCCGTTGTCGTCAAGATTGTCGACATGAGCGCTTAGCTCGACGGAGAACTGCGGAAAGGACGGAGGGGGATCTTCGCCGTTGATGGTGAAGACTGGGATGTCGGGATCGCCGGAGCAGGTTACGCAAGGAATAGAGAAGCCTGCTTCCGGAAAATAGCCCGGGCTGTCAGGGTAAGACGACGAATCCGGTACTCGCCGAACATGGATATTGATTGGGGCGGACGTGTCGATCACCGTAAGCGCTATTTGCAACAACACCATACTTCCATCTGCGTTGGGATGCATCGGGCTCGCGCCAAGTCCGACGATATAATTGGAGCCATATCCGATATTGAGGCCTCCGCCAAGAACCTCCCAATCACCGAAGTAGGTCACCGTCGTTACGATCTCGACTTGGGCCTCCCAGGCCGAAACCTGATAAGCACTTGGATTAGTAATGAGCAGATACAGATTCTGCGTGTGGTACATGTCGACATCCACATTTCCGCCACAAGAGGAATAGCTCTCGCTATCGGTGCATACACACATCACATCCTGCTGGGCAACGGCGACACCGAAAGCCACGAGACTGAACAGGCAAATAGTGGCTACTAGATTTCGCATTTCGATCTCCCTCCCGGAGACTGGTCATGAATATTCGATTATCTATTCGTATCAAAGAGCGCCTTTACCTCCCCCCAGACCGCATCGTGTGACGCGGTTGGATCGTCCCAGATCAAGGTCACGATGAGTTCCATATGTGCGGAATCCAGCGGCACGAAAATATCCGCCGGCAAACTGTCTCGCTTGGGCCGCCCTTCGGTCGGAGTGACGATAACCGCCAGTGGCAGATCCCAGCCCTCCAAGGCCTCGAACGACAGGTAGGCGGTTTGGCCGACCTGATCGGTGTCGATGATCAGCATCCAGTCCTCGGTCTCGTCTTCCATCTGCAGGGTCGGCCGGAATTCGTCACGCCAGAGGTTGGGAAAGGGTCCCGCGTAACCCGTCATTACAAAATCCAGGCAGAGATGGTCTGACGGGGGGGGGCGGTGGTTGGGGCTGATCGTATCCATCGACCAACATCAGGGCGTCGTTGTATACGCCGAAGTGCTGGAGGTCGGAGTCGATGGCGCCGGTCGTCGCCTGTAGGGAGATGACGATGGATTGGGCGGTGGCGGGCGCGATCAAGCACATCGCGCTCGCGAGCAGGACCGAGACAAAAACTACGAATCTATTCATGTCGATAATCCGCTTATACGTTTTGGGCGATCCGCGTCTGATTATAGCAGATCTGTGGATTATATGCGTATCGATTTACCTAATAATGGGGGTGTTTGTACGGGAGGCATTTCTGTGCTTGGTTGGAGGCTTTCGGTGCGCATAAATCATACCCGCGTGCGCCTGTAACTTATAACATAGCATGATGTTAGCGCTTGCGCTGCTGGTGTTTTTCGGCTATATTGTCTCCATCGAATGCATCCGTTTCGACCTCCCGCGAAACGCTCGTTTTCTGGGAGGTTTTTCTATGTCAGCCAGCGAAATCCATGCTCGTCTTCAAGCGGCTTTGAGTGAACTTCAGCGGGCGGAGAAGAACGCCGTTCTGTTGTTCGGCGAGATTCTTCGGCGCAAGTTGTATCGGGATCTTGGTTACTCATCTATTCAGGTTTATGCCGCCGAAGCGCTCGGGTTCTCACCGAGTAAGACTTCGCAGTTTGTGCGACTGGCGGGGGCGCTCGAAGAGCTGCCGCAGCTGCGTCGATCGGTGGCGGCCGGTGAGTTGGGGTGGACCAAGGCGCGGGAGGTGGCCAAGGTGGCTACGCCCGAAAGTGAAGAGAGATGGATCGCCGAGGCGGAGCGGTCGAGTAGTCGCAAGTTGGAGCAAACGGTGCGGGCAACACGCAAGCGGGCGCGCCTGGCGCCGCAAGTTGCGGAGCTGCCTGCGCTGGACCTGGGCGAGCCATCGCCAGCGCTGCCCACGGACGCTCCGCTCTCGGTGAGTACAAAACTCACGGCCGAACAGTACGCCCGCCACGAGGCTCTGTTCGAGACGATCCGCAAACGAGGCAACCGAAAAAACTCGACAGTACGGGGTATGGACCGCGCCGAGTTGTTGCTCGTCGCGCTGAACGATCTGGCGGAGAAGCTCGCGCAAGAGCCGGAAACCAAGATCGTCTCCAGCCCGCCTTATCAAGTCGTAGTTTACACGTGTAAAAAGTGTGGCAAGTCCGAGGTGCAAACCGACCGCGGTCCAAAGCCCATATCAACTGAAGTTGTGCATTGCGACGCCGTCATCCATGAGCCTAGCCAGCCCAATCGCTCGACCATCCCGCCGAAAACCCGTCAGGCTGCCATGATCAAGGCCAACCATCGTTGCGAGACACCGGGATGCGGGCGGACACGGTTCCTGGAGGTTCATCATCGGCGTCCGCGATCGCTGGGGGGCAGCAACGAGGTGACCAACCTCCAGGTGCTATGTTCGAGTTGCCACCAGCTGGTCCATCAACGAGGACAATCGCAACCGGCACAGCATCAATATGAGAAAACGGGGTAACCCGTTTCCGGAATACCCCGCCTCTCGCATGTTGATGATCGGTCCGGTGATCCAGGTCTGGCCTGCTAGTCACCGCTCAATAAATCCCCAAGAATCCCCTTCTTCCCCACCAGGCCGCCCACGCCGCGGTGTTCGCCCTTGTTGCGGCCTACCGCCGTGCTGATGCGGTCGACGAGGCGGCTGAATGGCAGGGTCTGCAGCCAGACCTTGCCCGGACCGGAGAGCGAAGCCAAGAAGAGGCCTTCGCCGCCGAACAGGGCGTTCTTGAAGCCGCCCACGAACTGGATGTCGTAGTCGACCGATTCCTGGAACGCCACCAGGCAGCCCGTGTCGACGCGCAGGGTTTCTCCCGGCGCGAGTTCGCGCTCCATGACGGCGCCGCCGGCGTGGCAGAAAACCATCCCGTCGCCGGTCAGGCGCTGCAGGATGAAGCCCTCGCCGCCAAATAAACCAGCGCCGAGGCGTTTGGTGAAAGCCACGTCTATGTCGAGACCATAGGCGCAACAGAGGAAGGCGTCCTTCTGGCAGAGCATGCGGCCGCCGAGGGCCGACAGATTCATGGGGATGATCTTGCCGGGGTACGGGGCGGCGAAGGCCACGTGGGCCTTGCCCTGGCCGGTGTGCTTGAAGGTGGTGATGAAGAAGCTCTCGCCGGTGAACACGCGTTTGAGTCCGCCGAAGATGCCGCCTTCGGCGCCGGTGTTCATCTGCACGCCCGGTTCCATGTAGAGCATGGCGCCGGCTTCGGCCTGCACCGCCTCGTCCGGGTCCAGTTCCACGATGACCGCCTGCAGGTCGTCGCCCACCAGTTCGTAATCTATCTCGTGCGCCATGGGTTATCCCTCCGCTTGGTTATTGTCGTGTGATGCGGCCGCCCTCGGCCGCTTCGATCGTGCCTGCTTTTTCGATCGCCTCGATGACCACGTCGGTGATCGAGCCGCCGGCGTTGCGCGTCTCGGGCCGCGCCATGTCCAGGTAGACTGCCGACTGCATGGCCACGTAGTCGGGACACGCCACCGTATAGACGCGATCGGGATCGACAGGTTGCCCGTCGATGGTCGCTTCGATGATCTCCACGCCCGCCTCGTCGCCCGAATAGACATAGCGGAGGCCGGCCACCTGCAGGATGCCGTGCTCACCGGACTCGGCGGCCATGGCATTGACCCGCGCGATGTGCATCAGCCCGGCTCCGTCTATCTCGAAGGTCACGAGCATGTTGGAGAACGGCAGCATGGTGTGGATGTCCAGCAGGGTCAGGGGGCCCGGCGGGAAGTTGGTGCGGATGGTGCCCGAGTTGAGCAGGGCCGCGTCGGCATCGGCCGCGGCGCGCAGGGCGTCGCAGATCCAGTCGCCCACGTTGCTCTCCTGGCGGCTGCTGCGGCGCCAGTTCACGGCGAGTTCGCCGATAACACGACCGTACTCGGCGTCGACGCGCGCGGTGGCGGCGGCCACAGCGGCTTCCAGTTCCGGTGCGGCAGTGCGCCCCTCGGCCATCAGCGTGATCAGGCGTCCGTCGTACTCGACGATGCGGTCGTCGGACACCTGCAGGTCGAGTCGGCCCAGGTTCTTCATTTTCGAGCCGGCCTGGACCACCAGGATTTCGCCGATCCGTACCGGGCGGTTCAATCGCGTGTGGGAGTGGCCGCCAACGATCAGGTCGATGCCCGAGCCGTTCAGGGCCCGAGCGAGCGTGGTATCGGTGTTCGCGCCGTTGTGGGTGATCAGCACGAGCAGGTCGGTCCGGGGGTCGAGCTCGGCGGCCCAGCGGCGCGCGGTCTCGGCCTGGTCGTCCAGGCGCAGTCCCTTCACGCGCGGCTCGGCGCAGACCTCGAAGAGCCCCTGGCAGGACACGCCCATCACGCCCACGCGCAGGTCGCCGCGTTCGAGCAGCAGGGGCTCGGCCGGAAACTCCAGATCGCCTTTTTCGTTGCGCAGGTCCAGGGCCATCAAAGGGAAATCGGCACGGCCGGCCAGGGCGCGGATGTTGGCGCGACCCAGGTCGAACTCGTGGTTGCCGATCACGCCGGCGTCGAAGCCCAGCAGGTTGAGCATATCGATCCAGGCGGCGCCGCGGATTCCGTCGTCCATCATCTCGCCGAAGGGGTTGCCGGTCATGAAATCGCCGCCGTCCAACAGCAGCGACGGGGCGGCGTCCCGGCGTTGCTCCGTCAGATGCGCGGCCAATGCCACAACACCGCCCACGGGAGCGCGGTCGTCTCGCCACGTGGCGGGCTCGGGCAGGAAGGTACAGTGGCTGTCGTTGACGTGGAAGACGGTCAGGTTCCAGGGGCCGTCACCCGGAACGGGGAGCGGCGGGGGCGGCGGCGCATCGCAGACGTCGGTCTTGCAGTTGGGGGCGCAGCCGATTGCGAGTAACGCGGCCAAGGTCACCAGTATCAAGAACACATGCGGGAATCGGTGTTTCATATCCACTCCGTAATTTCGGGTATCTTCATTGGCCGGCGCAGACCTGGGCCTGCAGGCGCAACAAGTACTCCTTGTTGCCGCCCTTGCCGCCGAGGATCGGGGACGCGACCGGCTCGCCTATCACCACGGACAGCTCCGCGAGATCGGCCAGGATGCGCGCGAGGATATCCGGGTGGCGAGCTTCGGGGAGACGGCCCTTTTCCAGCCAGTCCCGCGGAGCTTCGTAGTGGGTCTTGAGCAGGGTTACGATCTCGCCACCGGGAGACAACAGCTCCAGCGCCTTGGGAATGATCTTGCACTGACGGGTCCAGCCGGCGTCGATCACAACCAGGGAACAGGCCTCAGGCAACTCCACATGCATGGCGTTGGTGCGCTCCATGACGATCACGCGGTCATCGTTGCGCAGCTTCCAGTCCAGCACCCCGTAGCCCGTGTCCACGGCATAGACCCGTGTCGCGCCGCGTTGGATCAACACATCCGTGAAGCCGCCCGTGCTGCAGCCCAGGTCGGCGCAGACGCGTCCGGCGGGGTCCACGTCGAAGTGGTCCAGGGCGAAGGCCAGTTTTTCGGCGCCACGAGACACGTAAGGCATCGTCTTTTCCTGCCGATCATCTTAGTGTTCTGTTGCCCGGCGACGAATAATAGACCATGATGCGAGCGTGGGGAAACGATTCCCGGGACGAGCGTGCAGCATAATCGAATGAAGCCATTCCTGATGAAGAGACCCTGGAACCACCTCTCGGTCCTGCTCCTGTTGCAGTTGGTCGTCTTCGTGACGTACTGGCGCGTCACGGCATTGCCCCTCTGGAACCCTCTCGACTTCGGACTGCTCTACGACGCCCATGTCATGAGCGCCAACCTCGACACCTTCTTCACGCATATCGGCACCCTATTCAGCCAACCCCTGCTGCGGCTCGTCCTGATGTACGAGTATCACCTCTTCGGGATCGAACCCGCCGGCTACCTGACGATCAACATCGCCCTGCACGGGCTGAACTCGTTCATCGTCTACCTGCTGGTGTACATGCTGTTCCCCAGGGAGCGGTTGGCCAACCTGGCCTCGCTGCTCTTCGCCTTGTCGGTGGGACACTATGGCAAGTTGCTCATGAGTATCTCCGGGGTCGAGTCGTTGATGCTCTCATTTTTCTACCTGATGGTGCTGTACGCCCTGATCCGGAACGACTTCCATTACGGCGGGCGCGTCTGGTCCGGGTGGTACCTGTTCGGCCTGGCGGTCTATGTGCTGGCGGGACTGACGGGAGCCATGTCGTTCTCCATCCTGGGCGGCCTGGTGGCCTACCGCTTCTTCTTCTACAAGGAGCGGGGCGGTCGGGCCGTATTCCCGCCTAGCCTGATGATCCTGGTCGTCGTCGGTTCGTTGATCTTCGCCGCCCAGCATATCTGGGGTTACCAGAGTCCTGATACCACGGCGACCGAACCCCTGGGACCGCTCCACGCGGTGTGGTTCTCTTTCAAGACCATCTTCCGCTATCTGAATCTGATCGTGTTCCCACTGCAGGAGAGCTCCATGCTCAGCTCTTCGCATCCGCTCATCCAGCTTATCTATGATTGGCGCGTGGTCGTTCGATCGTTGGTGGCACTGGGTGTCATTTCCTTCAGCTTCTTCGGGCTCGTTTTCGGCGGCAGGTCGGTGCGGTTCTTCATCGCCTGGACCTATATCACGGTGCTGCCGTTCACGGTCATCGCCACCACGGGCTCCTGGCTCAACATCCAATATCTCTATATGGCCTCCATCGGGTTCTGCGTGATCCTGGCCGGCGGGACGGTGGGCTGCATGGGCCTGCTGGCTTCCCAACGCTGGAAACGACTGGCGCCCCTGGCCGCGCCGCTGCTCTTCGTCTTGATCAGCCAGACGGTCGTTGTCCGGTTGACGGCCCGGAACACCCTACACGCCGAGGGATCCCGCGCGCAGGAACTGCACAGGGTCCTGGAGCAGCAGATCGAGGGATACGAGCCACAATCCACAATATCCCCGGATTTGCCGTCGAATTAGCTTTTCCCCAGGAAATCGCCGTATATCTTTGTTCGAACACACATGAATTTCCGCGTTCGGTGCGCTGCGCCGGGCACTGTGCGGCAACCTCAGGGCCAGGAGGATTTGGACATGGCGAAGTACAAGATCGGCTGGATGCCGGGTGACGGTGTTGGCGTCGATGTCATGGACGCGACCAAGATCGTGCTGGACAAGCTGGGCTTCGATGCCGAGTACGTCCACGGCGATATCGGCTGGGAGTTCTGGAAGACCGAAGCCGACCCCCTGCCGGCGCGGACGATCGACATGTTGAACAACGTGGACGCCGCCCTCTTCGGTGCCATCACCAGCATGCCCAAGGAAGAGGCCGAGGCCGCACTGAGCGATGAGCTCCGGGGCACCGGCAAGGTGTATCGCAGCCCCATCGTGCGGCTGCGCCAGGAGTTCAACCTCAAGACCAACCTGCGGCCCTGCAAGGCCTACTCCGGCAACCCGCTGAACTACAAGGACGGCCTCGACCTGGTGGTCTTCCGCCAGAATACCGAGGGCCTGTACGCGGGCGTCGAGTACCACCCGCTGCCCCAGGACGTCCGCGATAAGCTCACCTCGACGCACCCCGCACAGATGGGCAAGATGGACGGCGTGGACAATGCGGACATCGCCATCAGCTGTCGCATCTTCACCCGCGACGGCTGCCGCAACATCATCCGCGACGGCTTCGAGTACGCGAAGAAGTTCG
>CAYYYS010000013.1:0-66377 GCA_964476155.1 uncultured Fibrobacteraceae bacterium
GCGGTCGAGTGGTTGGCGCCGGGTGGTCTGGTGGCCGTGGAAATCGGCTTCGATCAACCGGATCAGGTGTCGGCCATCTTCGCGGCTTCCGGGCTGGGGGAGATCACGGTCGAGGCCGACTACAGCAAGCAGCCGCGGGTGGTGCTCGCCCGCGTGGACGACGTCTTGGGCCCGGAGGACTGACGTGGATCGTTTCGTAATCGAGGGACCGACCCGCCTGGTTGGCGAGGTGATCACCAGCGGCGCCAAGAACGCCGTGCTGCCGTTGATGGCCGCCGCCCTGCTGGCTCGGGGCGAGTCGGTGATTCGCAACGTGCCCGACCTGCGGGACGTGCGCACCTTCATGCGCCTGCTCGACATCCTGGGCGCGCGGTGTGATCTGGATGGGGACGTCTTGCGCATCGATACCACCGATGCCGAAGGCATCGAAGCGCCCTATGAGCTGGTCAAGACCATGCGGGCGAGCATCTATGTGCTGGGACCGTTGCTGGCCGCCAAGGGCGAGGCCCGGGTTTCCCTGCCCGGCGGCTGCGCGTGGGGACCGCGACCCGTGAATCTGCACCTGGAGGGGATGCGCGCGCTGGGGGCCGAACCCGATCTCGACGGTGGCTATATACACGCCCGTGCGCCACACGGGTTGAGTGGTGGGGAGTACCGTTTCGAACCGAGCAGCGTGGGGGCGACCTGCAACGTGCTGATGGCCGCGGTGCTGGCTGACGGAGAGACCCTGCTACACAACTGCGCCGTGGAGCCCGAGGTGACCCAGCTCGTCGAGGCGTTGATCGGCGCCGGTGCGAGCATCGAGGGGGTCGGTACGACATCGCTTACGGTGCGCGGCGTCGCCGCGATGGATCCGATCCGCCACAGCGTGGTGCCTGATCGCATCGAGGCGGGTACCTTCCTGGCCGCCGCGGCGATCACCGGTGGCGATATTATGGTGCGCAACTGCCGGCCTGACCATCTCAACGAACCCATGGCCGTCCTGCGTAGCATGGGGTGTGAGTTGGAGGTTGGTGAGGATTACGTGCGCCTGGCGGCGCTCGATAAACTCGGTCCCGTGGAGATCAACACGCGCCCCTTCCCGGGCTACCCCACCGACATGCAGGCCCAGCTGATGGCCGTGGCCAGTGTGGCGGACGGGGTGAGCCACATTACCGAGAACATCTACCCCGACCGGTTCACCCATACCGCGGAACTGCGGCGGCTTGGCGCGGATATCCGGCTCGACGGCGCCACGGCGACTATTTTCGGCGTGGAAACCCTGTCGGGTGCGCCGGTCATGGCGACCGACCTGCGGGCTTCGGCGGCGCTGGTGCTGGCCGGCATCGCGGCGCACGGGAAGACCATCGTGGAGCGGGTCTATCACATCGACCGGGGGTACGAGCGGATTGAGCAGAAGCTCGTGGCGCTGGGGGCGAAGATCAGGCGGGAGAATCCGGCGCCGGGGCCGTGAGAGTCGCTCAACTCAGGGAGCACTTATCCACACCCACGGTACCACGTGGTACCCCATTTTTGATGCGGAGTACGGTCTCTGTCATCACGTGACCCCATAGCCTTGCTGGCGCCATGATGCCAGACGATTGTATAGTGGACCCCGGACTGCATTACCGCACCTCCCGCACCGGAATGGGATTGAATGACTTCGGACACGACCCGCCACTTCATCCTCGGCACCGCCGGCCACGTCGATCACGGCAAGTCCGCGCTGATCAAGGCGCTCACGGGCGTGGAGACCGACCGCCTCAAGGAAGAGCGCGACCGCGGCATCAGCATCGAGCTGGGCTTCGCGGAGCTGCCTCTGGGCGACGGTGTCGTTCTGGGCGTCGTCGACGTGCCCGGCCACGAGCGCTTCGTCAAGCAGATGGTGGCCGGCGCGGGCGGCGTGGACCTGGCTTTTCTGGTCGTAGCGGCCGACGAGGGGGTCATGCCCCAGACCGTGGAGCATCTGGAGATCCTGTCGTCGCTGGGCGTGAGCGGCGGCGTGATCGTCATCACCAAGGTGGACCTGGTGGACCGCGAGTTGGCCGAAGTGGCGGCCGAGGAAGTGCGTGACCTGTGCGAAGGCACATTCCTCGCGGACAAGCCGACGGTCATTGTTTCCGCGATCACGGGAGAGGGGCTGGATGATCTGAAAGCGGCCATCGCGACCGAGGTGGACGCGCTCCCATCACGTACGGGCGCCGGCCCCTTCCGCCTGCCCGTCGACCGCGTGTTCACCATGCCGGGCGCGGGCGTCATCGTCACGGGCACCTGCTGGAGCGGTTCGGTCAAGACCGGCGACCAGCTCCTGGTCGAGCCTGGCGGCGCCAAGGTTCGCGTGCGCGATGTGCAGGCCCACGGTCGCGCCGTCCCGGTGGGCGGCTCGGGCCAACGGCTCGCCATGGCCCTGCACGGCGTCAAGAAGGACGAAATGGCGCGCGGTTGCCAGGTGATCAGCGCCGGCGCGGCCAGCCCTACCCGCCGCCTCGATGTCCGGCTTACCCTGGTGTCCCACTTCACCGGCGAGCTCAAGAATCGCCAGCGTGTCCATGTTCATCACGCGGGCCGAGAGGTCCTGGCGCGCGTTGTGCTGCTGGACGAGGACCTGCTTTCCCACGAGACGGGCACGACCACGACCCTGGCGCAGATCAATCTCGAGGAGGCCCTGGTGGCCGCCGTCGGCGACCGTCTGGTGCTGCGCTTCTACTCGCCCCTGGTCACCATGGCCGGTGGCGAGATACTGGCCGTGGATCCGTCACGCCGCAAGCGCTTCGACGAAACGGGCCTCTACGAGCTGGCCGTGCTGGAGGAGGGTGATCCCGCGGATATCTTCCGCCAGGAGCTGCGAGACGCGGGGCTCGAAGGCCTCAAGGCCGCCGAGCACGAGGACTTTGTCGAAGACGTCGCCGTCCTGAGGGTCGGCAAGCGTCTCTACGATCGTGATCTGACCGACGAGGTCGTGAGTACGGTCGATGCCCTGGCCCGCGAAGCCTACGACCGGAATCCCCTGCGTGGCGGTGTAAGCAAGGAAGAGGCGCGGCGACGGGCGAAGTTTACCGCCGGCAACGCCGAGTGGAACGCGCTGGTCGAGGCCCTGGCCGCCGATGTCGGCTGGGTGACCGCGGGCGATCGAATCGGCCCCGCCGGGGCCGCTGCTCTACCGAAGGAGTTGCAGGTAAAAGTCGATGCCGCCGAAGCGTCCTTGAAGGATGCCGGCCTCCCGGGCACCGACACGGCCGAACTCGGCGCGGATGCCGGTGAATACCTCCGGTACATGACGACCTCCGGTCGTGCCGTGGCGATCACGCCCGAGTATCATGTTCACGTCGACACGCTGGAGACGCTACGGGATAGCCTGCGCAAATACTTCGAAGGCGAAGGCAACTTCAAGTTCGCCGATTTCCGCGGCCTGACCGGCCTGAGCCGCAAGCTGGGTATTCCCATGCTCGAGTATCTGGACCAGCGCAAGTGGACCCGTCGCGTGGGTGATCTGCGTGTGGTCGGTCCGAACCTGAGCGAGGACGCATGAGCGAAGATATCGACACCACCCGCATCGCCGCTCCGCGACGTCCAACCCGCCGTGTCAACGTGGGCGACGTGACCATCGGCAACGGCGCCCCCGTACGCGTGCAGTCGATGACCACGACCCGCACCGGCGACTTCGACGCCACCATCGGGCAGATCCGCGAGCTGGCCACCGCCGGCGCCGAGATCGTGCGCGTGACCGTCAACGACGACGCGGCCGCCGACGCCCTGCCGCGCCTGGTGGCCGAGAGCAACGTGCCCCTGGTGGCGGACATCCACTTCCAGCACACGCTCGCGATCAAGTCACTGGTGGCCGGCGTGGCCAAGCTGCGCATCAATCCGGGCAACATCGGGTCGCGCGACAAGGTGCGCGAGGTGGCTCGCGCCGCGCAGGACCACCATGTTCCTATTCGGATCGGCGTCAACAAGGGTAGCCTGCACAAGCGATATGACGCGCAGGCCGCGACCGATCCCGCCGGGGCCATGGTGCAGAGCGCTTTGGATGAACTCGAAGTGCTGTCGACCGTAGGTTTCGACGACGTGATCGTGTCGCTCAAGAGCAGCGAGCCCATGGAAGTGATCGAGGCCTGCCGTCGCTTCGCGGCGATTTCAGACGTGCCGCAACACCTGGGCGTGACCGAAGCCGGAACGTTGCAAGCCGGCATATCCCGCTCGGTGGCGGCCATGAGCGTGTTGCTGGCCGAAGGCATCGGCGACACCATCCGTATCTCGCTCGCGGCCGACCCCGTCGAGGAAATCCTCGCCGCCTTCCACATGCTCCAGGCGCTCGGTCTGCGCGAGGGGTTCGCGCGCGTCGTGGCGTGTCCCACCTGCGGCCGCGTCGAGGTGGACGTGGTCGAGCTGGCGCGCAAGGTGGAGGCCCTGGCCAAGGACCTGCCGCCCGACCGGGTGATCGCCGTGATGGGCTGCATCGTCAACGGGCCGGGGGAGGCCAAGGCGGCCGATCTGGGCATTGCGGCGGGCAAGACCAGGGTGGCGATCTATCGCCGGGGCGAGTTGCATCGGAAGATCGACAAGGCGGATCTGGATGTGGTGTTGATGGAGGAGATCGAGCTGTTGAGATAGATGATCTGGCTATTTCTACCGAATGTGTTTCCTTTTGCATGTACCATCCTGACTAAACTCATCCAATAGTACGGAGTCCCCAGATGTCCAATCCCGCCCAGGGGTTCAGCGAGCTGAACCTGTCCGCCCCTCTTGTCCAGGCCGTCACGGAACTGGGTTACGAGAATCCCCTGCCCATCCAGGCGGGCTGCATTCCGCCCCTGCTGGACGGTCAGGACGTTCTGGGTCTCGCTCAGACCGGAACCGGCAAGACCGGCGCCTTCGCGTTGCCGCTCCTGTCGCGCATCGATCTGTCGCTGAAGAAGCCGCAGGTTATCGTGCTGACTCCGACCCGCGAGCTGGCCATCCAGGTGGCCGAGGCGTTCCAGGCCTACGCGCGTCACCTGAAGCGTTTTCACGTGCTGCCGATCTACGGTGGTCAGCACTATTCCTTCCAGTTCAGACAGCTCCATCGCGGTCCCCAGGTGATCGTCGGTACGCCGGGACGAATCCAGGACCACCTGGACCGGGGCACGCTCGATCTGAGTGCCATCAAATGCGTGGTGCTGGACGAAGCCGACGAGATGTTGCGCATGGGATTCGTGGACGAGGTCGAGGCCATCGTGTCCCGGGCGCCGGCGGAGCGACAGACGGCGCTGTTCTCGGCGACGATGCCCACGCAGATCAAGCGCATCACCAAGCGGTACATGAACAAGCCCGTCGAGGTGCGCATCGAGGCCAAGACCTCGACCGCCGACAATATCGAGCAGGTGTACATGGTCGTGCCCAACTCGGCCAAGTTCCCGGCCCTGTGCCGGATCCTGGAGACCGAGTCCTACGACGGGATCCTGATCTTCATGCGCACCCGTCTGGCCACGTCGGGCCTGGCCGAAAAGCTGGCGGCGCGGGGGTTCGACGCCTCGGCGCTCAACGGCGAGATGAGCCAGGCGGCCCGTGAGCGGACCGTGCAGCGCCTCAAGAAAGGGAAGCTCGATATCGTGGTTGCCACCGATGTAGCCGCGCGCGGGCTGGATGTGGATCGCATCTCCCTGGTGATCAACTACGACATTCCCGGCGACTCCGAGGCCTATATCCACCGTATCGGGCGCACGGGTCGCGTCGGGCGCTACGGCAAGGCGATCCTCTTCGCCACGCCGCGCGAACGGCATTTCATGAAGTCCATCGAGCGGGCGACCCGTCAGCCGCTCAACCGCATGGAGATGCCCAGCCACGATACGGTCACACGCCGGCGCGTCGAAAAATTTCGCGACAACCTGGCTGAGATCATTGCCCAGGAGCCCCAGGAATTTTTCCAGGACCTGAGCTTCGAACTGATGGACGACCTGAGCGTCGACACCCTGCAACTGGCCGCCGGGTTGCTGTGCCTGGCGCAGAAGGACCGGCCCCTGCGGGCGGAAGAGAACCGCGCCCTGTCGAATCCCCACTGGGAGGACAAGAAGCCGCACCGGAAGGAGCGGGGGGGCGGCAAGCGCAAGTCGGCGAACAATCTGGTGCCTTATCGGATCGAAGTGGGATCGACGGACGGCGTGGAGATCCGCAACATCGTGGGCGCGATCGCCAACGAGACGGGTCTGCCGAGCCGGTACATCGGGCAGATCCGGATTCACCCCAAGTATTCCACGGTCGAATTGCCGGATGAGATGCCGCCGGACATCAGGGAACACCTGAAGAGAACGTATGTCGCGCACAAGGCGATGAAGATTTCGCGGATGCGGTGAGGGCATGACCCGGACGTGCTGGTCATTATAAATAACATCGGTTTTTGACGGAATTGTACGTATTTCGCGAGTGTAATGCTTGTATGTGGTTTAATTAGAGCGTGTTAACCTTTATCTGCTGGAATCCGAGGCTCCACCATCAAACTCTTCTCCCGAATACAACTCGCCGTCCCAGCCGGTGTCTTCCGCGGCTTCCGCACATATTTGCGCAATGTATAGATGACCGGCGCCAGCCCCGAAGTCCGCGCCTTGCTGTGATAAGCCGCGATGGCCGCCGTCTTGGCCAGCACGCTGCGCGGCACCTGATCAGGCTGTCCGGCGGTGCGCAGGATGACGTGGCTGCCCGCCACGCCCTGGGCGTGGAACCACCAGTCGTCCGGTGACGAGGCCTTGTGGGTGAGCGTGTCGTTTTCCTTGTTGTGGCGGCCGACCCACACGTCCCAGCGGTTGTCGAGGCGGTAACGGCGGAAGGGGAGGGTCACGTCCGGGACGCGACGCTTCATGCCCGGGCGCGGCGCTTCGCCCAACAGGTCGGCGTTGGTCTCGCGCCACTCAGGTACGATCTCCAGCAGATCAACATCGTTGGCGAGCAGCTCGGTCAGCTCCGCTTCGAGGCCCGTCAGCTTGTCGACCCGTTCACTCGCACTCTCCAGACGCTCCGCGATGGTCTCTCGCCCCCGATCCGCCTTCCGCGCCTGCTTGAAGTACGCCTCCATGTTCTCGACCGGCGTGTGCGACGAGTCCAGAGCGATGGTGCGCTCGACACCCTCGGCGTCGGCCAATACGACCTCGTCCGGCCCCTGGCTCAACGCATGCAGATGGATGGCCAGCGTTTCGCCGTCCTTGCGGGCCGCGTCCCCGCGACCCGCCTTGTCCAGGTCGCGCGCGAGGTTGTCGCGATGACGGGTCGCCGTTTCGAGGGCGCGGCGCAGGGCGGTCCGGGCCCGGGTTTCCGTGTTCGCGCGCAGGCCCGCATAGAGGTGCGCCGTCGCCACTTCCCGAAACTCCGGCGCCACTTCGGGTGTGATGGCTTCGACCGGTGGCGGCGATGTCGCCAAAGTCGCCGGATGAGGCGAAGGATGCGCCGACCACAACCGTCGCCCCCGCGCATCGGCCAGCACCAGATTGCCGCGCGGCCCGAAGAGCTGATGGGCGATGACGTAGGTCTTGCCGTCGGGACCGGTGAAGGTCAGGTAGACGATGCGGTCGTCGGCCGGTGCGGCGACGGCTTCGAGAACGGCGTGCTTGAGATAGGGCGTGGGGGTGAGCTGTTTCTGGGGCACACGGCCGAGGGCCTTGTCCCAGGATCCGGGCGTGACCGTGTCCGTGTCCCAGAGGCAGACCGCCACGGGCATGGCGATCAGATAAAGATGCGCGGGAGGACCGGAGTCCTCCCGCGCGCGATCGATGTTTTCGACCAGGGTCAAGCGCAACCAGCCGGGGCCGCCGGCCAGTCTGACCAGATGGTGTCCCGCCAGCCTGGCGTGCCACTCTGCGGCCAGTTGGGCCACCGTTTCAGGTGAACGCCAGGGCTGCGTCGTCTCTTCCACGCCGGTCTAGAAGAAAGACAGTCCGGCGGTAAGCTTGATGTCGGGCGCATAGTCCGACAGACCGAGCTTGAGCTCGAACATCAGAGCCTTCTGCGCATCGAGCGTCTTCTCTAGTCCGGCCAACAGACTGATGCCGATCCTGGTCTCGGAATCACCCCCATCGGGGCTGATCATCATCAACCCGATTTCGCCGCCCAGATAGGGAGTGTAGCCGCTGATATCCGTCATCTTGAAAGGATAGACGACATCTCCGTTGAAGGCGTAAATCTTGCCAAATTCGTAGAAACCGATCTCGATATTGGGTGCGAGTCCGACTTCGGGCGTTAGTTCTATGCCCTTGAGATGACCACCCAAGTGGAAGTTGGTGTCATCGTCCTGGATAAGTCCACCTCGGACGCCGAACGAGTTCCCGGCAACGGCGGAACCTGCGGTGAGCATACTTATCACGACCAAGGCTATCGTTACGCGCTTCATCTGATGCCTCCCAACTGAGTCTTCAGGATTCAATCCACTTTGTTCTGTGGGTAGGATACTCATGCGTTACGGTTTCTTCGTCAACTGCATCTTTGGTTGTGGAGGTCGGTGCGATTGTCTACTGTTCTGCTCGACAGGATAATCCTCGACAACGGAAAGGCGTCGAAATGCTCAGCATGACCGGTTTCGGAATCGGCGAGGCGACCGCAGGATCGACCAAGATCACCGTGGAGCTCCGTTCGGTCAACCACCGCTTCCTGGATGTGGCGGTCAAGCTGCCGCCCGCCCTGGCGTCTTTCGAGATCGATATCCGCAATACGCTGAAGGCCCGCGTGGCGCGTGGGCGCGTCACCGTCGCCGCCCAGATCGAGCGCGGTGCGGAGGATACGTTGCCGACGGCCTCGCCCGAGCGTCTGGCCAGCGGTGTGGCCAACCTCCGCGATATGGCCGAGGCCTGCGAGCAGGCCGGGCTGCCGCGCCCGGAGATCGGACTGGAGCACGTACTGGCCTTGCCCGGACTCTTCCAGACCGACCCCAAGGATGAAGATCGCGAAGCCCTGCGCGAAGCCGTCGACAAGGCCCTGACCGCCGCCGTCGACGGTCTGTTGGACATGAAGACGGTCGAGGGCCAGGAGACCGCCGGCGAGATGAAGTCCCGCCTCGATTCCGTGCGCGAGAATCTCAAGATCTTGAACAAGGAGTTGCCTGGCGCCCAGGAAGAGGTTCTCGCCAAGCTGCACGAGCGTCTGGCGAAGCTGCTCGAGGATGCGGTGGAGCCCCAGCGTCTCGCCCAGGAGGCGGCGATCATCGTCGACCGGGGCAATATCTTCGAGGAAGTCGAACGTCTGGCTACCCATCTCGACCAGTACGAGACAGCCCTGGATGGTGGCGGCCAGGTGGCCAAGCGGCTTAACTTCCTGCTGCAGGAAATGCACCGCGAGGTCAACACCATGGGATCGAAGACCCAGAACATGACGATCACCACGGCGGTGATCGACATGAAGGAAGCCGTCGAGTCCATGCGCGAACAGGTCATGAATCTGGAGTAACGATGCTGTTGCTGATCTCCGGCCCCAGCGGCGCCGGCAAATCCACTTTCGTCGAAGCCTTCCTCGCCAATGATTCGCGCGTGCGCTTCTCCGTCTCGACCACCACGCGTCCGCGGCGCGGCAAAGAGGAAGACGGGGTGCAGTACCACTTCGTCAAGGACGAGGCGTTCGACCAGTTGCTCGCCGAGGACGCCTTCGTCGAATGGGCCGACGTCCACGAACGTCGCTACGGCACACGCAAGGCACATGTGCAGGAGATATTGGACGCGGGGCTCGTCCCGCTGCTGGATCTGGACGTGCAGGGCGGCAAGCAGGTCATCGACCTGTATGGCGACGACATCGTCTCGGTCTTCGTCTTCGCGCCCTCGTGGGAGGAATTGGAGCGACGGCTACGCAATCGGGGGACCGACAGTGAAGAGGTCATCCAGACCCGCCTGGCCAATGCCCGCTGGGAAGTAGGTTACGCCAAACACTACGACTACTGGGTGATCAACGACGATCTCGACGAGGCGCGCCGCGACATGATGGCCATCATCACCGCCGAACGCCGCCGTCGGACCCGTCTCGGGGACCCGCCGCTGGCTTGAATTATCGTCTGGCAACTTGTTGGTATGTATGGAATTGTACATCGGACTTGTCGAAACGGGTGGATTGTCGTACTATATGGGGTCCGGTACTCCGCCGGTGACGCCAAGGTGCGCCCGGCGGTTCGACGCGTCCAGGTTCCATGAGGTGATCAGATGACCTATGTCCGCCGCAAGGATGTAACCGACAAGATCCACAACAAGTTCGAGGCCATCAAGATCATGGCTCTGGAGAGTCGTCGGCTCAACGACCGCGCCCGCAGCGTGGGTATCGTGTTGCCGGGCAAGCTGACCAGCATCGCGATTCAGCGCCTGATCGACGGCAAGATCGAACACTTCGACCAGCGCGAGCGCGCCGCCGAGCTCCTGGAGGAACAGGAGGAGGAGTAGATCATGGCGCGGGCCAACGTCCTGCTGCTGATCACCGGCGGTATCGCCGCCTACAAGTCCTGCCATTTGACCCGCCTGTTGACACGGGCGGGTTTTTCCGTGCGCGTGGCCATGACCCGCTCGGCGCAACGCTTCGTGGGACATGTCACTTTTCGCTCACTCAGTGGCCACGGTGTGGCCACCGACCTGTGGGGCGAGGGCGACACCGATCCTCTGGACCACGTGAACCTGGCCCGCTGGGCCGATGTGGCGGTCGTCGCGCCGGCGACGGCGAACCTGCTGGGCAAGACCGCCAACGGGATCGGTGATGATATCGTCACTACGCTCCTGCTGGCCTTCGAGCGTGACCTGGTCCTGGCGCCGGCGATGAACGACGGCATGTGGCGCAACCCCGCCGTCCAGGCCAATCTCCAGACTCTGCGCGACCGCGGCGCCCACGTGGTGGAGCCCGGCAGCGGTTGGCTCGCCTGCGGTATCGAGGCTGACGGGCGCATGGCCGAGCCCGAGGAAATCCTCGACCGCGTGATCGCGGTGGCCGGTGTGGCTCCGGCCGGCGAGGTTGCCGATCAGCCCCTATCCGGTAAGCGCGTCTTGGTGACCGCCGGTCCGACCCGTGAACCCCTCGATGCCATCCGTTACCTGAGCAACCGCTCGACCGGCGCGATGGGTGTGGCCCTGGCCCGCCAGGCCGCCGCTCTCGGCGCCGACGTCACCTTGATTCACGGTCCGCTGTCGGTGCCCGGGCCCGTCGCGCTGGGCCGTCTGGTGCCCGTGGAAACCTCGGCCGAGATGGCCGCGGCCGTCGCCGAACATCTGCCCGAATCCGACGCGCTGTTCATGAGCGCCGCAGTCGCCGACTTCACGCCCGAGACGGTGAGCGAGGGCAAGCTCAAGAAGGAATCCCTCGGCACGTCGTGGAATGTGCCCATGACCCGCACGACCGATATCCTGGCCGAAGTGGTCGACCGCGAAATCCATCCCGACGTGACGGTGATCGGCTTCGCCCTGGAGACCGAGGATCTCCATGCTCGCGCCGCCAAGAAGCTGAGCGCCAAGGGCATGGATTTCATCGTGGCCAATGATCCGGTCGTTAACGGCACCTTCGGCGCTGGCGAACATCAGGTCACGCTCATCGGACCTGACGGCGTGGTCTGGCAGAGCGATCCCGCCGGCAAAGACGATCTGGCGCGCGAGCTCCTGTCCCGGCTCATTCCCCATATCAAGGGTGATGGGGGAGACGCATGAGCGACGACAGCCTGGAGCGCATCGTCGGCGATCTGCGGACCTACGTGAAACAGCAACAAGAAACCGGCATGGAGTGGTATCTGGACGAGGGGCCGGTTGCCGACGCGAGTTCGGCGGTCGTTGCACCCGAAGCCCCGGTGTCCGAACCCGCCACGCCTGTTGCGACCGATGCGCCCATCGCCCCTAAAGCGGCAGAACCCGCCGCCCCCGCACCCACAGCCGATAAACCCCAGGACACGGAGTTCCAGATGGCCTGCGATACCTTCATCCGCGAGACGCTTGCCCAGATCCGGAAATATCAACAGCAGCCGGCGGAGCTCAACCAGCAGGATATTTTCACCGAGCCGGAAAAGGCGGTCGAACCGCTGACCCCCGAGGGCAAGGCGACCGAGCTCGCAACCCTCGCCGAACAGATCGCCAACTGCGAAGCCTGCAAGCTCCACGCGACCCGCACCCAGACCGTCTTCGGCGTGGGCAGTTCCGACGCGAAACTGGTCTTCATCGGCGAAGCTCCCGGCCGCAACGAGGACGAGCAGGGAGAGCCCTTCGTGGGCCGCGCCGGCAAGCTGCTCAACGACATATTGAAGGCCATCGGATTCGCGCGGGACGACATCTACATCTGCAACATCCTCAAGTGCCGTCCGCCGAAGAATCGCGATCCCGAGCGCGACGAGGTCGACGCTTGTGAACCCTTCCTGAAGCAGCAACTGGCGATTCTTGAGCCCAAGGTGATCTGCTGCCTCGGCCGCCACGCGGCGATGACCCTACTGGATACCCGTGACAGTCTGGGCAACCTGCGCAAGAAGGTGCACTTCTACGAGGGCATTCCCGTGATGGCCACCTACCACCCCGCCGCCCTGCTGCGCAACCCCCACTGGAAGCGCGATACCTGGGAAGACGTGCGCAAGCTGCGCGCGCTCCACGACGCACTCCTCGCCGACAAGCCATGAGCGACAAGCCCCTGCTGAGCTGCCGCGGTCTCGCCGTTTCGCCCGGCGAGGACGTGTTGCTTTCGGGGCTGGATCTGGATCTGCACGCGGGTGAACTGGTGGCTCTGCGCGGGCCTTCGGGCTGCGGCAAGACGTCGTTGTTGCGTGTGGTGTGCGGGCTGGACGATCCGGCGGCCGGTTCCATAACCCTCGACGGTCACGACGGTGATGAGATGGGATGGCCGTGTTTTCGTCGTGCGGTGTCGCTGGTGGCTCAGGAGCCTTTGTTACCGGCCGGCACGATCGGCGCTGCGCTGGCGCGGCCCTTCGCGTTTCGGTCCTGCAGCGCGTTAGCGTTCGATTCCGCCCGGGCTCATGCCATGCTTTCCGAGTTCTTCAACGTCCCGCCTGCCTTCGACAAGAACGCCGGCGTCCTCTCGGTGGGAGAGCGGCAGCGCATAGCCCTGGCGCGGGCCCTGTTGCTCGATGTACGGGTTCTATTGCTGGACGAACCGACCAGCGCGCTGGACCCCGACGCGGCCCGGCGGGTCGAGATCGCCGTGCGCACTCGTGCCGAAAAAGGCCTGACGGCCCTTGTGGTTTCCCACGACCCGACCCAGGCCGAACGCTGGTGCGACCGCGTGGTCGACCTGGCCTCCTACGCGGGAGGCGCGGCTTGACCGAGACCGCGCCCATCCTCTCCTGGCTCGACATGGTCGCCGCGGCGGGACTTTTGCTGTTGGCCGGCACGGTCAGCCTGATCCTGCGCCTCGGCCTTGAGAAGCGCCTGCTGGTTGCAGCCCTGCGCACCGTGGTGCAGCTGCTGGCGGTCGGCTACGTGCTGCGCTTCGTCTTCACAGGCGAGAAGGCGCTGATCGTGGCGGCCATGGCCGCGGTGATGGTGACGGCCGCCGGACATGCCGCCGTTCAGCGTTCGAGTCGCACTTTCGCAGGCGTGCATCTGATCGCGTTCCTGGCTCTGGTGCTCAGCGCCGGGGCGACGATCTGGCTGGTCACCGGTGTTGTGATCGGCGCGGAGCCCTGGTGGCGGCCGCGTCTGATGATCCCGTTGCTGGGCATGATTCTGGGCAATGGGTTGACCGGTATTTCACTCTGCCTCGACACGCTGCTCGAACGTCTCGACGAGCGCCGCGCCGCCGTCGAAGCCGACCTAGCCTGTGGCGCCACCCGTTGGGAGGCTGCGCGCGAGCCGCTGCGCGAGGCGGTGCGCAAGGGTATGATTCCCATCCTGAATTCGATGACCGTGGCCGGACTGGTTTCGTTGCCCGGCATGATGACCGGGCAGATCCTTGCCGGCGCCGAACCGTTGCAGGCGGTACGGTATCAGATCGTGGTGATGTTCATGATTGCGGCAGCGACATCGTTGGGTGGGATACTGGTGGCGGTTATGGTTTATCGGCGGATGTTTAATGAGCGGCATCAGCTGCGGCGGAATCTGATTTGTAGGGACTAACGCCGCTTCCGCACCGTAACCACCGGAAACTCGAACCGCTCGTCACACCCGGTGATGGGCGGCTCGAACACCGCCCCGTCCAGCCCCGCGTCACCCAACGCTGCGACCAGATTCTCATCCTTCCACGCCTGATGACACTGCGCAAACCGCTCCGCCTCCCCGGTCCGCGCATCGATGATCCAGTACACGGTGATCTCCGCCTGGGACGTTTCGTCCCAGTTGTGACGCTGCAGCCAGAAGTGGGGGCCGTCGCAGAGGGGGGACGCGGCGTGCAAATGCCAGTCGGTCGCGTTCTCGCGGACGAAACCGTCGTAGGGCTGCACCTCCAACACAAACAACCCGCCGGGTTCGAGCACGCGCGCCAGGCGCTTCAGGAATTGCGCCGCCACATCCCGGCGGAACGAGTTGAACTCCCCGAACCAGAAGGTGATCGCGTCGACCTGGCCGAACTGAGCGAGGGTCTCGTCGTTCAGCTGTGTCAGGTCGGCGTGGTGAAACGTGCAGTCGAGACCATCGCGTTCGGCGACTTCCCGCGCGTGGCGTAACGGGGCCGGGGCAAAGTCGAAGCCGATAGCGGTATGCCCGCGTCGCGCCAATTCGTGACAGTACAGACCCGGTCCACAGCCCACGTCCAGTATCCGCAGTCCCTCGGTCTTCCCCAGGGCCGCCTGCAGCCGATCACATAGCCACGCCACATGGAGCCCGACGACCTCCAGGGTCCGACTGGCCATGTGCGATCCCTGGTCCAGATGGATACCCAGCATGCGCTCACTGAAGTCGGCGTCGTGCCAGGGGATCTTGTTGCCGTCGCGCCAGGGGATGGGCGTGTCGGAATCCTCGTTGATGCGGGCCCAGGCCTGGGCGAGTTTTCCACAATCGGGGGACATGGGATCTCCACAGAGGGTTGATGGACGCATTTGCCTGTCACGACGGACGTTGCGTTGGATCATGCCTCAAGAGGGGGCGGTTTATCCATAACAATCCACAGGTTATGCACGGGTTTTACAGGGGGTCGTCCACAGATTGATCCACAGGAAAATCGGGAGACATGTCAAAGACGGTTTGCCTTTGGTCGCCTAGGGTGTGTTAGATTCGACGACTCGGCAAACCCGTCACGCCAGAAGCAAGGAATGGACGCCTTGGAACCAGAACTCAGCCGCGCCCCCCATCCCGGGCAAAGCGTCCCCGGAAACCGTCTGCCGCCCCAGAACCAGGACGCCGAGCGTGCGATCCTGGGCGCCGTCATGCTCGACAAGGACGCGCTAGGCATGGCCATGGAGACCATCCAGGTCGAAGACTTCTATCGCCTGGAGCATCGGCTCGTTTTCCAGGTCATGTGCGAGCTGTACGAGACCGACCAGGCCATCGACGGCATCACCGTCGCCGAAGAACTCGAACGGCGCGCCCAGCTGCACAAGGCCGGCGGCAACGACTACCTGGCCGACATCCTGGCCGGCACCGCGACGGCCGCCAACGTCACCTACCACGCGCGCATCGTGCGCGACAAGTCGATCCTGCGCCGGCTGATCTCCGCCAGCAGCGAGATCGCGGGCGACGCCTTCGAGGGCGCCGACGACACCGACACCATCCTCGATACCGCCCAGACCAAGATCTACCACATCGCCGAGAACCGGCAGACCCAGTCGTTCTTTTCGGTGAAGGACGTGGTGCCCGAAACCTTCCGCCGCATCGACGAGGCTTCGCGCCAGAAGGGCGACGTCACCGGCATCGCCACCGGCTTCCAGGAACTGGACCAGCGCACCGCCGGGCTACAGAACTCGGACCTGATCATCCTCGCCGCACGGCCCTCCATGGGCAAGACAGCCCTCGCTCTGAACATCGCCTACCATGCGGCGGTCA
Organism: uncultured Fibrobacteraceae bacterium; assembly: GCA_964476155.1. Taxonomy (GTDB): domain Bacteria; phylum Krumholzibacteriota; class Krumholzibacteriia; order LZORAL124-64-63; family LZORAL124-64-63; genus JAHIYU01. The sequence goes on from CAYYYS010000013.1 coordinate 15,864, forward strand.
ACGAGGGGACGCCGGTCGCCTTCTTCAGCCTGGAAATGGCCAAGGAGCAGCTGTGCATGCGTCTGATTTGCGCAAGCGGCGGTTTCAACAACCACGACCTGCGCCGCGGTAAGCTCAAGGCGGAGGACTGGCCCAAGCTCACCGAGGCCTGCAGCCGCCTGTCCGACGCGCCCATCTTCATCGACGATTCGAGTGGTATCTCGGTTCTCGAGATGAAGGCCAAGGCGCGGCGTCTGAAGCAGCAGCACGATGTCGGCCTGATCATCATCGACTACATGCAGCTGATGACCAGCACCGCGCGGGCCGAGAACCGCCAGCAGGAAATCTCGGTGATCAGTCGCAACCTCAAGGGCATGGCCAAGGATCTCGACGTGCCGGTGATGGCCCTGAGCCAGCTTTCGCGCGCGGTGGAGAGCCGTGGCGATCACAAACCGCTGTTAAGTGATCTGCGCGAATCGGGTTCGATCGAGCAGGACGCCGATGTAGTGCTTTTCCTGTTCCGCGAGGAATATTATAAGCCCGACGACGATACGGTCCGCAACCGGGCCACCATCAATATCGGCAAGCAGCGTAACGGGCCTATCGGGCAGTTTGATCTGCACTTCCACAAGGCTTATACGCGGTTCGGGAATTTGCAGCGCTAGTGCTCTGTCAACCTTTGATCTTGGGCTTGACGAGCCCACAAGCAGCCATCTGCTGCGTTGTACCCGCTTGAATTAGCTACGGCTAGTCCTGCGCTCGTACGCCTTGCATCTGACTACTTGTGAATTCGTCAAGCCCAAGATCAAAGGTTGACAAAGCACTAGATCGAAAACCAATAAGTAAACTTAGCCAACACCCGGTTCGCGGGTTCCTGCGAAAAGAGCAGCCCCGGGTCGAACTCGTTGGTGAACCCCGGATCGCCATCGCGGAAGTCGTATGAATCGCGGCCGTGGGTCCAGACCAGGAAGAGCGTCGAGCCCGACCTGTACTCCCAGCGATAGACCAGATTCAGGTTCACCGACGCGTAACTGAAGTCGGCGTCGCTCGGATCGAAGCCGCCCTCTGTGTACGACGTGAAGTCCCGACTGCCGGGACGCGTCAGTTCCCGCGCGTTGGCGTAGCTGCCCACCGTCAGGAACGGTTGCACGTAGAGTTCGAGCGATTGGTTGCGGCTGAACAGCAGGCTGCTGCGCAGGGTGCCCTGCCAGGTGCTTTGTTTCAACTCCGCGAAGACATACGCCACGTCGCCGATACCGCCGCCGATATGTTCGAAGTTGCCCAGCCATTGGGCATCGGAGAAGCCTTCCTCATATCCCACATAGACCTGGTGATGGACGCGATCACCCTGCTGCCAGGTCATCCCCGCTTCGTAGGACCGGTCCCACCAGCCGGAGGCGCCGCCGTCGTTATCGATCTGCAGGTGATAGCGGATGTCTTTGCGATAGTCGGTGCTCACGCCGATCCAGGTGGCGCGGTTTCGGGACGTCTCCAGGAGTGGTCCGCGGACGCCGTTATGTGAGCGCGTTTCGTAGGAGTTCAATCCCTCGCCATGGACCATGCAACCGGCGAATATGGTCCAGAACCCGCGGGTCTGCATCATACCGCTCAGGACACTACCCAGGGAGCGGGGGATTCCACTGCTATAGGACCACAAGACCCGGTCCGGATCGTTCGGGTCGGTTTGTGTGCGACCTGCGTAGAGCCAGCTGCGTCGCATGTAGAGTTGGGCGTGGCCCGATCGCCAGAAGGACGTTTCGTTTTCAGCATTGTGGGTGTAGGACACCTCGGCCTCGGCTTCGAGCTCGTCCGGCGCGAAGAGCAGGCCGATGTCGTTGGGATCGAGCTGGTCGTGTTCCCATGATCCTCCGGCCGAGGCGCGCCAGTCGCCGCCGGTCTTGGCGAACTCCAGGGAGCCGCCGGTGCCGCGCTTGTTGGTGGTGCGCGGTTCGGGGTCCAGGAAACCGGGATGGGGATCGACCAGCGTGTGCACGAAGGACCCGCGGACCTCGTAGTTGCGGTCGGCCAGGTCCCACTCGAAGTCGAGACCGCTGGTGAAGCCGTCGCGGCGGAAGCGGGTGGGCGTCATGACGAAACTGTCGGGATCGCGCAGCACGGCGGTCTGCATGAAGTTGAAGCGGGCGGTTCCGTCGGGGTTCTCCAGCCCGCCGCGAAAGATGGCGTAGAAGGCCTGGTCGTTGCCCGCCTCGAAGACGTTGTGGGCGCGGCCCGGCGTGGTGATGTCCGTAAACGCGATCAGGCCGGCGAGCGACAGGCCGCCGCCGGTCTTGCCGGTGAGCTTGCTCGCCAGGCGGATGCGCGCGTTCTCGTCGCCGGTGCCGATCCGGCGCGAATAGAACAGGTTGAAGTCCGGATGCTCGAAGTACCGCGCGCCCTCCACGAAGAAGGGGCGCTTTTCCTCGTAGTAGGTCTCGTAGGGGGTGAGGTTCAGTTGGGCGGGGTCGGCCTCCACCTGGCCGAAGTCGGGCTGGATGGTGGCGTTGAGGGTGATGTTGGCGGTCAGGCCGTACTTGATGTCCGCGCCCAGACTCTGGAAGTGCTGCACGTCGTCGTCGGGACCGGCGATGGCGGGATCGGTCAGGCTTTGCACCACGTAGGGCGTCACTTCGAGCTGGCGGGGGCTGCCCAGTCCCGACAGGCCGTTCAGGGTGCCGAAACGGCTGACGAAGCCGCTCAACTCGCGCTCGTAGCACACCCAGCCGGTGTCTTCGCCGCGGCCGTGTAGCCAGCGGTAGACCTGCAGGCCCCAGGTCTGTTCGTCGCCGGCGCGGAAGCGGATCGACGAGAAGGGGATGCGAAATTCGGCATACCAGCCGTGTGAGTCGGTGCTGGTCTCCACTTGCCAGACGGCGTCCCAGTTCCAGTCGCGGCGACCGTCGTCGAACATGTAGGCGTCGGCGACCACGCCATGGAGGTTGGTGCGGAAGTTGTAACCGGTCGTGCGGTCATGGTAGGGGTCGATGTAGATGCTGATTATGTCGGAATTGTGGATGTCGTCCCGGCGCGACAGGGCACTCGAGACCAGGGACATGTCCGCTTCGGGACAGTCGACGCCGAAGTAGATGGCATCATCGTCGTACACGACCCTGAAGGTGGTCTGGACGCTGGGTTCGCCGCCGCGCTCGGGGTCGAACTGGCGAAAATCGCCGCCTTCCTGCGCGCCTTCCCAGGCGGAATCGTGAAGGTGACCGTCGACCCGGATCGACCCGTTGGGGACCCGCTCCGCGTAGATGTTGCGGTGGGGTGTGTAGATCGGCGCCGGCCCGTCGTCGGCGGTACCGAAGGTCGGGATGAGCAGGGCGACGAGGAGAAATGTCGCGGCGGCAGTGCGCATGGGTTATGCTCCAGGTAGGCACAAGTGTCCGGGGGGCCGATATATAAACAGTCTGGATTATGGGTCCAGACCCTGATCGTGACAAGGCCGATCCCGTGATCGGTTGCGAAGCCTCTCAACACGGTTCAGCGAGGAAGAGATGAGCTTGTCAGGTGTATCCAGGATAACGGGCGTGCCCATGATGCCCTTGCCCGATTACTACCTCTTTCCGGGGGCGCTCGTGCCTCTGCACATCTTCGAGCCGCGCTTTCGGCGGATGATCGCCGACCTGCTCGACACCGCCGGTCGTTTGGTCCTGGGCACCCTTCATGGGCAGGGCGCGCCGTCGGACTACGGTCCCCCGGTCTTTCCCATCGCCGGCCTCGGCGAAATCACCAGCCATCGCAAACTGGACGACGGGCGTTACCTGATCTGGCTGGACGACCTGCCCACCGAATCCGAAGCCGAGGCCGAAGCGTGATCCCGTCTTCCGCCGCGTCGCCGCGAATCCTCATCACCAACGACAGCCGCATGTGGGGTGGGACCGAACACTACGCCGTGCGCATCGCCGCCGGCCTGCATCGGCGCGGCTGCGACGTGCGGTTCCTGTGGGGCCACGACGTGGTCGGCGCGCGTGTGCGGGTCGCGGGAGTGCCCGGCGCGCGCCTGCGCCTGCGCGCCGACGGCGACCTGCCCGGCCTGTGGCGTCTCGCCCGCGAACTGCGCGCCCATCGCGCCGACGCCCTGCTGGCCACACGCTGGCGCGAGTTTCTCCTCGGCGGGATCGCCACGCGTCTGGCCGGAACGCCGCGCATGGCCATGAGCCTGGGCCTGCGCGTCGTGCCCAAGACCGACCTCAAGCGCCGCCTGATTTTCGGTCTGGCCCACCGCGTGATCGTCAACGCCGACGAGATCCGCGACGGCCTGCTCAGCCGCTCCTGGATCGACCCCGGCAAGGTTTCGGTCGTGTACAACGGCGTCGATCTGTATCGCTATCGCGACCTGACCGGCGGTGCCGCTTTCCGCGCCGAACTGGGTGTGCCCGACGGGGCGCCCCTGCTGCTGAACATCGGCGCGTTAACGCCCCAGAAGGACCACGCCACCCTCGTCCGCGCGGCGGCGCGACTGGTCGAGCAGGTACCCTCGGCCCATGTGGTCATCGTCGGTGAAGGGTTTTTGCGCCAGGATATCGAAGCCCTGATCGCCGAGACCGGCACCGGCGAACGCATCCACCTGGCGGGTTTCCGCGACGACGTGCGACCGGCCCTGGCCGCCGCCGACGCGTTCGTCCTCTCGTCCTACAACGAGGGTATGCCCTGGGTGATGATCGAGGCCCTGGCCGCCGGCTTGCCGTTGGTGGCCACGGATATCTCCGGCACGCGTGCATGTGTCGACGACGGCGTCAACGGCCTGATCGTCCCCGAACGTGATCCCGAGGCCTTGGCCGCGGCTTGTGTCCGCCTACTGGCGGACGACGTAAGGCACGCCGCCATGGGCGAGGCTTCACGCCGTCTGGCCGCCGAACGCTTCGACGAAAACCGCATGATCGACCAGACCCTGGACCTTCTCCGTGGATGATCCCCAAATGAACGACCTGCACCTGATCGATCTGGACCAGTCCCAAACCGGCTACCGCCATTTCATCACCAGCTGGTTGTATCGTGGCGATGGGTCGACCTATATCGTCGACACGGGCCCCGCCAACACCGCCGGCGACCTGATCGACACCCTGCGCGGCCTGGACGTGACACGTCTGGATTATATCCTACTCACCCACATCCACCTGGACCACGCCGGTGCCGCGGGACATGTGGCCGAAGCCTTCCCGGACGCGAAGGTAGTGTGCTGGCCCAAGGCCGCTACCCATCTGATCGATCCGGCGCGGCTCTGGGCGGGGTCGCTGCAGGTTCTGGGCGAGACCGCTGTCATGTTCGGCGAGCCTTTGCCGATCGACGAGTACCGCCTGGTCCATCCCGACACCCTGGCCGCTCACGGCATCACCTGGCTGCACACGCCGGGCCACGCGCCGCATCATGTGAGTTATGTCCACGGTGACATCCTGTATGTGGGGGAGGCTGCGGGCATGACTTGTCCCACGTCTACCGGCGCCTTATACCTGCGCCCCGCCACGCCGCCGCGGTTTTTTCTGGATGTGGCTCTCGACTCCCTGGATCGTCTCATGGCTCTCGATCCCCGGCCCGAGCGTTTTGTTTTGGCGCATTACGGGGCCGTGGCGGATCCGTCGACGTTCCTGGATCTGGCTCGCGATCAACTCGTCTTGTGGGTGGACGTCCTGTCCGGGTTGCGTGCGGAGATGGGTGTCGAGGACTGGTCCGCGGAATTCCAGAGCGAGGCCCTGACGGCCCTGTCCGTGGCGGATCCTTTGTTCGCGGCTTTTGCCGATCTGGACGCAGATTTGCAGACCCGTGAACATGAGTATTTCAGGAACACGTTGGAAGGGATTCTGGGGCATTTGGCGCGAGAGGCCTAATCCTGGTTAGGCATAGGTATCGAGCAGCAGACCGGTCATACGATTGGTCGAGCGCGCAACCGTGGCGTTGGCCTCGAAGCCGCGTACGGAGTCCTTGATCTCCACGACTTCCTTGACCAGATCGACTGGCGCGGTTTTGGGGCTTTCGTCGGTGTGACGCCAGCGAGACACCCGGTCGGCCACACCCGCCAGGCGGTCCTGGTGTGCGATCATGCCCGCGAGGGCGTTTTGTATAGCTGAGATACTCATCGATTAAATTACCTCCTGATATATCATCGGCAGATCTCACAATAACTTAAGTGTTCTTGATCTTATGTCGCGTCTTGGCCAGTCGCTCACCGCACCAAAGACAGCTTGCGTGACACGGTGCGTCCCGCCGAAGTGATCCTCACCAGGTAGGCACCGCTCGACGCCGACCGTCCGGCATCGTCGCGCCCGTCCCACACGAGCGTGTGCGTTCCCGGCTCATAGGCCAAACCGGCGGCCAGGCTCCGTACACGGCGCCCGGCGGTCGACCAGACGGTCACGTCAACCGGTGCGGCGGCGTCCAGTGTGAAGCGGATCTCCGCGCGGGGGTTGCCCGGGTTGGGGTACACCGCGAGGTTGAAGGCGGCGGCCGGCGCCTCGCCGACGGCCACGTTCGTGTCCAGGTTCAGCCAGATGGGATTGGTGTAGGCCCGGTGGCCGGCGTCGCCGTCGGTGGTGACGCATTCGGCCCGCAAGGCGCACCAGCCCAGGGGCAGCACGCCGGCCAGATCCAGCGACGCGTTGCCGGCCAGGCCCTGGCCCTGGCCCGATGGCGCCAGGCTCAGCAGCGAGATCTTGTTTCCCGGTTCCAGCAGCCACACGGTGACCGATGCGATTTCCCCGAACTCCGGCAGCGAAGCCCAGCGCAGGCGCAGTGTGCCGGGGTGGTCGGGGTGCGCGAGGACGTCGCCACCGATGGCCGTGTCGTTCGCGTCGTACCAGTCGCCGTCGTTGTCGCCGTCCAGCCCGATTTCCAGGAATGGGCCGTCGGTAACGACCGAGCGGCCGGCCGTGAAGGCGGCCAGCAGGTCGACGGTGGGCGGCACCTCGCCGGACCGCGCGCCGGGGACGTAAACCACCGTTTGCACCTTGCCCATGGCGTTGTCATCGGCGTAGTCGTCCACGCTCATGTGACTGGAGAAGTTGAAATCGCCGTGGGCATCGCTGCCGCCGGAGAGGAAGAGCTTGCGTGGCGAACCGGAGGCCAGGTCGGTCTGCAGCAGGTCATCCCACAGGGCGATGCCGGTCAGCAGGCCGTTGGGGTATGGATCGTCGGACGGGTTGCCGGCGTCGAAGTCGCTCCAGGGGTCGTACTGGTCGGTGGAGTAGACCGTGCGGCGTGTGTTGAAGACCTCCACACCGCGGAAGGACGGTCGGGTGAGAGCCGCGACCAGGTCTTCGTCGCCCCAGACCGCGCCGTTGATGCCCCAGTCGTAGCCCAGGACTTCGGCACTCAGATCGTCGATGGGATGGGCCGCGTAGGCGAAGCCGCCGCCGAGGGCGTCGAGGCCGCCGGTCACCGATGGTGACACGGGACGCTCGCCCGGCGCGCCCGAGTCGGGGGAATGGACGTAGGGGCCGTCGTAGAAGAGGCAGTGCAGGGTCTTTTCCCAGGAATCCCCGTCCACCGACGCCAGATTGATTTCCACGCCACGGTGGAGCCGGAAGTCACTGTCGGAAAGCAGGGCGGCATCCACGCCCAGAGCTCCCCAGGCGCCGCCCTCGGCGACCACGTCGCGGTAGGTCGTATGAATGCCGGTCTCGTCCTGCAGGGTCCATTCCCATTGCCCGGTGGCGTAGGAGTAGTCGCCGTCGCCGGTCTCGTCCAGGTCGCAGCTGTGGTCGGTGGCGGTCAGCCAGTGCAGCCCCATGGCCACGGCGGTCTCGCGGACCGCGGGCAAGGGGGCGCCCCACTCGTAGATGTTGTTGGTGAACATGGTGTGGTAGTGGGTGTCGCCGCCGAACCAGTCGTCGGGCCAGGGGAAGGGGCCGCTGCCCACGTGCACGCGCAGGGTGCGCGATTCCGTGTAGTTGAACCAGTCGTCGCGATAGTAGACCTGTACCTCGATCTGGATGGCGTCGCCGGCCCCGTAGCCCAGGTTGGCGGGGGTCAGGAGCGTGCCGTTCGGCAGGGAGGGGTGGCCTTCGGTCACCTTGGTGATCCAGGTCCAGTAGTTGTCTTCGCTGGCGTCGTTGCCGATGGTCTCGTCGCCGTAATCGTGATTCCAGATCAGTGTTGAGCCGGCGGTGACGTCCCAGGCGCGGATCCAGTGCAGGTCACGGATATCGTCTACGTCGCAGTCCTTGAGGATGACCGTCAACGGGATGGGGGTCTGGGCGTCGATCACTCGCCAGGGGGCATCCATGATGAAGTCCTTGGCGAGCGTGTTTTCGTATTTGTCCGATGCGGGGACGGCGGTTGACAAGAGCAGCAGGGCGATACATATCAGGGGCTTGTTCACGGTGTTCCTCCCAATTGAATAGCTGGGTGGAGTATATCACATGTGGTGTGTATCCGGTTGTGCAATATCAGGGTCGTGGAGCCGTATCGAGATAATCCCCACAGGGATGCAGGATGCGACTCGGGGCGGAAGGACAGGGCCATGATCAGGAAATGTGATCGGGAACCAGCGATGCTGTTCTCGTGTAAGTCCGTCTGTTACTGCGACGCGGACGATCCCATATCCAGGAACTGATCACGCCAACTGTGGACACCCCCCGACATGCCCCTTATATTCGGCCGATCATGACGGCCCTACTCACAAGCCTCGGCGCCTTTTCGTTCAACGCCCTGCAGAACGCGGGACGCAGCAGCATGCTGCTGCTCGAGATCGTCATGCAGCTGCCGCAGATGTGGCGCATGCGCCGCGAAATTTCCAACCAGATGCATATCGTGGCCGTGGGATCGATGCCCCTGATCATCACCACCTCGATTTTCGTGGGCGCGGTGACCGCGGTGCAGGCCGTGTACCAGATGCAGGCCTACGTGCCCATGAAATTTCTGGGCACGGTCATCTCGAAATCCGTCTTCATCGAACTGGGGCCGGTGCTGGTGGCGCTGGTGGTCGGCGGCCGTCTGTGCGCCAACTACGCCGCCGAGCTGGGCACCATGAAGGTGACCGAGCAGATCGACGCCCTGGAGATGCTGGCGATCGATCCCATGCGTCACCTGGCCATGCCGCGCTTCGTGGCGACGTTCCTGATGATGCCCGTGATCACCGTTTTCGCCGACGCCATCGCCATCTTCAGCGGCTACATCGTGTCGATCGGCACCATGGACGTGACCGCCACCACCTTCAAGGAGGGGCTGCTCGCGTTCTTCGAGATGAAGGACCTGCTGAGCGGCCTGATCAAGGCCTTCTTCTTCGGCGCGATCATCGCCATGTCGGGGTTATTTTTCGGCCTCAACACGCGCGGCGGCGCCGAGGGCGTGGGCAACGCGACCATGATGGCGGTCGTCAGCAGCTGTGTGAGCGTGCTGGTGGCGGACTACTTCCTGGCCACCATCCTCTTCCAGATCATCTTCGGGAGCTGACATGGGCCGTCTGCACGATATACCCCTGCCCGACTTCAGCGTGGACGACCCCGCGTCGAGCAACGGTATCGTGCTGCAGAATCTGACCAAGACGTTCCAGGGTCGCAAGGTGCTCGACGGTCTCGATTTCACCATCAACCGCGGCGAGACCGTGGTGATCATCGGACGTAGCGGTGAGGGCAAGTCGGTCCTGCTGAAGCATATCGTACGGCTGCTGATGCCCGAGACCGGCCACGTCTGGGTCGACGGGGACGAGATCACCGGCATGGGCAAGACCAAGCTCTTCGAAGTGCGCAAGCGCTTCGGCATGCTCTTCCAGGGAGCGGCGCTCTTCGATTCGTTGACCATCTGCGGGAACGTGGGACTGGGGCTCAAGGAGAACGGCGGCCATACCGCCGAGGAGATTCTCGACCGCGCCCACATATGCCTGGCCCAGGTGGGCCTGACCGAGGTGGGGGACAAGCTGCCGTCGCAACTGTCGGGCGGGATGAAGAAGCGCGCCGGTCTGGCGCGGGCCATCGCCATGCAGCCCGACTACATTCTCTACGACGAGCCGACCACCGGGCTCGATCCGATCACGTCGGACGCCATCAACGACCTCATCCTGCAACTGCAGGCCGAACTCAACGTGACCTCGATCGTGGTGACCCACGACATGGCCAGCGCCTTCAAGGTGGCCGACCGCATCGCCATGATCTCGAGCGGGAAAATCATCTACGCCGCGGGAGTCGACGAAACCCGTGACACGGACCACCCGATGGTCCGCCAGTTCATCGACGGCAGCGCGCAGGGTCCGCTGGACGTGTTCTAGCGGTCGTCGCGCGGCGCAAGGGAGTGCCCATGGGCAGCAAGAAGGAAATCCAGGTCGGCATCACCGTTATCCTGTCCCTGATCATCCTGGTCTGGGGAACGCTCTGGTTCAAGCAGGTGCGCTTCTCGGGCGGCGTGGACCGATACGTGGCCGAGTTCACCACCGTTGGCGGCCTGCAGGGCGGCGATCGCGTGCAGGTGCGCGGCATTCGCCTGGGCGCGGTGGAGCACTTCGCCATCGAGGGCGACGTGGTGCGCGTGCGTTTCTACGTGGACGAGAGCGCCGGCCTGCGACAGGACGCCAAGGTGACCCTGACGAGCCAGGGCATCGTCGGCGAGATGCTGCTGGAGATTCTGCCGGGCGAAGGCGAGCCGGCCCCCGACGGTTTCGTCTACCAGGGCAAGGTCATGCAGGACATGAACGCCATGATGGACGAGGGCGCCGCGACCCTGGTCGACGCGCGCGAACTGACCCGGGAAGTGACCGCCTTCATGGCCGAACTGCGCGGCGACGGCCGACTGGGCAACATGGTCGACGAGACACGCGGCGTCATGAGCACGCTCCAGACCACCACTGAGGAAATCGCCCCGGACCTGAAGAGCCTGGTCGCGGACCTGAGCGAAACCACCAACGCCGTGCGCGCGGCCGTGGTCGGCCCGGACAGTCTACTCGCCGGCACGCTCCAGGGCGCCGAGACTGCCATGGCGCGGGTCGATACCCTGACGCAGCAACTGGCGCGGGCCACGATCCTGTTGACCGATGTCCTCGAGCGGCTAGAGGCGGGAGAGGGCAGCGCGGGACGGCTGTTGCAAGATGACTCGTTGTATGCGCAGGCCGAGTCGATCATCGTCGCGGTGCAGGATCTGGTGGCGGATATGAAGGCGCGGCCTAAGCGGTATTTTCATGTGAGTTTGTTCTGAGCGATCGATTGGCCACCCACATCACCCTGGGGTGATGTGGGCGCAAAGTCATATCAAAAACAGGGCCTCTGGGGGCCGCAGGCAGCACTTCACATCAAAAATGGGGTACCACGTGGTACCGTGGGTGTGGATAAGTACCATCTCTTCGGCCCGGTTGTTATCTGAAGGCACATCAGGTAGCATTGGAATAAAGTCTCATCAGCCGGATCGACGGGAGAGAACCATGAGACGACTAGTATTGCTCCTGCTCACCAATCTCATATTCGTAACCCTCTCCGCAGCCGGCGACTTCACCACCGGTGAGACCAGCATCACCCGCCTCTCCGACGACGAACGCGCGGTCATTCTCGGCGGCTTTCGTTTCCCCACAGGACCGGTTTCCGTGCGCGATTATCCCCGAGTCGGCTCCCTACCGCCCGCCCTCGACTGGCGTGACACACCAATCGGTTCCTACGTCAGCGACGTGCGTTGGCAGGGAGTTTGCGGCTCGTGTTGGGCCTTCACCGCCATGGCAGCTTTCGAATCGGCGCTGATGGTCGCCACCGACACGCCGGACGTCGATCCCGACCTGTCCGAACAGTACATCCTGTCCTGCAACTGGGACGCGGGTACCTGCCAAGGCGGTTGGCTGGAAGGCGCGCTCGAATTCCTGCGACTGGCCGGCGCGCCGACCGAAGCCTGCTTCGTCTATATGGGGAACGATCAGATCCCCTGTCGCACGAGTTGCCACACGACCCTGGACCTGCTCGAGAAGGTCGATGACTGGTGGTTCGTCACCGCCGGATTTGCAGACCAGGTTGCCATCAAGACCGCCCTGCAGGACGGTCCGCTGTCGACGGCCTTGATGATCCACGACAATTTCATGGGCTACACAGGGGGCATCTACGATGCCTACGGCAGTCCAGAAACCGGCGACGGCCACACCCTGCTGCTGGTGGGATACGACGACACCCAACAATGCTGGATCGCCAAGAACAGCTGGGGCACGGATTGGGGCGAGGACGGATTCTGTCGCATCGCCTACGACGACGGCTGCGGTTTCGCGGCCTACACGCTGGCTTGTACCTACGATCCGCTATGGGAACCGAGCGTCGCCTGGTCACCGGCCGAGATCAACGCCGGCGAGCCTGTCGCCATCACTTACGATGCCACCGGTCGGCCCCTGCAGGGCCTCGGCGGCCTCCTGATCCACTCGGGCCACGACGACTGGGAGGGCATCACCGACACGCCCCTGACCCAGACGGATACGGACAACTGGTCGGTCACGATCACGCCGCCGATCGGGGCGCAGTCGCTGGAGTTCGTCTTCACCGACGGGCTCGACACCTGGGACAACAACGGCGGTGTCGACTGGATCGTGCCCTTGGCCGGTTCCACGCCCGACTTTGTCATGGATGGATTGTTGGACGCGGTCGCGACACCCCTGGCGACAAACGGCACGCTGACCTTATGGAGCGCATTCGCCGGGTCCGAGCTCTACGTGGCCATCCAGGATGAGAGAGTTCCGCGCACCGAAGATCTTTTCATCCTGGTGGCGACCGATCCCTACGAATATCGCCCGGCTACCTGGGCCAAGGCCGGCAGCACGATGAACTGGGACTGGTTCCTGGCCGCCGAAGTCGACAACGGCTGGTCCGGCTGGTTCGATTTCGGGGAGACCGTGCAGGAGGGCGCCGCGTACCGGCGATCCAACGGGGATGTTCTCGAAGGGACGCTCGACCTCGATATTCTGATGCCGGGGCGCGCGCCCCGGGAGCTATGGTTCGCCGCGGCCGCCTACGAAACCCACAGCGGTGGTACCCTGATGCGCCAGGCGCCCGCCGGCAACAGCGACAACACGATCACGGAATCGGAGATGATTCGCGAGGTCATCGTGGCGAACGAGCGGGTCTTGTTGGATGTGCGTCGCACGAGTGTCGGTGTGGAGATCGCCTGGGTCTTGGCCGAGCCCATGGTCGGCGAATTGAGTCTGACCGCCGCGGCTGGTGAGACCGGCTGGCTGGTTCCCTATATCACGGACGACGGTCTGCATTACTACGGCGAAGACCGTTCGGCCGCGGCACGCGGCGGTGTCGTGATCACCTATCGCCTTCAGGGCCGACGTTACGACGGCACCTCATATCTGCTGGCGGAGGGGGACACGCCAGGACGGGGCACGGGGGCGCTGCGTCTCGATCCCGTCTTCCCCAATCCGGCCAACCCGGGCCTGGACGTTTGTTTTACTCTGGCCGTTCCCGGTCGGGTCACCTTACGCATTCTCGATGCGCGCGGACGTCTGGTGAACACGCTATTGGACGAACCACGCTCGGTCGGCGCCCATGCCGTGAGCTGGGATGGTCGGACGCATGACGGGGTGCCCGCGGCCTCGGGCGTTTATTTCGCGCAGGTCTTGAGCGGTGATTTTACGCAGACACGCAAGCTGACGCTGGCCCGGTGATCGTTACCAGGCGATTCGGGCCCCGGTCAAAAAGGTGGCCATCTGGGGTTCAGTCTCTGTAAGCCGCTGTATATTTGTGTGATATCGATATTCACCGATCCAGGCGATGTTGTGGGCCAAATCCAGACGTAGGCCGGCTCCCGTATTGTAACCCAGGAAACTGTCGTTCCAGTTGTAGTAGGCGAGTCCCGCCGAGATGAACGGCACGACCGGGCCGGTCAACAGATCCAGGTGTGCGACGCCGCCGGCGTGCCATACCGGGATCGAAGTGTCGGGTTCGGGCCAAGGCGCGTCGGGCCGATGCGCGGGACCGGTCATATAGCGGCCCATCTCGACACCGTACGAGAACAGCCTGTCCGTGTCGGCCAGCAGGCTCAGGCGCCAGGCGAAGTCGGTGTGGTCGTTGACGACGCCCATGTTGCGGGCCGCGCCGGCCAGGAGCGATACATGACCGATGTTGCTGTCCGGATTGGTAACATCGGGCTGATCCGTCGGTCGTTCCAGGTTCGCGCCCGGCACGGCGTAGACCAGTTCCCAGTCGGGCAAGGCAGAGCCCACGCTGGCGCCGACCAGTCCACCGCCCACGCCGCCGGCGATAATGCCCCCGATGGTCATGAGCAGGTAGGGCGCGTTGTCATCGCCCATGCTGTCCAGGACATAGGCCATCAGGCCCGAAAAGGCGCCGCCACTCACGGCGCCGAGCACCGCGCCCGCGAGCAGGCCCGCGCCGGTGGCGCGCTCACGTGTCCACATGGCCAGAATATCTTCACTGTGGAAGCCCGCCCGCTTGTCGTTGCGCAGCAGAAAAAGACGATCACCATCCCAGCCGGCGAAGGCGCCGGTGACCGAGGCGTTGTCGGCCAGGGACAGTTGCACGGTCAGGCCCGGGGACAGGCGAGCGCAGGCCGTGTCGAGATCGATGGTGATGATCTCACGGCTGCCGGTCTCGGAACCGACGCCCCCGATCTCGTCCGGTGTCTGGGCGAAGGTCGTGTCGGCGGTCAGAATGAGCAGGGACAAGGTCGTTATCACAAGTCGCATGTCGCTCGCTTTCCCGGGGTGGCGGGCCTTCAAAACCTGGGACGGCGTTCGGTTTCCAATGCGGATCAGGCCGCAGAACCACCAAAGAGCTGCCGCAGTCGAGCGCGCCAGCCGTACCGCCGGGCGATCAGGTCGCGCAGGGCGGGGATGGCGGCCATACCGGCTTCGAAACCCCGGTCGTAGCAGTCGTCGGCGCGGCGGAAGTCGGCCCAGTGGTAGGCCGAGACATCGGGGCTGATGACCAGGTCTGCTTCCTGCAGCACGTAGTCGTTCAGGCGGAGTTTCGCGAGGGTGTCGGCACGCATCATGATTTCCATGCCCGTATTCCACTCGGTTTTTTCGGGCTCGAACGCGGGCAGGTCCACGGCGATCACGAAGTCGGCGCCCATCTCGCGGCAGGTGCGGATGGGGATGCGGAAGAGCACGCCGCCGTCCACGATGAACTTGCCTTCGCGCACGACCGGCGGGAAGACGCCGGGGATGGCCGAGCTGGCATAGACGGCGTCGATGAGGTCCCCTTCACGATAGATGACTTTCTGGCCGCTGATCAGATCCACGGCCACTGCTGCGAAGGGGATTTTCAACGACGTGAAGTCGCGGGTGCGGAACATCTGTTCGAGGGGGTGGCGGAGCCTGGATTCGTCGGCCAGGGCGGGGCGCGTGAATGTCTTGATGGTCAGGAATTTCCGCATCACCGTGTCGTAGAGGCCCTGCATGAGGCTCAGTTGTTCTTCCTCGCCGCTGCCCTTGGCGATGAAGTGGGTCCAGGTCTCGAGAAACTCCGGGTCCTTGGCGAAGGCCGTGAGTCGATGCCATGTCTCCTCGGCTTCGCCGACCTCGGCGTAGAGACCACCCACCAGGGCACCCATGCTGCTGCCCGTGATGATCGACGGACACAGGCCGGAGTCTTCCAGGGCGGCCAGTACGCCCGCATGGGCGAGGCCGCGAGAGCCGCCGCTGCCCAGGGCGATACCGATAACGGGTTGATTGCTCATCGTGTCTCCTACCAGTCGGAATCCAGATAACTCGCGGCCCAGCGGTCGGGATCGGCGGACAGGCCCGCCGCCTCGAGTCCGTTGACGAACATGGCGCCGTCGGCGCGGCGCTCGATCAGGCCCGCGGGCAGCTTGTCCTTTTGCAGAAAGCCGTCCAGCAGCCAGAAGTCGACGGCGTTGGTCAGGCCCTGGCGATGCAGGTGCCGCAGGAAAGTCGCCACGACAGCTTGGCTGGACTCATCGGTGCGGAACTCCACCACTTCCCAGGAATCGGTCAGGACCTTGCAGACCGCGTAGCCAACGGTGTGGTCGTCGCGACGGAACAGGAAGGCGCGCATGTCGTCGCGCGGGTTGTCGACGACGCGCCAGTTCATGAAGGCGGCGCTGCGCCCGCCGTGGATCCGATCGGCGGGTTGGAAGCGGTTCAGATCCTCGGTGAAGCGGTCGACGGGGATGATTTCCAGGTCCCTGGTCGCTCCGGAGAAGTATCGCGCCCGCACCAGACCCCACACCGGCGCCAGCAGACGCGACAGCAGCTCGCCACCGGTCATGCGGCGCAGGGCTTGGGCCGACAGCACCGCCTTGAAGACGCGGAAGTTCGCGAACTGCAGCCAACCGGCGTTCAGCAGGGCTTTTTTGGAGCCGGCCAGCGCGGCGAAGCCGGTGCCGAAGCGCGGGCCGGACACGCCGTCGGGGGCGGTGTCGATGACGAAGGCCATGACGTCGTTGAACAGTCCCTTGCCGCGGATCGCCCGGCCCATCAATCCATCGACCGCCTGCACGGCGGTCAGGTCGCGTTCGCCGTCGCGGAACGGTTGGGCGAGTTGGCCGACGGTGCCGGCCAGTTCGCCGTCGTGGACCAGCTTATAGAGATGCGGGGCGCCGAAGGGATTGCGCAGGTGCTTCCAGTCGAACCAGGTCCGTTCCTTCAACGCAAAGTCGTACTCGCGGAACAGGTCCACCAGCTCGTCGAATTCGGTGGTTTCGGCGCGGACGATTTTCAAGTCAACCCCTTATCAATATCCGGTTCAGCAAGTAACGCACCGTGGCCGTCGAATCGTATCCGCCCACGCCCAGGCGCGGCAGGGCCAAGGGTGCCGTGTCGGTGTGTGTCAGGCCCGAGAGCGTGGTGAAGGCACGTGTATAGCCGGCCGTCGCAACGTGCTCCAGGACGCGCTGGTCGTGGTCGCCGTTGGGATAGGCCAGATCGACCACCGGCGCGCCGGTCGTCTCCTCCAGTATTCGGCGGGGTTCGCGCAAGTTGTAGTCCAGTTGTTCGTCGTCGAGATAGGTGAGGATGCCGTGATCGTGGCCGTGGCCGCCGAAGGTGCACCAATCGCTGCCGGCCATCTCGCGGACCTCCTCGACGTTCAGGGGGCGGAAACGGGGGAGGTGTTCATCCAGGACGGCGGCGTGTGTCTCGCAGAGGTGGCCCAGGACCGCCGCGACATTCGGGTGATCGGCGTTGCCCGCCATCTTGATCGTCACCAGCAGACGCTGGATGTCGTTCCAGCGTTGGTCGTCGTCGACGGGGTGGAAGCGATGGATGCTCAGACCGAAGTCGCGCAGGTCGAGCTCCGTCAAAGCGGTGGCCTGTATGGCGGTGACCACCACGTCGGTCCAGAAGATCCGTTGCTCGGCCATGTGGCGGGTGGACACGAAGAACAGCGCCGGGGCGCGGTGCTTGGCGAGCAGGGGGAGCGCCAGGCGGTGGTTGTTCACGTACCCGTCGTCGAAGGTAAGCAGGATGTTGAGCCGGTCGGGCGCGAGCCGCGACGGATCTGCGAGAGCTTCGGGACCAACAAAGTGGCCGAGGTCGCCGAGCATGGTCAGTTGCGCGTCGAAGTTCGAGACGCTGACGCGCATCCAGTTGCCGAAGTCGGCGTTGTCGCGCAGGTCATGGTACATGAGCGTGAGAATGGTCGCAGGGCCGCGGCGGGACAGCAGCCGTGTCACCAGGGTGTTGCCGAGGCAGGATTTGACGAACTTGCGCATGCGGACGGGAGCTCCGGGTTCGGGTTCGGGGGATGGTAGCGCAGAGGTGGGGGATGGGCAATGTCGCTGTCGGGACGACTGTAAATGTCTTATAGCGCCTAGTTCATGCTATAATAGAGTGTCGCCTCCCGTCGCGATTAAAAAACCACTCTTCCGTTTTTCCGGAGGCCTCCGTAATGCATCGTCATATCCGCTTATGTGCCGCCATGCTGTTCGTTCTCATGATCGGTCCGGCCCTGCCGGTCGCTGCCGCCGACCAGCCGACGGTCACTTCCTATCTCGAACGCGCCCTCGACGACGCAACCTATCCCCATCGCGACGATGCCGGCCGTCTGGCCGTATGGGTCTACTTCCGCGACAAGGGCCTTGACGGTGCGGCTCTGGGCGCCGCCCTGGACCAGGCCGAGACCGACCTGTCAGACCGCGCCGCCCGCCGGCGCGCCAAGATGAAAACGGTCAAGGGCGAGCGGCTGGTCGACAGCACCGACCTGCACGTACACCGTTCCTACATAGACGCCGTCGCGGCGACCGGCGCCCATCCGCGCCGCGAAAGCCGCTGGCTCAACGCGGCCAGCTTCGACGCCACCTCCGCGCAGATTGCGGCCATCGCCACCCTGCCGCAGGTCATCAAGGTCGACCTGGTGAACATGTTCCGTCGCGACGAGATGGCCGTGTTACCCGAGGACGTGGCCGCCCGCGAGGCCCGCAACGCCGAACTGCGCGCCGCCAAGGCCACCGCCTGGACCGTCGACTACGGCGGCAACCTGGCCGCCATGGAGCAGGTCAACGTGCCGGCCCTGCACGACGAGGGCGTGACCGGCGAGGGCGTGCTGATCGGCATGCTCGACACGGGCTTCCGCACCTCGCATAACGCGCTGACGCCCATCCCGATCATCGCCGAGTGGGACTTCATCAACAACGACGGCGAGGTGGACAACGAGGCCGGCGATCCCAGCAACTCCAACGATCACGGCACCAAGACCATGTCCACGGCCATGGGCTACGAGCCCGGTCAACACGTGGCGCCGGCCTTCGGTGCCTCGGTCGTGCTGGCCAAGACCGAGGACGTGTCCCAGGAGATCCCCATCGAGGAGGACAACTGGGTTGCGGGCATCGAGTGGCTCGACACCTTCGGCATCGACGTGGCCAGCAGCTCGTTGGGCTACCTCGACTGGTTCACCTGGGCCGACATGGACGGCAACACCGCCGCCTGCACCATCGCCGCGGACCTGGCCGTGGGCAAAGGCATCGTGGTCTGCAACTCAGCCGGCAACGAACGCGGCTCGAGCTGGAACCACATCATCGCGCCCGCCGACGGCGACAGCGTGATCGCCGTGGGCGCGGTTACTTCCAGCGGCAGCTATTCCTACTTCTCTTCGCCCGGTCCGAGTTATGACGGGCGCATCAAGCCCGACGTCTGCGCCCTGGGTTCGAGCAACCACGTGGTGAGCTCCACCAGCGATACGGCCTACACGTCGGCTTCGGGCACGTCTTTCTCCTGTCCGCTGACCGCGGGCGTGGCCGCGCTGGTTCTTTCGCGCGTGCCGTCGCTGACCCCCATGCAGGTGCGCGACGCCCTGCGCGAGACCGCCTCGCAGGCGACGACGCCGAACAACGACTACGGCTGGGGCATTATCGACGCCCACGCCGCGGCCCATTATTTCGGCGCCAACATCGTCCACGACTCCCTGTCCGACACCGAGGACACGACCGGCCCCTACACCGTGACCTGCACCATCACCGATCGGGTCGCCCTCGACACCGATCATCTTTTCCTCAACTGGCGTATCGATGGTGGCGGGTGGTTCAGCGAGTTGCTGAGTTCCCTGGGCGGCGACGACTACGCGGCGTCGATTACCGGCCAACCCGCCGGCACCGACGTGGAGTACTACTTGTCGGCTCTCGACGCTTTGGCCATCACCTCGACCCTGCCCCTGGACGCTCCCGTGTCGGCCTTCGCCTTTCACGTGGGGCCCGACGTCTCCGCTCCCGTGGTCACGCACCAGCCCCTGGGCGATCTGCCTCTGTTGACCTGGCCGGGAACGCTGAACGTCACCGCCGTCGACAACATCGGTATCGCCTCTGTTGTCGTGTCCTTTGACCACAACGGTGTGCCCCAGCCCGATTTCCCCCTGGTCGACCAGGGCGACGACCTCTACCTGGCCGACATCCCGGTGCTGGTGGAGCAGGTGCAGGCCGGCGACACGTTCACCTATTCGATCCTGGTGACCGACATGGGCACGGTGCCCAACACCGTCACGGTCGGTCCCTTCTCCCTCATCGTCATCGACGCCCTGGGCGTGGTCCTGGTGATCAACGACAGCGCCGGCAAGGGAGATCCCGAGCCCAAACTAGGCATCGACAAGAGGCCGCTGCCGGCGCCGACGAAGACCCAGAAGGCTCCGGCCAACGACATCGAACGCTGGCTGAACGAAACGGGCTACGTGGTCACGCTGGTGGACGCCGCGTCCCTCCAGGCCACGGACTTCGACAACAAGCAGTTCGCCATACTCTCTTCCGGCGACAACCTCTCGCCCGTGGCCGGCGCCGGCCTGCGCACCCTGGTGCGCGATTGGGTCCTGGCCGGCGGCAAGTTGTTCATAGAAGGCGGCGAAACGGGCTACGATGCCGAGTCGTCGCCGGGCTATCCCGGTTTCGCGGCCGACGTGCTGCATGTGTCCGACTGGCGCAGCGACAGCGCGGGCGACCTGCAGGTCGTTGCGGGCATGGGCGGACATTCGTTGCTCAACACGCCCCACGTCGTCCCCGCAACCCTCGATATTACTTATGGCAATTACGGCGATCAGGACGCCATGGATCCGTCCCTCGACGCCTACATGGTGATGGAGACGGCGAACTACACGGGCGCGGGTGGCATCATCGTCTTCGACGACAATCCGGCGCCCCAGTCGGCCCAGGTCGTCAACTTCTGCTTCAACCTGGCGGCCGTGGCCGACACCACCGTGGCGCGGCATCTGGTCGAGAACGCGGCGGCTTTCCTGATGGCGTCCGAGGGCGTGCCGACCGCGTCGATATCCGGTATGGTCGCCATGCTGTCCGGCGACGTCGTCTTTCCTGTCGAAGGCGCACTCGTCAGCGCCGGCGCCGGCCTGGAGACGCTTACCAACCAGGACGGCTACTACATCCTGGATAATCTCTACTCCGGCACCTACCAGCTGGTCGCCAGCAAGGCGACCTACACGACCGTCACCGAGACGATCGAGGTCGGGGAGGGGGAAGCCGCCTACCTGGATTTCTGGCTCGATCCCACCACGACCGTCGAGTACACCGAGAGTACGCCGATCGCCATCCCGGACAGCGACGCGAACGGCATCACTTCGATCATCACTGTCGCGGAAACCAATGCTGTCTCGGCCGTGTCCGTGCCCATCGACATCACCCACACCTGGATCGGCGATCTGATCGCCGAGTTGACCTCGCCCCTGGGCACCACCGTGCGCCTGCACAATCGCACAGGCAGTTCGTCGGACGACATCCTCGGCATCTACGGCGACACTCTCGTTCCCGACGGACCGGGCGTCCTGCTCGACTTCACGGGCGAGAACCCGGCCGGCGACTGGACCCTGTTCATCTCGGACAACGTCGGCTCGGATACCGGCACGCTCAACAGTTGGGGTCTCATCCTCGTTCTGCCCGACCCGAACACGGCTGTCGACGACGCCACGCCCCTGGTCACGCGCCTGCTGGGCAACACGCCCAACCCGTTCAATCCGCGCACGGTGATCGCCTTCGACCTGTCGCGGGCGACGGCACCACGCCTGTCCGTCTTCGACCTGCGCGGCCGCGAAGTGCGCCGCCTGCTCGACGGGCAGACCCTGACGGCCGGCCGACACCAGGTCGTATGGGACGGTCGCGACGGCACGGGCCGCGCCCTGGCGAGCGGACTCTACCTGTATCGCTTCAGGGCCGATGGGGTGACCGAGGAAAGGAAGATGTTGCTGACGCGGTAGTGCTCTGTCAAACAGGAAATTGGGGGTTGGCGGGCTCACGAGCGGCCATCTGCGGCGTTGCACTCCCTTGAATTAGCTACGGCTAGTCCTGCGGTCGCGCGTCTTGCATCTGAGCACTCGTGAGCCCGCCAACCCCCAATTTCCTGTTTGACAGAACACTAGCGCCTCGCGACTGGTCCGAGTTGATATCCAGAAGCGCCGGGTCCCTGGACCCGGCGCTTGGTGGTTATCCACATCCACGGCCCCACGTGGGACCCCGTTTTTGATGTGGGGTGCTTGCCCACATCACCCAGGGGTGATGTAGCCTGCTGATCATATGGTTGGTCAGATCGTCAGGGAGAGGGATTGGCGAAGACCCTGGTCGATTCGAGACATGGTTGTAGATGACAAGCGCTTGACTTTTTCTGTCAGACGACGCTTGTCGACCGTCATCAGTTGGGTGACGTTGGCGACGGATGGGCGCGGCAGTCCGCTTTCCCTGCGGTTGATGCGTATGTTGCCGGGTGCGTTTTCCCTGGACAGGTTGGTGGTCAGCACGACCAGGAAAACGGTACCCAAGCGGCTGAGATTGTAGGCGTCCGCCGAAACCACGACGGCTGGTCGACGGAACCCGGGTTCCGAGCCGCTTGGTGTGGGTAGGTCCGCCCACCAGATTTCCCCCCGTTTTATTGCCAATCGTCCGGCTCCAATGCTTCAGCCTGGAGCGCAATCCAGAATGGATCGAGCCTACTCGATTCCGGATCGTCCCCGTAGACACGGTTCAAAGCATCTGTAATCGCCTGTTGCCCCTCTCTTTCGAGGTAGGCCGCCATGGCGCGCTGATAGAGCCTGCTGCGGCTGATGCCCAGGAGCTGCGCCAGCTGTTCGGCATCCTCGAAGAGGGTATCCGGTATGGAAATCGCAGTTTTCATGCCTAGAGTATAACTCAAGTTATACCTCCCGTCAATCCGTGTGGAGCCACACAAGCAAACCCCGTGCGTGAATCTTGCTCAGTCGTCTTTTGCTCGGTCCCCCCTTTGACCTCCCGCCCCGTTCCCGCTATTCTCCCCGGACCCGAATGGAAAGGCGATTCATGGCCAAGCAGACCACGCGTTACGTTTGCGGCAATTGCGGACACGATGAAGTTCGCTGGATGGGGCAATGCCCCCAGTGTCACGAATGGAACGCCATGACAGAAATCAAGCTGGGCAAGGTCGAAGGCAAGGGCCGCGGCACCGGTTTCGCCCGCGGACGGCCCAAGCGGACCGACACCGAGGCCGTGCAGCCGGTTTCCCTGGCCGATATCACCTCGGCGAGCCGCGACCGTCTGTCGGTCGAGCCGGAGGAGATCGCCCGCGTGCTGGGTGGCGGACTGGTGGTCGGTTCGGTGGTGCTGTTGGGTGGCGAGCCCGGCGTGGGCAAGTCGACGCTGCTGACCGGTCTGGCCCTGAGTTGGGTGAGCCAGGGTGTTCGTGTGCTCTATGTGGCGGGAGAGGAGTCGCCGCCGCAGATCCGCATACGCGCCGAGCGGCTCGGTTTCGACGCCAAGCGGACCGACGGCTTCCACATCCTGAACGAAGTCGACCTGGAAAAACTGTTGGCGGCCCTGTACGCCGATCGGGAGGCCCACCCCGGGCCGGTCGTGCTGATCGCCGATTCCATCCAGACCCTGCACAGCTCCGAGATCGACGCCTTCCCCGGCAGTGTCAGCCAGATCCGCTATTGCGGCGGCGTGCTGGCCAACTTCGCGCGATCATCGGGATGTCCAGTCTTCCTGGTGGGACACGTCACCAAGAGCGGCGACCTGGCGGGACCCAAGCTCCTCGAACACATGGTCGATACGGTTCTCTACTTCGAAGGTGACGGCGGCGGACCCGTGCGCATGGTCCGCGCGGTAAAAAACCGCTTCGGCGCCACCGGCGAGCTGGCCATTCTGGAGATGCGCGGCGAGGGGTTGGTGCCGGTGGACGAGGCCGGCGCGCTGTTCCTGAGCGGACGGCGCGGCGAGGAACCCGGGGCCGCGGTGTGCGCGGTTCGCAACGGGTCACGCACTTTCCTGGTGGAAGTGCAGGCCCTGGTGTCTCCCACGCGTTACGGCACCCCCCAACGGGTGGTCCAGGGCGTGGACAGCAAGCGGGTGGCCCTGCTGGCGGCCATTCTCGAAAAGCGCGCGGGACTGGACCTGGCCGGCTGCGACATCTTCGTCAAGGTGGCCGGCGGAGCGCGCCTCGATGATCCCGGCGCCGACCTGGCCATCGTCACGGCCCTGGCGTCGTCGCTGCGCGAGATCCCGGTGCCCATGGACACGCTGGTCATGGGCGAGGTCGGCCTGACCGGAGACGTTCGCGGCGTGAGCGATCGCTCGGGACGATTGCGCGAGGCGTCCCGTCACGGCTTCAAGCGCGCCGTGATCGCGCGGGTCAAGCCCGACCGCAAGACCGAACAGGGTGTGGCCGTGACCGCCGTGACCACCGTCGACGAGGCGGTGGCCCTGGCCCTAGCCCGGATTATTCATGACTGAGCTACTGCGGTCGCGTATGTTCAAGCCTGACAGCACGTCCTCGGCTTTGCTACCTCAACGTGCCTACGGGCACGCCTCGGTCCCAAAACCTTGCGGACGCCCTGTCAGGCTTGAACATACACAACCTCGCTACGCTCAGTCATGAATAATCCGGGCTAAGTCGCTCCCGCAAGGCGGGGGGAGGAACACCGTGAACACCGTCCCGACACCCCTGCATCTGATCCTCCTGGCCGGCGGCGGCGGCACGCGGGCTCGTGAGGGCGCGCATGTGCCGCCCAAGCAGTTCACCGTGGCGGCCGGTCGTCTGCTGATGGCCTGGAGCGCCAAAGCCCTGGCGGCCCATCCCGCCGCCACCAGCCTGGTCGTGACTTGTGCGCCCGAGTGGCGGGACGCGGCTACCGAGGCCCTGCCCGCTTCGCCCCGGCTCCTGTTCGCCGATCCGGGCGAGACCCGCACCGCGTCGACCTGGAGCGCGCTCCAGGTGTTGCGCGAGGCGGTCGCACCGGGCGAAACGGACCTGGTAGCCGTCCACGACGCGGCGCGTCCCTTCGCGACGACCGACCTGCTGGGCCGTGTCTACGAAGCCGCCCTCGTCAGCGGCGGCGCCGTGCCCGGCCTCCCCGTGGCCGACACCATCGTGGCCTGTCGCCCCGACGAAACCGGTCCGGTCCGCTACCTGGAGCGAGACACGCTCCACGCCGTCCAGACCCCCCAGGTTTTCCGCTGGTCCCTGCTGTACGACGTGCACGCCTGGGCCGCCCAGGAGGGACTGTCGTTCACCGACGACGGCGGTCTGATGGCTGATCGCGACGATCCTCCGGTGGTTGTGGCGGGGGAGGAAACCAACTGGAAGGTAACCACCGCCGCCCATCTCGCGCGGGCGTGCGAGATCCTGGAGGTCGCTGGATGAACGATGTTTGCGCCATCTGCGGCAACGCGTCCGATAATCGCCGCCACCAGGCCCGCGAGATGATGTTCGGGCTGCGTGACATCTTTACCTACCTGGAGTGCGGCGATTGCGGATGCCTGCAACTGGTCGACCCGCCGGCCGATCTCGCCCCCTACTATCCGTCGGACTATTACTCCTATGCCGCCGGACACGCCGACCGACTGGCCTGGCTGAAAGCCTGGCTCAAGAAACGCATGGCCGGCGCCCGCTTGCATGGAGGCGATCCCCTGGGGGCGTGGCTGCTGCGTCGATACCCCGTCCCGCCGTACCTGGCCTGGCTGGCCTTCATGAAGCTGGACTTCGCAGCCGCCGTCCTGGACGTGGGCTGCGGCGCGGGCGAGCTGCTGTGTGAGATGAAGCGTGACGGATTCCGTTACCTCCAGGGTGTGGACCCGTTCATCTCGGCCGAACTCGATCTGGGCGGGGGTGTGAAGATCCATCGTCACGGCCTCGAGGCGCAGGACGGTTCCTTCGACCTGGTCATGCTCCACCACTCCCTGGAACACATGCCCGATCAGCGGGATGTCATGGCCCACTTGCGGCGACTCGTGCGGCCGGGTGGTTGGCTGCTGATCCGCGTGCCGGTAGTCGACAGCGTGGCCTGGCGGGAGTACGGCGTGGACTGGGTACAGCTCGACGCGCCGCGCCATCTCTACCTGCACACCCGGCGCAGTCTGGATCGACTGGCCGAGGGCGCGGGTTTCGCGAACCGTCGCCTCCTGCACGACGCCACCGGGTTCCAGTTCTGGGGCAGCGAACAGTATCGTCGCGACATGCCGTTGCGGGATCCCCGATCGATTGCGTCCAACCCCGGGCAGCCCCTCTTCGACCGCGCGGAACTGGCCGGGTTCGATCGTCGCGCCGAGGAGCTCAACGCGCGGGGTGAAGGTGATCAGGCCGTGTTCTTCTACCAGGCTCCGAATGAGTGACATCGTGTTCTTGCCGTGGTCTGATAGTTTACCTTTATTGTCCGGGTTCAAGGATTGCGTGATCCGGATCGCGTCGGCCCCCGAACCGACCTGAAAGAAGCACCATGTCCCATCATCACGATCGCACACGTACGCTCTTGTCGACCGTCGTCTTGACCCTGTTTCTGACCGCCGGTGCCGTGGCCGCCCAGGGCGAATACAGCGTTCTGGGCCTGTCGGCCGCTCCCGACGCCTATGTCGACGAGATCGATGTTGCCTACGGCCAGGACTTCCAACTCTACGTGATCATCGCCGGCCCCGGCGCGGTCGAGCCACTGACCCGGGACTTCGTCTCGGTCAATTGGGCCGTCCTGCAGGCCTGTTGCGGCGGGTCGCCCGCCACCCTGATCGAGTCCGATCTGCACACGGACCAGCTCGTTCATGAGGGCGATCCGATCTATGGCGTCCATACCAGCGCGCCGACCTGTGTCGATGCGGAGATCATCACCGTCGCCACGCTCACCTTCACCTGGCTCTACGAACCCGTCACCGGACCATTCCTGCTGGGCGCGGCGTCCATGTCGGCCGCGGAGTTCTGTGGGGGAGAGACGGAGTTCCTGTCCGGCTGTTCGGTGCGGGTCGCGCCCCTGGGGTATACCCCGGCGGCGGACCACACCTGGGGCGAGGTCAAGTCCCTCTTCAGGTAGCTGCGACGCGACGCTGAGCCTCGTTTTTCATAGAGACCTTCCGACCGCCGAGACTCCGGTTATCAACCGAGTCCCGGCGGCCCCATTTTGCAGTCCATTTTCACTGCCAAAATAGGCTTGTGCCGCTTGATCGGGATCGATCCAGGACACATATTCGTACCGGTATAGCCTGTTCTGAAATTCCGTCCCTGACTGGCCGTTAGACGGCTTCGACAGGAGGCTCTCTTGAGCAAGAAAAAAGAGAACGAAACCCCTCCGGTGATCGAGATCAATGCCGAGTGGTGTAAGGGATGTGGCATCTGTATCGAGTACTGTCCCACGGACGTACTGGCCCTCGAAAGCGGTATCGCGGTGGTGGTCAAACTCGACGAATGCACCCGCTGTCAACTCTGTGACTACCGCTGCCCCGATTATGCAATCACCGTAACGTGATCGCGGAAAGGAACCTGGCCGATGCCTGTTACCAAGAGAAATGACAGAGTCCGGGTCATGACCGGCAACGAAGCCTGCGCCGAAGCGGCGCTCGCGTCTGGACTCAAGTTCTTTGGGGGTTATCCCATCACACCGTCCTCGGAGATCGCCGAAGAGCTGTCGACCAAGCTCCCGGCCGCCGGCGGCAAGTTCATCCAGATGGAGGATGAGATCGCCGCGATGGGTACGGTGATCGGTGCATCCCTGGCCGGCGCGAAATCCATGACCGCCACCAGTGGCCCCGGTTTTTCGCTGAAGCAGGAAAACATCGGTTATGCCTGCCTCACCGAGGTCCCGTGCGTCATCGTCAACGTGATGCGCGGCGGGCCGAGCACCGGGTTGCCGACGATGCCCCAGCAGTCGGACGTGATGCAGGCGCGCTGGGGAACCCACGGTGATCATCCGATCATCGTCCTGGTGCCGCAGAGCGTGGCCGAGACCGTCGACTTGACGATCCGCGCCTTTCACCTCACCGAGAAGTACCGGATCCCGGTCATCCTGCTCATGGACGAGACCGTGGGACACATCAGCGAAAAGATCACGCTGCCGGACCCGGCCGAGGTCGATATCTACGAACGGAAGCAACCGACCGTGTCGCCGGACAAGTACCTCCCGTACGAACACACCGAGAGCGACATCCCCGAGATGGCGTCCTTCGGTACCGGGTACCGTTTCCACGTGACCGGCCTCTGTCACGACCAGACGGGTTTTCCGACCAACGACCCGGTCGAGATCGAGAAGCAGATGCTGCGGATCAACCGCAAGCTGGAGCGGTATCGGGACGATATCATCGAGGTGGAAACCGACGGCGATGCGGATGCCGAAATCGGTATCTTCGCCTACGGCTCCACCGCTCGGTCCGCCAAGCGCGCCATGTTGATGGCCCAGGAGAAGGGCATCAAGGTCAGCTACCTGCGGCCCCGCACCATGTGGCCGTTCCCCGATCGCGAGGTGCTCGCCATGGGCGAGCAGGTCGGCAAGATCATCGTGCCGGAAATGAATCTCGGCCAGGTCGCCCACGAGGTCGAATGGGCGGTCGGTGGACAGGCCGAAGTGATCAAGGTGAACAAGATCAACGGTGAACCGATCAGTCCGCTCGAAATCCTGGCGGCCATCGAAAAGGCGGTGAAGTGATGGAAACCTTCGACTACACCACCTATCTGAGGGACAAGAAGTTTCCCCTGATCTGGTGTGCGGGTTGTGGACACGGCATCGTCATGAAGTCGATCCTGCGCGCCGTCGATCGTGTGGGCTGGGACCAGGACAAGATGGTCATGGTTTCGGGCATCGGCTGCTCCAGTCGCATGCCGGGCTACGTGGACTTCAACACGTTGCACACGACCCATGGCCGGGCGTTGCCTTTCGCCACCGGCGTGAAGATGGCCAACCCCGACCTGCACGTCATCGTGATCACCGGTGACGGCGACGCCACCGCCATCGGCGGCAACCACTACATCCACGCGGCGCGGCGAAACATCGACCTCACGGTCGTTCTGCTGAACAATACGATCTACGGCATGACCGGTGGTCAGGTCAGCCCCACGACCCCGCGGGGCAAGAAGGCCAGCACCGCGTCGTTCGGCAACGTCGAGCCGACGTTCAACATCAGCGGCCTGGCCCAGGCGGCCGGCGCGTCCTTCGTGGCCCGCGGCACCGCCTACGGCGCCGTGCAGCTCTCGAAGTACATCGAAAAGGCCCTGCTCAAGAAGGGGCTCTCGGTGGTCGAGGCCATGTCGCCCTGTCCCACCGTTTACGGCCGGCGCAACAAGTACAAGAATCCCGTCGAGATGTATGACGAACTGAAGGAGGATTCGGTGCCGGTCAAGAAGGCGGCCAAGATGTCGGAAGAGGAGCTTGACGGCAAGATCGTCACCGGTATCCTTACCGATGTCGATAAGCCCGAGTACACTGCGGAATACGCCAAGCTCATCGAAAAGCTGGGAGGGTCGTCATGAGTTTCCGCTATGAGGTCCGTTTGAGCGGCGAAGGTGGCCAGGGATTGGTGCTCGCCGGCAAGGTGCTCGCCGAGGCGGCGGCCATCTACGACGACATGAACGCCACCCAGAGCCAGTCCTACGGGCCCGAGGCCCGTGGCGGCGCCAGCCGTTCCGAGGTCATCATCTCCGACGGTGACATCGACTATCCCAAGGCCGTGAACATCGACCTGTTGCTGGCCATGACCCAGGAGTCGGCCAACAAGTACCACGGCGATCTCAAGGACGGCGCCATCATGCTGGTCGACAGCCACGCCTGTCCCGACATCCCCGAGGGCAATTTCAAGGTCTACAGCGCGCCGATCATCGAGATCGCCCGCGAGAAGGTGGGCAAGGTGCTGGTGGCGAACATCGTGGCGCTCGGTTTCATCACCGAGTTGGCCAAGGTGGTCACGCAGGAGGCGGTCGAGGCGGCTGTCCTGGCGCGTGTTCCCAAGGGTACCGAGGAGCTCAACATGACAGCCTTCAAGGCCGGGGTCGAGGCGGCCAAAGACCTGGTGAGCTAGCTCTTTCTAAAGTTCGAGTTCGACGAGCAGGTCGCGGACGATGTCCGCGACCTGTGCCGTTCTGGTGATGATGTCGTCGAGGAGGACCTGCCGTCCCGCTTCGTCGTCCGGGCCGTCGCTGTAGCCCTGCACCCAGGCCAGATGTCCCAGTTCTTCGGGCAGGATATCGTCCTCGGCGGCCACGGTCAGGTGGTAGATGTCGCGGATGTGCTTGAGGTGGCGGAAGGCGGAGAACATTACTTCCAGATCTTCGGCGCGATGTTCAAACCGAGCGACCAGGTGTTGTTGCAGATCCCAGGAGACCGGCAGCCAGAATCCCGCGCGGGCCATCAGGATCATCAGCATCAGTTCGATGTCCCGCAGGCCGCCCTTGGTCTCCTTGATGTTGAGCGTCGAGATGATGCCCTGATCCACCGCCTGATGGCGCGAGCGGATCTCCTTGGCCATCCGGGACGTGAAGTACGCCTCGCGGTCGAGGATATAGGGTCGGATGATCTGTCGGTAGAGTTCGGCTTCGTTCTTCTTGCTGCCGACGATCTTGCGTGCGCCCAGGAGCTGTGACATGTCGATGAAGGCCACGTCGTCCGGGTTTTCGAAGAGTCGTTTCAGCTCCGAGAAGGTCGTGACGTAGTGGCCGAACCGCTCCGCGAACCGGTACTGGGGCATGGTTCCGCGCTTGATGATCTCGCTGTTCATCCGCGTCATGATCCGGCCGCAATATTCGCGGATCTGCGGATCGTCCGAGTTGAGCAGGATGACCAGGTCATAGTCGTCGTCGAAGGCCAGTTTGCGGCCGTGGCCGCCGGCGGCGTAGATGGCCAGCAGGTCGCGGGTGCGGATACTCTCGGACGAGTGCGTGCCCACCTCCTGCTTGCAGACGTCGAATAGCGATTCCAGGTAGTTGTCCACGAATTCGGTGAATTCGGCGTTGACCTGCTCGATCGGCAATCCCTCCCGGCATTCCAAACCAATGCGCAGAAACTCCAGGTCGTAATAGCTGCCCAGTTCCTTTCGCTTGCGGTCGAAGGTGGGGAAGGTCTCGAAGCGGGCAAAGAAACCCTTGGCGATCACCTCGAGCATTTCGGTTTTACGCAGATGACGGATGCATTTGGGGTAGCGGTCGACCGTACGCTGCAGGAACCGCCGGAAGTAATGGCTGGATGTGCAGTGAAGACGACAGAAATGCAACAGGTCCTTGCGCAGTGATTCCACTTCCGCGTCCCACACGTCGTTCTCGAAGATCAGCGCGAAGCGGTCGCGGTCCGTCTCGCTCAGTCCGGTCAGGAAGTCGTTCAGCAGTTTGGGATAGTGATCGAACAGGGCGGTTACGCGCGGGATCACGTCGGTCGATTCTCTCAGGCGGTCCAGCAGTGCGGCGCTGAGTTCGCGGTGCAGGATGCGGGCGTTCTCGTGGCTGCGTTGTCCGTGCAGCAGGATCAGCAGCTGCATGACCACCTTGATCGTCGAATCGCTCCACTTGGCGTAGCGTCGTACGAGCTTGCCGCGGTCCCTGTCGTTGAGCGACATGAAATCGTCCACGAATTCGATGACCAGCTCGCGGTTCTTGCGCATGGGACTCATGACGTCGTCCCAGAACCGGGTGCCGCGGAAGAAGTGCAGGGTCTGGACGAACTCCACGGCGATGTTGTTCGTCTTTTCTTCGCCTTCGGTGTGCGCGTCGCGTCCACCGAGGTATTTCGCGAAAACGCTGATGCGCTCCAGATGGTCGCGCAGATCGTCCATCAGGATCCGGCCGGCCTTGCGTACGGTCTGTACGTGCTCGTGGTAGTGGATGAGCAGGTGCTCGTAGCCGCAGACGACCCCCACGTTCCGGTAACCCATCAGCGCAGCCACCGCTTCGAGCTGGGCGCGTGATCCTTTTTCCTGGAGGAGGATCTTTTCTTCCTGAACCTCCAAAAGCTGGTAGAGGAAGCGGAAGACCTCGATGAAGGAGAGGGCGTCCTCGAGGTCCCCGTAGGTCTGCATGTGTTCGGGATCCCGGGCCATGAGCTCTTCGAGGATGCGCCAGGCGTTGACCTCCTTGATACCCAGGACGGTCTTGCGGGCGGACAGCAGGCCCTTGATGATGCGCAACGCGTCCCGCTTGGGGTGAACGCTGTCGTCCGGCATCTTGCGCAGCAGCAGGTCGTTGATCTCGCCCATCATGCCGCGCAGGTATCCCTCGTGGTAACGGTTGTCCTGGCCGGGGTCGTAGTAGTAGCGGTCGGTCACGCGGGAGGTGAAGTCGGCGAAGAGCGATCTGTTGCCGATGATGGGCCGCGCGCCGAGCAACTCGGTGATGATGATGAAGTCACGGATCGCGCCGTCGAGCAGTGTCCCGTACTCGTCTATCGAGGCGGAGTAGCTCTTTTCGCCCACGTGTTCGGAGAGGTGCAGGTGCAGGGGGATGGCCCGGCGCATCATCTCCCGCTGCAACGACGAGATGGCGTGGTTCAGGGCTTCACGGTGATCGACGTTGCTGTCGATGATGCCGAGGTCGAGATCGTCCTGGTCGGCTCGCGTGCCCACGCCGCAGATCACGAAGTCGAGCTGATTCTCCTGCGCTAGGAAGAGTTCGAGCAACTTGCCCATGTAGGCGCTGGTCAGCCGCCGCAGGTCGCGTCCCGTCAGCAGCATGAAGTCGCGGTAGACCTCGTAGCGGTCGGCCTCCGACGCCAGACCCAAACGCAGGACATCCACCGCCCGCGTATTGAGGTTCAGCAGCTGGAAGGCGAAGTAGCAGCCGAGAAAGTCGAGGCGCTCCTTCTCGTCGTGACCCATCTCGCAGATCATGTCCATCTCCTGCGCCAGGTCGGGGGCCGAGGCCCAGAAATGGATCTCGTCGATGGCGCCGGATTCCTCCAGGCGTTCGCTGAGCAGGTCCTTGTGCTTGGCGATGAAGTGGGTGTACTTGCGGTGATGGTTGCCCAGCTTGCCGATGCTTGTCTGGAGGCGGTTGAAGTCGTTCAGCATGACAGGTCCATGTCGCTTCAGTCCTCCAGCCCCGACCGGTAGCGTCCGGTGGCGGGGTCCTTGTAGACTTTCACCTGCTTGTACAGCTTGATGCCGCGCCGACCGGTGGCGATGTCCAGGAAGAGGCTGTCGAGGCAGCCGGCCAGGTCGTCCATCTGTTCCTTGAGGCTCTCCAGACGCGAATGGAGGGCGGCTTCGTCCATGGTGCCGCCCGCGGTGGAGAGTTCCTCGCGGATGTGGTAGAGCTTGAGGGCCAGGACGGTGATGCGGTCCACGATGCTCGCCGGCGATTCCGAATGCAATGGTGCGGTCGGACTGGGCAGACCGGCGGTGGACAGGATCTGCATGACCTGGGCGTCGAAGATCTCGATGGTCTTCACGCGGCGCGCATTGGAGGCGTCGATGGAGCGCTTGACCTCGGCGAGAACTTCGTCGCCGGCCTCGTGGGCGCGACTGCGGTCCTCTTCGTGCCACTGGTAGGTGTTGATCAGCTGGAGCAACTCGGCCACGCCGGCCCAGCCGACGTGCTCGGGCGACAGCACGCGCAGGCCGTCGTCCCAGCTCGGGATCAGGTGCTCTTTCTCGTGCCAGCTCTCTATGACCTGCCAGATGATGGGCAGCAGAACATCCGCGGCGGGCAGTCCCACGGGAAGAATCTTGGCTTCGGGACCATGTGAGGTCATTATCTGTCCTTATCTTGAGATGATGAAACTCGCACAAGACTAGACTAATGAACCGGCCTCGGCAAGCACGACCGGCCACCAGGGAGACCACGGATGATGGACTGTTGCGGACGCGTCGGGAAGATCGGCGGGAGCCTGGTGGCGGCCATGGTCGTGGTGGCCCTGCTCGGCACGACGCTCGCCGCGGCGGGCACCGCCGCTCCGGTCCCCCTGCATCCCCTGATCGGCGACACGCTCGACCGTGATGAAGCCGCGCGCTGGGGCCTTTTCCGCGACCTGCCCGACCTGGACCACGCCACTTTCCATATCGAACCGACGGGTGGTTTTCTGGTCCGTCTGTATCTGGCCGGACCGGACGGCCCCTCCCGGCGCGAGCGCCATGTGCCGCGTTCGGTCTGGGACGCGTGGCGCGAGCGTCTCGACGCCGGCGAATCGGCCGCCGGCATCGGTGTCCCCCCGACACCCGGCGCGCGGGCGGTCTGGCCCGAGACGCCCCTGCCCGTCGGCCTCACGGCGCCGCAGCCACTGCCGGCGTCACCCGACACGATCATCCCTCTGTCCGCGGCCGACTGGATCACGCTCGTGGACGTGGGCTACAAGCACAGCACCACCAGTTTCGGCGACTACTTCACCGATATGCTGCACCTCGGCGTCGCGGTCGGCCGCCCCCTGGGCGACTGGTTCGTGCCGACGTTCGGCTTCACGGCCGCCATCGGCGATATGAACGACGATTTCGAAGCCGTAACCGGCAACGGCAAGACGGCCCACTACGCCATCGAGCTGGGCGCCCAGCTCCGGGCCTCCCTGGGCGAACGGGCCAACGTCTACCTGGGACTGGCCGGCGGCTATTACATCCGCTCCCTGCGCTGGGGCGGCATGATCTATTACAGCGATCTGGGCATCTATGAGTCCGGCACCTTCGTCCGGGAGCAGTCCGATTGGGGCGGCGCGGCCCGCTTCGGCCTGCAGAAACGCCTGGGCTCGCCCGGCACCCGCCCGCGGCTTCTGGATTTCAGTGTGCGCTACGAACAGTACCGGGCCGAGGCGTCCCTGCTGGTCGACCCCGAATCGGGGGACACCTTCATGGCCGCGGACACCGACGCCTGGGTGAGCATTTCCCTGGGTCTCATCGTGGGTATCTAACGAAGGATGGACGCATGATCCTGAACGACCTCTCGCGCGGCGACGCCGTAGTGCATCAGCTGCACCTGGGCGGCGATCGCAATTTCAGCTACCTCTTCGGTGATCGCGTCAGCGGCGAGGCTGCGGTGGTCGACCCGGGTTTCGAGCCCGACGCATTGGCCGAGGCCGCAAAAACGGCGGGCCTGACCGTACACCATGTCCTGATCACCCACGGGCATGCCGACCATGTGGGCGGGCTCGATCGGCTGCTCGAGTTGACGGGCGCGAATGTCGCTGCCGGGGCGATTCGTCTGGGAGAGCGTTCCCTGACCCCGTTGCCCACCCCGGGCCACGCGCCCGACCACACCTGCTGGCTGTTCGAGGGTTTCCTGGCCACCGGGGATCTGCTGTTCTGCGGCAAGGTAGGCGGCACCGGCCCGTTTTTCCCCGGCTCGAGCGCGGAAAAGGAGTGGGCGTCACTGCACAAGGTGCTCGAACAGCCCGACAAGACCATCGTGCTGCCCGGACACGACTACTACGGCGGCGAGGGGGAGATGCCCCACTCGACCGTCGGATTCGAGCGTCTACACAATCCCTTCCTGCTCTGCACCGATTTCGACGCCTTTGCCCATCTCAAGGAGAACTGGGCGGCCTACAAGGAAAAGCATGGTATTCGCTGAGAATTCCGGCTGGATCGTGGCCCTAAAAGAGATTATGCTGAGCCGCTCGCGGGATTGCCTGCGGAACACGAAAGTATCGACCCTCTAGAAATCGGGAGTTTAATCCATGCTAGCCAGCATCACGGATTTGATGCAGTCCTTCGCCGACACCTATAGCCGTGTCACGCCCGACTGGTTGGAGCAGTTCACTCCGGTGGTTCTACTGCTGATCGTGGTGGCTTTCGTCTTCTATCGCCTGCCAACGGTTGACGTGGGTCACGACAAGGGCTTCAAGCGGCGCCGGATCATGAATTGGCTGCCTCTGGGTCTCACTTACGCCTTCTTGTATATGGGGCGTTACAACCTGACAGTGAGCAAGTCCGCCTTTGAGAACCTGGCCGGCGGCGGCGGCAGCTCCATGATGGGCAACGATGCCTTCGGCGTGATCTTCGGCGTGGGCACGATCGTCTACGGTTTTTCCTTCCTGATCAACGGGCCACTGACCGATAGGCTGGGCGGTCGGTTCGCCATTCTCGTCGGCGCCGCCGGCGCGATTGTCGCCAACCTCCTGATGGGACTGGCTTCGCTTTCGCTTTTGCATGACGGCCCCCTGTCTGGCTTCCTGGTCTCCAACTTCGTCATTGTCTTCTCAATTCTCTACGCCGCGAACATGTATTTCCAGAGTTTCGGCGCAGTAGCCATCGTCAAGGTAAACTCCTCGTGGTTCCACGTGCGCGAGCGTGGTGTCTTCGGGGCCATCTTCGGTATCCTGATCTCGCTGGGCATCTACTTCGCCTTCGACCTGGGCGGCATGATCCTCGATAGCATGGGGCTGGCTTGGGTTTTCCTGATGCCGGCATTGCTGCTGACGCTATTCTGGATCATCGACTACTTCATTGTTTATAACAAACCCAGCGAGGCGGGGCAGGAGGATTTCAACACCGCCGATGCCACATCGGGAGATGAGGGACCGCAACTCGGCGCGATCAAGGTCTTCAAGATGATGCTGACCAACCCCATCATCATCACCATCGCCCTGATCGAGTTCTGCAGCGGCTTCCTGCGTCAGGCGATCATGCAGTGGTTCAAGATCTTCGCCAAGCAGACCGATGCGATGCTCGGCCTCAAGAGCAGCTTCGTCTACGAGAACTGGGGCCTGATGCTCTGCATCGCCGGCATCCTCGGCGGCGTGTTCGCGGGGACGATCAGCGACCATCTCTTCCAGTCGCGTCGGGGACCCGTCGCGGCCTTCCTCTACGGCACTATGCTGATCGGTTCGGTGATGTTGATCTTCTTGTATCAGACCCCATTTGTAGGCTGGCTGGTGCTGATCATGTCCATGGCCGTGATCGGCGTCCACGGCATGTTGTCGGGGACCGCCAGCATGGACTTCGGCGGCTCCAAGAACACGGGCATCGCCGTGGGCATCATCGACGGCTTCGTTTATCTCGGCACGGCCGTCATGTCGTTCACCTATGCCATCGTCCTGCCCAAGGAGAAACTCGACGCCGCGGGCGAGATCATCGGCCCGGCCATCGATCCCGCCAACTGGAAGGCGTGGCCCATCGCCATGGTCCCCTTGGCGATTCTGGGGCTGGTTCTGGCCACGCGTGTCTGGAACGCCAAGCCGAAAAGCAAGTCCTCGGCCCACTGAGGTAATCGCCCATGAAAGTCTCGTGTCTTCTCCTGCTGGCGCTGACCATTGCGGTCGGCGCCGGCGCCGCTGATACCCGGACCTTCGTCATCGCGGACGGCGACACCGTCTGGCTGACCGATCCCATCGTCATTCTCGGCTCGCGCGTGCCCGCAGCCCTGCCCGGCCTCATCCGCCCGGTGGCCATGATCGGCCCCGACGCCGATGTGCCCGTCCGCTCGACGGCGGAACTCCTGGCTCTGCTGCCTGCCGTCGAAGTGAACCAGCGTCAGCAATACGGCACCCAGGCCGACCTGAGCATCCGCGGTTCCACCTTCGAACAGGTGCAGGTCCTGCTCGACGGTTGGGATGTGGGCGACGCCCAGACCGGTCATCATAATCTCGACCTGCCGCTGGGCCTGGCCGACGTGGTGCGGCTGGAGGTCCTGCGCGGCCACGGGTCGGCCCTCTACGGCGCCAACGCTTTCGGCGGCGTGGTGAACGTGATTCCGCGTACGCCGTCGGACCGGCGTGGCGGCGCGATGGCGGTGGGCGGCGGCGATTTCGCCACCCGTTTCGCCCGTCTCCGGTTTGAGAGCGGTGCCGGCGCGGTCATGGGGCTCGACGGCAAGGCCTGGGTCTCGGGCGAGTGGTTCCGCACCGACGGCGATCGGGACGGGACCGATGTGGAGAACGGCTCTATATCCCTACGCGCCACGGGTCGCACTGGCTGGGGCGAAATCGAGACCTTGTCGGGCTACGCTCGCCGCGAATTCGGCGCTTTGGATTTCTACGCGCCCTACCCGTCCTTCGAGAAGACGGAAACCGCCTTCACGGGCTTCAAGGTGAGGGCCGATCTCTCCGATGCGGTGGTCCTGGAGCAGCGCCTGGGCGGCCGCCGCCATCGAGATCGCTTCACGCTCTTCCGCGATGATCCCGACATCTACTTCAACGACCACGTCACGCGTCGCACGACCGCCGAAACCCGTTTGCTGATCGAGGCCGGTCATGGTCTGGCGGTCGCTGTGGGTGTGGACGGCATGTACGAGGATATCCGCAGCGATGGTATTCGCAGCGGCGTGGCCGGACCGGCCCTGGGTGACCACGAGCGTCGCCGGGCGTCCGGGTCGCTGGAATTCACGGGACGTCACGCGCCTCTGCGCTGGAGTCTGGGGGCGCGCCTGGACAGCTGGTCGGTCGCCCGGCCCCGCCTGTCGCGCTCGGCCGCCGCGAGTCTCGACCTGGGGGATGGCGTGTCGTTAAGGGCTTCGACCGGCACTGTATTCCGCGTGCCGACCTTCACGGAGCTCTATTACGAGGATCCGGCCAACGTGGGCGATCCGACCCTGTCGCCGGAGTCCGGCTGGTCGCGGGACGCCGGCGCCGAGATTCGACGCGGCCCCTGGACGGTGGTCTGGGAAATCTTCGCGCGTTACGAGACCGATCTGATCGACTGGGCGCGTCCGCGCGACGCCACCGACGATCCTTGGCGGGTCATGAATATCACCACGGGGGAGGTGCGCGGCACGACCCTGTCCTACCGTCTCGACACGCCCCGCGGAGATGCCTTCTACCTGCACCACACCTATCTGGAAAAGACCCGCAGCCTGCCCGACCATCACGTCGCCAAATATGATTTTCTGGCGCCACGCCATCTGGTCGCCACTGGTGTCACCGTGAACTGTTGCCGTTTCCTGCGTTTGACACCCCAGGTGCGGCTGCGAGATCGTGCGGACGGCGGCGGACACGGAGTCGCTGATCTACGTGTTTCTCTTGCGCACAATATCTGGCGGCTGGATGTGGATGCCACGAATCTGCTGGACCTGGATTATTTTGAGATTCCGGGTGTTTTCATGCCCGGGCGATTGGTTACCGCAACGATGAAATATCTCTTTTAACGGTGGATATAGTTGCGTTTACGAAATAAGATCTCGACACTCGGACGCAATTTCGAAGGCACAGCCTAATATATGATGAAAGTGCATTATTAAGTCAACAATATCCACAATCACACCGATGGGACGTAATCAGATAGAAAAATTCCACAACTAAGTGAAAAAACTGTTGAATATTGGTCACGTATTGTGATACGATTGGTATCAAGTAAGGGATTCTGTGAGACCCATTGCGTTTTTGCACAATCAAGCAATAAGCTGCTTCGTCTCCAGATCCGTAATCGTAGTGTTTCCAGAATATCATTGTGGGAGCGCTATCCAACCGACTCTCGTGAGGGGGATCTTTTCATGAGAAACTTGATGAAGCTCCTGGCCGTCGCCGCAATCATCACCCTGTTCGCCGGCTTCGCGGTCGCCAAGACCCTGCAGCCCGTGTCCAAGGACATCATCGTCAAGGACAGCTACATCGGCATGGATCGCGGTCTGCTGGACTGCACCGGCCAGGTCGAGCTGACCGACGGCGTCACGTCCTACGGTGACAACACCGGCATGCCCAACAACGTGACGACCTATGGTTGTAGCTCCTGGAACGAGTCCGGCGGCGAAGTTGTGCATCACATCTTCTTTGCCGACGAAGTCGAGTGGTCGATGGTCATCAACATGGGTGGCTGCGATCTCGACATCGCCATCCTCGACCAGTGCGACGAGGATCTGGGTTGCATCGGCGTCGCCGACAGCAGCGTCGACGGCACGGGCCCCGGCTGGATCGGTGACGTCTACTTCGTCGTCGACGGTTACAATGAAGCCGCCTGCGCCTTCGATATCACCGTTACCTCGACGCCCTACATTCCGCCCGAGCCCATCGGCTTCTGCGACCTGGTCCAGGATGTCGATGGCGTTGGCGTGTTCACCGGTGACACCTGCGACGGCGAGAACCTGATCACCAGCATGGACTGCTCGACCTACACCGAGAACGGCTTCGAGCACTTCTACAGCGTGTTCATGCCTGCCGGTTCGTCCTTCACGGTCGACCTGATTCATGCCATCGACAGTGCCCTGTGGGTCCTGGATGGTTGTGAAGAGCCCTACGCTTGCCTGGCCTACGCGGATAACGAATGGCCTGCGGGCACCGAGACCATCACCTATGCGAACCCCGGCGGCGACACGACCGTGTTCCTGGTCGTGGATAGCTGGAGTTCCGACTCCTGTGGGGCCTACGAGTTCATGTTCACCCCGACGGGTGGCGCTATCGCCAACGAGCAGCTGACCTTCGGCGAGGTCAAGGCTCTGTTCCAGTAGGTTGTTGTGATACGGATCGCATTGTCGATCCTCACGAGATGGCCCCGGGGTTCTCCCTGGGGCCTTCTTCTTG
Organism: uncultured Fibrobacteraceae bacterium; assembly: GCA_964476155.1. Lineage (GTDB taxonomy): Bacteria > Krumholzibacteriota > Krumholzibacteriia > LZORAL124-64-63 > LZORAL124-64-63 > JAHIYU01. The sequence goes on from CAYYYS010000013.1 coordinate 55,772, forward strand.
CATGCTACGCAGTGTTCATCTGTTTCTGGACAGGCTCTTTGCGGGCGTGCTATTGATTCCCCTGATGTTTTATTTCGGAAAGGGATCAGCAATCTGTTGTCGACAAAGGGAATGAAGTGGTCGTACCTTGGGTTAGTGACCGATCGGCGCTAATCATGGCTACTCGGCTCTTTTTGGCAATGGCGTGTTTATTTGTGGTATAATAGTATCGAGTTTGGAACTAGGATTCACGTGATCGGGCGCCAAGGGCGACCCGACTCCAGGTTTCTCTCAGGAGGAAGGGAACTGATATGAGAGCAGGATCATGGATGGTCGTCGTGTTGATGATCGGACTGCTGGCGTCTTTCGCGGTCGCCAAGGATCTCCAGCGCACCGACGACGAGACCTTCGGGAAGATGAACCGCCTGCACGGACCGGCGTTCACGTCCCGCGCCACTTTCGAAGGCTTCGAGGCGGCCGTGCCACCGGCCGGTTGGTCGGCAACCGTCAACAATACGGACACCTGGGAACAGCTGGCGCTCGAGGGTGGAAGTCTCGAAGGCGACTTCGCCGCTTACATCCACTGGAACACGACGGTGGCCCAGGACGAGGCCATCGCCTTTTCGCACACGGTCGATGTGGCCGGCGACGAGTATGTTCTCAGCTTCTGGATGGCGGGGTCCCGTGGCATGGAGTGGGATCTGAACGCGACCGAAACCGTCGCGGTCGACGGCACGAGTGTTTTCGACTGGGACACTGCGCCCAACCCGGGCGAAAATTTCGTCTGGGAGAAACACTTCATCGACCTGACGGCCTACGACGGCCAGACCATCGAGATCTCGTTCCGCTACGTCGGCATGAATGGAGATGCCCATTATATCGACGCCGTGATGATCGACGACGGCACCGGTTACGATCCGCCGCCGCTGGACGTGCTGCCGAACGATCTCTGCGAGAACGCCATCAACCTGGTCGAGCAGGGGCTGAGCGAGTTCGACGTCGACCTGTGTCGGGCTTATAACGACTACTCGGCCGGTGACCCGTACAACGCGTGCACGGGCTGGCCCTCCTACGGTCGCGATCTCGTCTACACCATCTACCTGCGGGCCGGCGACCTGTTCACCGCCACCATGCAGGGAACGCACGATGCGTCCATGTGGATGGCGACCGACTGCGCCGATCTGGCCGGCACCTGTGTTGTGGGCTCGGACAACACCATCAACGAGGGCCTGGAGCAGATCCCGCCCACGGACGATCCCGACTGGGTCGTGCCCGCCGACGGCTGGTACTACCTGATCATCGACGGTTATGACGTCAATGCCTGCAGCGTCGTCACCATCACCTTCTTCTCGCCCACGGCCAACGAGGACCTGAGCTGGGGTGGTTTGAAAACACTGTACCGCTGATCGTCGTCGCGACGATCACTGCATATGAAAAGCCCCGAGGCGCGGCCTCGGGGCTTTCGCTTGGTGTCCGTCGATTTCAGGATCCGCTGAAGATCCGCACGGTCTTCCAGCGGCCCGACTGGAACCGTCCCCACAACGCCGCCGCCTGCAGCAGATAGCAGACCGAGCCACCAAGCCAGGCCGTGGTCACGTCGCCGCCCCGGTGGACGATCAGGTACCACGCCATGGGCAGGAACAGACCCCACATGATGAACAGGGTGACCAGCATGACCGACCGCGTGTCGCCCGCTCCGGTCAGGATGCCGCTGCCGACCATCCGCATGCCGTCGGCGAACTGGAAACCCGCGGCGATCAGGACCAGCGAACCGGCAAAGGCCAGCACGGCCGGATCGTCGGTGAAGATCCGGAACAGGTTGCCGCGGGCGGCCGAGTAGATCGCCACGAGGGTCAGACAGTAGTAGAGGCCCAGCTTGTAGACCTGGCGACCATAGGATGCCGCCCGGTCGGGACGCCTCGCGCCCACCTCGTTGCCGGTCAGCACCGAGCCGGCGGTGGTCAGGCCCCACATGGGCATGAACGAGAACGAGAGCAGCTGGATGGTGATCTGGCTCGCCGCCAGGGACACCGCGCCGGCCCGTCCGATCAGGGCCGTGAATACGGCGATGGAACTCATGTCGATGAATCCTTCGAGAGCCGAGGGCTGGCCCACGCGGATGAGTTCCATGATGGCGCGGGGATCGATACGACGGGGCACGTGGATGCGGTAGCGACGCCGGTTCTCACGTGGCATTACGGCGACCACGATCAGGATCAGGGCGTTGATGGTGGTGCCGATGGACGTGGCGATGGCCGCGCCCTTGACGCCCATCGAAGGCACGGCCAGCAGTGTCGTGCCGCCGATGTCGAAGCCGCTCCAGCCGAAGATCAGCCACAGGTCGAGCACCGCGTTGAGCGCGTTGGCGAAGAGGCCGGCCCACATGGGCGTGCGCACGTCGCGCCGGCCCTGGAAATAGCCCGTCAACGCAAAGAGCACCTGGGTGAAGACCGCGCTCAGGGTGCGCCATTTGATATAGGTGTAGGTAGCCGCGGTCACGTCGGGCGGGTTCTTGATCAGCGGCAGGAACTCGAAGCTATAGTAGCCGAGGATCGTGAGCAGCGTGCCGGTGGTCAGCGACAGGTAGACCGTTTGCCAGGTGTAGTGCCCGACGGCCTCGTCGTCCCCCTTGCCATGGGCCTGGGCCACGAAGGTGTTGCTGATGCGACTGAGGTTGTTGACCAGGCTGTAAGAGGCCCAGGTCAACATGCCGCCCAGGCCGGCCGCGCCGAGTGCCAGGCTGGAGAAGTGGCCGAGGAAGATGGTGTCGACGGTCCACATGAGCGTCATCGACAATGTCGTCATCACGATCGGAGTCGCGAGCGCTATGATCTCGCGTCCGTGGTGGATGCGTAGTTTGTTCATTGGGGTATGCTTCTTCTCATTCATGATCGTGGCAACATAGTTGGTCCGCTCATCTTATGACAAGCTCTGCTTGATTGAATACGGCGAGGGATCGGCTTAGATGGGGGCCGGCCATGGAGGTGTACGGGTTTCTCACCGGGGCGCTCGTCGACGACATCCTGTCGTCGGCTTGCTCGGCCTTCGGAGCTCTCCGCCATCCATGGCTCCGTGCTCCTGCGGACGCCCGGTGAGAAACCCGTACACCTCCATGACCTCCATCTAAGCCGATCCCTCGCCGTATTCGATCAAGGAGCGGTTGCCATTGGATGAGTGGTCCGCTACGTTGCGAATTCGTGGAAGTTGCACACCCTGAGGACTAGCTGGATATGACGCTGATTATCGAACCCGCTGGTGGGCCTTTGTTCGGGACCGTGACGGTGCCGGGGGACAAGTCTGTTTCGCATCGGGCGGCCCTGTTTGCGCCGCTGGGGTCTGGGGCTTGCCGGATTTCCGGGTGGCTGGAGGCGGAGGATACGGGGCGGTCCTTGACGGCTGTTGAGAGTCTTGGGGCCGAGGTGGAACGTGATGGAGGAGATCTTGTGATCTCGCCGGGATCGTTTCCCGGAATCGGAGCCGCGGCAGCCGACAGTCCCGTCATCGACATCGATTGCGGCAACAGCGGGACGACGACGCGGTTGCTGATGGGGTTGCTGGCCGGTCGACGTGTTCGGGTGCGGTTGGACGGGGATGCGAGTCTGCGGTCGCGGCCCATGGCCCGGGTTGCGGATCCTTTGCGGCTGATGGGCGCGCGCATTACCTACGAAGGCGAGGACGGACGGCTGCCGGTGCTGATCGAGGGGTCGTCCCTGACCGGGATCGACTATCGGTTGCCGGTCGCATCGGCGCAGCTCAAGTCGGCGCTGTTGTTGGCGGGGCCGTGCGCGACGGGTGCGACGATCGTCAAGGGCGGCGGCGTGTCGCGCGACCACACCGAGAAACTGCTGATCGCCATGGGCGCCGATCTCACCGAGGACGACGATTCCTGCACACTACGCGCCGGCCGATCCCTCGAACTTTCGGACATCACCGTGCCGGGCGATCCGTCGAGCGCCGCTTTTCTGCTGGCCGCCGCGGCGCTCGTTCCGGGCAGCGAAGTGGTCGTGGCGGGGATGATGATCAATCCGACGCGGGCGCATTATCTGGGCTCGATGAACGCCATGTCGGTGCCCTTGGCTATTCATCGGGACGAGGCGGCGTCCGTGGAACCAGTCGGTACAGTGACCGCGTCCCATGGAGTCCTGCGGGCCTGTGAGATCGGCGGCGGCGGGATTCCCGCGCTGATCGACGAGTTGCCGCTGCTGGCCGTGCTGGCGGCGCGCGCCGAGGGTGTCACCCGGATCAGGGACGCGCGGGAACTGCGCTTCAAGGAGTCGGATCGCATCGCTACCACGGCGGCCGGACTGCGCGCGCTGGGGGTTGAGGTGGTCGAGTACGACGACGGTCTGGATATCGTCGGTTGTCCGGACGGCTTCCCGACCGATGGCGTCGCGGAGATCGTCACCTACGGCGACCATCGCATCGCCATGGCCTTCGCCGTGGCCGGGCTGGCCTCGCGCGGGGGCGTGACGCTGGACGACGACGCTTGTGTGGCTGTATCATTCCCGGACTTCTTTTCCGTCCTCGCGGATCTGCAGCAAGGAGACGTTTCATGAGATGCCTGCTCGCGGGCGAGAGCCACGGCCCGGCCCTGGTCTCGGTGATCGAGGGATTCCCCGCCGGCCTGCGTCTGCGCGAGGCCGACCTGGACTATGAGTTGTCGCGCCGACTCGAAGGCTACGGCCGGGGTCCGCGGGCCCAGTCCATCGAGACCGACGCCTGCCGGATTCTGAGCGGACTCTGGAAAGGGCGCACGCTCGGATCACCCCTGGCGGTGATGATCGAGAACCGCGACTTCGCCAAGCGGGGCGGCAAACCCCATCCCGACTGGCCCGCACCGCGCCCCGGTCACGCCGATCTGCCCGGCCGCCTGCGCTACGGCTACGACGGTTTCGCGCCGGTGGCCGAACGCGCCAGCGCCCGTTCGACCGCCGGCGTGGTGGCGATCGGCGCCTGCGCCAAAACGCTGCTGCACGAGCTGGGGATCGAGGTCTGGAGCCACACGATCGCTCTCGCGGGTATCGTGGCCGAGGGCCCCGAGCCGACCGTGAGGCGTTTGCGCCGCGTGCGCCGGGGAACGCCCCTGCGTTGTCTGGATCGTGCCGCCGAGAAAGCCATGATCGCGCGTATCGACGAGGCCAAAGCCGAGGGCGTGACCCTCGGGGGCGTGACCGAAGTCATCGCCTTCGGCGTGCCGGCCGGTCTAGGCTCGTACGCCCAACCGGATCGTCGCCTGGACGCCCTGCTGACCGGCGCCCTGGTGTCGATTCCCAGCGTGAAGGCCGCCGAGATCGGCGACGGCGTGAGCATCGCCGGGCGCGATGGACAGTCGGCCCACGACGAACTCTTTCCCGACGGCCGGGGCGGTGTCCGGCGCGAGACCAACCGCGCCGGCGGCCTCGAGGGCGGCGTCACCAACGGTGAAGTGATTTGCGCGCGGGCCTACGTGAAACCCATCTCGACCCAACGCAAGGGTCTGCGCAGCGTGGACGTGAAGACCGGCAAGCCCAGGCGGGGCTCGTGGGTCCGCTCGGATATCTGCGTGGTGCCGGCGGCCGGCGTCATCGCCGAAGCCGTCGTGGCCTGGGAACTGGCCGACGAACTGATCCGCACCCTGGGGGAGTGTCCCCTGGACGAACTCAAGACACGCTTCGACAGGATATCAACATGAGCGACGTCAAACTGCCCCAAGCCGATTTCCTGCCCATCATGAAGGAGCGCGGCTTCTTTAAGCAATGCACCGACGAAGAGACGCTGGTCGCACTGCTCCAGGCGGAAACCGTGACCGGCTACATCGGCTTCGATCCCACCGCCGACTCGCTGCACATCGGCAGCATGGTGCCGATCATGGGACTGGTGCACCTGCAGCGTCACGGGCATCGCCCCATCGCCATCGCCGGCGGCGGCACCGCCCTGGTGGGCGATCCCAGCGGCAAGACCGAACTGCGCAAGATGTTGACCCTCGACCAGATCAACGAGAACCTCGAGGGTATCAAGGCACAGCTGTCCCACTTCATCGACTTCGGCGACGGCCCCACCGACGGCCTGCTGATCAACAACGCCGACTGGCTGCAGGACTGGTCGTACATCGATTTCCTGCGCGACATCGGCCGCCACTTCAGCGTCAACGTGATGCTCTCGCGCGATTCGGTGAAGAGCCGCCTGGAGACGGGCATGTCCTTCATCGAACTCAACTACATGATCCTGCAGGCCTACGACTTCATGGTGCTCAACAAGGACTACGGCTGTCGTCTGCAGATGGGCGGCGACGACCAGTGGGGCAACATCGTTTCGGGCATCGACCTCACCCGCCGCGTCAACCGGCAGGAAGTCTACGGGCTGACTTTTCCGCTCATCGCGACGGCGACCGGCGCCAAGATGGGCAAGACCGCCGCGGGTGCCGTTTGGCTCGATGCCAAGCGCACCAGTCCCTACGATTTTTTCCAGTACTGGGTGAACGTGGACGACCGGGATGTGGAGCGCTTCCTCGGCCTCTACACCCTGTTGCCCATGGACGAAGTGCGGCGGCTCGCGGCCCTGCAGGGCGCCGACATCCGCGAGGCCAAGCGCACGCTGGCTTTCGAGGTGACGAAGTTGGTGCACGGCGAGGCACAGGCGGCGGCGGCCGAGAAAGCGGCGGCGGCCCTGTTCGGCGGCGGCGCCGAGGCCGGTTCGATCCCGTCGAGCCAACGGCCCGCGGCCGATCTGGACGGCGACGGCCTGCCCCTGATCGACGCCCTGGCCGACAGCGGCCTGGCCAAGAGCAAGGGCGAGGCGCGGCGGTTGATTCGCCAGGGAGGCATCAGGATCAACGGCGAGAAGATCGCCGACGAGATGCGCGCCCTCGTGTCGAACGACGTGCAGGATGGCAAGATCGCCCTGCAGGCGGGCAAGAAACGACATCATCACATCCACGTGGAGTGACGGCGACCGCGCCGACGTCGATATCATCGCCGGCGTGACCGCACTGCTCGACGCCCATTCCGAACTCGACCGTGAAAATGTCGGCTGCTATGGCGGATCCTATGCGGGCTTTACTACCATGAGCCTGCTGACCGGGACGGATAACTTTGCCGATGAGGGTCACGGAATCTCCGGCAGCTGGGAGAATCGCGTCGCTCACCGCACCATGATGCTCGAGTATTTCGAACGTTGGCTTCGGGATCGCCCCGCCGCGTGGGAGGCGCGTTGGCAAGAATGACGGAACTGATCAAGAAACTGAATCCGGCCGTGCCCCGCGGTGTGTTGCCGGTCCTGGCGGGTACCGTATGGGGTCTCGTGGGACTCATGCTTTGTGTCCGTGCCGCAGGTTGGTTGTCGATCGCACCCTTGCCGTCCGGCGCCTTGGCCGTGGCCGTCGGTCTGGTTCTGGCCGCCGTCATGATCCGCATGAGCTTTGTACCCCTGGTGCGCAAGAATCTCGTGCGCCTGGCCCAGCGCCCCGCGCGGACCTGTTTGTTTTCCATGTTCGCCTGGCGCAGCTGGGCTATCGCCCTGGTCATGTCGGTGGGCGGCGTGGTCATACGCCACAGCAGCGCCCCGAAACTGCCGCTGGCCGCCATGTATGTCGGCATGGGATTATCCCTGCTCGCCGGCTCGGTCCTGTATTTCCGGTCTCGTTAAACACCATTATTTTACCCGGATATTGTCATTGCAAAATCGAGGCGGTGTGACACAATCGGCTGACCGTTTCGTTATAGAACAAACAACTATTGCGCTGCTGCACGGAAGCGAACTATCTTCAATTGAACGCCACGGATTGGGGGATCCCATGAGTTCCGTCCAAACGCTCATCGCCGCTTTTGCCGACGAGGATCGCAGACTGCGCGATCTTGCGCTTATGTATCCGCCCGTTTTTCGCGACGTTCCGCCGACGAGCGGCAAGCTCAGCCTCAAGCAGACCCTCGGCCACCTGGCTTTCTGGGATCGTTTTACGGTCAAGTTTTTCGAGTCCCGTATACATGATGCCGATGTGGATGCGCCGAGTCTCGGCGAGATCGAGAACCGCAACCGCGAAGAGCTGGCCCGTATCTACGACATGCCCTATGAGCAGGTGCTAGACCTCTATAATCGCGCCACGTCCGACATACAGAATTTCCTGCGCGAACATTGGACGGACCTGGACGAAACCGAGCACGGCAATTTCAACATTCCCCTGAAGCATCGCCGGCATCACCGGCGTCTGCTGCAGAAGGCCCTGGCGGTCTTCGCACCCGAATTGATGGTCGGGGATGAGGCCCAGGCGAAGGCCGGCTGATCCGGACCCGGCTGGAACGTATCGAGGGCGCCCCTGATTGGGGCGCCCTCATCTTGTTGGCGTGATGCTGTCGGATCAGTCGAAGTCGGCCTCGAGACCGGCCATAAATAGGTCGAGGGTCGTGAAGTAGCTGTCCGAATCATGGGTCGATAAGCTCATCTTGCGGACCGGACCCACACCGGGACAGTACCAGATCGTATCCTCACCTTCCTCGTAGATGTCTACACCGTCAGTCAGCTCGTACTCCATGGTCATTTTGACGCAGTCCAGCCAGACTATCGGGGGAGTGTCGTCTTCCTTGGCGTGAAAACCGGGGTGTTCGATGTTGAAGACTCCGGGATGGACCGTGATGGTGTACTCGACCTGTGTCGGTCCCTCCACGGGTACCGGCGAGAAGGTCGACGTCCCGCTCCAGGAACTCTCTACCATCGGCATCCTGAGCAGATCGACGGGCGGGGTGAAGGTGATGTCCATGGTCTCGGCCTTGCCGACAGGATCGTCTTCCTCGTGGAAGCCCAGAAATTGGACAGCCGAGCCGGTCAGCTTCAGGCGGTCGTAGTCCACGAAGGGAAATTCTTCCGACTTGTGGGCCATGTCCGCACCCTCGAACCCCCAGCGCCAGAACTCGCCGTCTGTTTTCGTCTCGTACATGGTCGCCGCGAAGAGCTCCCCGGAAGCTTTCGTCGGTTCATCGGTCCAGGTGCCGAAGTAGAGCATGGTGTACGTGTCGACAACCGGGAAGAAATCGGCCGTTCCCGCAACGGTGACTTCCCATTCGATGGTCGTGCTGTTGACGTTGCCGTACATATCCGCATAGGAGTCGAAGGTCGCGGCCAGGATGGCTCCCGGGATCAGGGGCGCATTCAGATCGACCGTGAACACCGTGTGGTTATCGGACCAGACACCCGGGGACTCCTGGTTCGCCATGCTGAACATGAGTTGGCCGCTGATCATCGACGGCTCCAGCGAATCATCGTCGACGGGCTCGTCGAAAATCAGGCGTATGTAGCTGGTGTCGGTGGGTATGCTCGAGCCGTCGGCCGGTTCGACCGCGATCAGGTTCGGCGGCGTAGTATCGACTGCAACACCGGTCGTGAAGCTGAAGCTGGTCTCGGTGGCCAGGGGATCGCCGTCCTCGTCCAGGGCGTCCGTCGTGACCGTGACGGTGATCGGTGTGGACGCGGGCAGGTCGGCGTCCAGGGTCAGGGTCCAGCTCTCGTCGTTACCATCGAGGGTGTAGGCGTGCATCGCCTTGTCCGGACTGGTGACGGAGATTGCGCCGGGAAGTGTGGCGCCGTTCATGGGCTCCGAGAACTGCAGGAAGACGGTCGAGTTCAGCGGCACGTTCGTGGCGCCGTCGTCGGGCAGCGTGTTCTGCAGGATGACGTCGGTGGTCGTGGTCCAGAAGCTCCAGGCGAAGGCCGCGGCCAGGTCGTTGCCCGCCTCGTCGGTCAGACCGGTCTGGACGGTGACGGTGATCTCGGTGCCTTCGGGCCAGGCGGTGTGTCCGATCCCGAGCGTGCGGGCGTCGAGCCAGTCGAAGCCGGTGATGGTTCCGTTGGACAGGAGCACGTTGCCGTTGGCCGTGGCGGGATCCATATCCTCGCTGAAGGTGATGGTCACACCCTCACCAACGGAGACGTTGGTGTCATCCTGTTGCGGATCGACCTGGGTGACGATCGGCGCGGTGGTATCTTCTTCTTCGGGAGTCGTACTGTCGTCGCTGCTGCAGGAACTCATCAGAGCCAACAGCGGAACGAGAGCCAGCAGGAGCAGGAAACGCCAGTTCTTCATAGGTCATCCCTCCGTGAACGGGAAAAGTGGCGAAAGTGGTGCCATAGTCCGGGTTTCGATCCTCTATTGTCAACACACAATGGTAGCCCGGGAACACCTCGGCCCGTATACTGTTCGACACGGGTCAGCATTTTCCAGGCCATCCGGAGGTAGATAAATGCATACCGGGTCACGAATTCAATCGATCATAGCCGCCGCAGTACTCTTGTTGTTGCCGTTGACGGCTTGCGGCACCGCCGACAACGATGGAGATGATGCCGCCATGGCTGAGGTCACACACACGTCCGAGTCGACCGCCGAGCCCACACATCGTCTGCTTTTCATTCATCACTCCTGCGGCGGCCAGCTCATGGCCGACAAGGGGGAGCGCAAGGGCGGTAAGCCCGGCTCCGGCGAGCGCTGCATCTACGAGAGCCACCACAACGGGGGCGGGTTGCGCACCCTGCTGGCCGCCAACGGCTACGACGTGCACGAGCTGTCCTACGAATCGGTTCTCGGCGCGGATACCGATATCCGTCACTGGCGCGCCAAGTTCGCGGAGAGCATGGACGCCATCCTGGCTACCGATCACCAGGA
>CAYYYS010000014.1:0-61513 GCA_964476155.1 uncultured Fibrobacteraceae bacterium
TCCGTCTTTTTGCGGGTCTTGTTCCACAGGGAGGGGCTTCATCGCAAATGCCTCGCAAATGCCTCGGGTTGACATTGCGCCCCGCTTCGGTATGTTATGGGTTCTCCTAGGCCATATGTACTGATTTCATCCCGGCAGGTCCGCGTTCTCAATGCTGCGCAAGAAATACACTTTTCTTTACGTACCCGAGGACCATAGCGCAACGCGCGAATTGAACGTGCCGCGTTTCATCGCCATGCTCGGTGGCCTGGGGACGCTTATTCTGCTGTCCCTGGCCGTGTTTTACGTGCTTGGGCTCGTTCAGGGCTCGAGTTGGTTGCCGGGCGGTTCCCGACTGCAACGAGAGAACGTGCGTCTGGAAGGTGAATTGACCCAGTTGGGCGAGAAGGTCGACGTCCTGCGGGAGCATCTCAACCGGTCCTACAGGTTCCAGGAGATGGTCTCGGTCGCGATCGGGTTGGACCCCGTGGATGCGAACGTGCGGGAGGCCGGCGTCGGAGGGCGATCACCGGTCTGGCCCGAGATCGCCGAGTTGCCGGCAGCGGCGAGGCCGGCGGTGACCCTGGAGCACGATCTAAACAAGCTTCTGAGGCAGGCGCGGATTCAGCACAAGGGTTATCAGGCGCTCATCGACACGTTGTCGTTGCGTCAGACGAGCATCGACCATCTGCCGTCCATTCGTCCGGTGGACATCGGGTGGCTCAGCTCGGGATACGGGTATCGGAAGGATCCCTTCACCGGGAAGTCGAGATTCCATCGCGGTCTGGATTTTTCGGTGCCGACGGGGACGCCCGTGCGCGCCGTGGCTGACGGCGTCATCCTGCAACTGAAGCACGAACGCGGCATGGGCAAGATGATTCGTATCGATCATGGCCATCATCTCAAGACCGCGTACGCCCACTTGTCCGAATGGACGGTCAAGGTCGGCCAACGCGTGGTCCGTGGTGAAGTCATCGGTCGTTCGGGCAATACGGGACGCTCGACCGCTCCGCATCTGCACTATGAAGTCAATGTCGGTGGTCGTCATGTCAACCCCCTGCCGTACATCCTCGACAACTACGCCACGCGCTGATCTCCTGTTTGCAAGCCCCCCCCGCTGTGTTATTTTTTTGTCGCCCGGGCCACGCCGGTTCGGGAAGAGGAGCGAAGCCAAGGCATGATGCCCCGGGAAGCTGTCTTCCGTGGCGGTAGGCGTGTATCTGCATGTCTACCGATCCTGTGTATGTTCCTGCTTGTATGGTGTGAACTCGTGCCGTGCGCCCAGGCCGGGGTCGAAGTGCGGAAGATCCGCTTTTGGACTTCGCCCGGCAGCACGCGGGTCGTCCTTGATCTCTCGGGTCCGGCTTCCTACGACCTGCGTCGGGTCAGCCATCCCGAACGGATCGCGATCAACATCGCCGACGCCACGTTTCGCGAGGACGGCACCATCGTGGTGGGTAACGGTGCGATCCGCCGCATCCGGCGCAACGCCACGGCCGACAAGGTCCAGGTCGTGCTCGATCTCATCGCCGACCTGGATCACCGGCACTTTTTCATGCAGGCCGACGAGAATCGACCCGATCGCATCGTGATAGACGTTTTGCGACGGGAGCGTGAACCGGATCCGGTGACGGCGATCAAGCCGGAGTCCACAGGGACCGGATCGATCGTCACTGTGATCATCGATCCCGGTCACGGCGGTATGGATCCGGGTGCCATCCGCGCGGGCGTGCGTGAAAAGGACGTGGTGCTGGGAATCGCGGCGGAACTGGCGCGGCTCCTGAATGCACGGGAGGGCTACACGGCGATTCTAACGCGCGAGGGGGACTACTTCGTCAGCCTGGCCGAACGGGTCCAGTTCGCGGAGAGGTCGGAAGGGGATCTGTTCCTGTCGATCCACGCCAACACGTCGGACAACACGTCGGCCTCGGGTATGGACGCGTTTTTCCTGACGCTCGAGAAGGCGACCGACAGCGAGGCCCAGGCCCTGGCCGACAAGGAGAACGCCGCCGACCGCATGGGGCTGTCGCCCGAGCAACGTCGGGACGACGTGCTGTCCATCCTGATGGATTTGCGCATGAACCGGATCATTGCCCAGTCGGGTCATCTGGCGGAGCATCTGCTCGGCGCCGCCCGCAGGGATGGGCCGGTGGGCGGGCGGCAGGTCAGACAGGCCGAATTCCACGTGCTGAGGACCATGGCCATGCCGTCGGTCCTGGTGGAAGCCGCCTACCTGTCCAACAGCGCGGACCGGAAACTGCTGAACAGTCGCGATGGGCAGAAGAAACTGGCACAGGTCCTGATGCAGGGCGTGGTGAATCATCTCGGTGACGAAATGCGGTTAGACGAGACCGGTCCGCAAGGCTGGGGCACGCGGTATCGCGTGCGCGTCGGCGACACGCTCTGGAGCCTGGCGAACCGATTCGAAACGTCGGTACCGGAAATATTGGAACGAAACGGGATGACGTCCGACCGTCTGGCGGTGGGACAGATGGTGTTGCTGCCGTGACGGCGTTGCCGATACGGCGGCGGAGGAGGTGTAGGGACGAATGAACCGGCATATTCTGAAGGTGGTCTGCGTCTTCGTCTCGATCCTCATCTGGATACAGGTGGCGTCGAGCGATATGCGTGTGCGGGAAGCCGATCTGTCGTTGCGTATCGAAGGTCTGCCGGAGACCCTGACTCTCGCGGGCAACGAGTGGCCGGAGTCGATCCGTGTGCGCGGTCGCGGGAGCAAGTGGCGCTTTTTCCTGTCACGCTATTTCGGCAACCAGCCCGGCGAGGTCGTCGTGGATTTGAGCGGCGTCGAGCCGGACGTGTATTACGTGAGGGAACTGACGGCCGCCGACGTGCGGACCTCCCTGACGGAAGTCATGGTTCTGGACACCGCGCCGCTCGAACTCGATGTGGATCATGTGGACTCGCTGCGCGTCGTCGTGGACGTTGTGACCCGGGGGGGGCTGCCGGCCGGCTGGATGCTGCTGGCGCCGCCGCGGGCCGAACCCGATTCGGTGATGGTGCGGGGGCCGTCCAGGTTCCTGTCGACGGCGTTCCGTATCCAGACCGAGCCTGTGGACATGACGCGCGTACAAGGTTCCGGACCGTTAACGCGAGAGCTTGTCGCCCCCCATGCCCATGTCGAACCGGTATCCGGGACGGTGCGCGTGGTCGTCGAGGCCGTGGCCGTGGACCATCGTGTCTTTGAACACGTGCCGCTGGTACCGTTGCTTGACACCGGACAGCTTCATGTCGAGATTTTCCCGCCCGTGGCGAGTGTGGAGATCAGAGGTCCGACCGAGGCCCTTGCGGCGCTTTCGGCCGCATCCATCTCACTGACGGTGTCGTCGTCGGGGCTCGATCCCGGCGCGCATACGGTACGGCCCGCGGTCATGCTGCCCGAGCACTGCAGCCTGGTTGAACTGGCCCCGGAGGAATTCATGCTGGTTGTCGGCAGTGGTACGCGACCCGACGACGCTCCCTGATCGTTCGAACGAGACTGGAGATGAGGATGCCCATCAGATACCGTCGGCCGAAAGGTACGCGGGATATCATGCTCGAGGAGATGCAGCGCTGGCGCTGGTGCGAGGAGCGCTGGCGCGAGGTGCTGGACCGGTTCGGTTACGGCGAAGTTCGCACGCCGCTGATCGAACCCACTGACCTGTTCACGCGCTCGGTGGGATCCGGTACCGACATCGTCGACAAGGAGATGTACTCCTTCGAAACCAAAGGGAAAGAACGTGTCTCGCTCAGGCCCGAGGCGACGGCGTCGGTCGTGCGCGCCTACCTGGAGAACGGCCTGACCCGCCAGCCCGGCACGCTCAAGTTGTTCTACATGGGCCCCATGTTCCGTTACGACCGGCCCCAGGCCGGACGCTACCGCCAGTTCCATCAGGTGGGTGTGGAGGCCATCGGCTCGCCGTCGCCGGTTCTGGACGCGGAAGTGATCCGTACGGCGCTGGCTCTCTTCGAAGCCGTCGACGCCGAGGATCTCAACCTGAAGATCAACACCATCGGGTGTACCGAATGCCGGCCCGCGTATGTGGACGGGCTCCGGGACTGGGCCCGCCAGAACAAGGACGATTTTTGCGAGACCTGCCAGTCGCGCCTGGAAACCAATCCCCTGCGACTGTTCGATTGCAAGGAAGACACGTGCCGACTGCTTTTGAAGCGGTATCCGCCCATCAACGAGGCGGTTTGCGGGACGTGCGCGACACATCACGAGATCGTCTGCAAGACCCTGGACGACCTGTCCGTGTCATACCACCAGGATCACACGCTCGTACGGGGACTGGACTACTACACGCGCACGACCTTCGAGATAGCCACGGGCGCCGACAAGCGGCAGAGCGCCTTGTGCGGCGGAGGACGTTACGACGACCTCGTCGAACAGTGTGGCGGACCCGCGACGCCCGCGGTCGGTTTTTCCCTGGGCGTCGAGCGCGCGGTGCAGCATTTATATCCCGATGACGTGGACCTGCAAAGGAGCCGGCAGACGCCGGTGGATATTTATATGGTCAGCCTGGACGAAGCGGCGCAGGCCTATTCGCTCAGACACGCGGATCGGTTGCGCGGCGTGTGTCGCGTCGAGGTCGACACGTCGGACCGGGGCGTCAAGGCGCAGATGAAGGGCGCCAACATGCGCGCGGCCAAGATCGTGATCATCGCCGGCGACGACGAGATCGCCGCCGAAACTTTTCAAGTGAAGAACATGGACACCGGACACCAGCAGGAAGTCGCCAACCGCGAACTCCTGGCGATGGTGCGGGAGGGACTCGACCTGTGAACGACAAGAAGCTTATACGCACCCACCGGTGCGGCGGCGTCAATGAGGAGATGATCGGTGAGCCGGTACGGCTGGCCGGCTGGGCGGCCAAGATCAGGGACATGGGCGGTGTGACGTTCATCGACCTGCGGGATCGCTACGGCACGGTGCAGATCGTCTTCGAGGACGGGGACCTGCCCGTTGACGGCGGCAACGTGAAGCTCGAATCGGTGATCGCCGTCGCCGGATTGGTGCGACCTCGGCCCGAGGGCATGGTCAACAAGACCATGCGTACCGGCGCCATCGAGGTGGTCGTCGGGGAACTCGAGGTGTTGAATCCCTGCAAACCCCTGCCCTTCCAGCTCGATCAGGCCGCCCAGGCTTCGGATGAGCTGCGGTTGAAGCATCGCTACGTGGATCTGCGGCAGCCGCGCATGGCCGAGAATCTGAGGATCCGGCATCTGGCCGCCCAGTCGGTGCGGCGCTACTTGTCGGACCGGGATTTCATGGAGATCGAGACGCCGCTGTTGATAAAGACAACGCCCGAGGGCGCCCGCGACTACGTGGTCCCCAGCCGTATCCAGCCGGGCAGTTTCTATGCGCTGCCCCAGTCGCCGCAGCTGTACAAGCAGATCCTGATGGTCTCCGGCGTGGACCGCTATTTTCAGTTGCCGCGCTGTCTGCGGGATGAAGACCTGCGCAAGGATCGTCAACCCGAGCATACCCAGATCGATCTGGAGATGAGCTTCGTGCGCGAAGAGGAGATCTACGATCTCGTCGAGGGCCTGGTAGCGACCCTGTTCGCCGAGGCGGCCGGTATCGATATCGAAGCGCCTTTCCCGCGGCTCAGTTACCGGGACGCCATGGACTCGTACGGATCCGACAAACCGGATCTGCGCTTCGGCTGTCCCATCCAGGATGTGACCGATCTGGTGGGAGGCTGCGGTTTTGGCGTTTTCGAGGGCGCCGTGGACAAGGGCGGGTCGGTGCGCTGCCTGGTGGCCGGCGACTGTGCGGGCTACAGCCGCAAGCAGATCGGCGAGCTCGAGGAGCTGGCGAAGAAACGCGGCGCCATGGGACTGGCTTTCGCCAAGGTCGGCGCCGAGGGGCTCGAGGCGGGCATCAGCAAATTCCTGGGCGATGATTTCGCGACCGCCCTTTGTGATCGCACCGGCGCCAAGGCCGGCGACCTGCTGCTCTTCGGCGCAGGGGCCGACAAGTCCGTGCTGATACCGCTGGGCGCCGTGCGCCTGGCCCTGGCCGAGCGGGAGGGCTGGATCCCCGAGGGCGCGTGGTCACTCGCCTGGGTGCGCAGCTTCCCCCTGTTCGAAGAGAACGACGACGGCGGTTGGATCGCCTGTCACCACATGTTCACCATGCCCGACGACGAGAGTCTGGAGAAGGTCGAGAGCGATCCCGGCGCTTGCCACGGACAGCTCTACGACCTGGTGTGCAACGGCGTCGAACTGGGTTCGGGGAGCATCCGTATCCATCGTCGGGACATCCAGGAGGCCGTTTTCCGCACCGTCGGCATGTCGCAGGATGAATGGGAGAGCAAGTTCGGTTTCTTCCTCGATGCCCTCGAGTACGGGGCGCCGCCCCACGGCGGCATCGCCCTGGGACTGGACCGCATCATCATGCTCCTGACCGGCAGCGCGTCGTTGCGGGACGTGATCGCTTTTCCCAAGACCCACATGGCCGCGTCGCCCCTGGATAATTCGCCGGGGCCGATCAGCCCGGCCCAGCTCATGGAACTCGGACTGGACATCGTGATCGATAGCGAGGACGCATGACCGAACGGATCGACAGGGTGAGTCTGATGGGACCCGACGAGATCCACGTGTCCCTGGCGGGCGTCGACCAGTTCGCGCTGCTCGGGTCCGGTGACAAACACCTCCGGCTGCTGGAGTCCAAGCTGGACGGCACCATCACCGTGCGCGGCGAAAGCATGGTCCTGCGCGGGCCCCAGGACGCGATCGAAATCCTGAGCGGTGTCGTGGTCAAGTTGATTGACCTGTTGGCGCGGGAGAGCGAGTTGGACGGCGTGTCCGTCAACTACATCCTCGAGCAGCATCTGGCCGGCGAATCGGACAAGACCGTTGAGGAAGGGGAGACCCTGTTCTACGCGCCGAGTACGAGGCGCGCCATCAAGACGCGGACGACCGGGCAGCTGGCCTACGTCAAAGCCATCCGCGATCACGACGTGGTCTTTTCCATCGGGCCCGCGGGCACGGGCAAGACCTATCTGGCCGTGGTCCTGGCCATGGACTACCTCAAACGCGGCTTGGTCGAGCGGATCGTGCTGGTCCGTCCGGCGGTGGAGGCGGGTGAGCAACTGGGTTTCCTGCCCGGTGATCTCCAGGAGAAGATCGATCCGTATCTGCGGCCCCTGTACGATGCGCTGTCCGACACCATCGGCCCCAGCCGTATCAAGCGGTATATGACCGACGGCGTCATCGAAGCGGCGCCGCTGGCGTACATGCGCGGCCGTACGCTCAACAACGCGTTCGTTATTCTCGACGAGGCCCAGAACAGTACCCTGGGCCAGATGAAGATGTTTCTCACCCGGCTCGGTCACCACTCGAAGGCCGTGATCACGGGCGACATCACGCAGATCGATCTGGACGGCGGCAAACGCTCCGGTCTGGTCAGTGTGCGCGACATTCTCGGCAGCACCGAAGGTATCGCCTTTGTTGAACTGACACGCGTGGACGTCGTGCGGCACCCACTGGTCAAACGGATCGTGGCGGCCTTCAGTGCAGCCGAGGAACGGGAGAACGGAGCCGGCAAGTCATGAAATGGCACTTGGAATGGTTGCGGATCCCCTTGCCGGGCATCAAGCGCGGCAAACGTCCGACCTCACGGGCCGCGACGCGTCACATCGCCACGCGTACGACTATCGCCAAGCGTCTGCCTTGGCTGTTCGGCACCGCGGCGTTTCTCCTGATTATGCACGCCCTGCTTTTCCCCGTGACACCGCGCATCGACGTGGACTTCCCGGATGTGGGCGAAATCGCCACCCGGGACATCCACGCGCCCATTTCGTTCAGCGCACCGTACCTGGAGCAGGACGTGGAGATGTTGCGGCTGCAACGCGTGCTGGTCGTGCCGCCGGTCGTTCAGCGCCTGGCCACGCCGCGTGAAAACGCGCTCCATCGCGTGTCCGCGTGGCGGACCGCCTTCAGCAGCCATGCGGCCATGCACGACGTGGACATCGCGGATCGTGTGGGACTGTTGTCGCTCCGTTTCCCGGAAATAGGCAGCGAGGACATCGGTCGCGCCTTGACCACCGTTCAACCCGACACCTTTTTCGCCGCCGTGGGCGAGGCCCTGGACATGCTTTTCACGGGCGGTATCGTCGATTTTCTGCCGCCGGGAAACTACCGCAACGTGAGTGTCGTGACCGGGGCCGCGGATGTCACCGTGGATGTGACCCTGCTCACCCTGCAGGGTGATCTGGAAGCCCGGCTCGCCGAGGCCCTGGCAGCCCATGGCGTATCGGAGCTGGATCGGACCTGGGGCGCGCGACTGGTGCGGCCGTTGGTCGCGCCCAATCTCGTCTACCTGGACGAGGAGACGCGGCGACGTCGTGTCGAGGTGCGTCGGGACGTCCCTGCGTTTCGTGAATTTCTCCAGGGTGAGCGCGTTATCGAGCGCGGCGTTCGCGTCACCGAGCAGGATGCTCTTTACCTGGAGTCCCTGCTCGACGATCTGGTCGCGCAGGGAGATGTAGGGCAGGGAGAGGGGACCTTCTGGCACCAGATGGCCCGGTCGCTCATGGCGGCGTTCCTGCTCGGCCTCTGCGGATGGGTGGCCCTGCTCTACTTCACCGACTTGTTGCTGGAGAATCGTAAACTCTTGTCGGGCGTAGCCGCCTTCGCCCTTTTTCTCGTGGCGGCGTCCTTCTGTCTGAGACATCCGTCCCTCGGACCTTACGCCGTACCGATCCCGTTGCTGTCGGTGCTGGTAACGGTGCTCTTCCGCGACCGCGCGGGCTACACCTTTACGGTGCTGGCCATATCCTGGCTGACCTTGTACACGGGCATTCGGCCGTCCTGGCTGCTGGTCTGGTTGGTGGTCGGCGTCGTCTCGGTGACGCTCATGCGCCGTATTCGTCATCGCGATCAGTTCTATCGGGCCATCGCCATCCTGGCCGCGTTGCAGATCGCCATGATCTCTCTGTTACGGCTGGAAGACGGCGGCACGGCGGGATTCCTGCAGGAATACCTGGTCGGTGTGATCACGCCCGTGGCCTCGGTGGCCATCGCCTTGTTCCTGCTGCCCATCGTCGAGCCGTTGGTGGGTGCCTGCAGCGACTTGACGCTGCTGGAACTGTCGGATCTGAACCACCCCCTGCTGAAGAAGATGTCGCTCGAATCGCAAGGGACCTTCCATCACAGCCAGGTCGTGGGACAACTCGCCGAAAGCGCAGCCCAGGGTATCGGCGCCAACTCCCTGCTCACGCGGGTCGGTGCGCTTTTTCATGACATCGGCAAGATGAAGAAGACCGAGTACTTCGTGGAAAACCAGGGTGGCGGACCGAACAAGCACGACGAACTCAGCCCGAGCATGAGCGCCCTGGTGGTGGCGTCGCACGTGAAGGACGGCATGGAACTGGCGCGAAAGTGGCGGCTCCCCGAAGGCGTGATCGACTTTATTCCCGAGCATCACGGCACGCACGTGATGAAGTTCTTCTACCACAAGGCTCTCGAAAGCGCCGGCAACGAAACGGTCAAGGTGGATGATTTTCGTTATCCGGGTCCCAGGCCCCGCAGTCGCGAGACCGCGATCCTCATGCTCGCCGACGCGGTCGAGGCCGCGACGCGTTCCTTGGCCAAACCAACGCCCGGCCGGATTCGTGAGATCGTCAAGCAGGTGATCGACGAGCGCATGTTCAGCGGCGAACTCGACGAGTGCGGACTGACGCTCAAGGATCTCGCGACCATTCGCGATTCATTCCTGCCGCTGTTGGCGGGAATCCACCATCAGCGCATCGCCTATCCCGGACAGCGAGAGCGTGAACGTGGTTCCGCGACCGAGACCGACACCAAGGAGCCGGCATGAAACTGTTGTCGCTCGATCGTCTGGCCGACGATGGGGGCTGGCGCCTGTCGGCGGCACGGCAGGCGGTCCTGGCCGGACCGGTGGCTGCCCTGGGACAAGAGCAGTGGCATGTGGAACTGGCCTGGGTCGACGACACCGAGATGCGGACGCTGAACGCATGCTACCGCGACCAGGATAAAGTGACCGACGTCCTGTCCTTTTCGAACCTGGTCGCCGCCGGCACCGGCGAGCCCGCCCTGTCCGGTGGCACTGGCGGCGCGCCCGCAGACATCTGGTGGGATCTGGGCGAAGATCCGGACGCGGGTGCGTCCGGTGAAGTCGTGATCGCACCACGTCATGTCGAGCGACTCTGCCGCGAGAACGGACGTGATTTCGACGATGAGCTGGCTCTGCTGGTCGTGCACGGAGTCCTGCACGTATTGGGCTGGGACCACGCCACCGAGGCGGAAACCAGAGCCATGCGCCTGATCGAACGAGACGCATTGGCGGGGTGCGGCTTGAGACATCCCATGCTCAAGGAGTAGGAAGGGAGGGGGAGAGGATGCTGATACAGGTTGACGGAGCCGGTATCCTGTTCGGTGCCGGTCCGTGGCTGACAGCGGTCGTGGCCTATGGGGTCTCCATGCTCATGATCGGCCTGCTTGCGGCCTTCTTCCGTGTCAGTGGCCTGACACGCCATGGTCTGCTGGAGCCCGAAGCCCTGGACGGCGTGCCCAAGAGCCTGCTGGACGAGCCGCGACGATTCACCCTCACCGTCGGCACCCTGTATCTGGCCGCGACCGGCGTTGGCAGCATGGCGACGGCCGATTGGCTGACCACCCTGCGCCCCGATGCGGGAGGCCCCAGTCATTATATACTGCCGTCCCTCCTGGTACTGATCGCCTGGTCGCTCGGCGGATTGCTGATCAAGCGAGCGTCGGTCGGTTCGGCTCTGGGGTTCACGCGGTTCTTCGGGCGCCTGCTGTTGCCGTTGAACTGGCTGCTGCGACCCTGGACCGCGTTGCTGGCGAGTGCCGGCGGGCGTTTGGACGACACCTCCTGGAGTGTCGAAACCACGCCCCATCTGTCGACCGGCGAGATCCGCAGCCTCATCAACGAGGACGACGACACGGTGAATCTCGAGGAGGACGAGCGGGAGATGATCCAGAGCATCTTCGGTTTTCACGAGACGGCCGTCAGGGAGATCATGGTGCCGCGTATAGACATGGTCGCTCTGGATGTCTCGGCCCCCGTAACCGAGGCTTTGAGCACGGTGGTCGAATGCGGCCACTCGCGGATTCCGCTGCACGCGGGCAGCATCGACAAGATTACCGGTCTGCTCTACACCAAGGATCTCCTGGCACTGATCGACAGCGACCGACTGGAGACCGCCGGCAAGGCTCTCGGTGATCTCGCGCGACCCGCCTACTTCGTGCCGGAGAGCAAGAAGCTGGACGAGGTGTTGGCGGAATTCCGCACCAAGCGCATTCACATGGCCGTGGTGATCGACGAGTATGGCGGCACGGCGGGCGTCGTCACCATGGAGGACGTGATCGAGGAGATCGTCGGCGAAATCGAGGACGAGTTCGACGCGACCGAGTCCCTGTACGAGTGGCTCGACGAGCGCTCCCTGAGAGTGGACCCCAAGATCGATCTGGAAGACCTGCGGGATGTGCTTGGTGTCGAGCTGCCGCTGGACGAAGGCAGCGAGACACTCGCCGGACTGATCTACGAGGCTACGGGCAAGGTGCCGACCGCCGGTGACATGGCGACCGTGGCGGGACTCGAAATAGTGGTCGAACAGGTCGAGGATCAACGAATCCTGAGGGTGCGGATCGGCGCGGCCGAACCGTTCCCGGGTCATGATGCACGAGAGGACGGGGACAGTTGATGTCACGCCTTAGACAACATCTCCTCACGGGGCTGCTCACGGTAACACCCCTGGTGATCACGGGCTGGATTCTATGGCAGTTCTATCTCGTCGTGGACAGAACATTGCGCCCGCTGCTCGAGCGCTTCATCACCCGACCCGACTACGTGCCCCCCTTCCTGGTGACCCTGATGGGCGTGCTGGTGAGCTTGTTGCTGCTGGTGCTGATCGGCCTGATCACGCGCACCCTGCTCGGCGTGGCCTTTTTCGGCGTTTTCGAGCGCATGATAGACCGCATCCCCGTCATCAAGGGCATCTTCCGGGTCACCAAGCAGATCGCGGAGGTGTTGCTGGCCGATAATCGCCAGGCTTTCCGCCAAGTGGCCATGTTCGAATATCCGCGTCGCGGTATCTGGTCGTTGGGCTTTGTTACCCACGACGATCCGGACCGCGAGGTGCTGCACGTCTTCTTGCCCACGACACCCAATCCCACATCGGGTTACATGCTGATGGTACCCCGGCGGGATGCGCGAATCTTGGCCATGAGCGTGGAGGACGGCATTCGCCTGATCATATCGGGCGGCGCGGTCGTCGAAGCGGAACAGGCCTTGAGCATGGAGCGGATCCTGGTCGACGACGGCTCGACTGAATCGTCCAAAGGAGGTGACGGGGATGCACGAAGATGATACGCCGAAAACCGGTGATGAATCTGTGGAAGACCGGGCCCTGAACCCCGCCAACCTCGAGCAGGAGTGGCACGGTTATTCGGAACGGTTCGAGACCCTGTTGGATGACAACGCCGAAGCCGAGCTGGCCGAGATCGCCGCGGAGCTGTCGCCGGGCGACCTGTCGGAGATTGTCCGGCCGCTGAACGTGGACGACACAGCCCACGTCATTCGGCTGCTGCCTCGCGACCTGGCGTCGGACGTACTGGCCGAGATCGACAAGCGCAGCGTTACCGCCCTGATGGAACTGCTCACCATCGAAGCCATCGCCGACATCATCGAGGAGATGCCGTCGGACGAAGCCGCCGACCTGGTGGGCGAACTGGACAGCGATCAGGCCCGCGAGGTCCTGGAGGCCATGGAGGAAGAGGAGCGCGACGAGGTTCGTGAGCTGCTCCAGTACCATCCCGACACGGCCGGCGGGCTCATGGCCAAGGAGTTCGTCGTCGTGGACGAGGCGGCCACCTGCCTGCAGGCGGTCGAGGCCGTGCGTGGCGTGGATGAGGATGATCGGGAGGAACTGCATTTCCTGTATGTCGTGGATGACGGTGGGACGTTGATCGGTCGGATCCCGCTCGTGGAGATGCTGCTGCAGCCGTGGTCCACGCCCGTGACCGAGATCATGGAGCGCGATCCACTGCGCGTGGAAGTGGAACTCGATCAGGAGCAGGTGGCCCAGTATGTGCGAACCCACGATCTGGTTACCCTGCCGGTCGTCGACGGAGACGGCGTCATGCTCGGCGTTATCTCCACGGACGACGTGCTGGACGTGATCGAGGACGAGGCCACCGAGGACATATCGCGCCTGGCCGGCACCAGCGAGATTCTGGGCGAGACATCACCGATCAAGGTGGCCCGTGCCCGCTTGCCCTGGCTGATGGGCGCCCTGCTGGGACAGATAGGCTGTATCCTGCTGATGCAGCACTACGAGGCGTCCATCCAGGCCACCGTGGCGCTGGCCTTCTTTATTCCCGCCATCATGGCCATGGGCGGCAACACGGGCATACAGACCTCTTCGGTCGTCGTGCGTGGTCTGGCCACCGGCGAGGTGAACGTCTATCACATCGGCCGTTATCTGCTGAAGGAACTGGCCGCGGCGCTGATGAGCGGTGCCCTGGTGGCGGCGGCGCTCTATACCGTGGCGGTCCTGGTGGTGGGCGATTCCGCGCTGGCGACAGTGTTGTCCATCTCCATGTTGTCGGTGATCGTTTTTGCGGCCATGGTGGGCACGGCCATCCCGTTCATGCTCCATCGTCTCGGCATCGACCCGGCCATCGCCACGGGGCCCTTTATCACTACGTCCAACGACCTCGTCGCCATCCTGATCTACCTGAGCACGGCCTCGCTGCTTATCCACTGAGGGGGGGCGCCGTCGTGTCGGTCATCGCCAAGCCGGTCGCTGCGAGCCGGGCTGTCGTGTTGCGAACCTGGCCGGCCGGCGAGAGCAGTGTCGTCGCCTCTTTGCTCAGCGAATTACACGGCTACGTGCGGGTGATCGCCAAGGGAGCCCGCGGCGCGCGCTCGGCGCTACGGCCCCTCGTTCAGCCGGGACGCCTGGTGGATGTGGAGTTTGGATTGCGGCCCGACCGGGAATTGCAGTATCTCAAGGGTGGTCAGCTGTCCCTGGATCCCCTGCTCGTGACCAACAGTCTCGAGCGTACCGCCTATTTGCTGTCGGCCATGGAGATCGTCGATCGTTGTCGTCCGAGCGATGCCGGGGAAGCCCGCCTCTTTGAACTTTGCCGTCGCTTCGTCGAGGTGCTATCATCCACGGATGCGGGCGGCGAGGCCCCGCTTTTTTATGCGTTCGAACTGGCCCTGTTGCGGGTCCAGGGTACCGAACCGGTCCTCGATCGTTGTGTCGTCTGTGATGATAATCTCGACGAACCCCGTGCGGGCCTGCGGTTCGCCGTGGGTGGAGGCGGCGTGATGTGCGGACAGTGCGCCGCCGGTGCGGCCCACCACGAGGCCCGACCCCTCGGCGCAGATCTGCTCTCGAGGATGAGGGCACTCGCGGGCCCGAGTGCGACGATCGATGCGTTGAGTCGACGATCATCGCGGGAGATGGGGATCCTGCTCCATCTTTTCCTGTCGTATCACTTGCCGGGATATCGCCTGCCGGCGAGCCTGGACCTGCTGCGCGCCGGCCGCGCGACGGACATCGGCGCCCCGGAACCGGCGCCGTCGAAGGATGAAGCGTCATGATGGACTATCAGAACATGATCGCCCGGCTCCAACAGTTCTGGAGCGACCAGGGCTGTGTCGTGGTGCAACCCTATAATTCGGAAGTCGGCGCCGGGACCTTCAATCCCGCCACTTTCCTGCGCTGTCTCGGTCCGGAGCCCTGGCGCGTCGCCTATGTGGAGCCGAGCCGCCGGCCTAAGGACGGTCGCTACGGCGAGAATCCGAACCGCGTCCAGCAGTTCCTGCAGTACCAGGTGTTGCTCAAGCCCAATCCCGTCGATTCCCAGGGGCTCTATCTGGAATCCCTGCGCGCCATCGGCATCGAGCCGCGCGAGCACGACATCCGTTTCGTGGAGGACGACTGGGAGTCGCCGACCCTCGGTGCCGCGGGCCTCGGCTGGGAAGTGTGGATCGACGGCATGGAGATCTCCCAGTTCACCTACTTTCAGCAGGTGGGCGGTGTGAAGCTCAATCCGGTCTCGGTCGAATTGACCTATGGCCTGTTGCGGCTGGCCATGTACACCCAGGGTGTCGAGCACGTGAACGACCTGGCCTGGGGCGGGGGGCTGACCTGGGGCGACGTCCAGGGTCAGTTCGAGCGCGAGTTTTCCGAGTTCAACTTCGACAAGGCCGACGTGGCGATGTATCGCCGGCACTTCGACGAGCGCGAAGCCGAAGCGATGGCGCTGATCGAGGACGCCCTGGTTCATCCCGCCTACGACGCCGTGATCAAGTGCAGCCATCTGTTCAACGTGCTGGAGGCGCGCGGCGCGATCTCGGTCACCGAACGGACCGGATACATCAAGCGTGTGCGGCATCTGTCCCGGCGCGTGGCGGCCGCCCACCTGGCCAAGCGTGAGGAAATGGGACACCCGCTGCTCCGCAAGGAGACCCAAGATGACCGATAACGGATACCGCCCCTTTCTCTGCGAAGTCGGCACGGACGAACTGCCGGCGCGATTCCTGCCCGTGGAGCGTGCCCATGTGGGCGACGTCCTCTGTACGCGCCTGAAGGAGTTCGCCCTCGATTACGAGGGACTGCGAGTCCTGGCCACGCCCCGCAGGCTGGTCGTATTGATCGATGCCCTGAAGTGCCGACAGGACGACCGGGAGACGGAACTGAAGGGGCCGCCCCTGGCCGTGGCCTACGACGACGACGGCGAGCCCACCAGGGCCGCCCTCGGGTTCGCCCGCAAGAACGACGTCGCCATCGCGGACTGCTACGAGGTGACCGACGAGAAGGGCGGACGCTTCATGGGGGCCCGCAAGGCTATCCCCGGACGGGACGCCGCCGAGGTGCTGGCGGAGATCCTGCCCCCGATCATCCTGGGCATTCCGTTCCCCAAGGTCATGCGCTGGGGAGAGAGCGATCTCGAGTATGCGCGGCCCATCCAATGGCTGGTGGCCCTGCAGGGCGACGACGTGATCGACATGTCCCTGGCCGGCCTGCGCGCGGGTCGCCGGACCCACGGCCACCGGACCCTGGCCGAAAACCGCGACGTGTCCGTTCCCGCGCCCGACGTCTACCTGGATCTCATGCGCGAGAACGGCGTGATCGTCGATCAGGACGTGCGGCGCGAGATGATCATGACCGGCGCGGCGAAAGCGTTGGCCGGCAGCGGCGGACGTCTCATCGAGGATGAGGATCTGCTGGTCGAGGTCATAGACCTCTGCGAGCATCCGACGCCGTTTTTGGGACGCTACTCCGATGATTTCTTTGCTCTGCCGGCGGAGGTTATCGTCACGGCCCTGAAGTCCCATCAACGCTACTTCGCGGTGCAACGCGACGACGGCGACGATCTGCTGCCGGTCTTTCTGGCGGCCCGCGACGGCGACGACGAGGCTCTGGACAACGTGATTCACGGCAATCAGCGCGTCCTGGTGGCCCGCTTGAGCGATGCCCTGTTCTACTGGGACTTCGATCGCAAGCTGAGTCCCGACCAGCACGTGGAACGCCTGTTTGACGTCACCTGGATCGAAGGCTACGGCTCGCTCGGGGACAAGATCCGTCGCCTGGGCACACTGGTGGAGTTTCTGTGGCGGGATGGTCTGGACCGGAGCGAGCCCGTGCCCGCAGACCTGACTCGTGCAACCGCCATCTGCAAGTTCGATCTGGTGACCGAGATGATCCGCGACGGCAAGGAATTCACCAAGCTGGAGGGGGTCATCGGCGCCCGGTACGCAGCCGCAGCTGGGGAGAGCCCCGAAGTGTGCCGTATTCTGGAAGAGTACCATCGTCCCCGGAGTGCCGGCGACACGCCGCCGGAAGATCTGCACAGTACAGTCCTGTCGATGGCCGATCGACTGGACACGATCGCCGGTTGCTGGCTGGCCGGGTTCGCGCCCACGGGCGCCAAAGATCCCTACGCCCTGCGCCGCCATACCCTGGCCATCCAACGGACCCTGATCGGCCATGGTTTGCGTCTCGATCTACCGGCTGCTCTCGAAGCGGCGATGGCTGCTTTTGCCGGCCAGACCACACCTGAAGATCTGGCGGCAGCCGCGTCCGGCTTGCGGGAGTTCTCGGTTGCCCGGCTCGAACGTTTGCTGACCGGACAGGATATGACGGCCGAAGCCGTGCGGGCCGTTCTGCCGGCCCATGGACACGACCCTCTGGACGCCCGATCCTGGGCGCTGGCCCTGGACGGGTTCCGCGAAGAGCCCGACTTCCAGCAGCTCGCCACGGGATTCAAGCGCTGTCGGAATATCCTGGAAGGCGACCTTCTGGACGCGACCGAATCCGAAGCCTGTCTCGAGCGCTGGCTCGCGGGTGGCCGATCACCGGACGGACACGATTTTTCAGGGTTGCCCGAACCGGCGGAGCAGATCCTGCGGGACCAGGTGGCTGCGGCGGTCCCCCGACTTTTCGAACATCGCGCCGCAGGGGATTATCAATCCGTCTACCGCATTTTATCGTCCCTTGGGCCAACCATCGGTGACTTTTTCGACCATGTACGGGTGAACGTGGACGATTTGCAGTTGAAACAGATCCGGCACGGTTTTTTGAGGGAGATATATGGCCTGTTTGCACAATACGCCGATTTTAGTGCGGTGGCTCCGCTTGAGAACGGTTCTCAGTGATGCTGTAACTTCAACTCTAATCGGGGAATATGCGTTTTCAGGGGGGCTCTATCGAGCCTCCTATTTTTTTTATGTATCCTATTGACTTGGTAAACGAGTTTGGGTATGCTCACGTGTGCGGCTCAAAGGCAAAACTGCTTTCCGATGTGACGTTGAGCCTGACTCCACTCGAAGTGAGTTCCTAATAACTTGACACTCTTGCTTGGATCGCGAGTCATCTCGTCACAGTCACAGCGGAATGGCAACCCGACCTTTGAAGTACGGCTCTGTGCCAGTGACTGGGATTGCTTTTGCCTGCTCTGTTCGAGTCTCTGCCAATTCACACCCTGAACGGTGGAGACAGAATCTTTCACCTGCACCATTGGTTGACTTGCTCAGCGATGGGGGGAAAGTATGAGGAAACTCACTCTCGTTTTAATGGCTCTTGCTCTGACTACCAGCTTCGCCTTTGCCGGTAGCAATAGCTCCGAGGGCTACGAATTCACCAGTTCCACTAATCTCGGAACGATGCACAGTGGCGCAGCCAAGGCTGATACCACTGTTGCGGCCTTCTGGGACTTCTCTAGCTCAGGTAATCCGACTCAGGGCGATCTCCAGGGTTGGACTCCTATTGACTTGACTCTCAAGGTTCCCAAGTGGCACGTTGATAGCTTCAACGTTCCCACGGGCATTTACTGTGCATGGGCCGGCGAGCTGTTCCTGGATGATTGTGGTACCGGTAACCATGAGGGTTACGGCAACGGCTATCTGGAATACCTCGACTGGTACGGCACCGTTGCCGATCCTGGTTTGGCGACCGCGGTTACCGTGACAGCCAACATCAATGTCGACAGCGAGCCCGGCTACGACTACCTGTACCTGCTGTACGAAACAGCCGGTTCGATGGCTCTCGTTGACGCGACAGCCTACTGGGATAACCTGCACGTCGGCGTAGCGGTCAACAAGACCTGCAACATCGCCTCCGGCGACTATGTCGATGGTGACCAGGTTCACCTCCGCTGGTTGGCCTACTCGGATGGTGCATGGTCGGACGCCGACTGTGACTGGACCACCGTTGCCGGTCACTCCCAGTTGGATGACATCACCGTGTCATTCGACCAGGGTGGCGGCCCGGTGCTGCAGAGCTCCGTGGACTTTGAGGACGGGACGCTGGGCGACTGGGCTACCGTCGTTCCCCCGTACTTTGGTAACTTTGGCCAGGTTTGGGACTTCCTCGGTGACATCGATCCCTGCGTCGACAACGCCACGCCTCAGGTCGCGTTCATCGACGACGGCGTTATCGTTCCGGGCGTTGGCCCCTCGTATAACGTGTTGTGGACCTACGGCCCCGATAGCTATGTCGTCAACAGCACGCATGGCTTGACTGACGATCCCAACGTCAACATCAACAACGCGATCTGGTCGCCGATCATCGACATCGATCCTGCCGACGCAGGAAACGAGATTCGATTCGGCATCTACCGCCACTTCGAGATCTACACGATGGCCGGTTGCTTCTACACCTGGGAAGTGCGTTCCAGCCCCGACGGTATCGTCTGGTCCGGCTGGGCCAACCGTGGCTGGGTGCACTATGGTGGACCGAGCTATGGTCGCCAGCATGAGGACGTCAGCGATCTTCTGATCGGTGGCTCGATGTATGCTCAGATCGCTCTGCATGCCATGACGCCTTGGGCGTCGTTGAACTCGGGTAACGGTGCCACACCGGCCCCGTACTTCGACAACATCTCCTGGCACACGTACGACTTCAGCGGTCCGGGTCTGGCCTATCGTGAGTTCGAGATCGCTCAGGACAACTTCCCCGCCGTTCTGGACTGGGGTGACCTGGGTAGCGCGGACGTGCCCTTCATTCAGGGTCACGATATCGTCGGTAACGATGGCCCCGGCATCGTCCACGGCGATTCGCTCGTCCTGAACATCGACGCTTTCCGTGCAGGCGCTGCCCTGACCGAGAGGCCGAGGATGTACTACAGTGTCAAGACCAACCCGGTCTTCGATGCCTATCGTATCAGTGGTTGGGCCTACAGCGGCCATGTCGAGGGCGACACGATCTTTGCTGGTGTCACTCCCATCCAGGGTCGCTGGTCCTTCGATCTCGCGGATGCAGACTTCCTGTATCCGGGCGATGTGGTCCACTACTACTTCTCGGCAACCGATACCGCCTTCGGTGAAGCTCCCGTTACCACGACGCTGCCCGCAGAGCTCGACGGCTTCGGCGTGTTCACCGGCGATCCCGGTTTCGTTCCCTGGCAGTGGCCGAGTGTCTTCGAAGTTCACTGTCTGCCCACAGTCAAGTCCGTCACTCCCGGTGACGTTCCCGACATGCTGATGTACAACGACAACGGCAACCGTGGCGGCGAGAACGAGTGGGAAGGTGCCTTGCACGCGCTCGGTTTCGTGCGTGGCGTGGACTACGATCTGTACTACACCAACAGTCCTTCGTCCGGTACCGGTAACGGTCTGGGCTCGACTTGTACCTCCGCCATCCTCGGCAACTATCGTGACGTGCTTTACACCGCCGGCGGCCTCAACGAGGTTACGCTGAACGGTGCCAAGTTCGATGACGGTACTGACGAGTTCGCCGGTGACGGCTCCAACGACATCGCACTGCTCGAGATGTTCATCGATGCCGGAGGTAACTTCTTCGGTACTGGTGACGGCTTTATCGGTGGCACGTTGTACGAAGGTGACGGCAGCGGTCCGGTCATGGTCAACACCTACTTCGGTGTCGACTACCTGACCTACGATGTGCGTCCGCAGATCGATGCCCAGTCCGCTCCGACGGTGGCGCCTGTCGCCAACGGTTCCGGTCTGACTCTGTCTGAGAACTTCGTTGCGTACGGTTCCTGCCCGGGCTTCAAGGAGTTCGACGGGATCACCGAGAACGCATCGCCGGAGTCCTTCCGGGTCGCCGAGTTCCTGGATCCCGATGGCCTCACAGGTGCGTACCCGGGTTATGCCGCGATGGTTGCCAATGAGCGCGCTGGCGCTGGCTTAGTCGTCGTATGCCCCGTGGACTTCCTGTCCTGGTACACGCCGTATGGTAAGGTCGCAGCGCCGGTCGCGGCACGCGTCAATATCCTGTGCGACGTTCTCAAGTACTTCGCAGCGGACCCGGCTTACTGTGATGGCGCTGGCACAACCGTTGGTGCCGGCATCCAGCAGCCGTTCTTCGCCAAGAACTGGCCGAACCCGTTCAACCCGATCACGAAGATCAACTTCAATATGCCGCGTAACGGGCATATCTCGATGAAGATCTTCAACGTTCGTGGTGAGTTGGTCCGCACCCTCATCGATGACTCCCGCGAAGCCGGCGAGTACACCGTTGAGTGGGACGGCAGCGATGATCGCGGTCAGTCTGTTGCTTCGGGTGTCTACTTCTATGAGACCCGTACAGCAGGTAAGAGCATCGTTAACAAGATGGCTCTGGTGAAGTAAGTAGCCCCAATAGGTCTACTTAGTTCTGCCTCGAAAAATGTCCCCGGTCCTGCTCCTGCAGGGCCGGGGATATGATTTTCAGACAACCTGGCCGGCAACCACCCCACTGCCCCAACCCCAAGTGCAAGTATCACAATGGCTCCACCAAGACTTGGTGCTATAAACGCAAGGGCTGGTACACCCGTCTCGCCCGTGCTACTGGTGTATCACCAACAACGATTGACCGTCACATCGCCCGACTCGGACGCCATTGCATGTTGTATCACGCCATGATGATGCAGGACACGATCGCATCATCGACCGTCGTGATCGACGGCTTTGAGACCTTCGAGTTGAGTCAGTACTCTGGGCTCACCAAGGGACGAACCGAGATCACGATCCGCAGTGATGAGCACCAATCGTACAAGTCGGCAATGAAAGAGATCGACTGCGCTATCCGTCATGAAATGACTTCGAGTAAAGACCATCGGGATAAGCGTAATCCTTTGTGGGAGGTGAACCTGCTGGACTTGTTGATCCGACACGGCACGGCAGCACACAAGCGGGAGACGGTTGCGTGGGCGAAGCGGCGGCAGGCGTTGGCGGAGCGGTTGTGCATCCTGCAGGTGTGGCGCAATGTGATCAAGAGACGGTGGGAGAATGGGCCGCCGAAGTCGCCGGCTATGTTGAAGGGGCTGACGGATCGTCTATTTCCTGTTTGACAGAACACTGGTCCTCCTCGAGAGCCTGAGTATCAAGCCCTAGATGCTGTTCGGGGACAATCTCCAAGGCAGAACTTAAAGTTGACACCGTTGGAAGCTTATCCCTATATTTGACAAGCAGTCTTGGCATTACCCCCAAAGCCAGGATATCAGGTGAATCTACGTCCAGGAGGCCATGCCGGGGCCGGTTAGGCCGGCGTGCGCTTCGGGGCCCGGGTTGTTTGTTTGAAAGGCGAGCTATTCATGCGTTCAAGTCGTCGAATCATCGGCTGGCTTTTGTTTGTTTCGGTCCTGGCCATGGGTGCTCTGTTCGGTTGTCGAGCCTTCGAACCCGAAACGGTCATCGTTAATCATGCGCCGGAAACCTATATCACCGGAGCGCCTCAGGAGGGCTTTGGTGGTCAGTTCCACTTCCATATATTCTGGACGGGAACGGACCGGGACGGTCGTGTGGAACGCTATGTCTGGGCGTTGACGGACGGGACGATCCAGGATCCGTTGACGGACGAGGACGAGGAGGACACGCGGTTCAATCCCGCCGAGTTCAGCGGGACCCTCGACATCGGTCATTGGACGACACGTACCGATACCATCTTTGATTTCCAGATCGGACAGGGCTCAATCACCTCTACGGACAAGACCTTCCACATCGTCGCCGTGGATGACCGTGGTGATTTCGACCGTACGCCGGCGCGGCTCTACTTCCTGAGCAACGCGCTCGATACGCCTTATATCGAATTCTTCAGATCCTCCGACCAGACGCCAGAGAATCGGTTCGCCGATTTTGATACTATCGGTTACGCCTTGCCATTCGAGTTCACGTGGACGGGCGATACGCCGAACCGGGCCTCCTACACCGATGCGTTGCTCGCGGCTACCGATACCCTGCCGCCGTTGGATGGCCTTTACGGTTTCAAGTACCGGTTGCCGCTCGATGTGGCCTGTGACGACGTGTCTCAGGATTGCTGGAATCC
Source organism: uncultured Fibrobacteraceae bacterium (assembly GCA_964476155.1). Taxonomy (GTDB): domain Bacteria; phylum Krumholzibacteriota; class Krumholzibacteriia; order LZORAL124-64-63; family LZORAL124-64-63; genus JAHIYU01. Next base: position 22,755 of record CAYYYS010000014.1, read on the forward strand.
AAGCCGTCTCAACGCCGTTAGCAACCGAGTCGAGTCGTACTTCAGTGAAACCAATCATCTGGAGTTCACGTCGGACAACAGTGGCATCGATGTTTTCCATAGGCGCCTGACGCCGAATGTGCATGTGCTGCTGGTCAATACCATCGATGTCGCCGGCGTCGAGATCCCGGTGATCGATCAGCCCTTGAACTTCGTGATCAACTACGACCCCGAGACGCGGATCCTGCAGAGCGAGTTCGATCCGTTCTACGATGAGGACGACGTTTTCGCACCGGGTTCGCCTCGAATCTACCCCTACTATATACACACGTCGCCCGCGGGGGAGAGGACGGCCACGGTCTTCAGCGAGGACGAGTTGCTGCCACAACGTTCGGTCGCCATGTTCAAGGCCATCGGCTGGGACGATCACCGTGATGTTCGGAAGGTGGACCTACCCGACGAGGAGGCCTCGGACTTCGAGGTCATGTTCCAGGGCAAGTTCAACGCGCAAGGTAATTATCGCGGTGGCGAGTTCTCCATCTTCAAGTTCCAGACGCAGTACACCGAACTGACACATAGCGCCTGGGACGACTACCAGAATCTTGAGCTGGGAGCCAGCGACACGCTGAGCTTCATCGTGGGGCCGTTCGACTATGTTGTCAGCATGCGTACCGCGGACGAACACCTGCGCCGTGACGGCACGCCCGACGAGTTCGCCTTTTTCGCCAACCACCCACCGGCCATGCAGTGCGTCGAAGTGGTTTCCTATGGTGAAGAAAGCGACTACTACACCGAGACGTGTGAAGCAGGGATCGACACTTTCTACTGCTCGTTGCTGACCGAGCTTCCCGATCATCCGAACTGGACACAGTTGCGCCGGACCAATCTCACCGCGATCAACATCTGGTACAACCCGTATACCAACGGCATCTGGCACGAGCGGCCCGTCAATACCGAGGGCCTGGATTCCATCTCCGGATATTTCTTCGAGTACGACCTGTTGCTCTACGCCGAGGATTACGAGGAGGAACGACTTTTCCAGGCTCGGACCACGCCGTTCGAACCGACCTTCGGCGATCCGGCCGATCGGGCTTTTTCGTGGCGCTATGAAGTGGTTTCTGCGCTGGACTCGTTGAGTAACGCATTGCAAGAGGGTGGCGGTTTCGACGATTTGACGCAGATCTCGTATTCATTTTACGAGGAAAACGGCGACTACGATCTGAACTATGACGACAATGGCGTCTGGCGTCTTGGTGTCGAGGTTTTCGTGCCGGAATTTGCGTTGAATGCCGGGGTCGAGAGCTATGCGGGCTATCTCGAGTATTTACATCCCGGCTACGATGAGGTGACCATTCAGAACTCGGTTGATCTGTCCACGCTCCAGCTGGGACCGTCCCGGTGTACGGTTTCCGTCCGTGACGCTACGGACGAGCGGTACCGTTCGGATCGTTGCGCCTATCCCTACTACTACATGGTCCGGGCACCCGAAGACCACGGTGAAAGTTGTTCTGTCCAGTACCCCGGCATGGCCGGTAATCCGGCCCTGGACAATTATTGCGCGGAAAGTGAGCCGTTCGTGAAACGGTATGTGATCGTGATGGTCGATAACAGCGGCAACGTATACCCGCCCCTCGAGTAACCCGTGACGGTTTCGGCGGTTTGTGGCTTCGAGGTGTCGGCAAGTGACAGTTTGTGGGAGGTAGATCTTGGCACGCGTTATCAGGGTAGCAGCAACGATCATGTCTCTGGGAGTGGCCTACGCCATTTTCACGATGTCCGGTTGCGCGCCATCGTCCGACCTCGGCGGCGTGGCGATAATTAATGCCGTGCCTGACACCTATGTCACCGGCACACCGCCCTATCTTCGCGCTACGGACTTCTTCGTGCAGTTCTACTGGTCCGGCAACGACCCCGATGGTCGTATCGACGGCTTCGAGTGGAAGATCAGCACGAATGGCGACGACGGGATCAGCGTCTACGACACCTTGACGGTGGATCCCGCCACGGGCGACACCATCAATCCCTGGCATTATACGACCGCCACGGATTCCATCTTCTTCGTGAGTGCCGATTCGTCCGGCTTCATCGACGATTTCGAGCTTCCCGACGATTTGCAGCGGTTCTATCAGCCGCACACGCTGTTCGTGCGCGCCATTGACGACGACGGGGCCCCGGATCCTAGTCCGGCCATGCTCACCTTCACTGCAACGACCTTTGCTCCCTCGGTATATGTGTCGGCGCCGCCGTCCCTGTTTGGCAATTCGTCCGAATCGCGCTCCGTGCCACCTACCTTCCTCGTAAAGTGGACCGGCAACGATCCGGACTTCGAACTCGGTACGCCGACCAGGATCCGCTACATGATCAAGGACGCCCTGTTTACGAATTCCTTCGGCAACGAGGTGTATCTCTCCACCCGGCAAGAGTACAACCGCGTCGGCGATACCCTCATCACCTTCAGCGATCCGCGCTGGAGCGACTGGATACCCTACGCCACCGACCCGGAGGCGAGAAGCCAGTCCTTCACTCGAGAAAAGTTCGACGCTCATGGCCGCCAGAAGCACTATCTCTTCGCGATCCAGGCGCAGGACACCGCCGGTGCCGTTTCTCTGGACCGAAGCTATGGCAACACGGTCAAGAACTTCTACATCAACGACGTCGCCTCACCGACACTGGTGATCCGCGAACGCTACCTGGGCGCAACGACGAGCTCGGGTCTCTACGGGTTTGCGGAGGATGACATCGCACAGAATCAGCCTCTTCGCTTCGATTGGTCGGGATCAGCGGCGAGTTACGGCGGCGTGGTCATCGGTTATCGCTACGGTTGGGACATCGAGGATCTCGACTATGATGACGATCCCGGGTGGGCCACCCAGTTCGGTCTCACGGGCGCACATATCGAGTCGGAGCAGATAGCCTTCGATTCCGGCTCGCACGTTTTGACTATCGAATGTATCGACAACTCCAACCTCAAGACCCGCTTTACCTATGTGCTGAACGTGGTGCCGGTGCCCGACGCCGCGGATCAGCTGCCACTGATCGTGATCGACGACGTCCAGGACCTCGTCAGCAATGGCTGGCCCAACGAGACCGGTTCGACCCCCTACGACAGAGATATCTATCGCGATGCTTTCTGGGAAGAAGTCCTGACGGTCGGCAGCAGCGTCTCGGGATTCAACCCGACACGAGACATGCTGGACAATGAGGAGCGTCTGGGTGAGTGGGGCTATCGTGAAGTGGTTCCCTACAAGAACATCATCTGGACGTCCCGCTGGAACAACCTGTCCTACATTGCCACGAATTTTCAAGGCCGGAAGATCGAGCATGAAGATTATGAACCGGAAGGTCTGCCGATTGAGTCCTATGTCTGGCTGGAGACCTATCAGGCCAATGTGGGCAACGTCTTCCTGTGCGGGACCGGCGTGATCAACAACTTCCACATTACCGATTATAACCAAACGCAGTGGTTGCATCCGATCATCTACACCTCCGATGAGAGCCCGGTGAACTGTGCAGTCGGCTTGCGTGCGAGAAGTTTCGGCACGCGAGAGGAGGCTGATGGCAGCGAGACGGTACTCGGCGTTAAGCAATATCCCTATCGTGGCATGGGCATCACCGTCTCATCGATCCTGCAACCGCTCGCGTTCTACTTGTCATCGTCGACGTGCGCCTCGGGCCCCCACGACGCAAAGCTGCGTTGCGTTGGCACCAAGGGCATCATTCTCGACCCCGAATTCAAGAGTACACACATCGGCGGCAATGCGTTCGCCGACACGGTCTTCATCTGGGAGACCATCGATTGGCCGGACGATCAGGGTGGCATTCCCGAACTCGACGTCGGCTACGCGTTCGGCCAGTACGACGAATTCTACGACGTCAACGTAACGCCGCGGCCCACCATCTGGTATCCGCAGACTGTGAGCGACGGGTCCCTGGCCCTTGAACCGATGTGGCACGTCTATACGCGTTACGACTATATCCTCGATCAGCACCTGAGCCACGGCGAGTCGGATTACCCCGAGTTCGATCCGGAGGATGTCTGCGGCGAGCGCGCCGTCAACGATTATAACGGTCGGTCGCTCAACGACGGCGTACCGGTCGGGGTGTTCTCGTATCAGGCGGACAAGCCGAGTGGCACGGCGGATGTGATCTGGGGCTTCGATCCCCACATGCTCGATCACGACGCCATGAAGGATGCGATACTCTGGGTGCTTGGAGACCACTTCGGATTGACAGTCACGCCTTGAGCGACTTGATCTCCCACGTCGGCGCCTCGGGGCATGTCCTGGGGGCGCCGGCGGGATGTCCGCATTAGCAGAAGAGGGATACGCATAATGAACAGACCCGTTGTCATGATCGTGTTGCTGTTGATGGGTGTTTGCGGGATGGTGACGCTTTGTTCCGCACAGACCCCTTCGAGCGTGTGCGCCCAGGATTCCCTGCGACTGATTTCGCCGGACGAGATCGACGTGGAGTTCTCCACTGCGGGGCGCAGAGGTGTGAAAATCACCTGGCCCGATGTCCTGAATGATATGTCCACCTGCATCGCCGTCGTCGATACCGAGAGCATCCAGGTTCCCATCATCCTCGACGGTATCTACGCCGACGAGGTCGATCGCGAAATCAAAATGCTCTGCGAACTCGGCGGCCAGGTCGGGGCTGAAGACGTCAACCGCGTGACCGTTGCCTGGAGCAACGTGAACATTGCGCTGACGGGTATCATCAAGGGCGAGATCAACCTGAGCAACAGCGGCGGTATCCTGAGCTTCGGCGACGGAACCTGGGGGAAGACCAACAACGGCTTGTATCCCTATCTGCCGAATACCGACGTTCTGCATCTGTGCGAGGCTCCCAGCGGGAGCGGCGCCATGCTCGCCCATCTGAGCGGCCTGTTGTCGCGCGGTCTCTGGAAGCTGTCCGGTCCCGGGGGGACGTGGACGAGAATCGCCGAGGACATCTTCGACGACGGAACGATCAGTGATAACGCCATCACCGCCATCGTCATTGCACCCCACGACGACAACATCTTCGCGGTGGGCACCGTGAAGCAGGGTGTCTTCATCACGCGTGACGGCGGTGCCAGCTTCGTCCAGTACCAGACGGAGTTCGCTGATTCCGGATCTTGGAACCTGAGGGCCGTTTCGGCCCTGTCCTGGACGGCCGCGGACAGGTTGTTCGTGGCCATCGATCAGCTGGGGCTCTACCGTTCGTCGGATCAGGGGACAACCTACGATCTGCTGGGAACCTTCCTGGTCTCCGAGAACTTCCCGACCGGCGGCGATAATATCCCTCCCCAAGTCAACTGTATCCTCGATCGCGGCGCTGCCGGCATGCTCGTGGGTGTCGATCGTTTCGGGCTCTATGAGACCAACACCGACGGTGCGACCTGGTCTTGGAGTTGGAGTACCCTGCTCAGCCCCGATGAAGAGGAAAAGGACGTCATCTCCCTCATCGTTTCACCGGTCGACGACGACCATTTCACCGTGGGTACGCGGAGCTCGGGATTGTGGTGGACGCCGAACAGGGGCGACTCCTGGACCCGTCTCACCGGCGGCCCTGGTTTCTTTGACTCCGGGGATACACCACGGATTTCAGGCCTGGTCATCGATGAAGCCGCTGGTCTCTATCTCGGTCTGGCGGACGGGTTCGGCCTGCTCGATTGCGCGGTCGGCGACACGGCCTGGAGCTTGACGACGCTGCCCGCACCGGGTATCACGCAATTCTCCGATATCCTGGTGTCCGCGCAGTCCGGCATCGACTATTTCCTCGGCACCTATGGTGGCGGCATCTACACACCCGGTACCCAGATCCGTCTGTCTGATACGATCATCAAGACCCAGACGGACGATGATCTCGAGAACATCGATTTCGGTGTGTACATCTCATTCGAGGACGCCGCGTTCGATTCGAGCAGCGACTTCAAGCTCGTTCTCCAGGATTTCCAGGGTTATGCGGTCTGGCGCGCTCAAGTGAACAATCCCGATCAGATGGAACTTGTCGGTCTCTACGACAAGAGCAATCCCGAGAGTTGCATCGACGGGTACTGCGGCGACGAGAGCTACAACGTTCTGCCCGGCTGCTTTGCGGACAAGCGCGCGGCCTGCTTCGACTTCACCGACCTCGACCATATCGAGTTCTTCGACGGCAATGTTTACGAGGGGTTCACGTACTACTATGCGGTGACGACCTTCGATTACGGCAACATCGCCACCGCGTCGCCCAGTTCCATGTCGAATGACCAGTTGTTCTCGCCACGCTATCCCGGCGATGACCTCTCGGTCTTCTCCGGCGCCGGCAACCGGGTCCAGCTCTACGTTCATATGGACGCCGTGGCCGACGTGGGTGGACCCGAGATTTTCGCTTATCCAAACCCCTTGCGTCTGGACAGCGGTTTCACCGGGGGCGAGGGCGAAGACGTGCGCTTCAAGAATCTCCCCGAGAACAGCCGTATCCTGATCTTTACACTGGATGGTGATCTGGTGGCCGATCTTGGCACCGACGACCAGGTTGGCGACATGATCACCTGGACCACCCGCAACGCGGGGGAGAGGCTCGCGTCCGGCGTCTACATCTACAAGGTGGAGATGGCGCAACGCGAGGATTTCTACGGAAAGGTCGTGGTCATCCGCTGACCGCGGACTGTTGCGCTTAGAGACGTGATGAACCATATTTGGCCCGGTGTGCGCACCGGGCCTTAGCATGGTCAAGACCGATAATCGATAACCCCAAGTCAGTGGTTTGAATCTGGAGGAAACGTGATGTCCGGACAGCAGGTGTTCTTTTTCGGGAATAACGAAGCCGAGGGTAAGGGCGACCAGAAGGAGCTACTCGGCGGCAAGGGCGCGAATCTGGCGGAGATGAGCCGCATCGGTATTCCGGTTCCGCCCGGATTCACCATCACGACCGAGTGTTGCATCGGCTACCTGAAGGATCCCGGCATCATGGAAGGCCTGAAGGCCGAGGTCGAGGCGAACATCGCCAGGGTCGAGAAGATCATGGGCCAGCGCTTTGCCGATCCCGCCGATCCCCTGCTGTTTTCCTGTCGTTCGGGAGCCAAGATCTCCATGCCCGGCATGATGGACACGGTCTTGAACATCGGCCTGAACGACGAGACGGTGAAAGGCCTGATCGCCAAGTCGGGCAACGAGCGTTTCGCATACGACAGCTACCGTCGGCTGGTGCAGATGTACGGCGACGTGGTGATGGGCATCGAGGGTGAGACGTTCGCGGATGCGCTGGATGCGTTGAAGGAAGAGCGCGGCGTTCAGCTGGACACCGACCTGACCGTTGATGACCTCAAGGGTTTGATCACGACCTTCAAGACTATCGTCAAGACCGAGACCGGCAAGGATTTCCCGACCGATCCCATGGAGCAGTTGTGGGGTGGCATCGAGGCCGTCTTCAGCAGCTGGAACGTGCCGCGGGCGATCAGCTATCGCAACCTGAACCATCTGCCCCACGACATGGGCACCGCGGTCAACGTGCAGACCATGGTCTTCGGCAACATGGGCGACAGCTCCGCCACCGGCGTGGCGTTCACGCGTAACCCGTCCACCGGCGAAAATTTCTTCTACGGCGAGTTCCTGGTCAACGCCCAGGGCGAGGACGTGGTAGCCGGCACCCGCACACCCCAGGCCCTGAACAACGAGGGGCGCGACAATCTGCCCGCGGGCAACCCCATCCGCGATCTGCCCACCCTCGAAGAGATCATGCCCGAGGCCTATACCAGCCTGTGCGGCATCCGCGAGACGCTCGAGGGCCATTACCACAACATGCAGGACATCGAGTTCACGATCCAGGACGGTCGCCTGTGGATGCTCCAGACCCGTCACGGCAAGCGGACCGGCCGCGCCGCGGTGCGTGTCGCCGCCGAGATGCAGGACGAGGGTCTGATGACCGTCGACGAGGCCATGCTGGCCGTGGATCCCGAGCATCTCGACCAGCTGCTCCACGACCAGATCGATCCCAAGGCCACGTTCAAGGAGCTGGGCAAGGGGCTGCCCGCATCGCCGGGCGCCGCCCAGGGTGAGATCGTCTTTTCGGCCGAAGCCGCGGTCGCCGCGGTCACCGCCGGCCACAAGGTGGTCCTGGTCCGGCGTGAGACCAGCCCCGAGGACATCGAGGGCATGAACAGCGCCGAGGGTATTCTCACCGCACGGGGCGGCATGACCAGCCACGCGGCCGTGGTGGCCCGCGGCATGGGCAAACCTTGCGTCGCCGGCTGCGGCGAGCTTCGCGTGAGCTACGCCGACGGCACCATGGACATCGGCGGCAGGACCTTCAAGGCCGGCGACCTGATCACCATCGACGGCAGCCAGGGCGCCGTTATCGAGGGTATGGTGCCCCTGGTGGCCCCCAGCCTCGAGGATCCCAACCTGCAGACGATCATGGACTGGGCCGACGCCCGACGTCGTTTGGGCGTGCGCACCAATGCGGATTCGCCTCACGACGCAAAGCAGGCCCGTGAGTTCGGCGCCAAGGGCATCGGCCTCACGCGTACCGAGCACATGTTCTTCGGCGAAGACCGCATCAAGAAGATGCGCGAGATGATCCTGGCCGACGACGAGGCCGGCCGCCGCAAGGCGCTAAAGAAGGTGCTGCCCCTGCAGCAGGACGACTTCGAGGGCATCTTCACGGCCATGGACGGGTATCCGGTCACCATCCGGCTGCTCGATCCGCCTCTGCACGAGTTCCTGCCTTCGCACGAGCAGAAGACCGAGATCAAGGAGCTCGCCGGCGAGTTGGGCGTCTCGGCCCAGATGCTCGAAGAGCGCATCGACGCGCTGCACGAGATGAACCCCATGCTCGGCCATCGCGGCTGCCGCCTGGGCGTGACCTACCCCGAGATCTACGAGACCCAGGTGGAGGCCATCATCCGGGCCGCGGTCACGGTCAAGGGCCAGGGCGTCGACGTCCAGCCCGAGATCATGATCCCGCTGGTGGGCGCCGTGCCCGAGTTGTCGGTCCTGCGCGAGATGGCCATCGAGGTCGCCACCCGCGTGATGGCGGAGATGGGCACCGAGGTCAAGTACCTCGTCGGCACCATGATCGAGATCCCGCGCGCCGCCCTGATGGCGGACAAGGTTGCCGAGCACGCCGATTTCTTCAGCTTCGGCACCAACGACCTGACGCAGATGGCCTTCGGCTACAGCCGTGACGATGCGGGCGTCTTCCTGCCCGAGTACGTCAAAAAGTCCATCCTGCCGAGCGACCCCTTCCAGCAGCTCGACCAGGACGGCGTCGGTCAGCTGGTGGCCATGGCGGTGAAGAAGGGTCGCGAGACCAATCCCGACATCCACCTGGGTATCTGCGGTGAGCACGGAGGCGATCCCAGTTCGGTCGACTTCTGTCACCGGGTGGGACTGGACTACGTGAGTTGTTCGCCGTTCCGCGTGCCGATCGCGCGTCTGGCGGCGGCCCACGCGGCCATCAGGAACGAGTAGCGTGGAATTGACCTGGTCCATTCCCTTCTATGTGGGACCAGTCCTGGTCGTTTTCGCTGTGGCGGCGGGTCTTATGATCCGCCGCCTTTATCGTGATACCGAACCGCGTGCGTCAACACTCATGCGCCGGTTGTTGACCGGTCTGCGTGTGGCTGTCGTGGGATTGTTGATCTGGGCTCTGGCCGGGCCGGCCCTGCTGCGAACCATGGGTCGGACTGTCCAGCCGTCGGTCGTGGTGGTGGTCGAGGATTCGGCCAGCATGGACCTGCGCGACGCTCCGGATGGCGCGAGCCGTTGGGAGCGCGCGGCCTGGCTTACCGCGACCGTGGATTCCCTGCTCGCGCATCATGCCTCCGGCATTGCGGTCACACACCTGCGCGGCAATGGGCTGGCCGGTTCCGTTGCCTGGCAACCGGAAGACGAACCCGCCATCCCCGTTGCTCGGGGCACGGATCTGCGGGGGCTGGTCTCGGACCTGGCCAAGTCCTGGGCCGATCGCTCGTTACGGGCCGTGGTCGTGCTGACCGATGGTCATGAAACCGCAACCGTCGTCCAGGGGGACGGCCTGACTCCGGCGGCCGGCGTCAAGACCCTGATCGTGGGGGTGGGCGACCCGGACGGTCCGCCGGATCTTCTGCTGCAGGATTTGCACTATCCCGATACGGCCTTCCAGGGGGACGAACTCGTCGTTGAGGCGACCGTCGGGCTGCGTATGATGGCAGGTGCGGCCAACCGATCGGTCACACTCCATCTCGTCCAGAACGGCGATACGTTGGCCACCGCGACGGCCGAGGCCGCGGCCGACGACCAGAGCGTCCGGATCGATCTGGTTTTCGAGGCCTCACGGCCCGGACTGAACCTCTTCGACCTGATCGTCGATGCTGCCGACAACGAGCGTTACCTTGCCAACAACCAGTCGTCCCTGGCCATTGCCGTCCGCGACGAGCGATCCCGGTTGCTGTTGTTGTCGGGACACCCTGGGTGGACCGTGCGTGCGCTGGCCCATGCGGCCCTGCGCGAGCCGCGTCTCACTTTGGACGTGGCCTATCCCGGCCCCGACGGTTTCATGCTGGCGGACAGTGCGGGAACCTGGACGCTGCCGCGGACAACCGGCGAATGGGCCGATTGGGACGGCGTGGTTCTGGTGGGCACCGCGGGACTGGCGGACCGGGTATCCTGGCTAGCCTTGGCCGAGGCCGTTCGCGGGGGACTCGGATTGCTCGTCATGCCGCCGTTGTCAGCCGACGGTGCGGATCGCGTTCTGGCGGCCTTATTGCCCGTATCCGGGCTCGAACACGAGGTCGAAGGACAATGGGCGCCGGTCATCACTGACGGTATTCTGACACACCCCCTGCTGTCTCGACTGGGTACCGGCGGTGACAGCCCCTTTGCTGATCTGCCGCCGCTGACCATCCTGACGCGGTGCGAGCCGGGGCCGACCGCCACCGAACTGCTGTCCGCCCGCTCACTGCACGGATCCACGACCACGCGATCCCTGCTGCTGACCGGCAACGCCGGCGCCGGGACGGTCACCTACTTCGCTTCGCCCGATCTCTGGTCCCTCGTCAACTGGCAACCGCCGAACGGATTCACCGGCGAACGGGAGCACGCCGCCGTGCGTCTGGCGCGGAACATGCTGGCGTGGACCGCACTGGGGCGGAGTCTCGCCGGCGTGACAATCGCCGGACATCGCAACCTGTATCGCGAAGGCGAGACCATTACCCTGGAAACCCAGGGCCGCGACATGCGCGGTGACGAGCACGGACGGCCCGTTTCCCTGAAGCTCACGCGGATCGAGAACGAGACGGACGTGGTGGCCGGAACCTACCACCTGGAGAATGTGGCGGGTCGTCCCGGGCGTTCTCGCGCCACCCTGCCGCCCCTGCCTCCCGCCCGCTATGCGGTCCAGCCCGTCTACGCGGGAACCGATTCGGCCGCCGGCCCGGCCCGGCCCTTCGTGATCATCTCCTCTACTCTCGAGGAGATGCAGACCTGGCAGGACAGTCGACACCTGCGCGGTCTTGCCCGGAACTGGCGGGGCGTGTACGTGAACGGGGGGAGCCCCGGCTCGATCGCCGCCCTCTGCGCTGCCCTGGCGGCCGTGGACTGGACCGCCGCCACGATCGAGACCGAAACCCGCTCGAGCCTCTGGGCCGGTTGGCCCCTCTTTCTGACGGTGGCCCTGCTGCTCGGAGTGGAATGGTTCTTGCGTCGCTCCGAAGGCATGTTGTAGATCCTACCTCCCGGTTCGGACAAATCGATTGCGTCCCCTGACCATCCTGCTTGCGGTCTCGCTGGTTGCCTGCGGAGCGTCAGCCGCGGTGACTCTCAACGAGGTTCTCTACAATCCACCGGGGGCCGATGGGGGCCAGGAATTCGTCGAGCTCCACAACAGCGGCAGTCCAGTTTGTCTCGACGGCTGGCGCCTCCAGTTCGCCAACGGCGCGGTGGGGGACGTGTGGGCCGTGCGTTGGACGGGGACGGCGCTCGATACGATTCCCGCCGGCGGGTTCTATCTGATCGTCGATCAGGGATGGCAGGGGCCGACACCCGACGCCGTCGCTTCGCTCGCGCTCCAGAACGGCCCCGACGCGATCAGGTTGCTGGACGGCGAGACTATCGCCGACCGGCTCGGTTACGGTGCGTTGGAAACCGAGGCGCTGTTCGAGGGAGCCCCCCATGCGGGAACTAGTGGGGGTGGCTCGCTGGCGCGACGACCCGATGGCTTCGACACCGACGACAACGCGACGGACTGGACCGTTCGCCCCGAACCCACGCCCGGAATCCCCAACTTTCCCCCTTTCGGCCTGGAGATCGTCGTGTTCCGGGCGGAGCCACCCAGTCTGACGCGAGCGGGGGATCACGTACGGCTTGATCTGATGGTCGTCAATGCCGGTGTGGACACCCTGCCGGCGGCTCGACTGGCTCTGTGCGACGGCGATGGCGCTACGTTGGACGAGGCCACGTCCACGGCCCTGCCGCCGGAAGCGATCGATGCGGTCGTGTTCACCTGGTGGCCCTTCGGGGATGGAATCGTAGACCTCCACTTGAGCTGGCCTCTCGACGACGGCGCCGGGACCGCGCTGTCGGTTCCCGTCGGCGGTTACCAGTGTGGCTTGCCGTCCCTGGTTTTGACCGAGGTGATGGCGGGGCCGGTGTCGGGCGCCTGTGAGTGGGTCGAGATCGCGGTCGTGGACGAGACGGATATCGATCTCTCCGGCTATGCGCTGCGTGACGAGGGTGGTTCGCCGTCAGGGTTACCGGAGCGCGTTCTGCGTCCCGGCGAGCGAATGGTCCTGGTCCAGAGCAACGAACTCTATCTGGAATGGTGGCGAGGGTTCCAGCATGACGGCAGCCCCTGGTCGTGTCCCGTGGTTCATCCCGACCTGAACGCCGCCGAGTTGCTGGGCGCCTGGCCCACACTCAACAACACGCCACCCGATGATCGCGATTTCGCGGATCGGGTTCACTTGTTGAATACGCGTGGCGTGGTCGTCGATCACGTCACGCTGGGTTGGGGGGACGCGGCTGTGAGACCGGGGCGCAGTCTGGAGCGCAGCGGTCTGCAGCCGGCGGGACATGTGATGACCTTGTGGGCTCCCTGCACCGCTGCGGTCGGCGCCACTCCGGGATGCGTGAACAGCCTGGAAGCGGATGTCACCACCGGTGACGCCCTGGTCGTGACACGGATCGGTACGGGAGAAGATATCCTGTTCAGCTTTGACCTGTTTGCCAATGAAAGCGGCTGGCGTCTAGAAATATATGATCTTACGGGATGCCGCTTGCGGGATCTAGGTGGGGACGTCCTGGGGCCGGGACCCCGACGCGTAATCTGGGATGGGCGCGATGATGCGGGTCGCCCGCCCCCGAGCGAAGCCCTGGTAGCCCTGTTGGTTGTCCAGGGATCCGATGGCGCCCGAATTCGTCGGCACAAATCCCTGGTCGTCACGACGGCCGCTTCTGGACCATGAGGCGCGCGTGGGTCGTTTCGTTGTGCCTGGTCCTGGCCGGACCGGGCGTCACCCGGGACATGAACGATGGTTGGCTCATTCCCCCCGCCTGGGAACGGTCCTGTGCTATCGGGACAGGGCTGCACCGGGGCGGCTCCCGGTTGTCATGCGGTACGGGGCGTCTCTTCGGGATGCCGGATCTGTCTCTACAGTTCCTGTCGGCCCAGACGACGCGGAGCGATCTGTCGCTGGGGTTCGCCTGGCAGACCCTGGGCGCCGCCGCCTGGCGTGAACAGACCTGTGAGGCGGTGGTGGGGTGGGGGCGTCGCGCGGGTGTGGATCTGACCTGGTCGATGCGGCGGACCGAAACTCTCTTCGGCGACCCCTGGTCCCGGCAGGAAGTGGCCGTGGCTCTGAGGGTCACGGTGGCGGACGTCTGGTGGCTGGTGGTGCACGCCGATCCCCTGTCGTTGAGTCCCGGTCACGAGACCTCGGCCCGTTCGCGTTGGCTCGCGTGCGGTGGCCGTCGAGACGATCTGGCCTGGGCGGTTCAGATCGACCGCCGTCGCGGGGCGGCGCCGACTGGACGGGGTGCGGTGATGGGGCGGTTGGTGCGCGGTATTGCTCTGGGTGTTATGGGCGAACCCGGCACCGGGAGCCTCGGGCTGACGACGATCTGGGTGCGTGGCGGGTTGAGCCTGCGTACATCGCATCTGGTCCATCCCGCTCTCGGGGTCACCCATCGCTGGATGCTGATCCTGGGAGAGGGGACGCCATGACGTGCCGAGCGGGTCTCGTCGTCGTTGCGGTGGTGCTCATCGGCACACCGGCGATTCCCTACGCCGAAGTGCCGGACCATGACGCCAGGGCCGACAGCCTGACCGTCCTGCTGGAAGAACAGGGCTGGTCGGCGGATGCCCAGAGCGATGACCTCGACGCTCCGGTCGAACCGGGCCTGTGGGACAGCTTGGCGACCTGGCTGAACATGGGGGTCACACCGAACGCACGTTGGTCCCGCGCCGGTGTGTCCGGAGCCGCCTGGCGCGCCGGGGCGGGGTGGCGTCACGGTGGCGACCAGACACGCACGGATGTCTTCTTTGCCTCCGGATGGACTCGCGGCGGCGTGGGGGCCGGTCGTTTGACCCTGCGTGCAGCGTCCGGTCTGCTCGCGGGGGGGGCGGGTCGCTCGGGGCCGCCCTCGGCGTCTGGATCGCTGATGGCAGGGCGCGCGGGTTGGCGACCGTTCACGGGCAGTCCGGTACCCGCAGCCCTGACGGGCCTGGCCCTTGAGGGGCGTCTCGGGTCTCTGGAGACCTCGGTGGTGTCAGGTGAGCGCGATCGGAAGGGTCTCCCTGGTGGGGGTGGTCAAGTTCACATGATAACCATGGCGCTCGGCACGGATCACCGTCTTGCTTCGCTGGCCCGTGTCCAGGATCGTGACGGCGAGGGGTGGAGTATCGGTGCCTCGGTAAATGGTTCCGCGGCGCGCTTCAGGACCGAGGCGGCGATCTGGCGACCGACGGGGGCGCAGGCCTTCAGATCGACCTGGATCGCTTCGATTGCCGTGCGGGCAGGCGCTCTGGGTTTCGAGGGACAGGTCGCGGCGCGCGAGTCCGGATTCGCGCCTGCGGGCGGTGCGCGGCCCCAGGTCCTGACCAGCGACGGTCGACGAGGCTGGGCCCTTCGCGGACGTTGGCGTGGCCCCGGTGTGCTCTGCAAGACCCTGCTGGCGTCCGCACGGGGATCGCGCGTGATCGACGACTTCCCGGCGACCAGTAACACGCGACGTTACGAGGTCGTTCTCTCGGGCGGGTCATCACGTGGCGTGGCCTGGCGCGGGCGGTTGGCCGGTAAGTCCGAAACGGTCAACGGCTGGTCGGTCCGTCAATCCTGGTTGCCGGCGGCGGAGATCACTTCGCGTAGCGTAACACGGCTGTCGGCGCGGGTGACGGGCGCGGTTGGCGAAACGCGCGTGCGCGCCACCGCGAGCGGTGTGGGACTGACTCGAATCGGCGGCGCGGAGGAGAACCGGGACGGTTGGCGACGTCTGATTGCACTGCGTATCGAGCGCTCGCTGGGCGCCCATGTCGCGCTGCGCTTCAATCAGGTCTGGGCCTGGGGGGAGCCTGTGGATCTGGTCAGCGTCGAGGTTCCCGCGTCCGGTTTCATGCGGCCGCGTCACTGGGGACACCGCGATCGCGAGCGCTCGGTGGGTGTGTGCTGGCGCGGGCGTCAATGGCGATTGTCCGCCGCGATTGCCGCCTGGGACGTGGTTGGTGAAGGCCCGGAAACGGAGGTCGTGGCGGGGCTAAGCCGGTTGCGTTGACGGCCTGACGCCAACTTTGACATGGCGTGGTCGACAAGATACGTTTGTCGGGTATTGATGCAGTGCCGGTGGCGGCACGGTTCATGTCACGTGCAAGGAGAACGATCATGCTGGCCACTAGAATGGATAGACTCGGTACCGAAACCGCCTTTGTCATACTGGCTCGCGCCAAGGCCCTCGAGGCCAAGGGACGCGACATTGTCCACCTGGAGATCGGGGAACCCGACTTCGATACGCCGGCCAATATCGTGGCCAAGGGTGTCGAGGCCCTGCAGGGCGGCGAGACCCATTACGGTCCCGCGGCCGGCAAGCCCGAGATCAGGCAGATCTATGCCGATCACATCGCCAAGGACCGCGGCATCGACGTGGGCCCGGACAACATCGTCATCACCCCGGGTGGCAAGCCCATCATGTACTTCGTGATGACCGCCCTGGTGAACGCAGGTGACGAAGTTGTCTACCCGAACCCCGGCTTCCCCATCTACGAATCCGTGATCAACTTCCTCGGCGCCAAGGCCGTGCCCATGCCGCTGGCCGAGGAGAAGGATTTCTCCTGCGACATCGAGGAACTGAAGACGCTGGTCTCGGACAAGACCAAGCTGCTGATCATCAACTCGCCCCAGAATCCCACCGGCGGCATGCTGTCGGCCGCGGATCTGGACGCCATCGCCGAGTTGGCCGTCAAACACGACTTCTGGGTGCTGAGCGACGAGATCTACAGCAAGATCATCTACGAAGGCTCCCACGACTCGATCACGACCCGTCCGGGCATGCTCGAGCGCACATGTATTCTCGAGGGTCACTCGAAGACCTATGCGATGACCGGCTGGCGCCTGGGTTACGGTATCATGCCCAAGGAACTGGCCGACGCGGTGGCCAAGCTGCAGACCAACTGCAACAGCTGCACTGCCTCGTTCACGCAGATCGCCGGCGCCGAGGCCCTCACCGGTTCCCAGGACGCGGCCGAGGCCATGGTCGCCGAGTTCAAGGTGCGACGCGATCTGCTGGTGGACGGCCTGAACGCCATTCCGGGCATTACGTGCAAGAAGCCGCGCGGCGCTTTCTACGTGTTCCCCAACGTCTCGGCGCTCGGCAAGACCAGCTCGGAGCTCGAAGGGCTGCTGCTAGACACGTATGGAGTCGCCGCCCTGAGCGGTACGGCTTTCGGCGCGCACGGCGAAGGCTACCTTCGCTTCAGCTACGCCAACAGCCAGGAGCAGATCAAGAAGGCCCTCGAGCGCGTTGCGCAGATGGCCGCGGACCTCAGCTAGATTCGGTTCGGACCAGACGTGCGCCGCACCCCACGGTGCGGCGCCGTCGGTTCCGGCATCAGCCAGGAGAGACACATGTCGACACGACGCTTCGTCATCGCCCTCGGTGGTAACGCCATTATCCCGGTGGGAAAAAAGGGTACTTACGACGATCAGTACCAAATCACCAAGGGGACCATGCACCAGGTCGCCGAGCTGTCGGCGGCCGGTCATCAGGTCGTGATCACACACGGCAACGGCCCGGTCGTGGGAAATATCTTCCTGCGCAACGACGCCGGCTACGAGAAGTACGGTATCGTTCCCATGCCGCTCTTCGTGTGTGGCGCGGATTCGCAGGGGGGACTGGGTTACATGATCCAGCAGAACCTGCAGAACGCCATGTTCCTCCGGGGACTGGACACGCCGGTCGCCACGGTCATCACGCAGGTGCTCGTGGATCGGGACGATCCGGCCTTCGCCAATCCCACCAAGCCCATCGGCCCCTACTATTCGACCGAACAGGCCGAGCAGATGGCCAAGGACTTCGGCTGGGTCGTGAAGGAGGACGCGGGTCGCGGCTGGCGGCGCGTGGTGCCGAGTCCGTTGCCCCGGAAGGTCGTGGAGTTCGAGGCCATCAGGGGCCTGCTCGACGCGGGCGTGCTGGCGGTCGCCTGTGGCGGTGGCGGTGTTCCCGTTGCCAGGTGCGAGAAGGGCAAGATCGAGGGTATCGACGCGGTGATCGACAAGGATCTGGCGTCGGAACTGCTCGCCGAACTCATCGAGGCCGATACCTTCGTGATCATCACGCAGGTGGACATGGTCTATCGTCGCTTCGGGAAGCCCGACCAGGAAGCCCTGTCAAGACTGACGTCCGTGCAGGCGCGACAACTGCTCGAGGCGGGGGAGTTCCCCGCGGGCAGCATGGGCCCCAAGATCGAGTCGGCCCTGAACTTCCTGGCTGCCGGCGGCCGGGAAGTCATCATCACCGATCCCGAGCATCTGACCGACGCCATCAACGGCGAGTGCGGCACGCTGATATCGGATCGTTAGCGCCAGGGAAAAAACGACTACGGACGGGACGGCTTGGGAGCCGTCCTTTTCGTTGCAGCGGCATGAAGCGTTGGGTTATGGTTCGGGCTCGGACGACCAACTGGCCGGACTCGGAATCCCGGAACATGGAGAACGGAAAATGACGACCAGAGTTCTCATCGTGGGCTCGGGCGGGCGTGAACACGCCTTCGCGCGACAACTCGCCCGCAATGGCGATGTAGACCTGTTCTGCACGCCCGGCAACCCCGGCACGGCTGGTCTGGTAACGAACACGCCCCTGCCGATCATCGATCACGCCGCCGTGGCCGCTTTTTGTCGCGATCAGGGAATCGACCTGGCGATCATCGGTCCGGAAGACCCGTTGATCGCCGGCTTGGCCGACGATCTGCGGGCGGCAGGCGTGTCCGTCTTCGGACCCGGCGCCGAGGGAGCCCGGTTGGAGGGCGACAAGCACCACGCCAAGGTGGTCATGGCCGCGGCCGGCGTGCCCACGGCCGGCTTCAGCGATCATCGGGATCTTGCGTCCTCCCTGTCCGCTCTCGACCGCGTCGATTTTCCGTTGGTGGTCAAGGCCTGTGGCGCCGCCCAGGGCAAAGGCGTGGCGGTCTGTGCCGATCGCGCGTCGGCCGAGGCGCATCTGCGGCGGTGTTTCGTGGACGACGGGTTCGGCGCCGCGGGGCATCACGTCCTGCTGGAGGACTGCCTGACCGGTCCCGAACTGTCCGTGCTGGCGGTAACCGACGGGGACGCCTGCGCCCTGCTGGCGCCGTCGCGCGATCACAAGCGCGTGGGCGAAGGCGACACGGGACCCAATACCGGTGGCATGGGCGCCTTCGCCAGCGGGGCCCTGGTCCCCGACGGTCTGGGTGAAATCATCTGCTCCCAGGTGATCGAACCCGTACTCGCCGAGTTGCGACGACGGGGAGTCGATTACCGCGGCGTTCTCTACGCCGGCCTGATGTTGACACCCGACGGCCCCCAGGTCCTGGAGTTCAATTGCCGCTTCGGCGATCCCGAGACCCAGGTCGTCCTGCCGCTGCTCGCCTGTGATTTCACCGAACTGGCCATGGCGGTCGCGCGCAAGGAATTGCGGGCGTTCATCGATCGGCTACCGCCGGCGGGGGCGGGCGCGCCGGCCGACTGGCCGGGGGCCGCGTTGACCGACTGGGACCGCGCCGCGGTAGTGGTTGTCGGAGCCGCCGCAGGATACCCCGGCGATTACAAGAAGGGTCGGGTGATCACCTTGCCCACTGATATGGAAACCGCCTGGGTCATCCACGCTGGCACCGCCCTGGCCGACGACCGCCTGGTTACCGCCGGCGGACGTGTGCTGGGCAGCGTTGGCGTGGGCGCGGACTTTACGGCGGCCCGTGCGGAGGCCTATGGGCTGCTGGCCGGGATCGCGTTCACGGGCATGCATTTCCGGGGCGATATCGGCGCCGGATTCAACGAGTAGATCTGGACAGGAGGCAGGGCGTATGGCCACGGTTGTCAAAAAGAGACGCAAGGTGAGCCCCCGGGTCGCCGTAGTGTTGGGCAGTGGATCGGACCTGCCCGTCATCGAAGGGATGCAGAAGCTGCTGGATCGGTTCGGTCTGTCGCACGTGGTGGAGATCGCGTCTGCCCATCGTCAGCCCGACAAGCTGCGGCGCTTCGTACGCAAGTGTGATCGCGAGGGTATCGAGATCTTCGTGGCCGTGGCCGGCCTGGCCGCCCACCTGCCCGGTGTTCTAGCCTCGATGACCGTCAAACCGGTCATCGGCGTGCCGGTCGCCGCAGGAGCCCTGGCCGGTATCGACGCCCTGCTGTCCATGGCGCAGATGCCCGGCGGCGTCCCCGTGGCCACGCTGGCCATCGGTTCGGCGGGTGCCAAGAACGCGGCCGTACTCTCGGCGCGCATTCTCGCCCTGGGCGACAAGAAGGTGGCGGTGGCTCTCGAACGGTACCGTCAGGACCTGGCAGCAGGTGGGAAGTAGGGCGTGCCTGTGCGAGCAAACGAGCCTGAGCGATTCGCCGAGTGTTTGGCCGAGGGTCTGGTGGCCCTGATGCGGACCGACACCCTGCCCGGGCTGCATGCCCGGGCCGATCATGAGGCGGCCGTGGCGCGCATTCTCGACATCAAGGGTCGTTCGGACGACAAGCCTCTGCTGTTGCTTTGCGCCTCCGCGGATGCGGCCCTGGCCCACGCATTGGATCCGGGCCCGGAGGCGGTGGCCTACGCCTGGACCTGTTGGCCGGGGCCCTTTACGCTGATCCTGCCCGCCGGCCCCACGGCGCCCAAAGCGGCAACGCGCGGCCGATCGACCGTCGCCCTGCGTGTGCCGAAGCCGCCACGACTGCGCGATCTGATTGCCGCAGCGGGAGGTGCCCTGGTTTCCACGAGCGTGAACAGGACGGGTGAACCGCCCCTGACCGGCCTGGACGATGCGGTCGCCCTATTTGGTGAGCGGGTGGATGTAGTGGGTGAGATGGATTGGCGCAAATCCTCGGATGAGCAATCCCCGGATGAGCCCCCCCCGGGGGCGTCCACCCTGCTGGATTTGACCAGCTGGCCGCCACGCCTGGTACGATCGGGTAACGCGGCTCCGCCGCCTTGGTAAGTGACCGGCGTTAGCTATTGAAAGAAAAGACGATACGAAGCGCGGGCTCCCTTGACGCCCGCCGTCGCGTCTTCTAACTTTGATCTTCGAACGGAGGGTCATGGGCGTGTCTGTGGTGGTCTTCATCTGCTCGGGGAATACCTGCCGCAGTCCACTGGCGGAAGTGATTGCCGCCGCGAAGCTCCGTGACGCCGGGATCCGCTGTTGTTCCGCAGGACTCGCTGCGGTCGCCGGATGCCCGGCCACCGCCGAGTCGTGCGATCAAGCCACCGATCGCGAGCTCGATCTCGCGCGACACCGCTCGCAATCGGTGGATGATCTCGACCTGACCGGGGTGTTCTGGGTCATCGGCATGACCGTCGATCACGTGCGCCGGTTCAAGCAAGACCGGCTCGACTACCGGGGAGCGGTCGGACTGCTGGGTCTACCGGGCGTCGATCTGAGCCGGGGGGGCGACCCCTTTGCCGGCGAACAGGTGGACGACCCCTATCGCCGCGGCACCGTGGCAGCCTACGAGGCCATGGGTGAACAGGTAGACCGTCTGGTCGTCGCCTGGTTGCCCCATCTGAGCGAGGGAGTGGGGACATGAAAATCGCCATCGGCAACGACCACCGCGGTTATGACCACAAGAGGGCGCTGGCCGCCTGGCTGGCCGACGCCGGCCACACGGTCCTGGACCAGGGTTGCGCCGATGTGGATTCGGCGGACTATCCCGACTACGCCCTGGCCGTCGGACGCGCCGTGGCCGACGGCGAGGTCGACCGGGGCGTGCTGATCTGCGGCTCGGGTATCGGCGTGAGTATCGCGGCCAACAAGGTCAAGGGTGTGCGTGCGGCCCTGTGCTGCAACGACCAGATGGCGGCCACCACCCGGTGTCACAACGACTCCAACGTGATCTGCTTCAGCGCAGACCATACGGCCATCGACGATGCGCGACGTATGCTCGGCCTGTGGATGGCTTCCGAATTCGAAGGCGGGCGCCACGGGAGTCGCGTGGACAAGATCATCGATAGCGAGAAATGACGGACTAGCGGCGAAGCGCCGGAAATCGGAGACGATGATGAACGAGAAACTGAACAGCGTGGACCCGACGGTCGGGACCATCGTCGACAACGAGCTCGACCGCCAGCGCGATCAGCTTGAGATGATCGCCAGCGAAAACTTCACCAGCCTTGCGGTGATGGAGGCCATGGGCAGCGTGCTGACCAACAAGTACGCCGAGGGTTATCCCGGCAAACGCTACTACGGCGGCTGTGTGAACGTCGACGAGGTGGAGACCCTGGCCAAGAAGCGCGCCATGGCGCTGTTCGGGGCCGAGCGCGCCAACGTCCAGCCCCACTCCGGATCGACCGCCAACATGACCGCCTATCTGTCGGTGCTCAAGCCCGGCGAGAAGATCCTCGGCTTGTCGCTTTCCCACGGCGGGCACCTGACCCACGGTCATCCCGTCAACTTCTCGGGACTGCTGTTCGAGGCTATTCACTACGAAGTGAGCCCGGACACCGAGACCATCGACTACGACCGGCTACGCGAGCAGGCCAAGACCGAGCGGCCGAAGATGATCGTGGGCGGCGCCAGCGCCTATCCGCGTTTCTGGAATTATGAGATCCTGCGCGAGATCGCCGACGAGATCGAGGCCGTGCTGCTCTTCGACATGGCCCACATAGCGGGTCTGGTCGCCGGCGGCGTACACCCCAGTCCGGTACCCCACTGCGACATTGTCACCTCGACCACCCACAAGACCCTGCGCGGCCCCCGCGGTGGCATCGTCCTGGCGAAGAAGCCCTTCTTCAAGAATGTCAACAAGATGAACTTCCCGGGCATTCAGGGCGGTCCGCTGATGCACGTAATCGCGGCCAAGGCAGTCTGCTTCCACGAGTGCATGCAGGACGGATTCAAGGACTACGCCAGGCGTATGGTCGAGAACGCATCCGTGTTGGGCGAGTCGCTGCTTGAGCGCGGTTTCCATCTGGTGAGCGGCGGCACCGACAACCATCTCCTGCTGGTCAACGTCTCCAACAAGGGGCTGACGGGCAAGGATATGGAGGAGTTGCTGGAACGCGTGGGCATCACCGCCAACAAGAACACGGTGCCCTTCGACCAGGAGAGCCCGTTCGTGACCAGCGGTATCCGTCTCGGCACGCCGGCCCTGACGACCCGGGGCATGGGACCCGACCAGATGCGCGTCATTGCCGACATCGTGGATCGGGCCGTGGTCGCCCGCGAGGACGAGGCGGTCCTCGCTATGTTGCGCGGGGAAGCGCAGGAACTCTCCGGCGCCTTCCCCCTGTACCCGGAGCTGTAACCGGCAAGGGAGTCAATCGTGAAGTGCCCGAGCTGCGGCACCGATGACGACAAGGTCGTGGACAGCCGGTCTGTCCGCGAGGGGCTTGCCGTGCGCCGCCGGCGCGAGTGTTTGGACTGCGGCGAACGCTTCACGACCTACGAGGCCATCGAGGCCAAGCAGTTTCGTGTCATCAAGCGGGACGGGCACCGCGTGGAGTTCGACCGGGCCAAGGTGATCGGCGGCATCGCCCGCGCCTGCGAAAAACGCCCCGTGACCCTCGAGCAGATGGAGGCCGTGGCCGACGCCGTCGAGCGCGATTTGGCCTCGCGGCTGTCGCTGGAGATTCCGTCCCAGGACATCGGCGAGCAGGTCATGGCCAAGCTGCGCGACGTGGACGAGGTGGCCTACGTGCGCTTCGCTTCGGTCTACCGGTCCTTCAAGGACGTTGACGAATTCATGCGGGAGTTGCGACAGATCCTCGACGGGAAGGAGGGCGACGATGATTGACGGAACTAACGATCCCGACCAGTCGAGTCTGCCCGAGCCCGAACCGTCGACGGCGTCCGACGGCCAGATGACCCTGTTGGACCATCTGGAGGAACTGCGGTCGGTCCTGATCCATACCTCGATCGCGGTGGGCGTCGCCTCGATCGGTTGCTGGTTCCTGTCCAGCCCCCTGCTCGACCTGCTCGTCAAGCCCATGACCGCCTCGGGCAACATGGTCTACTTCAGCCAGCCCGCGGAAGCCTTCATGACGCGCATGAAGCTGGCGGTGGTGCTCGGTCTGTTCTTGGTGCTGCCGTTCGTGCTGCTGCGCGTCTACCGCTTCGTGCTGCCCGGTCTCTATGCCAAGGAGCGCAAGGTCGTCACGCCGCTGCTGATCGTCTCGGTGGGCCTGTTCTATCTGGGCGTGGCGTTCGCCTATGTGGTGCTCATTCCCAAGGTCATGGCCTTCATGCTCAACTACGCCACGACCTACATGCAGCCGCTGATCGGGATCGGACCCTATTTTGCGTTCGTGGCCAAGCTTTGCCTGGCCTTCGGGCTGGTTTTCGAGCTGCCGCTGGTGATCCTGATACTCAGTCATCTCGGTCTGGTCAAGCCTCGCACCCTGTTGAAGAGCTGGCGCTACGCCCTGTTGGCCATCGTGGTCATGTCGGCGATGCTCACGCCTCCCGACGTCTTCTCCCAGCTGGTCATGGCCGGACCCGTGATGCTGCTGTATCTGGGCTCGGTCGGGGTCGCCATCGTCGTCGATCGACGCAAGGATCATGAGGAAGATCAAGGGGAGTTGCATGAGGATGACGATTGACTTAGAGTGGATGGCTCTAGACATTTGACCCGAATGAGCGACTGCACGACCGTACGCTGAAAGGCCTTCATGTCACTCGTCGATCAGGAACGCATCAAGCTCTGGGCCCTTCAGAAGATTATCGGGCCCGAGTTGGAACGCTTCGATCAGGTCTATGACGATCTGGTCAGGGGAGACACGCCCCTGATCAACGAGGTCTGTGATCATGTGAAGAAGGGCAAGAGCAAACGCTTCCGGCCGACGCTGCTGCTGTTGAGCGCCAAGCACGAGGGTGGCATCGACGAGGCGGCGATCACCGCGGCCGCCTGCGTGGAGATGATCCACACGGCCACCCTGCTGCACGACGACTTTATCGACGAGGCTCTCATGCGGCGCGGCCTGGCCTCGGTCACTCATCACTGGGGCCCGTCGACGGCCCTGGTCATGGGCGACTATCTCTACAGCAAGGCCCTCGACTGTCTGATCCAGGCCGAGTTGCACGACGCCATGAAGAAGCTGGCGCGGACCACGGTCCTGATGAGCCAGGCCGAGATGATGCAGATCGAGACCAAGTACGACATGACGATCAGCGTCGAGCAGTACCTCAAGATCATCTACCGCAAGACCGCCTCGCTGATCGAGTCGACCTGTGCGATCGGCGCCGGGCTCAATCCCGTACTCAAGGATCGGGCCGCGGTTTTCGGCGAGTTCGGTGGCAAGACCGGCTTCGTCTTCCAGATCACCGACGACGTCTTCGATTACCTGGGTGACGAGCGTCGGCTTGGCAAGCCCACGGGCCAGGACTGGGAAGAGGGGCGTATCACCTTGCCCCTGATCGCCGCCCTGGAGAATGCGTCGGCCGCGGAAAGCAAGACGTTGCTGGATGGCGCCGAGTCCCTGGCCGTGGATGAGCGCAAGAGCTACTGGCCCGAGATCAAGGCCTTCGTCATGAAGCACGGCGGCGTCGACGCGGCGCGCGACATGGCGCGTGTCTACGGCGAGGAAGCCAAGCAGGCCATCACGCCCGTGGCCCGCGGCGTCCAGAAGGATCTCCTGGCCGTGTCGGTGGAATACGTCCTGAAGCGACTCAATTGATCCCGGCGTCGGGATCGGCATCCCAGCAGATGGTGGCACGATGAGCGAGCGAACCGAGCCCTGGTACGTCCACGAAAACGGTGATGGTTTCCGCCTGGCGGAACTGGCTGTCCACGCCCTGCTCACCCGCAAGGGAGTGGACGTACAGGTGTTGGATCTGCGCGGACGCTCCGACGTGACCGATTATTTCGTGATTGCCAGCGGCCTGTCGGATACCCAGGTCGATGCCCTCGGCCGTGGCGTCGACGACGATCTGACCGCTGCCGGTCACAAGCCCCTGCATCGGGAAGGATTTGCCAACTCCAAGTGGATCCTGCTGGACTACGTGGATGTGCTGGTTCACGTCATGCAGATCCGGTCCCGGGAGTACTATGGTCTCGAGCGTCTCTGGAACGATGCCGGCCGACTCGATGTGGACGATCTCTATTTCGAGCGACCGGACGTGGCGGAGCGTCATCCCGACCTGCCGCTGGTTCGGCGGGGCATGGCTGTGGGCAATGATAAGGCTGCGGACAACAGTACGGAAGAGGACTCATGACCATCCACGACATCATCCGCGCAGAGATCTTTCGGCGCCTGGAAAGCTACGGCCTCTTCGAGGAGGACGTGGCCGTGGCGCTCGAGAAACCGCGCGACCCGAGTTACGGCGACCTGAGCACCAACATCGCCATGGCCACCGCCAAGCGCCTTGGACGCAAGCCGCGCGAGTTGGCCGGCGAGTTGGCCGCCAATCTCGACTTCGATCATGACGTGATCGAGTCGGTGGAGATCGCCGGTCCCGGGTTCATCAACTTTCGCTATGCGCCGGCCTACCAGGTGGACCTGTTGCTCGACCTGTGGGCCGACGAGGGTGCCCTGCAGGACGTGCGGAAGGGCCGGGGACGTCGCATCAACGTCGAGTTCATCAGCGCCAACCCCACCGGGCCGTTGAACATCGTCTCGGCCCGGGCCGGCGCCTACGGGGCGACGCTCGTTCGTCTGCTGGACGCCGTTGGCTACGATGCGCATGCCGAATACTACGTCAACGACGCCGGTCGTCAGGTCGCGTTGCTGGGCAAGTCCCTGCGCGCCCGCACCATGGAATTACTCGGTCACGCCGTGGGCTTTCCCGAGGACGGCTATAAGGGGCGTTACATCCACATGATCGCCGAGGAGCTGATCGGCCTGTCGAGCAAGGCCATCCAGAGCCAGGCGGACGTCTTCAACGACGAGAGCTTCCAGCGCCTGACCGCGCCCGACGGCAACGCCGACGCCTGGGTCGCGCTGGACGAGGACGAGTCGACCCGGCGCTTCGCCAAGTACGCGCTCATGAAAATCCTGACCTGGCAGCGCCAGACCTGCCGACGCTTCGGGTTGCGCTTCGACACCTGGTACTTCGAGTCGGAGCTCCACGAGACCAAGCGCGTCGAGCGGGCGCTCGAACGGTTGAAGAAGAACGAGGTTGTGTACGTCGAGGACGACGCCACCTGGTTCCGGTCGACCGATTACGGCGACGAAAAGGACCGGGTCATCGTCCGGTCCGACGGCACGCCTACGTATTTCCTGGCCGATGTCGCGTACCACTACCACAAGTTCCAGCGCGGGTTCGAACACGCCATCGACTTCCTCGGTCCGGACCATCATGGACACATCCCCCGCATGCGCGGCGCCATGCTGGCTCTCGGCGTACCCGAGGACTGGCTGGAGGTGCAGATCCTTCAGCAGGTTAATTTCGTGGAGGATGGCCGTCCCATCGACATGTCCAAACGCGAGGGCCGGTTCGTGACCATGGACGCCCTGTGCGACGATGTGGGTGCCGATGTGGCCAAGTACATCTTCCTCACCCGCAAGCCGAACTCCCATCTGGATTTCGACCTGGATATGGCCCGCGAGCAGTCCAACGAGAATCCGGTCTACTACGTCAAATATGCTCACGCGCGGATCTGCTCGGTTCTGCGCAAGTCGGAGGACGCCGGTTGGACCGGACAGGTACCGGTCGCCGCACCCCTCGCCAGCCTCGAAGAGGGCGCCGAACGCGCCTTGATCCGTGAGCTGATTCGTCTGCCCGAGGTCATCGCCGGCGCGGCCGCGAGCCGGGAACCGCATCGTCTCACCACATATGCCCAGGACGTGTCGGGCCTGTTTCACCAGTTCTATCACCAGTGTGTGATCCTGGGTGACGACCGCGATACGACCGAAGCGCGTCTGCAACTGTGCCTACTGACCCGCAAGGTGCTGCATCGGGTGCTCGATCTGATCGGTATCGACGCGCCCGAGGTCATGGGGGATAAGGAGTGACATGTCCATCCTGGTGGTAGGCTCGGTCGCGTACGACACGGTGGAGACACCCCGCGAAAAACGCGAGCGTCAGCTCGGCGGCAGCGCGAGTTTCTTCTCGCTGGCGGCGATCCGCTTCGCGCCGGTGCGCGCCGTCGGTGTCGTCGGCGATGATTTCCGACAGGAGGATCTTGACCTGCTCGCGTCGCGTGGTGTGGACATCGCCGGCATCGTGAGGGCGTCCGGGGAAACCTTCCACTGGTCGGGCCGCTATCACGACGACATGATCGAGCGCGACACCCTGGCCACCGAGCTCGGTGTCTTCCAGGATTTCCAGCCCGTCCTACCCGACGATTGGGCCGCGACGCCCTACCTCTTCCTGGCCAACATACATCCCGCGTTGCAGGAGCAGGTGCTGGACAGCGTCACCGCCCCGAAGCTCGTGGTGCTGGACACCATGAACTTGTGGATCGACACGACGCGCGACGCCCTCGCGTCCGTTCTGCGCAAGGTGGACGTGTTACTGCTGAACGACAGCGAAGCGCGCATGCTTGCGGGGAAGAGCGGACTCGCCGAGGTCGCCGCGACCATTCGCGAGATGGGACCCGAGCACGTGGTGATCAAGAAGGGTGAGCACGGGGCCCTGTACTTCGGCCGGGATTCGATCCTGGCGGTTCCCGCGATCCTCTTGCCCGACGTGGTGGACCCCACCGGGGCCGGCGACACTTTTGCCGGTGGATTCGTGGGGCATCTGGCGAGGGCGGGTGCGGACCGCGACAGTGACGACGCCGTTTTCCGTCGGGCCATGATCAGTGGGACGGCCATGGCCAGTTTCTGTCCGGAATCCTTCAGCGTCGAAAGCCTGACCCGTTTGTCGGACAGTGATTTGAATGGCAGAGTTCAACAACTGGAAGCCATGATGGCCCCTTGATTTGCCCTCCGAAAGCTTTCTTGCACAGAGGTGAGATCATCTGTTGTAAGGATTGCTTGTCCTCTGCTAAGATCAAGCTCGATGGAACGCCAATGACCTTAGCCTCAAGGATGAGAATGGGGGCACACCTTGCAAGAACATTACGACGAACATGAATGGGTGAACGACGCCGAACGCTGGATCTGCCAGATCCAGGGCGTGCGCCAGTGTAAGATCGATCTGGGCGAAGAGGGCGCGATCTCCGGTATTCATGTCGTTTCAACTCCCGAGCGCGAGCCGCGCTTGATCGTACGCGATGTCGAGGGGCTGTTGAAAGCTCGTCTCAACATCGATGTTTTCTATAAAAAAATCGGCGTGGTCCAGATTCTGGATCAGGACGACTCAACGCCGGCCGACTCCGCCCCGGCGCAGGCCCCGAAGCCCGAGCCCAAGCCGGCTCCCGAAGTCGCTCCCCGCGTGGAAACCCCGCGCAGCGAGCCGGCCGAGGTGCCGTTGATCCGGCCCGTGCCCCAGCCGGCTGTCCTGGTGGAGGAATCTCCGCAAGCCCGTGTGGAGTGCGCGAGTGTCGCCCTGGAAAGCCGGGGACCGTCCCTGCGCGCCTCGGTCACCCTCGAATTGGGAGATCTGTCGGTCAGTTGCGAAGAGGAGGGGCCCAACCATCCGGGTATGGAGGCGCAATTGCTGGGGCGCGCCACCTTGAAAGCCCTGCAGGGTCTACTCGACGAGCCGGTAACCTTGAGCCTGGCCGAGCTGCGCGAATCCGAACTGGCCGGCGAGCGGCTGACCATCGCCGCCATCGACCTGGTCGAGGGGCGCCGCAGCGAACGCTTTTTCGGTTGCTGCTCGCAGCGCTACAATGCGCGCGAAGCCAACGTTTACGCGGTTCTGGACGCCCTGAACCGCCGTCTGTCGCTCTTCAATTTCAGGGAGGAGCCTGCCAATACGAGAGTCTGACTTTGTGGGATCGGCGCCGCTTTTTTCAAGTGAGCGGAGCGAAACGGATCCGATTGATTGAGCGAGCGAAGCGTGTCATCTAGAAACCACAGCCCTGGTACACTCATCAGGACGGAGGTGACGCCAATGCTTAACTTCATCATTGGTCTGTTCTTCAAGTGGGAGTGGTAATCACCCCGCATTGGTTGGCGCCGATCCTGCATGAAGACTCAAGTGCGTGTCATGTCCTGACGATGACTCTATATTGAAGGAACTGTGCGCAATTGGGGGCATGTTCCGGTTCAACGCGCCACCCCGGCGCCGACAGTCAAGCTCCCCGACGGCTCGAACGAGGGAACACAGGTGTCTGACTCCCGTCCCCAAAAAGGCCGCAAGGCTTTTTCCCTCTATTATTTCGCGACCCTCGCGGCCGGGATCGGCTGTCTGGCCTATCTGGCCCTGGCGCACCGTCCCGAGCGCGTGGAGTGGATGGGCTGGGCCTTCTACTTCCTGGTTATTCTCATCACCGACACCAAGATGTCCGAGTCGCAGGTGCGCGGTGGCGGCCGTATCCTCTCGTCGCGGACGCTCACCCTTTCGATGCTGGTGCTTTTCGGCCCCCTGGTCGCGGTCATCATGGACGCCGGTTCCACGCTGGTACGCGGTCTGGTTTTCAGGTCCGCGCCGCCTCGCAAGATGATCTTCAACATGGCCATGCTCACGGTGGCGGCGACCGTGGCGGGACTGATCTATCACGCGCTGCCTTTCAGCAACCACTTCGGCACACCGCTGTTCCTGTTGCCCCTGATGGTTACCCTGCTGGTCTATTCCTTCGCCAACAGCGCCATCGTTTCGGGCATCATGAGCCTGGACCGCAAGATCCCGCTGCGCGAAGTCTGGCATCGCGACGCCCGTTGGGGTGCGGTGGCCGGACTGATGGAATTGCCGTTTACCGCCATCGTGATCCTGCTTTACCGCCAGGCCGGACCCTGGACCCTGATGATCTTCCTGCCGATCATCTGGGTCGTCTTCGCCATCACGCGGGCGCACAAGCAGCAGAAGGAAGCCCACATGGCGTCGATCGCCGTACTGGCGACCACGCTCGAGGCCGACGAACCCTACACGCACGGCCACAGCTATCGGGTCTCCCAGTACGCCATCACCATCGCCCGGGCCATCGGCATGAACCCGGCGGATCTGGAACTGCTGGAGTACGGCGGCCTGCTGCACGACGTCGGCAAGATCGCCGTGACCAACGACATCATCTGCAAGCCGGGACGATTGACCGACGAGGAGTTCTCGATCCTCGCCGAGCACCCGGCGATCGGTGCGCGCATCGTCGAGCAGATCAAGTTCCTGCCCGAAACCGTCGATCTCGTGCGGCATCACCATGAGCGTCCGGACGGCAAGGGCTATCCCGACGGATTGAAGGGCAGCGAGATCAGTCTCGGCGCCAACATCCTCAACGTGTGCGACGCTTTCGATGCCATGACCAGCGATCGGTCCTACCGCCAGGCTCTTCCGGTTGACAAGGCACTCGCCGAGTTGCTGAAATACCGGGGATCCCAATTCGACGCATCAATCGTCGACACGGTCATGGATCTGCATAGTCGTGGCGAGTTCGACGTGATACCCGATTCTGCCGTCGAGAAGGTGATCCGGCAAATCCAGCAGGTGGCGAATACCCCGCCCGAAATCAAGACCAAGACCGAGACCGTTACCGAAACGGAAGTCCATGAAATACGAGGATAGCGGCGTCAATATCGACGCTGCCCAGAAGGCTCTCGCGGGCGCCAAGGCCGCCGTGAGGTCCACGTGGGACGAGCGCGTGCGTTCGGACCTGGGCGCGTTCGGTGGCTTGTATCGACCGGCACCCGGTGAGCCCCTGCTCGTGGCCAGCGTTGATGGCGTCGGCACCAAGGTCAAGGTCGCGGCCATGGCCGGCCGCTATGACACGGTGGGGCAGGACCTGGTCAACCACTGCGTGAACGACATTCTGGTCCAGGGCGCCGAACCCCTCTTTTTCCTGGACTACTTCGCCACCGGCAAGCTGCTCGACAACATGCTCGAGCCCGTCATCGAAGGTTTTGCCAAAGCCTGTCGCGAGAACGGCTGTGCCCTGCTCGGCGGCGAGACCGCCGAGATGCCCGGCGTCTACGGCGACGAGGACTTCGATCTGGCCGGCTGCATCGTGGGGCGTGTCGAGGAAAAGCACGTGATCGACGGCTCGGCCATTCGCGCCGGCGATCGTCTCTGGGGCCTGCCCAGCACGGGGCTGCACACCAACGGCTATTCCCTGGCGCGTCGGGTTTTCTTCGATCTTGCCGGATACGGCGTAGACGACCGGCCCGAATCCCTCGGCGGACCTTCGGTGGGCGAGGCCCTGCTGGCCATCCATCGCAGCTACCTGCCCGAGTTGCGCAGGATCTGGCAGGATCTGGGGCGCGACGTCGTACACGGTCTGGTCCACATCACCGGTGGCGGCTTCACCGACAACATCCCGCGCATCATGCCGGACGGCCTCTGCGCCCGTGTGGACACGCAGGCCTGGGCGGTCCCCCCGGTCTTCCGCGTGATGCAGGACGTGGGCGAGGTGGAGCCCGCGGAGATGTATCGCATCTTCAACATGGGCGTAGGGCTGGTGCTCGTCATGCCGCCCGGTACGGGCGAGGATCTGCTGACCAACCTGGGCGCGTTCCCCATCGGCGAAGTGATCTCGGGGGACGAGCGGGTCGAGGTGGTCTTGTAATCACAAGGGGGCGGCGTCCCCGCATTGACACATGACGCAAAACGACTGCGGTCCGGGCGGCTAGCCCGGACCGTTCTCTCTGCTGGGGAATCGGGGAGAGCGACTGCGATTATTCTGCGCGAACTGTCTTGATGTCAAGGCGTAGGCATGTAGCGTAACACATAGCAATAAAGACAGATGCAGAAACATGCAAATATCATAGCGCCCGGCGTCAGATCTGCTCACCTCTGAACCAAGGAGGTCGATGCATGGATGGTCACGGCGCATTCTGGGACAACGAACTGAGGAGTTTTCCACACGGTGGCGCGGGTAGCCGCCTGTGGGTGGCGCGGGCGACACGGGGCGACGGCGATGTGGGATCGTTGCGCATCCTGCTGGATCACGCCTGGCGGGCGAAGCGGCGTGGGCCCGATCGACCGCCGCTGGGCACGCTCTGGCGCTGTGTCAGCGAGCAGGCGCGTGCGGAGCGGGGTATGGAGGTGGATGGCGCCGCCTGGCGTCTGGTCGTCGAACCCGTCGT
The DNA here is from genome assembly GCA_964476155.1 of uncultured Fibrobacteraceae bacterium. GTDB lineage: Bacteria > Krumholzibacteriota > Krumholzibacteriia > LZORAL124-64-63 > LZORAL124-64-63 > JAHIYU01. The sequence goes on from CAYYYS010000014.1 coordinate 55,412, forward strand.
CGGGGAAGGGACGTGCCGCGGGGCCGTGGCCGTGGCGTGTGCCGATGACGGCACCTGGCCGGACGCGGTGGCCATCTGGGCCCGCGATTTCGCCCAGGGTGTCGGACCGATGCTTGATCGACTGCCGACGTCGAATACGCAGGGCGCAGCGACCGTGGACACGTTGACCCAACCCTGCCTCTTCGCGACGGATCCGTTCCGGCGCCTGAAGGCCAAAGTTGCCACGCGGCGCCGGACCAACGTCACCCTGCCCCAACCGGTGTTCATCGAAGGCGTCCCCGGTGTCGTGGGTGTTTCCCACGAGCTGATCCGTTGCTGCCAAGATGTGGTCTCGGTGGCCGACAGCCAGGTCAGCGTCCTGTTGCACGGCGAGAGCGGTACCGGCAAGGAGATCCTGGCACGGGCCATCCATCGGCAGGGGCCGCGCCGCGACCGACGCTTCATCGGCGTGAATTGCGCCGCCCTGCCCGAGACCCTCTTCGAGAGTGAACTCTTCGGCCACAAGGCCGGCGCGTTCACCGGCGCCGGCAAGGAGAAGGTCGGCCTGCTTGAGGCCGCCGACGGCGGCACCTTCTTCCTGGACGAGATCGGCGACATGCCCATGTCCCTGCAGATCAAATTGCTGCGGGTGATGCAGGAGAGACGGCTGCGGCGCATCGGCGAGTTGCGCAGCCGTCCGGTGGATGTACGCTTCGTGGCGGCCTCCCACAAGAACCTCGAGGAAGAGATCGCCGCGGGGCGGTTCCGTCTGGATCTCTACTATCGCCTGAAAGTGGTGCAGATCTCTATTCCGCCGCTGCGCACACGGCCCGAGGATCTGGTCCACCTGCTGGCTCACATATTCGTTAGGAAAGGTCGATCCCCGGAGACCGTGTCGGTGTCTGAGCCCGCCCTGGCCGCCCTGCAAGGCTACCGTTGGCCGGGAAACGTGCGCGAGTTGGAGAACGAAGTGCAGCGATGGTTGGCGCTGTTCCCGCGAGAGCCGGTCATGGAGCTCGAGCAGTTGTCCGAAGCGGTGCAGCGCTCGACGGGGCGATCGGTTGACCCGGCCGACCTGGCCACGCTGCGGCCCATGGTGGAAGCGACCGAGTTGCTGGAGCGCTTCCTGATCCGCAAGGCCATCGGCGCGAGCGGCGGTTTGAAATCGGTAGCGGCGCGACGACTGGGTTTGTCGCGCCAGGGGCTGTACAAGAAGATTCGCCGTTATGGCATGTGCGACCTGTTGCATGCAGCCAGATGAGCGTCTATTGTACCCATCATGTCACAATTTGCAGCAAAGACTTCGGCGGCTCAACCGCAGCCGTTTCCGCTCCGTCTGACGGCTTTGGCCGCCGTATGCGCGGGCGTCATGGCCACCGTCGCCATGCCGCCGTTTCACGGCACGGGCTGGCTCATCGTTGCGTCCCTGACGATCCTCTTCGCTCTGCTGTGTCGCACCGACCGGCCGGCGCTCATCGGCTGGTTGTTCGGCGTGGCGCACCAGGGGTCGCTGCTGCACTGGCTGTTCCTGCTGGGCCCCGAGGCCCCGATCGCGTCGCGGGTGCTGGTGCCGGTTGCCGCCGGCTCGGCGATTCTCTACGTGTCGCTCTACTATCTGCTCTTCGGCTGGTTGGCGGGACAGGTCGCGCGGATTCGTGACGGCCGTGTCACTCTGCTAGCGGTGCCGTTTCTCTGGACGGTTATCGAGGTCCTGCGCACTACCGGTGAGCTGGGTTTTCCCTGGTGCCTGTCGGGTATGGCGTTCCTGCAGTCGGCGCTCTATCCGCTGGCCGCCGGTGGCGGCGAATTGGCCCTGGGCACGGGCGCGGCTTTCGCCGCGGCGTTGGTGGTCGCGGCCGCCGGGGTGATCCTGCAACGCGACGAACGTACGACGGCGATCGCCGTTGCTCTGGCTTTGGCGTGTCTGGTCCTGTGGGGTGGTCTGACGATCCTGGCTACCGACGGTGACGTGTCGTCAACTCGCCCGTCGATCCGCGTGGCGGCGGTGCAGGCCGACGTGGCCCTGTGCGACAAGTGGGCCAAGGGCCGCACGGATTCCACCACGGTTCCCTACACGGCCCTGACCCACGAGGCCGTGCGCAGGGGGGCGGAGTTGGTGGTTTGGGCCGAGACGGCGGTGCCGGCCTACCTCATGTACGAGAGGCGACTGCTCGGCTGGGTGCGCGACCTCGCCGACTCCACTGACGTTTTCATCTTCACGGGTTTTCCCGACGCCAACCTCAACACCGACGGCAAGCAGGTCCGTACCAACGCTTCCGGGCTATTCGGCGCCAACGGACGTCTTCTGGATCGTTATCACAAACACCATCTGCTGCCTTTCGGCGAGCGCGTGCCCTTCCAGAAATGGCTGCCTTGGCTTGGAAAACTGGATTTCGGACAGGCGGAATGGCATGCCGGCGAGAAGCCCCATCCCATCTCGGTATCCGTCGCAGAGGGGAGAGAGTTGCGCTTCGGCGCGCTGGTCTGCTATGAGGCCATCTTCTCGTCCCTGTCGCGCCACGCCGTGGCCGAGGGCGCAAACGTGCTGGTCAACATCACCAACGACGGGTGGTTCGGCGAGACGGCCGGCCCCGTCCAGCACGCGGCCATGGCTCGCATGCGTGCCGCCGAATGCCGTGTCCCGGTGGTTCGCTGCGCCAATAATGGGATCAGCTTCATGACCGACCGACGTGGCGGCTTGATCGACACTCTCGGACTGGGCGAGCGTGGCCTGGTTATCCGTGACCTGACCCCGGGACCGGCGGATACGACCTTCATCCGTCATGGACAGACACCCTTGGCGATCTTCATGGCGGCATGGACGCTGGTCGTGATCGCCTTTGCCGTCCACAGGAGACGCTGATGGATCAACTACGCCACGCCTTTCCCAATTGCCCCCAATGCCGTACCGGGATGGTCTTGCGCGAGGAGGGCGGCACGCAGCGACCCATGTGCCCCGAATGCGGATTCGTGCAGTATCTCAACCCGGCGCCGGCCGCGGCGGTGATCGTCCGACGCGGCGAACAGGTTCTGCTGGCGCGCCGGCGCTTCGAACCGCGTGCCGGACTGTGGACCCTGCCCGCCGGTTTTCTGGAGTACGACGAGCCCGCGGATGTGGCCGCCCGGCGCGAGGCGCGCGAAGAGACCGGTCTCGACGTGGCGATCCAGGATCTCTTCGCCGTCCACCACGGCCAGCTGCCGCCCGACCGGTCGGTGATCCTGATCGTCTACCGGGCCGAGGAACTGGGCGGCGACCTGCAGGCGGGCGACGACGCGGAGGCGGTCGGCTTCTACGATCTCGACGACCTGCCCGGCCCCATCGCATTCTCGGCCCATCGCAAGGTGCTGGACGCCCTGCGGATAGAGGCGCGCGAAGGGAAGGTCACATGACGACCCGGCGGATCCCCGTGGCGGTGCTGCTCTCGGGCAGCGGTCGCACCTTCGAGAACTTCCTGGCCGAACGCGAGGCCGGACGTTTGCCCGTGGACATCGTGGCCGTCGCGTCGAGCCGCAGCGACGTGCGCGGCGTGGACATCGCCCGCGAGGCCGGTATTCCCGTAGCAGTCTTTCGACGTCTGGAACATCCGGGTCTCGCCGCCCACAACGCGGCGGTCAACGCCTGGCTGCAGCCCTACGCCCCCAGGATGATCCTGTTGGCCGGCTACCTCTGCTTCTACCAGCGCCCCGGTTGGTTCGGCGGCCCGATTCTGAACATCCATCCCGCCTTGTTGCCCAAGTACGGCGGCAAGGGCATGTATGGGCACCACGTACACGAAGCGGTCCTGGCGGCCGGAGACACCGAGAGCGGCTGCACCGTTCATCACGTGAGCGAGATCTACGACGACGGCGAGATCGTCGCGCAGCAAAGCGTACCCGTGGCGCCGGACGACGATGCCGACACCCTGGCCGCGCGTATCTTTACCGCCGAATGTGAACTCTACCCCACCGCCGTCCGACAAGTGATCGAAGACCTGGGAGAAACCGATGGCTGACATTCGTCCCTTCGCCGCCTACCGGCCCACGCCCGAAGCCGCCTCGCGCGTGGCCAGTCCGCCCTACGACGTACTCAACTCCGATGAGGCCCGCGAGATGGCCGTCGCCAACGTCGACACGTTTCTGCACGTAGTGAAGGCGGAGATCGATCTGGACCCGCCCACGGCTGCCGACCCGGAAGCCGTCTATGCCCGCAGCGCCGAGAACTATCGCCGACTGATCGACGACGGCGTGTTGGTACGGGACGCGGCCCCGTCGTTTTACATCTACCGTCTGACCATGGGCGATCACGTGCAGTTCGGACTGGCCGTCGGCTGCAGCGTCGACGAGTATGTGGATGGGCACATCAAGAAGCACGAGTTCACCCGCCGCGACAAGGAAGACGACCGGGCGCGGCACATGGAAGTGCTGGGCGTCAACGCCGGGCCGGTTCTCTACACCTATCGCGCCGACCGGCGGATCAAGGTGTTGGTGGACGGGATGGTGGCACAAGCCCCTCCGGTGGTCGAGTTCACCGCCGACGACGGAATCGGACACGCGATCTGGCCCGTCGCCGATCCCATCGACGTGGCGGCCCTGCAGGAAGCCTTCACGGAGGTGCCCGCGATCTATGTGGCCGACGGCCACCACCGCTCCGCCTCGGCCATGCGCGTGCGTGACCTTTACCGCGTCCGCAACCCCGACCATACCGGCGAAGAACCCTACAACCATTTCCTCGCCGTGCTCTTCCCCGACGATGAATTGCGCCTGATGGGTTACCACCGCGTGATCCGCGATCTCAACGGACTGACGCCCGCAGATTTCCTGGCTGCCGTGTCCAATATCTTCGACGTGTCCGAGACCGACACCCCCGAACCCTCCACACACCAGACCTGGGGCATGCATCTCGAAGGCCGTTGGTACCGGCTGACCGCACGGTCCGGCAGCTACCCGGCCGACGATCCGGTCAACAGTCTCGACGCGGCCGTCCTGCAGGACCTGCTCCTCGCGCCGGTCCTCGGTATCGGCGACCCACGCCAGGACCCCCGCATCGATTTCGTGGGCGGCAGCCGCGGCCTGGGCGAACTCGAACGCCGCTGCCGCGAGGACATGGCCGTAGCCTTCGCCTTCGCCCCGGCCGCCGTCTCCCAAATCATGGCCGTCGCCGATGCCGACGCCGTCATGCCCCCCAAATCAACCTGGTTCGAACCCAAACTCCGCTCCGGCCTCATCGTTCGCAGCCTCACGGACTAGTCGGTGCCGCACATCCCCAGTTGCACCCCCGCACCAGTCCGGACGAATGCCCCACTCCAGCCACAATCTGATGAGGGTGGTTTTCAACTCGGTAGGTGAAGCATAGGGACTCCCTTTTCGGGGAGTCTCTGGAGGCTGCGTAGCCAGGATGGCGGAGCGGCCGGAAGCGAAGCGAGGCGGCACATGGATGTGCCGCCCCGCGTCTCCCCGGAAAGGGAGTCCCTATGCTTCACCGGCCTACCGAGCGGTAACCCGACTCTCACTCATCAGATACTCGTGAATGGAAGTGGCCGCATTTCGTCCCGCCCCCATGGCGAGAATAACCGTCGCCCCACCAGTAACGATGTCGCCCCCCGCCCAGACGTTGTCCAGGTTGGTCCGCATGGTCTCGAGATCCTTGCAGATGATCGTGCCGCGCCGCTCGTTGAGCTCGAGCTCGGGGCAGTCGGCCGTCAGGATCGGATTGGGACCCTGGCCGATGGCCACGACCACCGTATCGACGTCCCACGTCTTGTAGGCGCCCTCGATGGGCACCGGACGACGGCGACCGCTGTCGTCGGGCTCGCCCAGTTCCATCTCCTGGCACTTGATCCCCGTCACGGCGCCGTTCTCGCCGATGATCTCGATGGGCGCGTGCAGCAGCTGGAAGTCGATGAACTCCTCGGCCGCATGATGCGACTCCTCGATACGGGCGGGCAGTTCGGCCTTGGTCCGCCGGTAGATCAGGTACACGTGATCCGGGTCGAGACGCTTGGCCGTGCGGGCCGAGTCCATGGCCACGTTGCCGCCGCCGATCACCGCGACCTTCTTGATCTTCTTGATGGGCGTATCCGACTTTTCGGGGAACTGGTAGCCGCCCATGAGATTCACGCGCGTCAGGAACTCGTTGGCGCTGTA
>CAYYYS010000015.1:0-61350 GCA_964476155.1 uncultured Fibrobacteraceae bacterium
CTGGTGCTCATGTCCCGCTAGGCCGTGAGAATCCCCGCGATCGTCGCCGTCAACCAACTCGCCAACGCTCCGCCGAACATGGCCTTCAAACCCAGCCGAGCCACATCGCTGCGACGTTCCGGCGCCAACCCGCCGATGCCGCCGATCTGGATGGCGATGCTCGAGAAGTTGGCGAATCCGCACAAGGCGTAAGTGGCGATGATTACGCTGCGCGGCGACAGGGCGCCCGCGTCGATGGCCTTCTGCAACTCCACGTAACCCAGGAATTCGTTCACGGCGATCTTGGTGCCGAGCAGGTTGCCGAAGGTACTCGCTTCGCTCCAGGGCACACCCATGGCCCAGGCCAGCGGCGCGAAGATCCAGCCGAAGATCTCCTGCAGTGTCGTGCCGATCAGTCCCAGACCCGCGTTGAGCATGGCGACCAAGGCCACGAACGCCAGCAGCATGGCGCCGATATTGGCGGCCAGCTTCATGCCCACGCCGGCGCCGCCCGCGGCCGCGTCGATGAGGTTGGCGTATTCCTTGGGCACGTCCAGCTTGACCCGGCCGGCCGTGGCCGACTGTTCGGTTTCGGGATACATGATCTTGGCCACCACCAGCGCCGCCGGTGCCGACATGACCGACGCGGCCAGCAGGTGTCCCGCGTCCACGCCGAAGCGCACGTACGCCGCCATCACGCCGCCCGCCACCGTGGCGAAGCCGCCGCACATGACCGCCATGATCTCGGAGTTGGTCATGGTCTTGATATAGGGTCGCACCACCAGTGGCGCCTCGGTCTGTCCCACGAAGATGTTGGCCGCGCAGGAGAGGGTCTCCGACCCGCTCGTGCCCATGGTTCGCCGCATGATCCACGCCATTCCCGAGATCAGTCGCTGCATCACGCCGAGGTGGTAGAGAATGGCCATCAGGCTGGAAAAGAAGATCACCGTGGGCAGGATATGGATGGCGAAGACGGTGCCCAGGGGAATCAGGTCGCCGGTGGCCGAGTTGACGACCTGAATATAACCGCCCTCGGGTCCCGGCGTGGTGTACTGGACCAGGTCCTCGCTGGTACGAAACAGGTTACCGAAAAGAAAGGAGGTGCCGGCGTCGGTGAAGCCCAGGATCCGGGCCACCACTATCCGGGCCCCCGCAAAAAACGACTGCCCCCAGGGCGTCCGCAACAGCAACACCGCAAAAACAAACTGCAGCCCCAGCCCCCAGGCCACCGGCCGCCACTTCACTCGCCGTCGATTATTGCTGAGCAGCCAGGCGAGTGCGAGCAGCACGAGCACACCCAGCAACGAGGTCAAATTCCCAAAATTCATTCGGTCTCCTTCTTTCTCTCGAAGGCCGAACCTACCAGCCAATTACCGGAATGACTACATCAAACGCCCTGCCAAGCCCCATCACTTAAATACTCTGGGGACATACCCGCTCGCTTCCCACGCAGGGAGACATATGGGTATGGGGACGGCTTCGGGGGCGTATGGAGGGTTGCGGAGCCAGGAGGGCGGAGCAACCCGGAATCCGAGCGACCCGCTCACAGGATGTGAGCGGAGAGCGCCCCCCGAAGCCGTCCCCATACCCATATGTCTCCCGGCCCGTGGAAACGAAGCGGATATGTCCCCAGAAGCACTTAAGTGATGGCCCCCGTTGACAGAGCGGTATGTTGTGGTATCTTTCCCGCTCATGAACGCTAAAGCAGATAAAACACCTCCCGCAGTGATCATCGGCATTGCCGGCGGCACCGGTTCCGGCAAGACGACCGTTGCTTTGCGTGTGCAGGAAGCTGCGCCGGGCAAGACCGTGCAGATCATTCATCACGACTCCTACTATCACGACAACTCCAACTTGTCGCTGAAGGATCGTGCCAAGATCAACTACGACCATCCCAACGCCTTCGACACCGAGTTGCTCGTCGAGCATCTGAAGATACTGAAGAACGGCGAGGCCGTTGACGTGCCGGTCTACGATTATTCGATCCACTCGCGTCTGCCCGAAACGCGGCGGGTGGAACCGGCCGACATTATCTTCGTGGAGGGCATTCTGGTGCTCGAGTCGGAGGCCCTGCGGGACTTGATGGATATCCGGCTCTACGTCGGCGTGGATGCCGATGAGCGGTTCATACGTCGACTCAAACGCGACATCCGGGATCGTGGCCGCAGCGTGGAGTCGGTCATCGAGCAGTACATGAAAGTGGTGCGGCCCATGCACCAGCAATTCGTCAACCCGACCAAGAAGTACGCCCACCTGATCATCCCCCGGGGGGGATTCAATCAGGTGGCCATAGATCTGATCGCCGCCAAGATCATGGCGATCACCCAGACGCGGCACGAGTAATCGGTCCAACAGCCACGGAGGCGACCCCCATGCAGTTCGACGACGCGGAACTGGCCCTGCGCGACCCCCTGATCGACAAGGTCCTGATCGGCTCGGGCGATATCCAGAAACGGATCCAGCAGCTCGGTACCGAGATCAGCCGCGACTACCAGGACCGCCAGCCGATCCTGGTGTGCATCCTCAAGGGCGCGTTCGTGTTTCTGGCCGATTTGACCCGCTGTATGTCCATCCACCACGAAGTGGACTTCATGGCCATCAGCAGCTATCACGGGGGAACCGAGAGCACCGGTGTGGTCAAGATCGAGAAGGACCTGAAGTCCAATATCACCGATCGTGACATCGTGATCGTGGAGGACATCGTGGACACGGGCCTCACGTTGAACTACCTGCTGGAGATGTTGCAGACACGCAGCCCGCGTAGTATTCGCGTCTGTGCCCTGTTGGACAAGACATCGCGGCGCATCGAGGAAGTTCCCGTTTCGTATCGCGGTTTCGAGATCCCCGACGAGTTCGTCATCGGCTTCGGATTGGATTACGATGAGAAGTACCGCAACCTGCCCTTCATCGGAGTTCTCAAGCCCTAGTGGTTTGACAAAGCCGGTGCTCGCCAATCCCAAGATCATAGGTTGGTAGAGCACCTCAACAAAGGACATCGGATATGATTGACCAGAGCGGCGGTCGCGCGCACGATCGCTTCCCGGAGACCCTCACCTTCGATGATGTCCTTCTCGTGCCCGGCTACTCCGAAATCATCCCCCGCGACATCGACACCACCACGAAGCTGACGCGTGGGCTCACCTTGAAAGCCCCCCTGCTCTCGTCGGCCATGGATACCGTGACCGAGGCGGAGATGGCCCGGGCCATGGCGCGTCAGGGCGGTATCGGCATCATCCACAAGAACCTGCCGGCCGATATGCAGGCCGTCCATGTGCGCCGGGTGAAGCGTAGCGAGTCGGGCATGATCACCGATCCGGTCATTCTCGGACCGGACCGGTCCATCGACGAAGCCCTGGCCCTGATGGCCGAGCACCACATCTCTGGCGTGCCCATCACCGAGGGACGGCGGCTGGTCGGCATCCTGACCAACCGCGACCTGCGTTTCGTGCGCGACACGACCCAGCCCGTGCGCTCGGTCATGACCAGCGAGAACCTGGTCACCGTACCCGAGGGGACGACGCTCGACGACGCGGCCGACAAGCTGCACGAGCACCGCATCGAAAAACTGCTGGTGGTCAACAAGGGCGGCGAGCTGTGCGGCCTGATCACCGTCAAGGACATCCAGAAGCGCATCGATTATCCCAACGCCAGCAAGGACGACCAGGGGCGGCTGATCTGTGGCGCGGCGGTGGGTGTGGGCCAGGGAACCGAGGAGCGCGTGGAACTGCTGGTGAAAGCCGGCGCCGATCTGCTGGTTGTCGATACGGCTCACGGTCATTCGCGCAACGTGATCGACATGGTCAAGCACATCAAGGCCACCTATCCCGATCAACAGGTGCTGGCGGGCAACATCGCCACCGGTGAGGCGGCCGCGGCCCTGATCGAGGCCGGCGCCGATGCCGTCAAGGTGGGTATCGGGCCCGGATCGATCTGCACGACGCGCGTGGTGTCCGGCGTGGGTGTGCCCCAGATATCGGCGATTCTCGACGTGGTTGCGGTCGCGAAGGACAAAGGTGTCCCTGTCGTTTCCGACGGCGGCGTGAAGTACTCGGGCGACGCGGTCAAGGCCATCGCCGCGGGGGCCGACACCGTCATGCTCGGATCCATGTTTGCCGGTACCGAGGAGGCGCCGGGCGAGAAGATCCTCTTCGAGGGCCGCGTCTACAAGACCTACCGGGGCATGGGCTCGCTGGGCGCCATGCAGGCGGGCAGCAAGGACCGCTACTTCCAGGAGAGCGTGTCCGACCCCGACAAGCTGGTCCCCGAGGGTATCGAGGGACGGGTGCCCTACAAGGGGGCGCTGGCCGACATCTTCTACCAGATCGTCGGCGGCCTGCGCAGTGGTATGGGCTATTGCGGCTGCGGTACCATCGCCGACCTGCACGCCCGGGCCCGCTTCGTGCGGGTCACCGGCGCGGGCCTGCGCGAGAGCCACCCCCACGACGTTCACGTGACCCAGGAAGCGCCCAACTACGGCAAGAGTTCCTGATGGTAGCACGCCTCCTGACGAAGCTGGCCGGGATCGGCCCCGATTTTCGCCACATGCTGCTGGCGACGCTCTGCTTCGGGGCGGCCAGCGGTATCTTCCTGGCCACCCTGAACAACTACCTGAGCGACGTGCACGATCTGGGCGCGGCCGCTCGCGGCTGGCTGGAGTTTCCGCGCGAGTTGCCGGGGTTCCTGATCATCGGCGTGTCGGCCCTGATGCTCGGTTTCATGCGTGAGGCGCGCATGGCCGCGGTGGCCATGATCCTGACGGCGGTCGGGGCCCTGGGTCTGGGCATCGTCGCGCGCGATACGGCGCCGTTGATCGTCTTCATCGTGATCTGGAGCCTGGGCGACCACATCATCTTTGCGGTCGAGGGGCCCATCGGCCTGAACCTGGCCAAGCGCGGCAACGAGGGCAGACGTCTGGGGCAACTCGGCGGTGCACGCAACCTCGGTGTGATTATCGGCGTGGGCGGCGTGTACTTGTTGGCCAGGTTGTTCGGCGATCACTACGAGCTCTTCTACGGTCTCGCGGCACTGGCCGCTGTCCTGGCCGGCTGGAACTACATGCGGGTGCACGTCGGGGAGACCTCGGCGCGATCGCGACGGCTGGTCTGGAAGAAAAAATACGGCATCTTCTACGCCATCAGCGCCCTGTTCGGCGTGCGCAAGCAGATCTTTCTGGCTTTCGGCGGCTGGGTGCTGGTGAGTCTGCACGGCGTGCCGGTTTCGACCGTCGCGCTGCTCTACTTCATCGCCGCGGCGCTGGGCGTGTTGTTTCGACCGCTGCTGGGCGACATCATCGACTGGGTGGGCGAGCGCGCCGTGTTGGCCGCCGACGAGATCCTGCTGCTGGGCATCTGTCTGGTCTACGCCTTCGTCCACGACGTGAAGCTGCTTTACGCGGCCTACATCCTGGACAGCATCCTCTTCGCGTTGCGCATCGCGCGCACGACCTACCTCAAGAAGATCGCCGACGATCCCGCCGACATCACGCCGACGATCAGCATGGGTATTACCATCGATCACGTCGTCGCCATGAGCCTGCCGGTGCTGTCGGGTTGGTTGTGGGAGACGTACGGGCACGAGTGGGTCTTTTTGTTGGCGGGCGCCATCGCCGTGATCGGGTTCTTCATCTGTCTGCGGATTCGGGTGCCTGACCAGGATATCGAGGTGACGTCGTGACCCGCGTGCTGGCGATCGCTCTCGCCGGCGCTTTCGGCGCCGTGGCCCGTTACGGACTGTCCGGACTGGTGCAGCGCTTCGCCGGACCGCGTTTTCCCCTGGGGACGCTCGCGGTCAACGTGCTGGGCTGTTTTCTGCTCGGACTGCTGGCCACCCTGAGCCTTGAGCGCTGGTCGATCAGTCCCACCACGCGTGCTGCCTTGTTGATCGGTTTCCTGGGCGCTTTCACCACCTTCTCCACCTTCAGCTACGAGACTCTGGCCCTAATACGCGAGGGGGCCGCCTGGCGGGCGGTCCTGAACATTGTGTTGTCGGTGATGGTGTGTTTGGCCGCCGCCTGGGCGGGTGTGGCGCTGGCGTCGCGGGGTTGATGGATCTTGCGCGCTCTTGTCTCGCAGTAGCCTAAGCCGTACCCTGTGCAAGTCCTTAACTCAGGCAGCAAAGGTATCGCTTGGATTACAACACCACAAAACTCATCGAAACTATCCGCGACGGCGTTGTCGGCCGCGACCGCGCCCTGCCCGGCCCCTACGGCCCCCGTCGCCTGACCTATGCCGACTACACGGCCTCGGGCCGCTCCCTCGACTTCATCGAACGCTTCATCGCCGACGAGGTGCTGCCCCTCTACGCCAACACCCACACCGAAAGCTCCAGCACCGGCCTACAGACCACGCGCTTTCGCGAAGACGCACGCACCTTGATTCACAAGAGCTGTGGCGGTGGCGACGACGACCTGGTCATCTTCTGCGGCTCGGGCGCGACCGGCGCGATCAACAAGCTTATCGGGATCCTCAACCTGCGCGTGCCGGCCGACCTCGACGCCACCTACGGGTTGACGGAGCACATTCCGGAAGACCAGCGACCGGTGGTCTTCATCGGTCCCTACGAACACCACTCCAACGAGCTGCCCTGGCGCGAATCGATCGCCGACGTGGTGGTCATCGCCGAGGATGCCAACGGTCAGATCGACCTCGATATGCTCGACGCCGAACTGCACCGCTACATGGATCGCCCCCTGAAGATCGGCAGCTTCTCGGCGGCGTCCAACGTGACGGGCATCGTCTCGAACACCTGGGAAATTTCGCGGATGCTGCACGAGCACGAAACCCTGGCTTTCTGGGACTTCGCCGCAGCGGCACCCTACGTGAAGATCGAAATGAACCCGCCGCAACACGTGGACCCCCTGGGCTACAAGGACGCGGTGTTCATCTCGCCCCACAAGTTCATCGGCGGGCCCGGTACGCCCGGCGTGCTGCTGGTCAAGCGCGCGCTGTTGACCAACCGCGTGCCGTCGGTGCCCGGGGGCGGCACGGTGTCGTATGTCGGGCCCGACGAGCACGACTATCTCACCGATCCCATCCACCGCGAAGAGGGCGGGACACCGGCGATCATCGAGGCCATCCGCGCCGGCCTGGTCTTCGGGCTGAAGCAGGCGGTCGGTGAGGAAAACATAGAGACACTCGAGCGCGATTTTGTCGGACAGGCCATTGCGCGGTGGGGTCGACATCCGCGTATCGAGGTTCTGGGTAACCAGGAAGCGCATCGTCTGTCGATTGTCTCGTTCCTGATCCGCCACGGCGACCGTCTGTTGCACCACAACTTCGTGGTCGCCCTGCTCAACGATCTGTTCGGCATCCAGGCCCGGGGCGGCTGTTCCTGCGCGGGACCGTACGGACACCGGTTGCTGGGCATCGACCTGGCCGAGTCCGAGCGTTTCAAGTCGGCCATCGACCTGGGCGGCGAGGGGGTCAAGCCGGGCTGGGTGCGGGTCAACTTCAACTACTTCATTTCCACGGAAACCGCCGAGTTCATCCTGGGCGCGGTGGAGACCATTGCCGACCAGGGCTGGCGTCTGCTGTCCCATTACGATTTCGACGCGGATACCGGTCTGTGGCGGCACAAGGATTTCGAGCGGGACGCGGCGCTGAGTCTGCACGACATTTCCTACGCGACCGGACAGCTCGAATACGCGGCGCGGCATCACCGGGAAACCGAGGACGTCCAACCGGACTATCTGGCGCGGGCGCGTGAGATCATGGCGGCCGCCGATCCGACGATCGGGATGACGCCGGTCCTGTCGGCCGATCTGGAACGACTCCGCTGGTTCCCCCTGCCCGGGGAGACCGAACCGCCGGCCTGAGGAGGGAGACATCCATGCGTGTGGAAGACCAGGGCAAACTGCTGCGCGTCTACGTGGACGAGGGCGCCAAGCACGGGGGCCAGCTGCTCTACGAAGCCGTCGTCCAGCTCTGCCGTGACCGGGGGATGGCCGGCGCGACGGTGCTGCGGGGCGTCCAGGGCTACGGCGCCGACCTGCGCATCCGCAAGACGGGCGTGCTGCGCCTGAGCGCGGACCTGCCCATGCTGATCGAGGTCGCCGACACGGACGACAAGATCGACGCGTTGCTGCCGGAGATCGAGGCCATGATGGGCAACGGGCTGATCACGCTGGAGAAGGTGCGGATGATCCGGCTCACGTCCGACGACTGAAATCGACGAACAAGAAACGGGCCCCGCGCTTGGTGCGCGGGGCCCGTTTTCATGCCTCCGGTCCGGATCAATGCACGACGAGCACCTTGCCTGAAGCCCGCCGCGTCCCATCGTCCCAGCGCAGGAAGTACATGCCCGCCGGCGCGGGTTCGCCGCGGCCGTCGTATCCGTCCCACGAGGCCGTGACGGTCGCGTTGCCGTCGCTCCGGGGACGCAGCATGCGGACGGTGCGGCCGCGCGCGTCGAATACGAGCAGGCGTCCGGCGTCCTCACCCGCATTGTGGGCCTTGACCGTGGCGGTCTCGCCGGGGCGTAGGGGTGACGGGTAGACCTGCAGTTGGTCGCCGTCGCGCGACAGTTCCAGTTCGACGATGCCGGTGGTCGGCGAATACCCGTGGGGACCCGGACCGTCCGGCATCACGCCGTGACAGACCGTACAGTCGCGCAGGGTACCCGCGGCGCCCTGCAGATCCTCGGCGATCACGTTGTCGTTCGCTTCGCGGCTCGGCCAGATCGAGTGGGGCGAACCGTGACAGGCCGCGCACATCAACCCGCCGTGTCCGGTGCTGAGACGGTAGAGCTGGCCGGCGGGCTCGCCGTACTGGGCGGTGTGACATTCGCCACAAGACGGCTCGTTCAACCAGGGCACGCGCCCCTGGTGTTCGATGGAGCCGGACACCGTCTGCAGGGTGCCGTGGCAATCCTGGCAGACCATGGCGTAGTCGGTGGCCATGGTGCCGCGCAGGCACTGGGTCCGGGGGCCGGGGTGGCACATGTTGCAGCCGGCCTGGCCGGGCATGGTCTCGTCCAGGAACTTGTGCTGGTCGTGGATGCGGAACGAGAAGTAGCCCGCCTCCGGAACGCCGGTCGTGCCCAGGGCCGGCGAGGCGTGGCAGCTTGCGCAGAGGATGGGCTGCGCGGCGGGATTGTAGCCGTTCACGTTCTCGTGCCCATAGATGATGTCCTGCTCGCTGGAATGACAGCCGGAGGTCACGCAGTTCACCTCGGTCGACACCGGCAGCACCGGCCGGCTGCGCGCCAGCTCCGCCCCAGCTCCGCCCCGAACGTGTCGCGGGCGATGACCAGTCCGAGCTGATACGGCGCTTCCACCGTCGGCGCGGCGTCCGTGAACGGGGTGATCGGGATGCCCTCGGCGATGAAGCGGTCGGTGTGGGGCTCGAAGTCGCCCGTCAGTCCGTTGCCCGTCAGCCCCACGTTGTCGGGAAGATCGACGCCGAAGAGGGCCAGGTCGTGGTCCCAGAAATCCGTCTTGCCCACCGAGTAGGTGTTGCCGGGGATCGAGTACTCCACGTCCACGCCCGTGGTCAACAGCACCGGGGCCGTGGTCGCGTCGCCGCGTTGGACGACCTGGGCGTAGAGGGTGTTGTACGGCGGCAGGATCGACAGGGCGGCGTGATCCCGGTTCATGCAGTGCATGCCCAGATCGTTCCAGCTGATCACAACGTGATCGCCGGTTACCGCGGGAATCGCCAGGGATCCGTGCAGAACGAGAAGGAGAAGAACCAGCAGTCGTAACGACTTGGAACCATGATCACGCATCGGAGACCTCCCGGTCTGTTTCCTGGGTTCACGCGGGGGCGATCTTGGCGGGATGCGTATATCATACAAGATTTGTGGGAATTAAGTCAATAAGTTTCTGATATTATTTACGAATGGTCGATTTCGGCCCTGGAATCCGTTCCTGAGACGCCTTCGCTTGTGTTATCTTCATTGCCGTAAAACAAGATACGCATGACTCAGGCGATCGGGGCGTACCATGGCCGACTGGTCGAAGAATCGAATCTGCACGCTTCTGGGCATCGACCTGCCCATCATCCAGGCCGGCATGATCTACAACAGCGGCGCCGACTTGGCCGCCGCCGCCGCCGAAGCGGGCTGTCTCGGCATTATCGGTTCCGGCAGCATGCGCACGGAATTCCTGCGCGACGAGATCCGCCGCGCGCGGGAGCTGACCGACAAGCCCATCGGCGTGAACATCCCCCTGATCCACAAACACGCCCGCGCCAATCTGGAGGCGTCGCTGGAGGAGGGCGTGCGTCTGTTCGTGACCTCGGCCGGCACGCCGCGCAAGGTGGCCGGGCTGCTGCGCAAGGCCGGCGCCGTGTTCATCCACGTGGTGGCTTCGGCGGCGCTCGCGGTGAAGTGCGAGGACGCGGGTTGCGACGCGATCGTCTGCGAGGGTTTCGAGGCCGGCGGCCACAACGGGCGCGAGGAGCTGACCACCATGGTGCTTGTGCCCCAATGCGTCGAGGCCGTGTCGATTCCCGTGATCGCGGCGGGCGGCATCGCGACGGGCGCGCAGATGGCCGCCGCGTTGGCCCTGGGCGCCGAGGGCGTGCAGATCGGTTCGCGCTTCGCGGTTACCAAAGAAGCATCGGGCCACGCCACCTTCAAGCAGGCGGTGGTCGACGGCGATGACACCCTGTTGGTCATGAAGAAACACATGCCGGTACGTCTGCTGCGCAACGAATTCCGTGAGCAGGTCCTGGCCCTGGAAGCCGTGGGCGCTTCGCGGGAAGAACTGTCCGCCTTGCTGGGGGAGGGCCGCGCCCGACGCGGCATGCTCGACGGCGACCTGACCGAAGGTGAACTGGAGATCGGCCAAGTGGCCGCTCTGATCGACGACGTGCCGCCCGCCCGCGAAGTGGTCGACCGACTCGTCGCGGGTTACGACGCGGCTGTTGAGCGTCTGACGTGACCATGGCTGCACCGACCCTTCCCGCCACGCAACTGATCGAGATCCTCGACGCCCCTGTTCGCAACCATCGCATCGACCTGGTCGGCGCGGTGGCCCTGCCCCGCGACCTCGACCACGGTCCCGACTATCTGGCTTGGCTGTCCAACGATCATCACGCCCGGTTGGACTACATGTGCCGTGACCCGGAGGACCGCCTCGATCCCACGCGTCAACGCCCGTGGGCCGCGACGCTGCTGGTCTTCGGCCAGCGCTATGTGAACGGCTGGACGCCCGACGACAACGAAGCCGTCGACGGCTGTGGCGAAGACCGTCCCTGGACCGACGGCGTCTCCCGCTACGCCCGTGGCGACGACTACCACGATGTTCTGCGCGGCTCGATCCGCCGCATCACCGTTCACCTGCGCGACGAGCTGCATCGCCGGGGCGTTTTAGCCGACGAGGGCGACCTGCAATGCGTCGACGCCGTGGACGCCGGCCCTTACCTGGAACGCGAGTACGCCTGGCTGGCGGGGTTCGGGTTCTTCGGCAAGAACACGTTGCTCATCCATCCGCGGCTGGGGTCGGGTCTGTTCCTGGGGGTCGCGCTGACCAATCTGCGAGTCACCGGTCTGGCCGACGCGCCACGCCCGCTGCTGGGACCGCCGGCACTGTCCAAGCCGGGCAACGAAGCCATGACCTCTCTTTGCGGAACATGCACCGCGTGTCTCGAAGCCTGCCCGACGTCGGCTTTCCCGCAACCGTTCGTCCTTGACGCGAATCAATGCCTCTCCGCCTGGACCATCGAGTGGCGCGGCGGCGCCCCGGCCGACCGTAGGCGCGAGCAGGGCGGCCGGCTCTTCGGCTGCGACATCTGCCAGCAGATCTGTCCCTGGAACCACAAGGCGGCGCGGCTGGCTCTCGATCAGCCGCGCGACGAATACGCCGTCTCGCCTGCGCACGCGGAGATCGACCTGGCCGACCTGATCCGCATCGACGCCGACACGTTCAAGGCCCGCTTCCGCCGCAGTCCCCTCTGGCGCGCCCATCCCGAAGGAATGAGACGCAACGCCCTGGTGGTGGCCGCCAACACGGGACGCCGCGACCTTGTGCCTGTCATCCGCACGGTCGCGGCTGACGATCCCGATCCGGACGTGCGCGCGGTGGCCCGCTGGGCCCTGACCGAACTGGAGGGCGACGCATGACGACGCGAGTGCAGGCGGCCTGGTGGCGCGAGGCCCGCAACAACGCGGTCGTCTGCGAACTCTGCCCCCTGAGCTGCCGCGTGCGCGAGGGCCGCGACGCCCCCTGCGGCACCCGCGGCAATCGCGACGGCGTCATGGTTCCCCTGCACTACGCCGAGGTTGTCGCCTCGGGCCTCGACCCCATCGAGAAAAAACCCCTCTACCATTTCCACCCGGGGCGGGAGATCTTCTCCATCGCCGCGACCGGCTGCAACCTGCACTGCGCCTTTTGCCAGAACTGGACCATCAGCCAGGAGCGGGACGGCCGCGGGCACACACTCCAGCCGGCGGAGGCCGTCGCCCTGGCCCGCAAGGGCGGATCGGTCGGCCTGGCCTATACCTACAGCGAACCCCTGGTCTGGTACGAGTACGTGCGTGACACGGCGCGCCTGGCCAAAGCGGCGGGGTTGAAGAACGTGGTGGTGACCAACGGGTTCTTGAACCCCGAGCCCCTCGACGCCCTGCTGCCGGTGCTCGACGCGGCCAACGTGGATCTCAAGTCCATGGAAGACACCTTCTACCGCAAGGTCTGCAAGGCGCGTCTGCAGCCGGTGCTGGACGTGATCACGCGCTTCCACGCCGCGGGTGTCCACCTGGAGATCACCAACCTGGTGATCTCCGGCTACAACGACGCGAACGTCCAGATCAATGACCTCGTGGATTTCGTGGCTGGTCTGGGCCGGTCGATCCCGTTGCATTTCTCGGCCTATCACCCGGCCTGGAAGCTCCAGGCGCCCCGTACACCGGCGGCCACGCTGGTGCGGGCGGCGGAAATCGCCGCCGCGAAACTGGACTTTGTCTATATCGGCAACGTTCATATGTCCGGAGCGGCGGACACGCGATGCCCCGACTGCCAAGGGACCGTCGTCGGTCGCGAAGGCTATCGTACCGAGACGACCCTGACCGCCGAAGGCGATTGCCCGGACTGCGGACGTCACATCATGGACGGGATTTCATGAACGCATCCGATAAACCCCGGTTTTCGGTCGGCGAGGAGATCGCCCACAGCATTACTCACGGCATCGGCGCGCTCCTGAGCGTGGCTGCCCTGGTGCTGTTGATCATCAGGGCCGTGGGCACGGGCGATCCCTGGCGCGTGGTCAGCTTCACCATTTTCGGCGTCACCATGATACTGCTCTACACCGCCTCGACCATCTATCACGCCCTCACACCGCCGCGGGCCAAGAACGTGTTCAAGGTGCTCGACCATTCCTTCATCTACCTGCTGATCGCCGGGTCCTACACGCCGTTTCTGTTGGTGAGTCTGCGCGGCGGTTGGGGCTGGGCCCTGTTCGGCGTGGTCTGGGGCGTGACGATCATCGGAATGGTCTTCAAGGTGTGGTTCGCGGGCCGTTTCCGCCTGCTGTCGACCCTGCTCTATATCGCCCTGGGCTGGATGTGCATCATCGCGGTCAAACCCATGATGGCCAACGTTCCGGGCCCCGGCCTGGGCTGGCTGCTGGCCGGCGGCGTGGCCTATACCGGCGGTTCCGTCTTCTACCTGTGGCGGGGCATACGCTACCACCATGCGATCTGGCATGTTTTCGTGCTGCTCGGCACGGCCTGTCACTTCGTGGCGGTCTACGAGTACCTCTGATCTACCAGGGCTCGCGATGCTCGGGCGTATCGCCGTGCCAGCCGTCCTTGTGATGCCGGCAGCGTACGTAGGTGGTGATCCCACCACGCACGAACCACTTGGCGTCGATCTCCAGATACCAGGGATCCAGCAGCGTGACGAGATCGTCCAGGATCCCGTTGGTCACCTTTTCGTGGAAGGCGCCCTGGTCGCGGAAGGTCCAGAGGAACAGCTTCAGGGACTTCAACTCCACGCACAACTGGTCGGGGATGTAGCGGATCTTGAGATGCGCGAAGTCCGGCTGTCCGGTCAGCGGGCACAGGCAGGTGAACTCCGGGCAGTCGAATACGATCTCGTATTCCCGCTTGGTCTGGGGGTTTTCGAACGTCTGAAGATCCTTGCTCGGCTGACTCGGCATGATTATTCCTCCGGTTGATTTCGATCTCCATTCTAGTTTGTCCGTCACTTGCCGACAAGGTTCGTGTGCGACGCGCTTTGCGCGCGCTCACGAACTTGGCGTATGCAGCCGGTGCTTCGCGCGGCTGATACCCCAATTGGAATCCTGGTGATCAGGGCGGGGTGTGATATCATGCCCTGGAACGGACCGATATGATTCGGGGAAGGAGCCGCTTGACATGCCAGGCATCTATGGAGCCGTAGCGCTCGGGCCCGAGCGCGATCCCAGCGATGTGGCTGCGGCTATTAATGGCCTGATAACCCACCAGCCCTGGTATCGGACCTGCACCGACCGTCGTGACGGATGCGTTATCGGCGCCGTGTCCACCAATCCGGGTTTCGACGTCGGCAACCACCTCGCGAGCAACGGCGACGTGCGCCTGCTCATCGAGGGCACGGCCCTGACCATCGACGGCGATCCCGTTCCCGACACCGCCCCCGACTTCGCCCAACGTCTGCTCGATCTCTACCTTGCCGAGGGCGACGACTTCATCAAGCGGATCACCGGCCATTTCGGTCTGGTGATCGACGACGCCCGCGACGGCCGCCTCATCCTGCTGAACGATCACCTGGCCTTTGGCCAGATGTACTGGTACCTGGACGACGAGGTTTTCCTCTTCGGCCCGGAAATGAAGATGTGCCTGGCCTGGCACAAGGTCGATCTCACCGTCGACATGGCCTCGGTCGCCACCTTCCTGGCCCATGAATGCCCCTTCGGCGAGTCGACCCTGCTGCAACGCACCAAGTTCATGCTCGAAGGCAGCAAGATCGTCCTGCAGGACGGCAAGGTCACCCGCGAGCGATACTGGTTCCCCACCTACGAGACCCAGGCAGACCGCAGTCCCGCCGATTTCGCCGACGAAGCCATAGCCCTGTACGAGCGTTCGGTCGCCAAGCGGGTGCCGTCCGATGCGGACCGCGTGGTGGTGGCCCTGTCCGGCGGGCTGGACTCGCGCCTGCTGCTCAACATGGCGCGAAAATACAATGACAACCTGCAGCTCTTTACCCACGGCCAGTCCGATTGCGACGAGTACAAGATCGCCCGTCAGGTCGCGTGCACCCTGGGCCTCGAGGATCGACACGAGTTGGTCGAGATTCGCCCCGAGTGGTATGGCAAGCACGCGCGCCAGGCTGTTTGGCTCAACGACGGCATGTGCAACTGCCGCAACGCCGGGCTGATCGGTGTCTCCGAGCAGGTGGGCCCTGGGCCGGCGCTCTTCCTGAACGGTATTCTCGGACCCTACCTGTCCATCGGCACGGGCCATTACGTCAAACCGGAAGACCGGCGGGAAAGCGACGACGACGACGACCTGCGCCAGGTCGTGCTGAACTTCACCGGCGCTATACAGGGCGCCAAGGCCTTCGACTACTACATGCGGCCGGACACGTCGCGGGAACTGGGGGCTCTGGCGCAGGACCAGATATGGAACTCTTTCCAGGACTATCGGGGCCTGCCGCTTGTCGGTAACAAGAAGATGTTCCATCAGATCATGAACATGGGCCGGCGCATGCAGTCGTCCGTGGACGTGCACAAGTTCTTCTTCCACGACCTGATCCCCATGATCGACTCTGACCTCTTCGAGCTCTACCAGCGCATTCCCCTGGAGATGAAGGACCACAACCCCATCTACATGGACATGTACCGGCGCCACCTGACCGATCTGGCGCGCGTGCCCTGGAGCCGTACCGGTTTCGATCTCTTCGCCGACCCCAAGGACATCGAGCGCAAGGTCGAGCGGCGCATGAAGCGCTTCAAGCTCAACTCGTATATCCGCCGGCTGAGCCGCGGTCTCATCAACCCTCGCGACCGTTACTCGTACACCCATCGCGAGGCCTGGCTGCGCCGGAACAAGGTCTTTCGCGAGGAGATCGCGGGCGTGCTGACGGACGTGAAGTCGGTGGGGTGCGATTTCATGGAGCAGTCCAAGGTCGATTGGCTGCTGGCCGACTTCAACAAGGGCAAGGACTGGCACTTCCACACGTTGATGCAGATCTATACGACGCTCGTCTGGCACGAGCAGTTCCTGTGTTCCGCCCCCCGCGGACGCGATCTCAGGCCGGTCGGGGACTAGATGTCGTTCACGCGCAACACCTTCCGACACGCGTCGATCTATACGATCGCCGCCGTCCTCGGCAAGCTGATCAGCTTCTTCATGCTCCCGTTCTACGCCCATATCCTGCTGGATATCGGTTATGGCGTGATCGGCATGATCGAGACCAGCACGGCGCTGCTCATGAGTCTCATGGCCTACGGCGCCCAGGGCGGCATCATCCGTATCTACCACGAACGGGCGCCCGAGGAGAAAGCACGCGTCGTTAGCACCGGCATCATTCTGGTGAGCGGCGCGTCCCTGGGGCTGTGCCTGCTGGTCGCGATCTTCGCCAGACCGTTGAGCGGCTTGATGCTCGAATCGTCCGACCAGGCGCCGCTGTTGCTGATGGCCCTGTGCAGTTTCGTGCTGGAACTCACGGGTGTTGCGGCGGCGTCCATCCTGCTGATCCGCAAGCGGTCGCTGGCTTTTTCCGGCATCGGGCTGGTGCGCCTGTTCCTGGGGCTGGGCACGAGCATCTGGTTCGTGCTGGTGCTCGACTGGGGACTCGTCGGTTACTTCCTGAGCGCGCTCGTGACGACTCTGATGTCCACGACCTGTTTCTTCGTGATTGCCGTCCGTACCTGCGGTCTGAAATACGATCGCGAGATCGCCCACGATCTGGTCACATTCCTGTTGCCGCTGGTGCCGGGAGGTCTGGCGTCGTTCGTGTCGCGCCAGGTCGAGCGCTTCCTGGTGCGCTTCCAGATCGGCCTGGAGAGCGTGGGCGTGCTGGAGATGGGTTACAAGTTCCCGGTCCTGATCGGTCTGCTCATCTCACAGCCTTTCATGCGCTCGTGGAACACGACCCGTACGGAGATCGCGGACGAGCCGGGTGCGCCGCAACGCATCGGCCGGGTCTTCACGTACTTTCTGTTGCTGATGACGTTCGGCGGCCTGTTGATCGCGGTAAATATCCGCACCGTACTGGAACTGCTGACGCCGGAGTCGTTCTGGCCCGCCTATCGGATCGCCCGTGTCGAGGTCGTCACCATGATCCTGCAGGGTTGCTACATGCACGTTGGGTTCGGCCTGTATTACGCCAAGGAAACCAAGACCATGGCCCTGATCCGCGGCGTGGTGTCGGTGGTCAAGGTGGGGCTGTCCTATCTTTTTATCCATTTGTGGGGTCTGTCCGGCGCCGCGTATTCGGCGGTTGTGGCGCAGACCTGCGTGACCACCTGGGGCGGCATCGTTTCCCAGCGTCGCTACGCCATCGACCTTGAGTGGCGTAAGATCGCTCTGATCACGACCGCGGCCGCCACCTATTTCCTCGTTTTGGTCAACGTGGACCTTTCCGGTCTCGGCGTTCACGTCTGGTTGCGGGACAGCGTCGTCCCGGCTCTTGTGGACGGAGTGGGCGCCACCCCCCTGGGGGGCTGGAAGAACGGCAAGGCCCTCACCATCCTGACCGAGCGCGGGGGACTGATCTCGGACCTCATCCTGCAGACGCTGTTCTGCGCCACCTACCTGATTGTCTTCCCGATCATACACAGGGAGAGCCGCGAAAAAGCCACCCGGCTGTTCCGGTCATAGAGACAGACCCTGCGCGGAAGGATGCACTTCGTGGACCGTTCCGCGCAGGGTCTGTCTCTATGACCGGAACATCGATGATCTCTCGGGCTCTTCCTGCAAAAAGCCGAGATGTACTTAAAAGGGGCCGCCACTAGGCGGCCCCTCCACTCTTAATCTCTGATTTCGGAGCGGGTACCTCAGGAGCCCTAGCGACGGGCTCCTGACGCACCCGCTCCGAAATCCCCTTATTTGATCAAGGCCATCTGCCCCACATGCTCGTTCTCACCGGAACGAACCCGGTAGAAATACACACCGGCGGCGACCTGGTGGCCGGAATCATCCCGACCCTGCCATTCCACGGTGTGTTCGGCGGCGATCAACGCTTCGTCCAGGACGGTACGGACCAGGCGGCCCGATACGTCATAGATGTGGATCGAGGTGACACCCGGGGTCGCCAAAGAGAAGCGGATGGTCGTCATGGGGTTGAACGGGTTGGGGTAGTTGGGCTCCACGGCGAAGCGCAGGGGAACCGGACTCGGGCCCGGATCCTCGATGCTGACATCGTCGTCGCAGCCCTCGCCCAGGGCGCCGATCTGGCCGCAGGCGGACAGGGGCGGCAGCACGGGCGATCCGGCCGTGATGGTGTAGTCGTCGTTGTCCACGTCGCAGAACTCGGGATCAGCCGAGATATTGCCGTCGCTGCCGGTAGGGTCGATGACGCCGGAGTACTGGTCGCCGTCGTTGCCGAAGACGTCGTTGCATATCAATATGAGGGTCGAGCCGGACGACTGTATGCCGTTGCAGGCCGAGACGTTGCCGGTGTTGAAAGCCGAGATCGTATTGGCGATCGTTAGGGTCGAGCCGATCAAGTACAAACCGCCGCCTGCGGTCGGTGCGTTGTTGTAGGCGAAGGTGTTGCCCGTGATCGTGCCGACGGGCGTGTTTTCCATGTGCAGGCCGCCGCCCAGAATGGTGCCCGTATTGGCAAAGATCAGCGAGGCGTCCAGGGCGAAGTCGGGCGATGCCATGACGGAGAGCCCGCCGCCGAAGACGCCGATGTTGTCCCTGATGACCAGGCTGTCCAGATCCGCGGTGGCCGATTCGATCCGCAGGCCGCCGCCCAATTGCATACCGGCGCCGGTACCGAGCAGGTTCCCGCTGATCTCGTCACCTAGCATGGTCAGTGACCCGCCACTCATGTAGAGCCCGGACCCCGCCACGATGGCCGAGTTGCCGGAGATCACGTTGTGGGACAGGTTGAGCGTCGTCGTGCCGGTGTTGTTCGCGGCGTAGAGGCCGCCGCCGTTGTCTACATCGAGGTGTCCAGAAATGGTGCAGCCGCTCATGGTCAGGTCGGCGTCGGTCACGTAGAGGCCGCCGCCCAGCAGGGCGTCGCCGTTGTCGGTGACGGGAGGATTGTCGGTGATGTCACAGTCGGTCAACGTCGGCGCGCCGCCGTTGATGTAGATCCCCGAGCCGTAGACGGCCGAGTTGCCGTGCACGGTCACGTTCTCCAGGGTGGGCGAGGCGTTGAGGATCAGCAGTCCGCCGCCGCCGCCGGCGTCGAAGGCATTGGCCGTCACGTTGCCGGTCACGTCGATGTTCCGCAGCAGGGCGTCGCCGTAGATCGTGGCACCGCCGCCGAAGTCGCCTGCGTAGGGGATGCCGCTGAAGTACTGTCCACCGCCGCCGGTGAAGCGGAAACCGTCGATCACCACGTCGGACGGGGCTCCGGCCACGACTGATGCGGCCGTCGAGGAGGGGCTGCCGGTGATCACCGTCGGTGTGCCGATCGGATCACGGGTGACGTAGGAGGCGTCATAGCCGCCCAGGTAATAAAGGGGCTTGTCGTTGAAGGAGTAGGGGCCGGTCATGGCATGGGACGCGGCAATGGCGATGGTGTCGCCAGGCGCGGCCTCGTTGACGGCGTCGAAGATATCCGCGAACTCACCGGGGACCTCCTGGAAGTGGTCGCCCAGAGCGGTCAACAGGTTTGGGCGACCGGCGCCCAACTGACCGACGTAGCCGGGGTTGGCTGCGTCGAGGTCGTCGCAGGTGTCGTACATCAGATCGACGGCCTCGGACAAGGTCAGGCCCGGATTGGCTGACCAGATCAGGGCGATGGTGCCGCAGATGATGGGCGAGGCGAAGGAAGTGCCGTCCACCGAGATGTAGACGCTCGAAGACGTCGTGTAGTCGTAATAGGTGGTATGAATGTTGTTGCCGGGGGCCGCCACTTCGACCCAACTGCCGTAGTTGGAAAAGCTGGACTTGGTGTCGTCGGAGTTGAGGGCCGCCACCGAGATCGACGAGGGGTGTGTGTCCAAAGTTTCGGCGACGCTGTCGTTGTCGTTCCCGGCCGCGTTGACGACCTGGACACCGTTGTTGTAGGCGTAGAGCAAAGAGGAGAGAAGGTAGGAACTGCTTCCCCAGCTGCAGTTGATCAGGTTGGCGCCGTTATCCACCGCGTATGTGATGGCCTGGGAGGCGTAAACCATGCCAACCACGCCCGCGGGATCGCCTCCGTCGTTCATCAGCCAGCCGGCCCGCAGGGCCATGATCTTGCAACCGCCGGCGGTACCGGAAATGCCGGTGCCGTTGTTGGTGATGGCCGCCACGCAACCCGAGCAACCGGTACCGTGACCACCGAAGTCCATCGGGTCATTGTCGGCGAAGGTGGCGTCCTCGCCGGGCCAGGGGGTGGTCCCGTTGAGCACGAAGTCCCAACCGCGGATGTCATCGACCTTGCCGTTGCCGTCGTCATCCGAGCCGGGGGTGCCGTAGTACTCGTCCCAGTTGATCTTGATGGCGCCGTCGGTGAAGTCGGCGTTGGTGCCGCCCAGGTCGGGATGCTGCCAGTCCACACCCGAGTCGATGATGGCGATGACGATGTTGCTGTCGCCCTGCGCCTCGGCCCAGCCGCCCATCCAGCGGAGGTCCTTGCCGCCATAGGTCTGGTTGCGCAGATACCATTGCTGGCCCAGGTTCGGATCGTTGGGGACGGCGATGCTCTGATAGTGAATCGCGTCTTTCCACACCTTGCTCACGCCGTTCAGGGCGCCGTAGGCCGCCGCAGCCTCGTCCAGATTGGTCCGTTCGTCCATAATGACGATCCACTGACGTTGCAATTCGGCGGCGCCTGACTTGTTCGGGTATTTCAAGTTGGGGAAGAGCTGTTCGAGTTCCTGGCCGCCGAAACGGTCGCTCAGTTCCTGGAGACCCGCGTCATTGATGACGAGTCCGTCGGCGGCCTTGTCGACCGTGGGCTGGAAGCCGGGCGAAAATTCCACGACCAATCGGCCGGGAAGATAGCCGTACAGGCTGTCCGCCAGGGCGCTTGTGGTCAGGATGGCCGAGAGGGCCAATAGGATCAAGATAGTCGGCATCGCCGTGCGTTTCATGAACTTAACCTCGCTGATGGGGTCTTCAAACGACTTGTACACTACTTATTGGCGGGGAAATGAAGTCCGCCTTATTATACGCAAACTGACGGGTATTTTCAATCTAGTGTACTGTCTACTCAATAATGGCGGGTTAAGCGGCCCACGAGTGGCCATCTGCCGCGTTGCGCTCACTTGAATTAGCCATGGCTAGTCCTGCGATCGCGCGCCTTGCATCTGACCTTTCGCGAACCGCTTAACCCGCCATTATTGAGTAGACAGTACACTCGACTCGAAAGGCGTGATTTAGTGCGCATTCTCTTCCTGGAACCATACGACGGCGGCTCTCATCGCGCCTTTCGCGAAGGGCTGGCCGAACACTCGGTTCACGATTTCGTCAGCCTGACCTTGCCGGCTCGGTTCTGGAAATGGCGCATGCGTGGCGCATCCGTATGGTTCGCCGACCGGATTGCGGCCGACGGGATCGAGGCCGACCTGATCATGGCCACCGACTATCTCAACATTGCCGACCTGCGCGGCCTGTTGCCGCCGTCCCTCATGCGCGTGCCCCTGCTGCTCTACATGCACGAGAACCAGCTCACCTATCCGCTCTCGCCCGAGGAGGAATTCGATTTCCATTTCGGGTTCACCAACATCATCAGCGGCCTGGCGGCTGATCGCATGATCTTCAACAGCGATTTCCATCGCTCTCTCTTCCTCGACGCGCTGCCCGACTATCTGGGCCGCATGCCCGAGGCCGTGCCTCGCGACGTGCGGAGCCGTCTCGAGGCCAAGTCGGGCGTTCTGCCGGTGGGTCTTCAGCGCACGCCCCATGCCGAGGACGCCTTCGCGCCCTATCTGGGAGGGGCCTGTGATCCGGGCGCCGGCCCCGGCTGGCCCCGCAACGGTCGCGAACCGGTGATCCTTTGGAGCCACCGCTGGGAATTCGACAAGCAGCCCGACCTCTTCACCCGGGCGATCCTGCGCCTGGCCGACGCCGGCCGCGCCTTTCGTCTGTTGCTGCTGGGCGAGCCGCGTCAGAACGTGGACGTCTTCGCCGAACTGAAAGAGCGCCTGGCCGACCGGATCGATGCCTATGGGTTCGCCGAGACCCGCGAGGACTACGACAACTTCTTGTCGACAGCCGACATCGTGGTGAGTTGCGCCGCGCAGGAGTACTTCGGTATCTCGATCGCCGAGGCCGTCCACGCCGGCGCCTACCCCGTGCTGCCGCGCGAGCAGGCCTACCCGGATCTCTACGGTCACCACTGCCGCGGCCGGCATTTCTATTCCCACGAGGACGAACTGGTGGTATTGCTGGAC
Source organism: uncultured Fibrobacteraceae bacterium (assembly GCA_964476155.1). Lineage (GTDB taxonomy): Bacteria > Krumholzibacteriota > Krumholzibacteriia > LZORAL124-64-63 > LZORAL124-64-63 > JAHIYU01. The sequence goes on from CAYYYS010000015.1 coordinate 22,422, forward strand.
GCTCTGCTGAGCGGCGACACCTGCGGACACGTCTGCTCTCTGCCGCTCGACTGTGACACCTATTGCTGGACCCGTCTGGCCCCGCGTTTCGACACCCTCTTCGAGGAGATGACCGGCTCGTGAATCGTCCCCATGACATTCGATACTACCTGATCGACATCGAGGGCGTGCTGGTGCGCGACAAACGCTACGAGCCGGTCGCCGGATCGGTGGACTGGTTCAACAGCCTGACCGACCGGGGCTACGACCGCCTGCTGGTCAGCAACAACACGACCCATACGCCCGAGGGTCTGGCCAAGGCTCTGCGCGGAGCCGGTTTCGACGTGACCGTCGACGATCTGGTGACGGCCGTCGCGGCGGGTGCGCACCTGCTGCGGAGCTGGGGCAAGACGCGCCTGCTCTGGTTGGGCTCGACGAGCCTTGCGGACTGGTGGCGCGAGGCGGGCTTCGAGTTGGTCGAGGACGGTGACTGCGATGCGGTGGTCCTCGGTCTGAACGTCGACCTGACCGTGGCTGATCTGGACCGCGCCCTGCCGTCCTTGGTGGATCACGGCGCCGAACTGGTGGCTCTGCACCGTAATCTCTTCTATCTGGACGGCCACGGCGAGCGACGGTTCGGCCCCGGATTCTACAGCGACGGCCTGACCCGCGCCGCCCGGCGCGAACCCGTCGTTATCGGCAAACCCCACGAGCGCATCTACCGTCTGGCCCTGGAAAAACTTGGCGGACGGGCCGAGCAGGCCTTATTTATCAGCGATGACCCCTTGAGCGATCTGATCACCGCCAAGCGGATGGGGATGAGCACGGCCTTCGTGCTGTCCGGCAAGTATCCCGATCACGCGGTGCTGGGCGAAATGGACCAGACGGACTGGCCCGACCTGATCGCCGATCGCCCCGCCTCCCTTGATAGTGAAATACACGGTGCGACCGACGCCGATACGGACGGAGATTGATTTTGGCAGCCAACCAGGACCCCAAGCAGCGCGATCCGCAACTCCTGACTCAACTGGCACTTACCGCCTGGGAGCTGGAGCAGGAAGCCGCTACGCAGGACGATGCTCGTCACCGCGCGGCCACCTTGCGTGCCCACGCCCGTCTGCAGGCCGAGGTCGAAGCCGTCTCCGAGGTCGTCCCGAACCAGAAGTCACGGTTGCGCGTGGCGGGAGCCGCCGACGAAGGCGTCCTGCTGATCCATGGATCCACCGGCAGTCCCGCCGATCTCAACGGACTCACCGATCACCTTTTCAACAGCGGTTTCCACGTCCACAACATCCTGCTGCCGGGCCACGGCACCGGCGACGAGGGTTTGCCTTCGGTCAAGTGGAAGAGCTGCTACAACGAAGTGCTGCTGCGCTATCGGATCATGGCCAAGACCTGCCGCCGCGTGCACGTGATCGGCTTCAGCTTCGGCGCCGCCCTGGCGATCCTGCTGGCGCGTCAGGAGCAACCGGCAACCCTGTCGCTGCTGTCTCCCGCCCTGATCCCCAAGGTTTCGTTCTGGAACCGGCTGATGATCAACCTGCGGCTGCACCGTCTGCCGGTGTTCAGCCGGAAGATCGGTTGGAACCTCGAGGTCTTCGCCGCCATGGAGAAGGCCAAGGGGCAAGTGGGCAAGCTCAAACTGCCCGTCTATGCGGCTCATTGCCAGGACGACGAACGCATCGACGCCGGCTCCCTGCGCCATTTGCAAAAGAAGGCACGCAACCGGGCTTCGCGTTTCCGGCTTTATCCCACGGGTGGGCACTTGATCCTGCAGGCCCATGGGGGGGAGTCGCTCAATAATGAGGTGCTCGACTTCCTGCGTTCCGGAACCCGATAGCGCTCATAAAGACTGCACCCGATTGCGGATTGCAATGGTTCAAGCCTCCCCAAACGACCTGCCGCAGGCGAATCGTACCCCGTAATGCCCCCAAGTACCCGATTTGGGTCCCTTGTGACCTTATTTGCCGTTTAGTCATGGATTTAGATCTGAGGCACGGGAGTTGCATTTCCCGCTCGGTGAAGCAAGTCAACCCGTTTCAAGGAGCCCGACACCATGAACGACACCAAGGAATACGGCGCCATTTACATCGGTGGCGAAAAGGATGCAAATCAGGTCATGACCTCGGTCGAGGCGGCCGAGTACCTGAAGATGCACGTCAAGACGGTCTGTCGTCTGGCCAAGGAAGGGAAGATCCCTGCCAAGAAGGTCGGGAGCGAGTGGCGTTTCCTGCGCAAGGTGCTCGACAGCTGGCTGTCACTGGAGCTGGTCTGATCCATGGCAATCGAATTTGAACACATCGAATCCGGCAATCCGGCCCTGCCCGGTGTGCGATTGAGCGGCACCGTGTCTGGCGGCGATCAGGATGAGTTTACCGCGCAAGCGGAGCGTCTGGCCGTCGGTGAGGGGAGCGGCCTGATTGTGGACATGGATCTGCTCGGGTCCATGAGCGAGGATCTGGCGGGCGAAATGGCCGTCTGGCAGCGCCGTCTGATGGATCAAGACGGCGAGATGGTGTTCGTGCGACCCAACGTGGTCATCAACTGGTATCTCGACAAACGTTTCGGTCCCTTGCCTCACCGCACTTTCGAGACTGTCGAAGAGGCCGTGTCGGCCCTGATACCGCCGGCGGCGACGGAGGAAGTTGAAGAGGCTTCGGTCGAGCCGGACGGGGATGAGACCGCTGAAATAACAGTTCCCGAGTGGTCGGCCAACGTGAACGAGGCCGGTCGTCCCGACCGCATCTCCTTCGATGTTGTTCACAGGGTGATGAGCCAATCGAGTGATCCCCAGCTTTGGCTCGAATCGCTGCGCGTCATGTTGCGCCGGACCGGGCTGGGCAGCAACATCCAGCTTTGCTGTCGCAACGGCAACCAGATGGAGCTTGTGGGCCGCACCGATTATCGGTTCACCGCCAACGGTTGGTTGGGTACGTTGCTCACCAGCGCCGACTGTCCCCTGGGCCTGTCTGAAATCGCCGGCGAAGGCCTCACTCTCCAGGAGCGCGCCTTCCTCAAGTGGTGTGACGCCGACGTGGTTGTTCCTTTACTGGACGACGATGCCGAGTTGCGCGGTGTTCTCTTCGTCAAGAGTGCGCGCGACGGCGGGCTGTACACGTATCGCTCGGGTGAGCTGCTGTCGCTTTCGCTGCTGGGCCGCCTGCTTGCGCGATATATACCGACTCCCGATGCGACCGAAGCGCAGGACGATCTGGAGACCCTGGTCGACAAGATCGCGCCTGAGATCCTCAACATCTGAGCCTATTGTTTCAGCCTGCCACTGTGCCGATCCCGGTACAGGTCTGCAATGTCCCATGCCGACAGGTCACTCGACCCACCTGAACGATGAATACGGATTCGTCTGCGTTTGATAACCGGTTCCGGCCCAGGTCCGATCATTTCATGCGGATCGCCCATGCCGTTGCCATGGTGCGCATTGCGGCCGTATGACCCATGACCCTGCTCCGGGGCTGTCCCTTGCAACGAGCGGGGCCGCGGGGGCGACGGGTCGAGGATGGGAGGACTCGGAACGCCGCACGGCGCAAACCGGCCGGACATGTTGGGCGCCCAGCGCGTCTGGCCGGTTTCCCACCCCGTTCTCGGATCATCCCGGACATTCAGCTAAGGGAATACCATGCCACCGAATCCCCTGAGACGGTTCCTAAGGCGCGGCCTCGACGATTTACAACAACATCTGCGTTCCGATCTTACAATTCGCGATGGTGGCCTCTCGCGTGCGCGTAGTGGCTACATGGTTTGGCTGGAATGCGAAGGCGCGAGCGCGGCCGTTTGGAGAGGACAGGGGCGGGTGCCGAGCGGCGCGTTTCGGCGTGGGATTCAGCTGGCGCTTGCCGACGCTCTGGCGGATATCGCTGGGCGGTCGGGTGCGGGTGTGATGATATGGAAAGGTTAGCCGGCTGGTCGGCTAGGCGGGCTGCGCTTCGGATTGCTCGCGCGACTTCTTCTTCGGACTCGTGAAGATGCGGTTCAGCTCCGACGTGAGATCATCAATGGACAGGCCGCGTTTGATATCGCCGCCGTAGGCCAGGGAGATGGCGCGCGTTTCTTCGGATACAACGATCACAGCGGCGTCGGACACCTCACTCATACCGATGGCGGCCCGATGACGCGTCCCGAGCACGTAGCCCAATTCGGCCCGCTCGGTATTCGGCAGGATGCAGGCGGCCGCGGTGATGTTGTCCTGGCTGATGATCACCGCGCCGTCGTGCAACGGCCCGGGGATGGTGAAGATCGATTCGAGCAGCTCGGCGGAGATCTCGGCCCCCAGCGGCGTGCCCGACTTGGCCCAACGGCCCAGGCTGATCTCGCGTTCCAGCACGATCAGCGCCCCCAATCCCCGACGTGACAGCTTCCCGACGGCGCTGATGATTTCCTGCTGGGCTGGGATTTCCTCGGGGGCGGAGAAGAAGAGGATCCCGCGCCGGCGACCCATATGGGTCAGCGCCGTGCGCAACTCGGGTTGGAAGATGATCAGGAAGGCCACGACCCAAACCGTCTGCAGGGACGAGATGATCTGCTTGACGACGATCAGCCCGAGCCGCTCCGCGAGCCAGGAGAAGACCACCAGCAGTCCGAGGCCGAAGAACATCTGCGTGGCGCGGGTGCCGCGCACCAGCAGTACCAGGCGATAGAGCAGGAACGCCACGATCAGGATGTCGAGGATATCGATGATTGGCGAATCGGCCAGGAAGCTCAGCATGGGACCGCTCGGTTCAAGTGTTCGATTGTGTCCGGGCGCGTAGCTTAGCACCGCCCCGGCGGATGCTCAACGCCGAAGACGGTTCAGTGGCTGTTCTTTATGACCGCCAGCACATCCAGGCACTGCACCGTCGCCTGCACGTCGTGCACCCGCACGATCGCCGCACCCTGTTCGTAGGCGGCGGCCACCGCGGCCAGGCTGCCCCCCAGGCGTTGCGATGTCTCGGCGCCGGTCAGATGCGAGATGAACGATTTGCGCGAGGCGCCCAGCAGTAGCGGACGTCCACGGGCCACGTCTGCTAGCCTCGCCATCAGGGCCAGGTTGTGATCGAGAGTCTTGCCGAAGCCAATCCCCGGATCCACGGCAATGCGGTCACGGGATACGCCGGCGGTCTCGGCGGCCGTTGCATATTCAGACACGGCGTCGGCCACTTCGGTCACGACATCGTCGTAGCGGGGCGCGTCCTGCATGGTGCGTGGGGTGCCCTGCATGTGCATCAGGATCAGGCCGCACGCGGATTCGGCCGCCAGGGGCAGCATGTCCGGATCGTGGCGACCGCCGGTGATGTCGTTGATGCCGTCGGCGCCGCCGGCCAGGGCCAGTCGAGCGGTTTCGGCGCGATAGGTGTCGACGGTCAGGGGGAGGTCACAGGCCGTGCGCACGGCTTCCAGGGCGGGTAGGAGACGGTCCTGCTCGTCGCTTGCGGCGATCGGGTCGGCGCCGGGACGCGACGATTCCGCGCCCAGGTCCAACAGGTCGGCTCCGGCTGCGGCCATCTCGCGGGCCATCGCGGCCGCATTCGCGGTGTCGGCCCGCGAGGGGGCGTGGAAGCTGTCCGGAGTCACGTTGATGATGCCCATCACCAGCGGGCGTCGCGTGAAGTCCAGGACGTGGTCGCCCAGGCGCCAAAACGAAACGACGCCATCGCGGGGCGCCGTTTCGGGTGTCGTGTCGTGTCGGTCCTGAGCCATCAGGTCGCGGGTTCTTCAGGCGGTGTGCCGCCCAACTCGGGTCCGGATTCGGGCTCAGTAGGAGCAGCGTCCTCAGTGGGTGTGTCCTCTGCCGGCTCGGGCTCCGGCTCGGGCAGATCGATCTCCGGAGGCGGCAGGGGGGTGCCCTCCATGATCATTTCGACCTCTTCGCGCGCAAGCGTCTCGCGCTCGAGCAGGGCCTCGCCCATGACCTCCATCTGCTCGCGATACTCGGACAGCAGACTGCGGGCGCGTTCGAGTTGCTCGTTGATGATGCGTGTGACCTCGTCGTCGATCAGTTGCTGGGTGCGCTCGCTCAGGGAGTGCCGCTGTCCGTAGTCGCGTCCCAGGAAGACCTGCTGCTGACCCTCATCGTAGGAGATGGGTCCCAGCGTGTCGCTCATGCCCAGCTGGGTGACCATCGTGCGGGCGATGCTGGTGACGGTCTTGATGTCGGCGTAGGCGCCGCCGTGGATCTGGCCGATGAACATCTCCTCGGCCACCCGACCGCCCAGCGACACGCAGATCCTGTCGATCAGCTTTTCCTTGCTGGTGTGATGCTCGTCCTTCTGGGGCGGCGTGAAGGTCACGCCCAGAGCCTGGCCGCGCGGGATGATCGTCACCTTTTCCGCGGGGTCGGCGTGCTCGCAGAGCATCGACAGCATGGCGTGCCCGGCTTCGTGGTAGGCGGTGATCTTCTTGTCGTCGTCGTCGAGAATCATGCTGCGGCGCTCCGGGCCGAGCATGACCTTTTCGCGGGCCTCGTGGAAATCGTCCATCTGGACGTCCGTGTGGTCCTTGCGGGCGGCCAGCAGGGCGGCCTCGTTGACCAGGTTCTCCAGGTCGGCGCCGGACAGTCCCGGCGTACCCGCGGCGATCTTGCGCGGGGACACGTCTCCGTTCATGCGGATCTTCTTCATGTGGACCTTGAGAATGGCCTCGCGACCGTTCAGGTCGGGCATGTCGACCACGATCTGGCGGTCGAAGCGTCCCGGCCGCAACAGGGCCGGATCCAGCACGTCGGGACGGTTGGTCGCTGCGATCAGGATCACGCCGTCGTTGGATTCGAAACCGTCCATCTCCACCAGGAGCTGGTTCAGGGTCTGTTCGCGTTCGTCGTGACCGACGCCCAGACCGGCGCCGCGATGGCGGCCGACCGCGTCGATCTCGTCGATGAAGATGATGCACGGCGCGTTCTTCATGCCCTGCTCGAAGAGGTCGCGCACACGCGAGGCGCCTACACCCACGAACATTTCCACGAAGTCGGATCCGCTCATGCTGAAGAAGGGGACTTCGGCCTCGCCGGCCACGGCGCGGGCCAACAGGGTCTTGCCCGTGCCCGGGGAGCCCACCAGCAGGGCACCCTTGGGGATGCGTCCGCCGAGGCGCTGGAATTTTTTGGGATGACGCAGGAACTCGATGATCTCCTCGAGCTCCACCTTGGCCTCGTCGCAGCCGGCCACGTCCTGGAAGGTGACGGTCGGCTTGTCCATGTTGACGAGCTTGGCTTTCGACTTGCCGAAGCTGAAGGCCTTATTGCTGCCTCCCTGCATCTGGCGGATGAAGAAGAGCCACAGCACCAGGATCAGCAGGAACGGCAGGTAGTAGGTGACGATCACCGACAGCCAGCTTGTCTTGGCCGTATCGCCCTTGATGAAGGCGTCGGGGTTGTTTTCGCGCACCCACTCGGCGAAGTCGGGGTCTTCGGACAGGAGTACGATCTCGAAGCGCTGCACTTCGGGCGCGGTGCCGTTCTCCAGCATAATCATCGCCCGCTCGACCAGTTCACCTTGGACGGTGGACTCGGTCTTGGTGAGCGAACGGATGTTGCCGGCTTCGACCTGCTCCTTGAAGGCGCTCCAGCCGATGGTGTAGATCTGCTCCCGGTCGATGGACATCATTTGGAAGGCCAGGAACACCAGCAAGAGCAGCAGCATCCAGAAACCAACCGTGCGCCCGGGCATGGCGGGGCGTCGCCCGTTACCGGGGCCCTTTAAGGGTGGTTTTCTTCTGTCGTTGGCCATGATACTCCCGTTGAATATGAAATCAGCGCTGGCGGCTCTCCCTACGGACCAGCAGTGTAACGGCCGTCGTCGTGGACGGCAACAGTCGGGTGCGTTCGGCGCGAATCAATCCCACCAGCCACAGTGGACCCTCGTCGTCCTCGACCAGCAGAACCTCGGCCCGCTTTGCGGACGGCACGCGCGACTCGCGCAGAATGTCGCTGATCTTCTTGCGTCCGTCCATCCCGAAGGGGACGAGCCGATCGCCGGCGACCCAGGGCCGTAGCCGGGGTTCGCCGTGAAGGGCGTCGGCGGGCAGGGTCAGCCGCCATTCGCCGGACGGTGGAACCTCGTGTCCCTGTTCCGGTTCCGGCGTCTTTGTTTCCTTGGCGTCGGCCGGCCTCACCAAGATACGAAAGTCCGTGTTCGGGGCCATACCCGGATCCACGTTTGGCGACATGAAAACGAGTCGCTCGAAGTCGCGGCGCGCCCGCCAGCCGCCCACCAGGTCGATCTCGGCGCCGGAGCGGCTCTCGGGCAGCCAGTCGAGCAGACGGTCCACGTGGGCGCGGACCAGATCGGTGCTGAGGCCGTAACGGTCACGCAGATGGAGTCTTACGATTCTCGATGCCAAGGGTTGCGGCATGTCCACCAGGTCCGACACCGTCAGGGACGAGTCGTCGCCGGTCGTCATGTCCTCCATCAGCACGCGCGCGGTGGCTTCGAGCACGGCGGCGTCGGCGGTGAGCAGCTCGGACAGTCGCAGCGGCGCCGAGTCGGCGGCCGCGCCGAAGATCTCACGGGCCAGCGGCAGCAGTTCGCAGCGGACGCGGCCGCGGGTGTTGGAGCCGTCGATGTTGGTCGGGTCCTCACGCCAGTCCTGGCCGATCTCGCGCAGATAGGATGTGATCTCCGCCCGGTCGGAGCACAGCAGGGGATGGATCGTGCGGCCATCGACCGGTCGGATGCCGTGCAGACCCTCGGCGCCGGTGCCGCGGAAGAAGCGCATGATCAGGGTTTCGAGCTGGTCGTCGCGGTGGTGGCCGGTGGCCCAGGCGGCCAAGCGTGGACGCGAGTCCAAAAGCTCTGCGAAAAACGCGCGGCGCAGATTGCGGGCGGCCTCTTCCAGATTACCTGTGGTTTCGTGAGGCTCGGCTTTGCGTATGTGGAGCTTTACGCCCAGACGTTCGCAAAGCTCGACACAGAAGGCCTCGTCGGCGTCGGATGCGGTGCCGCGCAGGCCGTGGTTGACGTGGGCGGCTTCCACGCAGCCGCCACTTTCGTCGCGCCGGGTTACGGCCACCCGCAGCAAGGCCACGGAATCGGCCCCGCCCGACAGGGCCACGAGCAGGCCGTCGTGAGCGGAATCCACCATCGTCAAGAGCTGGTCCAGCTCCGCTGTGATCTTGGTGAGGAATGTGGTTTCCGTGGGCATGGTTTCGTTGGGTATCGGACAACGTCGGGCAAAAAAATGGTAGCGGCTCAGGGATTCGAACCCCGGACACTCGGATTATGATTCCGATGCTCTAACCAACTGAGCTAAGCCGCCACCATGGGTATTGCGTTGTTCCGCCCAGGGGCTCCCAGGAGGGCTCTCAATCTAGCGAGGGACGCATATCTTGTCAAGATTGTGCAACCCCCATATTGTCGGGACCGTAGAGGTCGCCGGGAATCGTCGACCGGAGAGGTGAACATGGAGTCGTTGAACAAGACCGGACAAGCCCCGGACGTCTATGAGGAGAGCGAGGTTACGCTCGCCCCTTTGGACGGTCGCTCCGTTGCGATTCTGGGCTATGGCAACCAGGGGCGGGCCCAGGCCCTGAATCTGCGCGACAGCGGGATTGCCGTGACAGTGGGGGCTCGCCCGGATGGCCGCGGCCACGCCCGAGCCATCGCCGACGGGTTCGCGCCCGTCCCTCTCCAAGAGGCCGCGGGACTGGCTGACGTGGTCATGGTCCTGCTCCCGGACGAGGTCCAGGGACCGGCCTGGCGAAACTGGCTGGCTGAGTGCCTCAAACCCGACGCGGCTCTGGGTTTTTCGCACGGCTTCGCCATCGCTTTCGACCAGATCGATCCGCCCGCCGGGACGGCCTGCTTCCTGGTGGCCCCCAAGGGGCAAGGGGACATGCTGCGCGAAGCCTTCGCCAAGGGCGGCGGTCTGCCCGGCATGCTCGCGGTCACGGATTCGTCGCCCGACGGTGTCTGGGACCTGGCCGCGGCTTACGCCAAGGCCATCGGCTGTCTGCGGGGCGGCGGTTTTCGCACTACTTTCCGCGAGGAATGCATCGCCGACCAGTTTGGCGAACAGGTGGTGCTATGCGGGGGGCTGATCGAACTGGTCCGCGCCGCCTTCGATACATTGGTGTCGCGCGGCTATAGCAAGGACAACGCCTACTTCGAATGTGTCCACGAGGTGAAACTCATCGCCGACCTGCTCCATCGCCACGGCCTGGACGGCATGCGGAGCATGATCAGCCCCACGGCCGCATACGGTGGCTTGACGCGAGGCCCCCGGCTGGTGGACGATGGGCTTCGTGATCGCATGGGGGATATCCTGAACGAGATAGAGAGCGGCGATTTCGCCGCCGAGTTCCTGGCCGACGCCGCGAGCGACAATCCGCCGGTCAAGCGCCTCGCCGCGCAGGAAGCCGACTCGGACTTCGCCGCCACGGGCCGCAGTCTCAGAAAACGTCTCGATGCCTTGGGCCTGGACAACAAGCCTACTCCCGGAGGAGAGCAATGAACGATTCGATACTGTCCCGCTTCTGGACGATCATCGTCAACCCGTCCGCGACCATGGAAGCCGTGCGCGAGAACCCGCGCATCCTGGTGGCGGTGCTCGGTATCGTGATCATGATGGGTGTCTTTTCCGGCGCCACCGTGCACATCTCGGGACCCGAACAGATCGATCTCATGCAGGACACCCGCTTCGGCCGGATGATGGAGCCCCAGCAGATCGACGAGATGTACGATCAATACCTGAACGTCACCATGAAGGACCGCGTGATGCATGGCATCCAGGGCGGTTTCGGCGGCGTGGCCATGGCGTTCATCATGGGCCTCGTCTACATGCTCTTCGGCAAGCTGGCCGGCGGGCAGGGCACCTTCAAACAGGTGATGGGCGCAGTGATGTGGTCGAGCGTCATATCGCTCGGCTACGGTTCGCTGATCAAGTGGCCGCTGGTGATCGCCAAGCAGACGGTGATGGGCGTCACGTTGGGGCCGGCCGTCCTTGTTTCGGAACGCGGCGTGCTGGACCCGCTGTTCGGCATCCTGTCGTTCTTCGACATCATCACCATCTGGAGTGTCGTGGTCCTCGTGCTCGGTTTCGAGAGCGTACACGGTTTCGCTCGCAACAAGGCGACCGTGGTCGTCGTAGCGACTTGGTTGCTGACGAGCCTCGTCATGTTCGGCATCGGCCGTCTGTTCATCTGACCTGCGGGGGATTGACGTGAAGAAGTGGATCATCATCGCGATCGTGGTCGTCGTCGTGGCGCTTATTGCCGCCAACCTGCTCAAGTCCAACACCAAGACGGTCGACGTGGAGATGGCGGAGATCGAGCGCAAGGATCTGGTCGAGACCGTCACCGCCTCGGGCACGCTCACGCCCAAGAAAAAGGTGGATGTGAGCGCCAACACCATCGGCAAGGTCACGAGACTGGCCGTGGAAGAGGGTGATCGGGTAGACGAGGACCAGTTCCTGCTTGAGATCGACCCCACCGAGTACGAGACCATGGTCCGCGGTTACGAGGCCGCCGTGCGCACCGCGCGCGCCGACCTCCAGGTGGTCGAGGCCACCCGCAACAAGACCCGCAACGATCTCGAACGCGTGCGCGGCCTGGGCGACCTGGCCACTTCCGAGCAGATCGACACCGCCGAGACCAATCTGCGCGTGGACGAGGCCCGTGTGTCCGCGTCCCGCGCCCGCTTTCTGCAGGCCGAGGCCAATCTGGACAAGGCCGAGTACGATCTGGAGAAGGTCACCATCACCGCGCCCATGGCCGGCGTCGTAACGCGGCTCAACGTGGAGCAGGGCGAGAACGCCATCATGGGCACCCTGAACAACCCGGGTACGGTGCTGCTGGTCATCTCCGAACTGACGACCATGGAGGCCGAGGTCAACGTCGATGAGACCGAGATCGTGCGCATCGTGCTGGGCCAGGAATCCAGGGTGGAGATCGACGCCTTCCCCGACACGACCTTCGCCGGCGTGGTGACCGAGATCGGCAACAGCCCCATCTACACCAGCACCGGCCAGAGCCAGCAGGCGGTCGACTTCAAGGTCACCGTCACGCTGAACGATCGGATCGACGGCGTGCGGCCGGGCCTGTCGGCCGAAGCCGAGATCGTCGTGGACGAGGCCGAAGATGCCATCGCCGTACCCATCGGCGCGGTCGTGATGCGTGACTGGCCCCCCCGCGAGAAAGCCGCCAAGCGCGGCCGGGCCCGTTCCGCCAAGCGCGACACCATCGAACGCGAGGAGGTCGAGGGGATCTTCGTGGTGACCGACGGCACGGTCGACTTCGTACAAGTTGAGCTGGGTATTACCGGCGAGGACGACTTCGAGATCCTCAGCGGCCCCGACGAGGGCTGGAAGATCGTCACCGGCCCGTTCCGCGATCTGCGCGACCTCCAGCACGGCGACGCGGTCAAGGAGTCCAAGAAGAGCCGCCGGGACCGCGACTGATGAACCTCTGGGAAGGCGTACGCATAGCCCTGGGCAGTCTCTGGACCCACAAGCTGCGCACGCTGCTCACCCTGCTGGGTAATATCGTCGGCACGATGAGCGTGATCGCCGTGGTCTCGCTGATCAACGGCGTCGATATTTACGCCCGCCACAAGGTGCTCGACGAGGGCTCCAACGTGTTCACCATTTCGCGCGTGAACTTCTACGACATCCTGACCAACATGGATGCCTTCCTGGAATCCCTGGAGAACCCCAAGCTGACCCTGGACGATCGCGACTATCTGAGCGAACGCATGACCTATGCGTCCAGCGTGGGCGCCTCGCTGGATCGGGGCGCGGACTTGCGTGCCGGCAGCCGCCATTCGCGCGGGGTCACGGTGCGTGGCAAGACCGCCGACTACGCCCTGCTCGAGGATCTGCCCCTGCACGCCGGCCGGCACCTGATGCGTCAGGACGTGGCTGCCAGCCGACAGATCGTGGTGCTCGGCTGGGAGATTGCGCACGACCTGTTCCCGAACCTCGACGACCCCTCCGGGCAAACCGTCAAGATCGGCCGGCGCCACTTCCGGGTGGCCGGCGTGGTTGAGGACAAGGGCACCATGCTCGGCAGCAGCCGCAACCGCTTCGCGGTGATTCCGATCACCGCGTACATGAAGCTCTTCGGCTCGCGCGAATCGGTCGACATCAAGGTCGCCGTGGCTGATCTGACCGACATGGAGATGGCGCAGGACGAAGCCCAACATTACATGCGCTTGCGCCACAAATTGCGGCCGTCCGAGGACGACGATTTCGGCATTGTTACCATGGAAGCGTTGCTCTCGATGTGGTCGGGTATTTCCAGCGCCATCTACAGCGCCCTGGTGCCGTTGGTGGGCATCAGCCTGGTGATCGGCGGCATCGTGTTGATGAACATCATGCTGGTGGCGGTCACCGAACGGACCCGCGAGATCGGTATCCGCAAGGCCGTCGGCGCGCGGCGTCTGGCGATATTGTGGCAGTTCCTGGTGGAGTCGATCACGCTCTCTGTAACCGGAGGTGTGCTGGGCATCAGCCTGGGACTTGGGCTTGCGCTGTTGATCACGGCGGTCACCCCGCTGCCGTTTGCCTTCGCCTGGTGGTCGGTGATGCTGGGCCTGGTAGTAACATTCGTGATCGGCCTGACCTTCGGCACCTATCCCGCGTGGAAGGCCGCCGGCCTCGATCCCGTGGAGGCTTTACGCCGTGAATAGCCATATGCACGCCAGCGAGGGGTTCGCCCAGGCCTTCGCGACCATCCGCGGCCACAAACTGCGCAGCTTCCTGTTGATTCTGGGTGTGTCGATCGGTGTGGCGACATTGCTGGCCATGTTCACGATCGTCACCGGCTTGAGCGGCCGAATCCGCAGCGACATCGTGTCGTCCGCCAAGCCGTATTTGTACATCGCGCGCTACCACGGCCTCGGCGGCGAGGATGTCGAAGCCAAAATGCGCCGCCCCCAGCTCATGCCTGAGGTTATCGATGCCCTGGCCCAGGTCGAGGGCGTGGACGGCGTGGACTACATGATCTCCAGCGGCCGCTCCACGGTGCTCACCCACGGCAAGGAACGCACCAACCTGGTGCAGGTCTTCGGCGCCTCGGCCGACTTTCATAACCTGTACTCGTACATGCTCGGCGAAGGTCGCTTCTTCACCTACCAGGAGCAGAACGCGCGACGACGCGTCTGTGTGCTCGGCTCCAGCCCAGCCGAGACCCTGTTCCCCAATACCGACCCGATCGGCCAGCGTCTGCGCATATTCGGTATCGACTACCAGATCGTCGGCACCATGGAAAGCAGCCGCCACATCTTTGGCGCGATTGGCGACGGCTGGGTCGTTATCCCCTGGTCTTCCTACGAGAAGGATTTCTCGAACAAGAACCGCGACGACCGCACCGTGGCGGTGACCGTGGCCGACGGCTACGACAGCGACGAGGTAGCGACCGACGTGACCGGCGCCCTGCGCCGCGTGCGTGCCCTGGGACCGGGGGAGGAGAACGACTTCGAGGTGGTGGCGTCGGAGACCTACGGCGAACTGGTCGACAAGGTGACCCAGGCGGTGGCGCTGGTGCTGGTGGTGATGTCCTCGATCGGGCTGATGGTCGGGGGGATCGGTGTGATGAACATCATGCTGATCTCGGTGACCGAGCGGACCAAGGAGATCGGCGTGCGCATGGCGGTGGGGGCGCGGCGGCAGGATGTTTTGCGGCAGATCCTGGTGGAGTCGGCGACTTTGACGGGGATTGGTGGGGTGGTCGGGACTGCGCTAGGGTATTTGATGGCTTGGGGGGGGACCAAGGTTTTGGCGTTTCCGTTTGGGTTTAATCCGTTGGTGGCGCTGGGGGCTGTGGCGTTTTCGGCGGGGATTGGGATTGGGTTTGGGCTTTATCCCGCCAATCGGGCGGCTAAGATGGATCCTATTGAGGCTTTGCGGTGTGAGTGATGGGTCGGGGTGAACAAGTCAGTGTAATTGACTGGGCTTACTCAGGTATGGTAGAGTTTCATCGATATATCGGATAGTTATCTGTGTCGATTTGAAGTGCGGGGGAGATGGATTTACACGGTGTAAATTGAGCCGGCTTTCCTGGTGCTCATGAGACAAGGGAGAGATGCCGTGAAAAACGAAGTCGATCTCAAGAACGGGACACAAGCCCACATTCGTCCCTTGGCCGAACCCGATCTGGATATTCTACACGACTTCTTCCTGGCGATGCCCGAGGAGGATCGGGTCTTCCTGCGACTGGATGTAACGGAGCGCGAACAGATAGAGGCGCGCATCCGGGACTCCGCTGACGGCCGGGCCTTCCGCCTGGTGGCCCTGATCGACGAGATCGTCGCCGCTTACGGCGTGCTCGAACTGGAGAGACTCGGCTGGAAGGAGCACGTGGGCGAGGTGCGCCTGTTCGTGGCGCGGCCCCACCAACGGCAGGGTCTGGGCGTGCTCTTGGCGCGGGAGCTATACCTGCTGGCCGTGAGCGAGCGGGTCGAGGAGATCGTCGTCAGGATGATGCGGCCCCAGATGGCCGCGCGCAGCATCTTCCGCCGCCTCGGCTTCCACAGGGAGGTCGTGCTGCCCGATTACGTAAAGGACCGCAAGGGTCGCACGCAGGACATGATCCTGATGCGCTGCGAGTTGAAAACCCTGCTGCAGGAACTCGAAGACTACATCGCGGACGGCGATTGGCAACGCTCCCGCTGAGCTGTTTGACAGAACACTAGCAGGCTGATGGATTTACACGTTTAAAGTCTATTGACGCTGAACGTGGTCTTTCAAAGTGTACACGTGTAGACTTTTGAGGGATCAGTAGGTGAGAGCCTCACCTTGGGGAGCTAACAAAGCACTTCATCGTAAACCTACATCACCACTCCACCGATACCCTAGGGCCGGATACCCAACCCAATGCCGCACCGTATTATCCGCAGTAACCCCCAACCCCGTCCCATCCACCTCAACCCGCCCATCCCCAACACTATCCCCATACCGCAACAACGTCCCAACCAACGGCGCCAACCCACCCGCATCCATCCAAGCATCCATAGTTAGCAACCCAAACGGAATCGAATAAACCCCACACCACGTAATCTTGTAAGGATACCCGGGATCACTCTCATCCCAAACCGCATCCGCAAACCCCCAGGCCGATTCAGGTGTAACCTCGCCGCTCAGATTCTCGACGCAAATCTCCACATCCCGCGCCACCCCCGCAGCATGTCCCGCCTCATCACACCCATAAGGATCGTAATGCCGATCCCCCCACCCCTCGCACCCGTAATGCACCGCATCGGCCGAGATCAACAGCCCGATATCCACGCCGGGCACCAACCGCGCGTCATCACAAATGTCCGCCAGCGCCTGCCCGAACGCCGTGGCCACCTCCGCCATCCGCTCTCGCGACATCCCGGGTACCAGCACGGGCACGAACTGCGCGTCGGGCCTGGCCTGTCGCAGCCACGGTACCAACGCTTCGATGGAATGCTCGGCGGCGTGGCGGTCATCGTCGATCACGGCGTAGTCGCCGAGTTGCCGGCGTAGACTGTGACGCAGCAAGGTCGCCGCGCGGATGGTTTCGCCACCGATTTGCCAGGCGTCGGCATCTTCAAAGATCAGTTGATCGCGCACACCTTCGCGGCGGCAGGCGTGACACACGCCGAGGATGATCCAGCGCTTGGCCTGCAGCCCGTCCAAGGCGTGGACAACTGTGCGGCCGGTGTAGAGGTGGTCGTCGTGGGGGAGGATGGCGGCGGTCCAGGCCGGGCCGTCGGGGGCGTCGTCTAGTCCCTCCACCGTCATGGCGGTCCGCACTACGGCCTGTATGTCCTCGACGCGCGTTGCGAATCCGATCGTATCGACCTGCGCCCGCACCGTCCACGGCTCGCGCAGCACGGTGACCTCGTCACCCTTGATCTGCAGGACTTCCACCGGTCCGCCGTAGGGCTCGCCCAGGCCGACGTCCACGCACCACACGCGCCCTTCATACTGGGGGGTGATGCCGCCTTCCTTGATGGTGTGCCCAATGATCATGCGTTTCACGCCGAGAGTTTCGAGCACGTGCGCCAGCTCGGCCCTTGCCGAGTCGTTCTCGGCCACTGAGTAGATCCGGCACCAGGTGGGACTCACGCTCTTGTGCATCCAGTCAATCCGGGGCCGCTCGCCCCGCATCCAGTCGCTGACCTGTGTGTTGATGGTCTCGAGTCCGTACTCCAGGTGCCGTGTGACCACGCCGCCGTGTACGAAGAGGTTTTCGCCGACGATCTGGATCACGTTGTGCTCGGCCAGCATCAGCGCGTATGGCCCACCGGGACGGAAGGCGGCAAGACGCCCTCGTTTCCCGGGCTCGACTTCCAGCATCGGCGCATCGGCCAGGTCGATGTGTGTGGGAGCGAACTCGGCGAAGTCGGTGAGTCCCCCGTTGGTGACGTAGGACAGCCGCCCCTTGACGTTCATCAGCTCGTGATTGCCGTTCAGAACGACCACGGCGCCGCCGGTCGCGGCGGCTTCGGCCTGAAGACGCTCAAGTAGATGCAGGATCGCGCGCTCATCATCTCCACGGTCCAACTGGTCGCCGGTCTGCATCACGACCAGCTCGCCGCCGATCCACCGGTCCTGCTCGTCGATGGCCCCGGCCAACCGCAAGGCGCGGCGGGTTGCGTCCATATCACCGTGCAGGTCACCTATGGCGACGATGTGCTCCGCGCCGGGCAGCACCAGGGGAGGGGCGTCGGCCATGGCGATCGAGGCCAGGAGCAGGAGAGCCAGGACGATGAGATGCTTCACGGGAGTCTCCAGGGGTTGGCGGCAAGATTGTGGCTACACTTAACCAGAAGTTTCCAACGATTAGTGTCAGGGAGTCCTCGACTATCTTGATCCGTTCTCCAAGGCTCGCCTCACATCCTCTTCATCCCAATCCCCCGACTCCCGTAAATTGATAAAATAATCATACTCAATAAACTGCTCAGCTTCCCCCAACCCATGCTCCAAACAAAACGCCATCCACCGCGCCGCCTCACCCGTCTGTTCGGCCATGCTGTAACAAGCCGAGGCGTAGAAGGCGGCGCCGGGCAGGGCAGGCTCCAGTTCAGCCACGCGGGCGAAAGCGGCCGCCGCTTCGGGCCAGTGCTCCAGGCGTGACTCGGTGATGGCCAGGTTGTTCAGGTACTTGGCCGAGTGGGGATCCTGATCCACCGAGCGGCGATGCCATATCAAGGCTTCTTCATAGCGGCCCGTCTCACCGAGGATGATACCGAGCAGGGAGGGGCCGCGGGGATCCTGGCTGTGCGCCTCGACATAGTCGCGGCCGGCGGCCTCGGCTTCGTCCCAGCGTTGCAGGCGCCGCAGGGCCAGCAGACGCGTGTAATGCAACTCGGCGTCGTCGGGCCTCGATTCCAGGGCCCGCTCGACGGCGGCCAGGGCCTCGGCGGGGCGTTGTGCGTCAAGGGCCCGCAAGGCCCGGTTCTGCAGGACTGTCGGGTCGGACAGGTCTTCCGTGCGGACACTCGAGTCCCGACGCTGATCGGCCTGGAACATGTCCAGCAGCATCGACAGACGGCGGTCGTCAGGGTTGATCTCCAGCCCCTCGCTCAGCGCGGCCTGGCCCCCGGTCTTGCTGTTCGAGCCGCCGCCGGCCCCGTAGCCCAGCAGCAACTGCCGGCTGGAGCGATTGAACCGGTCCAGTATCTGCGGATCGTGGTCGCCCGTGACGGCCAGTCCCGTCTCGTCCCAGAGCCCGTCCAGCAGGCGGTAGTTGTCGTTCTCGTGGATCAGGCTGGCCTTCAGCAGGAACTGACGGACCACGCTGAATTCCAGCACGGGCCGCAGCCAGGTGTTGACGGTGCCTTTGCCGAGGAAGCCCAGCAGGCGCTCGCGTCCGGCGACGCGGTTGCCGGCCAGGACATAGGGATCGTCGAGCATCTGCTGCTGCAGATCGGCCAGCACGTCCTCCTCGTCATGCAGACTGCGGGCGCGGTCGAAGTCCAGTATGAGCGGCTGCAGGGCGCCGACGAGGACGACATTATTGGGATCGATCCAGAAGAGTTCCACGTGGGGGAAGGCCTGGACAAAGCTGCGATAGACCGTGCGCATCTCCACCTGCGGAAAGTGGATGGCCAGCCACTGCACCATCACGCCCCGTGGCGTGAGGCGCTCGGCGCACAGCTCGTAGTAGTCGCGCGAGAGGATGGCCGAATTGCCCGCGTACGCCGGGTTCAGTTTCGAATCGCTGCTGATGACGTCGAAGGTTCCGGTGGCCGTCAGCAGGTACTGGATCCCGTCACCCTGAACCATCTCGACTCGCGGATCGTTCATGACGTTGTTGTTGTGGTTCCGGAAGCGCGAGGCGCCGGCGATCACGCCCGGTACGATCTCGACACAGACCAGGCGCCGGATCTCGTCGTAGAGGGCCAGGGTACCCAGGGTCACGCCGCTGCCCAGGCCCACCGACAGGGTGTTGCGCGCTTCGGGGACCAGGGCCATCGGCAGGTGGGCCAGGATCTTTTCCTTGCGGGTGATGGTTGGTTCGGTGCCGCCGATGTGATGACCGTCGACGCTCATGTGCATCTCGCCGTTGGGTTTGTGATAGACCCGTGTGTGGGCGGTCGGATCCTCCCGGTCGAAGAGCACCACGTCGACGGGGTCCTGGGTGTCGCTCAGCAGGGGCCGCGCCTGACGCGACAGCGGGATCGCCGTGGCTAACAGCAAGGCAAGGACGATCAGGGCCGGCAGGGAATCGTGTTTGCGCCGCCGCGTGTTGGCGGTCAGCACGACCACCGCCAGCACGGCGCTCAACACGGCCGTGGCCAGCAGGGCGTTGCGCGCGCCCAGCAGGGGCAGCAACACGAAGCCGGCGACGAGCGACCCGGCAATGGCACCGGCCGTGTTGGCGAAGTAGAAGCGTCCGACGTCGCGGCCCAGGGCATTCAAACCGGCGATGCCGATGCGGTTGACCAGGGGGAAGGTCATGCCCGACAGGAAGGTGGGCACGAGCATCACGACGAAGCAGGCCAGGAAACGACGGCCCAGGTAGGTCGACCAGCCCAGGTGCCGTCCGGAGAAAAAGGCCGTGTCCTCCAGACCGGGTAGCCAGTTCCAGATCAGGGGCACTGTCGCGGCTGCCGACAAGGCCACGCCCGCCTGCAACCGGCCCAGCAGTTGGGCCGGTGAGGACACCCGGTCGGCCAGACGTCCGCCCAGCCAGCCGCCACCGGCCAGGCCACAGAGAAAAGTGGTCAGCATGGCGCTGAAAGCGAAGGTGGAGTTGCCCAGGAAATGATGCAGCGCCCGACTCCAGTAGAGCTCGAAACCCAGGGCGACGAAACCGCTCAGGGCGAAGATCCCGGTCAGCAGGCGCAGGTTCAGCTCGGGGGAGGCCGCGCGGCCGTTTGACGTCGGTTCGATGGTCGGGGTGGGCTCGGCGCTCACCGCATGTCCCGTGAATTTCCAAAGCAACAACGCGCCCAGTCCGGCCACCAGGTTGCCCGCCATGGCGATGCCGGTGCTGCCGATCAGGCCGAAGGCCGGGATCAGCACGAAGCCCGACAGGAAAGCGCCCAGCACCGCACCCAGGGTGTTGACGGCGTAGAGCATCCCCAGCCCACGGCCCAGGCGATCGGCCCGTCGCACGATGAAGCGGCTCAGGACGGGTAGCGTACCGCCCATCAGGATCGTCGGCGGCAGGATCAACAGCATGGCCACCAGGACCCGCAGCAGGCCCAGGGCCGGGCCGGGCAGCGTGTGGGCCGCCGCCACGTAGAGCGGCTGCAGCAGGTGGATCAGTACTGGCACCAGGCCGCCGCCGACCACGATGCCCAGTTCCAGCCAGGCGTACAGCCGGAGCGGTTGCGGGTTCGCATCGATCCGCCGGCCGAAATAGAAACTGCCCAGGGCCAAGCCTCCCATGAAGGCCGCCAGAACCGTACTGATGGCGAACGTGGTGCCGCCCAGCAGGTGACTCAGCAGACGAATCCAGACCAGCTCGTAGACCAGGCCGCTGAAGCCCGACAGGAGAAACAGGCAGGTGACCAGGATGGTCGTTTTCCGGACGCTAACGTTCATGGGGGGCACCATCGGGTTGGAATGGGCTTTTATCGATTCGCGGAGAAGATAACACGGCCGCTGGATGACCTCAAACGGGATGGCTGGCCGGCGACTAGCGCGACGAGACCAACCGCATGGTCCGTAGCGACGCGAGCTGATGCAGTTTACACGTGTAAAGTCTATTGGCGCTGAATGGGGTTATTCAAAGTGTACACGTGTAGACTTTTGAAGGATCAGTAGCAATGAGAACCCCGCCAAAGTCATGGTCAGTCCAACCATCAAAGCAGTCGCTTCGCGATCCCCCTGGCCGCAGCCACTCCCGAAGCCCAAGCCCATTGCAGATTGAAGCCCCCGATACGCCCATCCACATCCAGCACTTCGCCGGCGAAGAACAACCCGTCTTGCAGCCGCGACTCCAGCGAGGACCCCTTGACGCTCTTGAGATCCACCCCGCCGGCGGTCACCTCGGCTTTTGCGTAGCCACCGGACTCCCGGATCGGCAACGACAGGGCTCGGAGTGCTTGGGTCAGCGCCTGGCGCTCCACCTTGCTCAACCCTTCTTTGCCCGGACGGATCGCTCCCTCCACGCCGGCCCGTTCCAGCAGGACATCGACCAACCTCTCGGGCATATGCTCCCTGATGGTGTTCTTGAGCGTTCGCTGTCCGGCCCCGGCGAGGATCGGCGCGATATCGTCGCCCGGCAGCGCCGGGAAGAAATCCGCGCGGACTTCACCGTTCGCGGTGTGGGCGTCGGACCAGGCCAGGGACATCTCCAGCGCCGCCGGGCCACTGAATCCCCG
Source organism: uncultured Fibrobacteraceae bacterium (assembly GCA_964476155.1). GTDB lineage: Bacteria > Krumholzibacteriota > Krumholzibacteriia > LZORAL124-64-63 > LZORAL124-64-63 > JAHIYU01. The sequence continues at coordinate 44,126 of CAYYYS010000015.1, forward strand.
ATGGGTGAAGAGCATTGGTCCTTCAACGGTGACGGTTTTTCGTCCCTGGGACCAGAGCGTCAAACGGACCTCGGCCGCGATGCCTGCCAACGGCTTGAAGGAGGTGTCCGAGGCGATGATCGGCGCCAGGGCGGGTCGCGTGGAAATCAGTTGATGACCGAACTGCTCGGCGATGTGATAACCCGCACCGTCGCTCCCCAGGGTGGGGTAGGACAAGCCGCCGGTTGTAACGAGCACGGCCTTTGCGGATAGGGTGTCCTCCGCGAACGCGACTGCGAAGTTTGTTCCGTCGTGTCTTACGCAGCGGACATGGGCTCCACATTTTAATGCTGCGCCGCCCGCTCGAACCGCCTTCAACAAGGCGTCCAAGACCGTCTGCGCCTGGTCGTCAGCCGAGAAATACTGCCCATCCTTTTCCAGGGCAAGCGGTGCACCCCAGTGGGCGAAGAAATCGAGCGTGTCCTGCGTCAACCACTCCCGCAGCACATGTCGCACGGTGTGTCGGCAGCCGGCGTTGAAGTCTTTCTCGGTGACGTGGGCGTTGGTCGCGTTGCACCGCCCGCCGCCGCAGATGAGCAGCTTGCGGGCCGGCGTATTCTGGCCTTCGCAGACGAGGGTGTTCAGTCCCAGGCGTCCGGCTTCGGCCGCGGCCATGAGGCCGGCTGCGCCGGCGCCGATGATGATGAGGTCGTAGGTCATGAGATCGCCAGTCTAGTGGGACGCAGTCCCGTCTGCAAGAAGCAGCGACACGGCGTTTCCCTCGTGGGAGGTTGTCATGTACACTGCATCGTCAGTGGAAGAACCGAGTATCCTCGAGAAGTGGAATAGAGTCCATGCCCGACCCCTTGCACGGAAAGACCCTCGAACAGATTCTCACCAGCCTGGTGGAAGACTACGGTTGGGAAGAACTGGGCCAGCGAATCGATATCCGCTGTTTCACGAGCGATCCGTCGATCAAGTCCAGCCTGAAATTCCTGCGGAAGACTCCCTGGGCCAGGCGGAAGGTCGAAACTCTCTATATTGCCATGTTGAGGCGAGGGGGCTGGCCGCCGCGTCGGTGAGTTGCCGGTAATGAACGGACTATATCTCGACTCGTAATAATTTCTTCACCAGTAATCCGCCGATCACCGATATTCCGAAGAATCCCCACAACCACGTCGGCAATCCGGCCCAGTCCGCATCCTGCCGGGGTAATGCCACGGTAATCGCTGCCAAGGGCGCCTCGTCAGGCAATGCGATCTCGGTGGGATTCAGGCACAGGTGGTGCCACCCGCTCTGTTCCCGCGTCTGCGCCAACCGGCCCCCGGCGGACACCGGGTGCAGGAACTTTGGCCAGCTTGTCGTCCCGTCTGTAATATTCAGGACATTCGTCGAATCCGATTCCGCGCGCACCCGCCACCAGACCACACCCTCGACCCGATCCACCAGCGGTCCGGCCTCCACGACCAGATCCCGCCCCGGCTCCAGCGCCAGCAGAGGCGGCACGGTGTCGTGCCCCTCGGCTACCGTCGCCGAAACCAGCGCCGTCTCGCCCGTCTGCAATCCCCGCCGTTGATACCGCGCGTCGAGCTGCACCACGATCACCAACACCACCGGCAACAATACCAGCAAAGCCGGCAAAGAGGTCGAAACATACTTCAGGTTGGCTTTGAGCAGATCAAGCTGGATCCTGGCCATGCTCTTGAGGTCGTCCTGATACAAGCCGAGTTCATACAAATGCCCCGTCAAAATACGCCGCCGCTCGCTCAGCGCCTTCTGGTTGGTCGTGATCTTGAACAACCACAGCAGCAGCACGCCGCTCAACGCGGATATTACAATCAACGCCGGCCATCCCGCCGACCCGAAGGGGCGGAAGAACAGGTCGAAGAACTCGGTTATGCCACGTGCCAACGCGTTCACGTCACATCCTTAGGAAATGTACCCGAGGCCCTGCATGCGCTTGCGGATCTCGTCCTCCGAGTCGCCGCCTTCCTCGAATTTGGCAAGCTCGCGCTCGATGACGTGCCTGACGAACTCCTCGGGCGACGCGTAGCCGGCGATCCCGGCGTACTTGTTGATCTTATCCCAGACGTCCTTGTCGATCTTTACCTTGGGGCCGAACATCTCATTCTCCTTCGAATATCGGCGACCCCACCATCTCGGGCAGGGGGTCCAGGCCGAACAGTTTCAGGAACGTGGGCGCCAGGTCGAGCAGTTGCGGATCGGCCTTGTCGATCTTGCGGTTGCAGATGATCACGCCGGGCACCTCGTCGGCGGCCATGCAGTGGTCGCCGCTCCACTTCATCATATTGTCGCTGAACACGTGCTCGGGGACTTCACCCAGGGCGCATTCGTTCGAGCCGCGGTAGCTCGAATAATACCCGAACACGATATCCGGCGCGTTGATCGCTTCGGGGCCGCTGTACACCTCGTCGGTGCGGTATGCGTACTTGATGGCTCGTTCGCCGGTCACCGGATCGATCACAGCTTCGAGGTTTTCGACCAACTCCTGCAGCAGGGTTTCGCGTTCGTAGCCAGGGTCCACCGAGCCGCGCCGCTCACGTCCACGCAGGTTCAGGTACAGTCCGTTGATGCCGATCGCATAGGCCCGCGTCCGCCGCCAGTCGATGCCCGACAGATACTCCACCTCGGCGGGATCGACACCCTCGCGCAACGTTAGGTAGCCGTGGTCCAGCAACCAGCGGTTCGCGTGGAACGACCGGTGGTAGGGTGCAAAACCGTGGTCGCTTATCGCCAAGACCAGGGTCTCGGGGCCGACCGTGTCGAGGGCCAGGCCCAGCGCGTCGTCACAGGCCTTGTAGACGTCGCGGATGCGGCCCTCGTGTTTTGCGGCCTCGGCGTCGTGCATGGGATGGTCGTGGTCCATGTTACGCCAGAACGTGTGGCAGGTCTGATCGGGGCTGTTGTAATAAAAGAACAGGAAGCCGTCATCCTGGGCCGCGAACCGCTTCAGTTCCTCCGCGAACTGCCTGTTGCGCTCCTTGAGCACCTCGGACGATTGCGAGACGTAATCGTCGTCGCTGAAGACGTCCTCTTCCAGGGCCTTCGTGTCATCGGGCAGCCCCTGCGTGTAATAGGGGCCGTAGGCCTTGACCAGATTCCTGCTGTACGAACCGGGTGTGCTGATGGGCATCTCCGGGTTGGCCGGGTCGATGTTGATGGGTGTTACGTAAAGCCGGAACGCGGGGCTCGTCTCCATCAGGTAGAAACGGCACACGCCCGTCACCGACTTGATCAGCGGCACGATGTCGAAGCTCAGGGTCAGCCAGTCGCTCCACTCGCCATCGCGCAGCAGGAACTGTGTCCCCTGCACCTCGAAGAGTACCTCGCCGCGGGTCTTGTCGACCAGCGCCGTGAAGGGGATGGTCGTCTCGGGATCGCCCTCGCGATAACTGTTTATGGGGCCGTAGAGCTGGGTGTTGACGCGATCACGATATACCGTGACCGGCTCCATGCGGCCGCCTGACAGCTCCGACTCCCCATGGGGATCGTCCGTGTAATAACTGAAGATACCGTAGGTGCCCAGGATGTCGGGCGTCCCCATGCCGGACAGGCAGTGGGCTTCGCAGTCCACCGGTGGGAAATTCGCCGGTACCTTGAAGATGGTCACGTCCACGCCCGCCTCGGCCATGGGCTCCCAGAACGCCGTACCCTGGCGGAGGTTCAGTACGTCGCCGCCGTCGCGGGGAAGCTTCCAGCCGCCCACCTTCCACCAGCGCTGCGGCGCCATGGCCTGGGCCGCGGACAGGTATGGCAGCATGGTGTCGGGGTTGCGGTGAATAAAGTCGAAGATGCCGTGACCACCGGGGTTCATGCCGGTGATGAAGTTGGACCAGGCCACCGGCGATTGGGGCGGGATCGCGGTGCCGAGCAGTTTGTAGTCACCCGCCGCGATCAACTTGTCGAAGTTGGGCATGAGACCCTTGGCGCGAAACTGCTCGAGCAGTTCGCGGTCCATGCCGTCAAAACCGATGCACAGCACCTTCGGCGCGGCGTTGGCCGAAACGGCGACCAGCAACAAAGCGATGACGATCATCGCCCGGACGTTCACGAGGCACCTCCGTCGGACAGGAAACTGCGGCCGGTCATCCACGCGGGGCGTGCGATGCCGAACAGATCGAGAATGGTGGGCGCCAGGTCGACCAGCGCGGGGCGGGTTTCCTTGAACGGCACCGACGAGAACAAGATACCCGGAACAAGCCGTGGATCCACACAATGGTCGCCCGACCAGTTGCGCGTGTTGTCCTGGAACGTGCTCGATCCCACACGGCCCACCGCCGCGTCCCAACCTGTTCGCCAACCGATCTTGAAGCCGATCACGATGTCCGGCCCGTTTTCCACGTAGGGGCCGTGATAGCAGTCACGGTCCTGCTGGACGAGGTTCACGCAGCGCGTGTCGCCCTGGGGGTCGCGCAGCTCGCGCAGTTTGCCGGCCAGTTCCTCGCGCAGGGCGTCGGCCTCACCGGGTTTCACGATGCCCTCCCGCTCGCGTCCAGCCAGGTTCAGGTAGAAACCGCCCAGGCCGCTGGCGTAGGCGCGGGTGCGCGACCAGTCGATGGCCGTGGGTTCCCTGGTCTGTCCTGCGGGTAGGGGAGGGGGCGCTCCGTCGGCCGGATCACCTTGCAGGTACAGGTAGCCGTTTTCACGTAGCCAGGTGTTCAGGTTCACGCCGCGGGTGAAGCGTTTGAAACCGTGATCGGAGATGGCGAAGAGCACGTCGCCGGGCTGCAAACGGTCGAGGGTCTTGCCCACCAGTTCGTCGGCCCGATCATACAGGTCGCGGATGGCGTGACGGTGCTGTTCGGTATCCTTGCCCGCGTTGGCGGGGTGGTCGGTGTCCAGATAGCGGAAGAACATGTGCTGGATGCGGTCGGTGGCGTCGAAGACGACCGATACCGAGCCCGTTCGCTGCCGGTCGAGCACGTGGAAGAACTGCCGCTCGCGCTCGGCGTGGATCTCGTAGGCCTGATCCAGGAAAGCCTGCTCGTCGATCACCCGCTCGTTCAGCGCCCACGTGTCCTCGGCCAGGCCCAGCGTGGCGAAGGGGCCGTGCAGTTTGGCCAGGGCAATCGAGTAGTGCGTCGGGTGGGAGATGGGCATGGCCGGGCTCTCGGGGTCCAGGTGCACCGGCGTCACGTAGAACGAGAACGGCTCGTCGAAGCGGGTGACGCGGAATTTGCAGATACCCTTGGCGGTAATACCCGGCCCACCCTTGAAGGCGAGTTTGATCCAGGGGGAGTTCACTTCGGGGCCGAGGGTGAATTCCTGTCCGTCCACCTTGAAGGTGGCGTGCCTGGCCGTCGCGTCGACCGTGGCGACGATCTCCAGGCTCATGTGACCGCCGTCGGGATGATCAGGGCCTGCCAACAGACCCTTATAGGTTGCACCGTCGCGGGTCAGTCGGTTGCGCACGCCGCCTATCGTGTCCTCATCGGCTACCGGCGCCACACCCGCGGTCGCGCCGTCCACCGCGACATCGCCCGGATCGGCGCTGTACCACGAGAATGTACCCTGGGTGCCCCGCAGGTCGGGAACGCACATGGCCGACAGCATCTGGCCGTCCACCTTCTCGGGCGGGAAGGTGATCGGCACGCGCAGCACGGTCGCCTTGACGCCGTTTTCGCCCAGCACCTGCCAGAAGGCCTTGCTGCGGCGCAACAGCTCAATCTTGGGCTTGCCCAGGGGAATGCGGATCGGCCCCATCCGAAGCACGCGTCCACCGGCGCTAATCCTGGTCGACGAGAGCACCGGCAGGTAGGTTCGCAGATCGCGGTTCAGGAAATCGAAGATATTGTGCCGTCCGGCATCGACGCCGGTCGCGAAGCCCGACCAGGCCACCGGCGACATGGCCGGCGTGGTCGTCGCCAGGGGACGGAAGCCACCCTGCTCGCGCAAACGCCGGAAGTTGGGCAGACGCCCCTCGCGCAGCCCCTCTTTGACCAGGCCGGGATCGAGCCCGTCCAGTCCCAGTACGATCACGCGCTTGGCCCGCGCGCCGCGGAGTCGTCCCCGACTGCGTATGAACCGGATGAACGCCCGCAGGGGCCACAGCAGCAGCGCACCGATGGCCACCACGATGCCCGCCAACCCGAAGAGCAGCGAACCGCCCAGGGCGAAACCGGCGCCGGGGCCGATATAGGCGTGCGCGGGCGCGGCGCACAGGATCACGTACCCCGCGCACATAACCGTGGCGGCTAACCGCATCTTGTCTATGGTGAAACGTTGGCGTAGCATACTATCCGACTTGTTGTTAGGCATGGGGCGATACGCACGGACCCTAAATAATAGCCCTTTCGCCCCCCGTCTGCACTCATCTTTCGCCCCGAAACGGAAGTCTATTGCGAGCCAGAGCCCCCTTCATCGTCACACTCCTGGCCCTGCTGCTGTTGGCGGGCGCCATCGTGATCCAGGGAGACTGCGTCCAGGAGGACGCTTTCATTTCCTTCCGTTATGCCGCCAACCTCCTCGACGGCCACGGGTTGACCTGGAATCCCGGCGAGCGCGTGGAAGGCTATACCAACTTCCTGTGGACGGTGATCCTGTCCATCGCCATGGGCCTGGGCGCCGATCCGGCGACGGCGGCGCGACTGCTGGGCATTCTGTCCGCGGTGGCCCTCTTCCTGGCGGTGTTGCGGGCGGCCCATCGCTACTACCCCGGTGGCAAGTGGACCGGGCCCCTAGCCATACTCCTGCTGGTCGCCACGCCGGGATTCAGCGCCGAAGCGGTCCAGGGGCTCGAAACGATCTGGTTCGCCCTGCTGGTGACCCTGGCGGTCACGACCGTCCTCGACGCCCTCGCCGCATCTCATCCGGCTCGTCGTAGACGCCGTTTCGTACGCGTCGGCCTTATCCTGGTCCTGGCGGCCCTGACTCGCCCCGAAGGTGTCGGTGTTCTCGGCCTGATCGTGCTGGGCTCGCTCGTCGCCTCGCGCCGCGGTACTTCGACATGGCGGCCCCTGCTGATCGCCGTCGGTGTCTTCCTGGTCATCTATGGGCCCTACTGGTGGCTGCGTTTCGACTATTACGGCTACCCGTTTCCCAACACCTTCTACGCCAAGACGGGCGGTGGACTGCACCACCTGCTGCGCGGGCTGGGCTATGTGGGACGTTTCCTGCTGCACCATCCGGTCCTGGCTGTCATGACCGTCGCCGCATTCAGCGCGCTCAAGGCCCGTCTCACCGACCGTCGCCGTCCCCAGTTGATGGTCCCGTTCATCGTTACCTTCGGTTACCTCGCCTATGTGGCTGTTGTGGGCGGCGATTTCAAGGCCACCTGGCGATTCGTGCTGCCGGTGTTGCCCATGTGGACGTTGATGGTCGCGGCCTGGGTGGAGGAGCGGTTGGTGCGCGTCGGCATACCCAACAAGAAAGTGACGGGTGTGAACCTGGTGTGGATCCTGTTGGTGGCGACCGCGCTCAATGCCGCGCCGACCTTGATCGATACCCTGCGCTGGTCCCGGCAACGCGCCTACGATCTGGAACGACGTACCGTCTGCGGCGAGTGGTTGCGCGACAACGCGCCGTCGGACGCCGTGGTGGCCATCCATTCGGCCGGTATCATTCCCTACGTGAGCGGGCTGTACGCCATCGACATGTGGGGGCTCAACGACCTGCACATCGCCCACCGCACCATGCCCGACATGGGCCGCGACCATGGTCCCGGGCACGAGAAGTTCGACTACGCCTATGTCCTGGGTCGCAACCCGCGCTACATCATGCCCCGGGGTTGGGCCATGGTCACCTCGGAGCCATTCCGGGAGGTGAAGGCTGCGGTCTTCGAGGACTTCGACGGCGTGACCGACACCGAAGGCGTCTATATCGAACGCCACGTCCCCCTGCCGCCCGGCAAGGACGGCGGGCCGCGCTGGTTCAACTTTCTAGAATCTACTCGGTAATCGAAAATCCAATAATCGCGCCCGCGACCGGTAGCGGCTGCTCCAGCATGACGAAGTGGCCCGCGTCGGTCATGGCCTTGTAGTTGAGGGTCGACGCGTTGACGTATCCCATCGCATCCAGTTGATCGACGGCGATCTCGGGATTGGGGATCATGGTTGCGCTGGCAATGACCAGGATCGGCGTGTCCTGAAAGCCGAGTTCCGCGGTCAGATCGAAGTCGAAACTGCTCATCAGCAACTGGGTCACGCTCACCGGGTCGGTGCGCATGGCCTGGTCGACGATAACCTTCGTGACCTCGTGATGGGCGCTGAGGCCGAGAAAGTAGTCGGCGATGAATTTGTCATAGTTGTTCATGAGCTGTTCGGCGATGCGGGTCTTGGTTTCGCGGGAGGCCAGTTGTACCGGCGCAGCGTCGATGATCACCAGCTTGCGCACGTCGCTCGCGTACCGGTAGGCGTAGTTCATGGCGATCATACCGCCGAGACCGTGGCCGACCATGACGGGTCTGGTCACGTCGTTTTCCTCGAGGTAGTTCGTCAGATCCATCGTGGCCGACTCGATGGTCAGGTTGCTGATGGGCGCGTTGTCGCCGTGTCCGGGAATCTCGTAGAGCCACAGCCTGAATCCCCGCTCCAGGAAGGGAACGAGCTTTTCCCAGGCCCCCGCGCTCGATCCCACGCCGTGAATCAGGACCATGTTGATGTTCGAGTGGGGTGTCACGTTGGTGGAATCCGCGGCGGCGGTCTGGGCGCCCGCGTGCGGAGCCAGGACCAGGATCACCAGCAGGAGGCTCAGAGCGGTCTTCACGTCAATCGTCTCCCAGCTTGAAGATATCCCCGTCCACGGCCGCGACGACTTCGCCGTCGTACCGCACGCCCACCAGGCGAGGCAGGTCCTCGCGCGCGGTGTCCGGGTAGATATGGGTCAGCACGACGCGTCGCGGTGCCGTGTCGGCGCACAGGTCGGCCAGACGCGAGGGACACATGTGCCCGTCCATGCGGTATTCGTCCGGGGTCGTACACTCGACCACCAGCAGGTCGGCGTCCCGGGACAGGGCGGCCAACTCGCCGCCGGGGCCCGAGTCGCCCGAGAAGGCCAACCGTCGGCCGGCCGCGTCCCGAATGACGAGGCCCAGGTTGTGGGCGCTGAAACGGTCCTCCGTATGGTCGGCCGCGAAGGCCGTGATCGACGGTCCGTCCTTGTCGCCGGTTGTCCAGGCCCGGGGGCCGGGTCGCACGGCTTGTCCGGGTTCGATCTCCAGGACATCCACGGTGCGGCGCTCTGGAACGATCCAGTGGCCGTACAGTTCCCCCAGCTTCTCCAGGTAGCCGCCCAGCCCCGGTGGACCGATCAGCTGCAGGGGACGCTCGTTGCGCAGCACCGGCGAGCGAAGGGCAAAGAGCAGCGGCGCCAGGTCGGCACAGTGGTCCAGGTGCAGATGGGTCAGCAGGACGGTGTCGACGGCGTCGAGGGTGTCCGGCGCGTTCGGGTCACGCACCAGACGCACGAGTGCCCCGGGACCGGGGTCGATCAGCACGCGGTGACCGTCCAGATCCAGCCAGTAGGCGGCCGGGCCGCGCTCGGGAGTTGGAATGGCGCCGCCGGCGCCCAGGATCAAAAAGGAAATCATAGGGTATAAGCAACATGCGCGACCGGTTCCGGTCAAGGCGCGAACCTGGACACCCGCTCCGGGGAACACTATCATGACTCGTCACATGGACGGTCTCGACGGGCCGGCTTTTTGTTTCGGTCGATTGGAAAGGACAGGCATGGTGTCGCGTATTTTGATTCTGGTGATGATCTCGGTCCTTGTCGCCCCGGCGGCTTTTTCGCCCGCCCAGGAGGGTGCCGCACCCCCGGATTCCGTCGGGGATATCATCACCAGCGATCTGAGCGACGAGGATAAGATTAGCGCTCTCAACGAACTGATCCTGCTTAACCCTCGTAACGCAGATCTATACAATAACCTGGGTGTGATCTACGCCGAGCGCGAGGACTGGGTCCTGGCGCGCGATTCGTTCATCGCGGCGATCCAGTGCGATCCCCGACTGCCCCAATCGCATCGCAACCTGGGCATGGTGATGGCCGCGCTCGACGAGCCCGCCATGGCCGTGGCCGAGTTCGAGGCCTACCAGCGTTTTTCCCCGGACCGCGGCCTGGACGCCCACAAGATGATCGGCGACGCCTGGCGCGCCGCCGGCGACGCACCGTTCGCCCTGGAGAGTTATCGCAACGGCCTGGAGGCCTACGGCGGCATGTTCGGACCAGGCTCCGCGGAGCTGATCATGGCCCAGGCCCTGCTGCTGGACGAGACGAATGCCGACGAGGACTATGAAGCCCTGCTGCGCAAGTATGCCGATCCGGCCCGGGACTATTTGGCGAGCACCGGCGGCGAGGCCGTCGATCCGGTGGGGCGCGCGGCCCAGGCCATCAGCGCGCGACTGTTGCGCATCTTTGTGGACGACGCTCGTCTGATGGGCGAAGCCGGCTCGCACGCGGAGGCGGCCCAGGTCTACGAGGCGGCCATGGCCCTCGCACCGGACAACGATGATTTGCTGCCCCTGGCGTCGGCCGCCTGGTTCGACGCCGGCGAGACCATGAAGGCCAAGGTGCTCGCCCAGCGGGCCACCATGGAGTCGCCCGAGCGGCCGGGCGGTTGGCAGGCGCGAGGTCGTATCGCCGAGGTCGAGACACGTTCCCGCGAGGCCATCGAGCACTATCGCAAGGCATGGGATCTGGATCCCACGCAGAACGACGTGGCCGCCAAGATCGGTCAGCTCTACCTGTCGCTGGGCGACAACGCCAATGCGCGCAAGTTCATGGGACTGGTGGCGTCGGATCCCGACACGCCGCCCGAGCTGCTCTACAACTACGCTCTAAGCTTACAACGCGCGGACGACCACGAGCTGGCGCTGCATCCGTTGCGCAAGGTCGTCGAGCGTCGGCCCGAGATGGCGACGGGTTGGCGGGCGCTGGCGTCGTCCCTGCGTCACACCAAGCGCTACGACGAGGCCGCGCGGGCCTACGGCAAGGCGTTCGCCCTGGATAACGACCCCAAGCTCGCGTTTCAGCAGGGCTACTGCTACCAGCGCACCGACAAGCCCGTCAAGGCGGCCGACGCCTACCGGCTGTCGCTGGCCATGGATCCGACCAACGCCCGCACCCACTACAATCTGGGCCTCGTCCTGATCAAGGTGGGCGAGTATCGTGACGCCCTCGAAACCTTCGCGGTTCTCGATGATCTTGAGCCCGATTCCTATCGCATCCGCTTCAATACCGGCCTGTGCCACCAGCATCTGGCCGAGCACGACGAGGCGTTGACGGCCTACGAGCTGGCTCTCGATATCGAGGAAACATCGGCGGTGTGGAACAACATGGGGTTGGTCTACGACGCCATGGGGGATAAGATCGAGGCCAAGGAATGCTACGAGGAAGGCAAGCGCCTGAAGGCGGAGGGCCAATAATGCGAAAGATCAGCCGGACTATCCCGTTGATGGTTTTGATGCTCGCGATCCTGACCGGATCGGCCGCGTCGATCCTGGCCGAAACCCATGCCCATCACATGCCGACCCTCACGGTGGACGGCCCCTATCCTCGACTGACCCCTGATGAACTGGCCGAGTCGGGTTATCCCGACCACATGCACGTCTTTTTCTGGCCCGGCTGGCAGGCGCCGACCCACGAGGACGGTCGACCCTACGGCTTCGGCTCCATCTGCAGGGGCAATCTCTGGCTGGATCGTGAGGACATAATCTCGGAGCGGGGCCTGATGATCGTCGGGCAGCTCAAGTTGCAATACAATCCCGGCTACAAGCCCTGTGTCATGGGGCCTTTCATGGGTATCGCCGAGATGGCCCTGATGGATGTGGGCGGACTGCTCGGCCTGGGCAGCGCCGACACCCTGCTGATCGACAATACCGACATGGCTGATATCTACAAGACCCGCACCGGCCAAGGCGTCTGGCGCATGTACCAGCGCGATGGCGATGTGTGCGTGATCCAGCCCATCCCCATCCTCATGACCCGCACCCTCGGCGCCCACGCGGCCTACGACCTGATCACGGGCTGGCTCCTCGACGAGAACGGCTGCGGCGATCTGCCCGCCTGGCTGCGCGAGGGATTGCAGGCCTACGTGGCCGATCTGGGCGTGCATCTGAACAACTACATGCTGCAGTTCCGCATGCTCGGCGATATCCTCCTGACCCCGGCCGAGGCGGAGAAACTGCTGCGCGCCGATCCCATCCTCGACGACAAGCTCGACCGCGAGTTGTATCGTCGGGCCCGCTACGTGGCCTTCACGATGGTGTGGCGACTGGTGGAAGAGCATGGCGGCATGAAGCCCATGCGCGCATTGCTGGCCGAGGTCGCCGCCGGGCATGACGCCGACGCGGCCGCCGTCGAGATCTATGGTCACGACCTGGCCGGCCTCGCCACCGAACTGGATCCGAACGGACTCGGCGAGCCCATCGGCACGTCGACCGAATCCCGCAAACCCCATCTTCGCCCTGCCCCGGAGCCGGTCGAGACCCAAGAGGACACTCAATGAGCGATCAGAAAGAAATCCGCGTCCGCTTCGCGCCCAGCCCCACCGGTTATCTGCACGTCGGCGGCGCCCGGACGGCGCTCTTCAACTGGCTCTACGCCCGCAAGGTCGGCGGCAAGTTCATCCTGCGCATAGAGGATACCGACCAGGAGCGCAGCACTGACGAGGCCACCGCCGCCATCCTGCGCGGCATGGAATGGCTGGGTCTGGATTGGGACGAAGGCCCGAACGCGGGCGGGGATTGCGGACCGTACTTCCAGTCCGAACGTCTCGATATCTACCGCGAGGCCGCGGACAAGCTGCGCGATACCGGCGCCCTCTACCCCTGCTACTGCACCAGTGACGAGATCCAGGCCCGCAACGTGGCCAAGGGCGAGGAAGCCTTCGCGGGCTACGACAACCACTGCCGTGAGTTGACCGCGGAACAAGTTGCAACGTTCGAGGCCGACGGCCGCAAGCCGAGCTGGCGCCTGCGCACCCCTGACGAGGGTAGCACTTTCTGGTACGACATCATCTACGACAAGCGCGAGTTCCCCAACGATTCGCTCACCGACCGCGTGGCCATCAAGCAGGATGGTTTCCCTACCTACAACTTCGCCGTGGTGGTGGACGACCACATGATGGGCATCTCCCACTGCCTGCGCGGCGACGACCACGTGAGCAATACGCCCTTCCAGATCCTGGCCTACCAGGCCCTGGGTTGGGACGTACCCAAGTTCGGCCACATGCCCATGATCCTGGGCGCCGACCGCAAGCGGCTGAGCAAGCGCCACGGCGCCACCAGCGTCGAGGAGTTCGCGAAGATGGGCATCCTGCCCGACGCCATGGTCAACTACCTGGCGCTGCTGGGCTGGTCGCCCGGCGGCTCGGGCGACGAGGTTTTCGCGCGCACCGAACTGATCAAGAAGTTCAGTCTGAAGAAGGTCAACAGCGCGCCCGCCGGCTTCGACTACGACAAACTCAACCACATCAACGCCCAGCACCTGAAGCGGCTCGAACCCAAGCAGCGACTCACGTTGACCTTGCCCGTGCTCCAGGAGCACGGATGGGACGTGGACCCGGCCTGGCTCGTGCCGGCCTCGAACACCAAGGGCTACACGAAACACGTGCTGAAGACACTCGGCGGACGCTTCAGCAGTCTGCTGCGGCTGCCCGAACAGATCGGCTTCTTCTTCACCGAGGATTACGCCCCGGACGAGGCCGCCGTGTCCGAACACCTGGGCAACGATGCCGCTCGCGACCGGCTCGGCCGTCTGGCGGATGCCTGCGAGCGCGATCTGTCCACCGACGAACCGGCGACCAAGGAGGCGTTCGAGGATGTCGTGCGCGCCGTGGCCGAGGCTTCGTCCCTGGAAGCGGGCGACCTGATCCATCCCGCCCGCGTGGCCCTGACCGGACAGACGCGCAGCGCGGGGATCTTTGAGGTCATGTGGTTGATCGGGACGCCGCGGGTGATAGCGCGTCTGAGGCGCGCCGCCGCGATGAGCTGACCCGGCCCTGAACCGGGAGCGTTGACCTGTACTTAGGCATCCTCATCCGGTACCTGCTCATCTGGGCCGTCTACGCGGCTTCGCTGGTGTTCGTCACCCTCCTGCTGCCCGGCTTCTGGTTCGACACCGCCCAGCCCTACTGGTGGCGCGCCCCCCTGATGATCCCCATCTGGTACGCTCTGCTCATTCTCACTCTTCGGCCCTTGCTGGTGCTGGCGACCCTGCCGCTTAACGCGTTGACCCAGGGTTTGCCCACACTTTTCATCAACGCTGGCCTGTGGTATCTGACCGCCGCCCTGGTGCCGGCCTTCCACATCGAAGGCTGGTGGCATGCGTTCCTGGGCATCGGCATGATCACGGTCATCAACACCAGCCTCACGTCCTGGCTGGGCATCGACGAGATCTACCCGCTCTTTCAGACGATCCTGCGTCGGCTCGGCATGCGGTACGGCCCTCGCGTCCAGCCCGGCCAACGCCGTGGTCTGCTGATCCTGCAGGTGGACGGCCTGTCGTGGCGCAGCCTGATGCGGGCCGTACGGCGCGGTCGCATGCCCGCGTTTTCGGCGCTGCTCGGTATGGGATCGCATCGTCTGTTCCGTTGGCAGTCGGGCGTGCCGTCCAACACGCCGGCCGTTCAGGGCGGACTGTTCTACGGGACCCGTTCGGGGGTGCCGGGCTACCGTTGGTACGATCGGGAACGCGACAAGATGATGGTGGCCAGCCGACCCGCCGACCTGCGCGACGCCGAAGCCGCAGTGGCCGCCGGTGGCCCGGCCCTGTTGGCCGGCGGCTCCTGCATCAACAGCATGTTCGGCGGCGGCGCGGCCAAGCGTCTGATGACCCTGTCGGCCGTCCGCGAGGGCGGCGAGCACAAACAGCCGGGGGAGAAGGCCGACTTTTCCCTGTTCTGGCTCAACCCCCAAGCCTACACCACGGCCGTGGTGGCCACGCTGTGGGATTTCCTGACTGCCCTGTTCTGGCACGTGGCTTCGCGCTTCCACCGACGCAAGCGCCTGATCGGACGCTCCCTGCGCATCGCCGCCATGCGCGCGGTCGGCAACGCCTTCCTGCGCGAGACGGGATTCTACTGGCTGGAGCAGGACGTGGCCCGCGGCGTGCCGGTGATCTACTCCAATTTCGTGGGCTACGACGAGGTGGCTCATCACGCCGGGCCGGACGCGGGGGAGTCGCGCTCCACCCTGACGGCTTTCGACCGCAAGCTGCAGCGGTTGCGTCGACAGATTCGTCGCAGCGCGCCCATCTCCTATGATCTGGTCCTGATGTCGGATCATGGCCAGAGCGAGAGCGTGCCCTTCACGCGCCTGTACGGGAAGGGCCTCGATGATCTGGTGCGCGAGCTGGCGGGACAAGTGATCGTCGTGGGACCGCCCCTGGACACCGAAGCCGCCTACGTGGGCGGCCTGCTGGAGGAGATGCGTCAGAGCGAGCGGGAGCATCACACGTGGCTCAAGGCCCGCGGACGACGCACTCTGGAACGGTTGCGTCAGCAAAGGGACATGCCACCGCCCGCCGATCCAGACACCGAGACATCGTTGATCGTCTGCGTCTCGGGCGGGTTGGCTCACATCTATCGCCGTGGCGCCGGGCGGCCTCTGCTCGTGGAAGAAATTCGCGCGCTCTATCCCGGTCTGGTGGAGGGACTGGCCAGCCACCCGGGGATCGGCTTCGTACTGGTGCGCGACGTTGACGGCCAAGCCCTGATGATCGGCGGCGACGGCATCCGCAACCTGACCACCGGCGAGATCCGCGGCGACACCGATCCGCTCGCGCCCTACTGGGATACGGAGTTGTGGTCCCGTGAACTGTCGCAGCTGGTGGGGGGGGAGATGTCGGGCGATCTGATCGTCGTCGGCGTCCTGCAGGAACAGGATCGCGTGGTTGCTTTCGAGGAGCAGGTGGGCAGCCACGGCGGGCTGGGAGGCCCCCAGAATTACCCATTCATCCTGTTGCCGGCCTCTTTCGGCACGGTGCGGACGGATCTGCGGTCTCCCGAGGCCCTTTATGCGCACCTTTACAAGCACTTGCCGGCCCGGGAATCGACCGATGATTCTACCCCCTGAAATCTTGCATTATTCTGGTGGCTGATCTATATTCCTGAGCCGAATGCCCGGTCGTTCAATGGTAGGACAGCTGACTCTGGCTCAGTCGATGAGGGTTCAAATCCTTCCCGGGCAACCAGGATCATCGCGCAGGCTGCAAAGCCGTTGCGCTGCAGAATAGGCGCCCCGTTCGTCTAGTGGCCTAGGACGCTGGCCTCTCACGCCGGTAACACGGGTTCGAGTCCCGTACGGGGTACCAAATCAAGGCGGGCCGTTCCATTCAGAACGGCCCGCTGACGTCTTATCCATGGCCTAATCAACTCGATCTTCCACGGCATGATCTCTCAACCAGACCACCGTGAGGTCGTTCGTTTGCACGGGATAAACGATGAGATCAAGCACACGCTCGAGGGTGTGGATAGGGAGGCCTTGGCGAAGCACGTCGCCGATTTCATAGCCGTCGGTACAGGCGGCACGGCCAAGTATACCGGCCGCGATCTGCCGTCCTCTCATGCCCATCTCGAGTTGACCGATGCCCATTTCCTGTCGGCCGGCGACGATATCATCAAAGCCATGCAGAGTATGAAGTACGGCCAGGAAGAGATCGACGAACTCGTTTGCACCTTCGTGTCGCTGAAGGATCAAGTCATCTTCAAGTAGGGGGCTTCCTGCGGTTTGTATACTGCCCATAAGGGTGCTATTGCGTAACGAGCCGCTCCCATGAGCGGCTCGTTGCTTATTTATCCAAGACTGTATGGGACCGAGGCCGATAAGGAACAGGCATCACGACTCGATCGCGTCGACAGCGATTTACCGGGCCTCTTCGACGATCGATACGTCCCAGTAAACTCCGACGTCCATTCCATCGTTCGCCAACCGCTGTCCACAGGTCGCAGCCTCACCTCCTGCCGTTCCCCAGTCCACGGGATATTCGCAGTCCCCGCTCGATTCCCGCCAGAGCGGATAGTCGTACCAGGTCGTGGAGTAGTTGCCGATGGCATCGTCGTAGGTGGGACTGTCGCATGAGCCGTCGGATTCATTCAGGATGAACTGGAGCTGAAATCCTGCGTCCACGAGGTCGGGCATGTCGAAGTAGAGTTCCGCGTCCGGGTACTCGTTGTCACCCGAGGGCATGTTGTAGTAGCCACAGGAGCCGCATGTCCAGGTCATGAGCACTTCCGGCGCTTCGAGCGTGGGGAGATCACGCCAGAGGTTGAAGGTGTAGTAGACCTCAAG
>CAYYYS010000016.1:0-57590 GCA_964476155.1 uncultured Fibrobacteraceae bacterium
GGACCTGCGCGACGGTGGACTGCTTCTGGCCGACGGCCACGTAGAAGCAGTACACGTCCGTGTCCTTCTGATTGATGATCGTGTCGATCGCGATGGCGGTCTTGCCCGTCTGGCGGTCGCCGATGATCAGCTCCCGCTGGCCGCGGCCGATGGGGATCATCGAATCGATGGCCTTCAGACCGGTCATCAAGGGTTCCTTCACCGGCTGCCTGCCGAGCACGCCGGGGGCCTTGATCTCGATCTTGCGGGTCTCGTCCGACGGGATGGGGCCCTTGCCGTCGAGGGGCTGCCCCACGGCGTTGACCACGCGTCCGATGACGCCGTCGCCCACCGGCACCTCGGCGATACGCCCGGTGCGGGTGACCTGGTCACCTTCCTTGATGTGCGTGTCCTCGCCGAAGATGGCCGCGCCGATGGAGTCTTCCTCCAGGTTCAGCACCATGCCGTAGGTGTCGCCGGGGAACTTGATGAGTTCGCCGGCCATGGCGTCCTGCAGACCGTAGATGCGGGCGATGCCGTCACCGACCTGCAGGATGGTGCCGACGCTCTCGACGCCGAGGTCGCGGTCGTATTTCTCCAGTTCCTGCGAGAGGATGGAGCTGATCTCTTCGGGCCTGAGTTTCAAAGCAAAACCCCTTGTTTCAACAACTCAATTCAGCGGTTCAGCGCACGTCCGCTTCGGACAACTGCGCGCGCATCTTGGTCAGGTTGGTGCGAATGGTGCCGTCGATCACCTGGTCGCCCATGGAAACGCACACGCCGCCGACGACCGACGGGTCGACGCGCTTGAGCAATATGATGTCCTTGCCGGTTATCGACGCCAGCTTGTTGGTCAGGTCGGTTTCGAGATCCTCGGCCAGCGGCACGGCGGTAACGACGTTCGCCCGCAGCGACCCCTGCTCGGTCTCGACCAGCTTCTGGAACGCGACCTGGATGTCGGCCAGGGACTCGATGCGTCCCTTGTCCAGCAGCATCTGGAAAAAGTGCAACAGCACCGGTTCGATCCGGTCGCCGAAGATGCTTTCCAGCAGCTTGGTCTTTTCCTCGTCGGAGACCTGCGGTCCCTCGAGAAAACTCTCCAGATCGGGATTGTCCGCGTAGATCTGCACCACGCCGGCGTAGGAATCCGCGACGCCGTCGAGGACGCCGTCCCTGCGCGACGTGTCGAGCAACGCCTGGGCATAACGCGTGGCCACGGCCCGGTTACGCATTGGGCATCTCCCCGAGATTGTCGATGTACTCGCTGATCAGGCGGCGGTGGGTTTCATCGTCCAGCTTCTGGTTGATGAGCTTCTCCGCCGATCCCAGGGCGAGCGACACGACGTCGTCCCGCAGGGCGAGTTGCGCCTTCTGCGATTCGACCACGATGTCCTGGCGGGCCTTCACCAGGGCCGACTCGGCCTTGGCGTGGGCTTCGGTCTTGATCCGGCCGGCGAGTTCCTCGCCCCGGTCAACGGCCTCCTGGACCTTCTCGCGCTCGATGGTCTTGATGTCGCCCAGCTTCGATTCGAAGTCGCCCTTGAGCTGCTCCGCATCGCCGCGGGCCGTTTCGGCCTCGGCGAAATCGCTGGCGATCTTGTCGCGGCGCGCGTCGAGAATATCGAGGATCGGACCCCACGCGAACTTCGCGAGGATCCAGACCACGATCACGAAGCCCGCGATGTTGGTCAGTACAACGGGTATGTTCAGATCCATTTCACACCTTCCGCTATCGACGCTAACAGATCCGGTTGGCAAGGCGGGGCGACGATGTCGTCGCCGCCCGTCACCTTATCCGGAGACCTCGCGACGACTCGGATTAGCCGAGCTTGCCCATCAGCAGGATGACGACCAACAGAGCATAAATGGTCAGAGCCTCGATAAAGGCACAACCAATGATCATCGCGACCTGGATCTGGGGGATGGCCTCGGGCTGACGACCCATGGCCTCCATGGCGGAACCGATGGCCTTGCCCAGGCCGAGAGCGGAACCGATCGCAGCGATACCAACGCCGAGGGGAGCCAAACCTAAGAGATCCATTGTTCCTCCTACACCTGTTTTTCAGGTCATTTTTTGGGCTAACGCCCGGGTCTCCGGAAAAGAGCTTTCTCTTCCGGCATCAATGCTCGTGTTCCCCGTGGGGAAGCATCAGAGCAATGTAGATCGTGGACAGCAGCGTGAACACCAGCGCCTGGATGGTACTGGTCATCAACGCCAGGAAAACGATCGGCACCTGGATGGGAATACCGACCGGTGAATTCATGAACGCGAGCATGCCGGCGCCGAGCACGACGAACACGGCGATGAGCTTGTCCTCGCCCATCACGTTGCCGAACAGACGCAGACTCAGACTCAGGGGCTTGATGAACTCGCCGAGCACGTGCAGCGGGAACATCAGGACCACGAAGCCCCACTCCAGACCACTGCGGGGCGAGCCCGCCATGTGGTGCAGATAGCCGAGGGGACCATTCTCCTTGATGCCGGTGAACTGCACGTAAAGGAACGTGCACAGCGCCAACGCCACGGTGGTGTTGATGCTGGACGTCGAGGCGTGGAAGAACGGCACCAGGCCCATGAAGTTGTTGATCAGGATGAATATGAACAGGGTGCCCAGGTACGGCGTGTAGCGGCGCGCAGTGGGGCCGATGGCGCCTTCGATCAGGCTGTACAAGCCGCCCACCAGCATTTCGATCGCCATCTGGAGGCGCGTCGGCTTGGCGTCGCTGCTGCGTCGGGCGGAGATGGACATGAACGAGATGATCAGCAGGCAGGTGATCAGCGAGAACAGGGGGTCCAGGAAGGCGGCTTTCTTGCCGGTCAGGTTGCCCCAGTGAACGTCGCCTTCGAGCTGCTTGCCGAAGAACATCGTGATGAAGTTCGGGAGGTGGTAGGGGTCGTGGGCGTGGTCGTCGCCATGAGCCTCGCCGTGAGCCTCTTCGCCATGGGCGTCGCCGTGGGTGTCGGCGGCGTGATCGGAAGCATGGTCGGCGGTATGTGTTTCCTCGGCGTGCGCGTCGTCGTGGGTCGCTTCGTGTGTATCGGGATCCGCGAAAGCCATACCCGTAAAGAGGGCGGCCGCGGCCAGAAGGATGAACAAGGATGAGGCTCTAGTCATCGTTCCCCCGTTCCGACGGCCCCTGGAGTGCGAGGCTCGGTCGGATCACCAGCACGGTTATCACCAGAACGACCAGAATCAACGAAACGCCGTAGAGGCAACTCATCGCCGGCACGATCCCCGCCAGGAGGATCCACGTGCCCGCGGCGTAGAGCGCCGCCTTGCCCACGGCGAGCAGGGCGATGGCCCGGCGGTCGCGTCCGGCCGACGAGGGCTGGAGCGCCTGGCGTATCAACGCCTCCACGAGCCAAAAGCCGATCACGGTCCAGACGGCCGAGCCGAGAAAACCGTAGACGAATCGCGCGTCGACGAACTTGAACAGTCCCGCGGAAATCAACAGCGCCGAGAGCAGGGTCCAGAGGCGCACTTTTCCAAGGATCGTCGTGTTCATCAGCGGCCTCCGTGCTGTCTGAGCAACAGCCAAACCTGCCTGAACGCCGCGAGAAGTCCGAGGGTCACACCGCCGGCTTCGAAGGCCGGGGCGTGTCCCCAGCGGCCGGCCGCCCAGTGGCCCAGGAAGTAGCCCATGACCGGCCCGACCAGAAGCATCATGGGGATGGTCGTATAGATCCCCACGTCCCTGATCCGGCGTCCCCGGTCCTTGTTGCCGGGCTCTTTTTTCACAGGCTCTCCAGTCGACCGGCACACGATTTGAACCCGAATGTGCCGGCCTTCGGTTCGATCCGAAAACCGGCACAAACTAGTGAACCGTTCACTTCAAAGTCAAATAAATAACAGGGGGTCAGCACCGTTTACCGGCACGACCCAAATTGGCCCCGTTATTTTCCGCCACCATGCCCAGGCTGACCGGTCGGCGGCGTTGCGGCAGGGGGCTTTACGACGTCCTTGCGGGGTCCGCCCATGCTGCAGTTGCCCTCGAAGAAAACGCCTTCGTCGATGACCAGGCGCTTGGTCTTGATGTCGCCCTCTACATGGGAACCGCTCTGCAGTTCGATCTTGTTTTCGGCGACGATGTTGCCGAAAAGCTGCCCGCCGATAATGGCGTTCTTGACTTTCACCGCGGCGTTGACCATGCCGCTCTTGCCGATGATCAGGTTCTCGGGCGTAGCGATGGTGCCCTTGAACTCGCCTTCGATACGGAAGGTGCCGTTGACTTCGACCTTGCCGTCGAACTTGCACCCCTGGGCCAGGATCGATGTCTGGCGGTTGTCGGTGTCGTGGTTTTCTGGGTCCTTGTTGAACATCTCGTTACCTCCTTATAGACCGCCGCGTCCGAGCGCATTGATCGGGCCGCGGCTTCCTTGGTCTCCTTACCGGTCCTCGCAACGGGACTCCGCCCGCCGCTGCTCACTCACTGTCAGGGTGATCCGGATCTCTTGTCGACTCCGGGTCACCTGGAATCACGATCCGGGGATCGACGGCCTCGCCGTCGCACCAGATCTCGAAGTGCAGATGCGGCGCCGAAGCCCGCCCGGTACCGCCGAGCGTGGCGATTTCCTGCCCCGCATCGACGCGATCGCCAGCCTGCACGTACAGACGACTGCAATGTCCATAGATGGTTACGTAACCGAAACCGTGCCGAATTTCAACATAGTTTCCCAGATCGTCGTCCCAGCCCACGTTCTGAACGACACCGCGACCGGCCGATCGCAGGGGTGTATCCACCGGCGCCACCAGGTCGATGCCGTAGTGGGGCGCCACGCCGTTGGGGATATTGCCCGGGTCGAATTCGCTGGTCACGTACCCACTGACGGGCCACACGTCCGGTGGCGGCGTCATGATCGCACCCGCCGCATCGCCCAGCCGGGCGCGCACATCGTCGATTCCGCCATGGGTCGAATCATCGGCCGCGGCGAGCGCCTGGTTCACGCCGAGCATGGTGAGCAGGCGCTCCTGCAGGCCGCGCATCTCCTCCAGCTCCAGGTTCAGTTCCTGCACGCGCACGAGTTGGGCATTGGCCGTCACCAGGCGGTTCTGCAGTTCGGGTACGCGACGGGCCTGGCTCAACAAATTCGCGTACGAGAGGATGACGACTAAAAAAAGAAGTGTCACCAAAGCCGTCAACACGGACATGGCCACCAGCAGCCGGCGGCTGATGCTGAACTCGTTGGTGCTGTTGTCGTCGCTCGGGATGACGATGATGCGGGTGTGGGGCGGGAATCTCAGCATCACGATCTTACTCCTCCGGTCCGTCTTGATCGATCAGCGAGGCGCTTTGGTTTTCCGGCCTGGGTCGGTACGCGGGAAACGCCATCCTGAAGCAGGCGCCTTCGGTGTCGGCCAGCTCGATGCGCCCGCCGTGTTCATGCACGATGCGCGCGACGATGGACAGTCCGAGCCCGGTACCTTTGCCGTATTCCTTGGTCGTAAAGAACGGCAGGAAGATATTGTCGCGATGCTCTTCGGGGATGCCTTCGCCGCTGTCGGCGAAGGTCATGCCCACTTCGCCGGGATCGCCGCTCGCGATACGGATATCGATCCGGCCGCCCCGGGGCAATGCGTCCAGGGCGTTGGCCAACAGATTGAAAACCACCTGCTCAAGCTCGTTGCGGTTGCCCGTGATCGTGCCTTGATCACGATCCTCGATCACGACCTCCACGTCCTGCAGGCGGATGGGTTTTTCCATGAGGAAGACCGTCTCGCGCGCGACCTCCGCCAGGGACAATCGCTTCCGTTCGCGGCCCGACGGGCGGGCGAAGTTGAGCAGGCCCTTGATGATCGAGCGGCACTGTTCCGTCTGACGGACGATGCGCTGCACATCCTCCACGTCTTCTTCGCCGGCGATCGACTCCTCGAGCATTTGCGCCGACAGGAGGATCGAGCCGAGCGGTGTGTTGAGCTGGTGCGCGATGCCCGCGGCGAACTGTCCGATGCCGGCGAGCTTCTCGGTCTCGCTCATGCGCGCCTCGAGGTGTTTTTCAGTTGTAATATCCCGCGCGATCACCACGAAGGCCTGTTGCCCGTTCTGGCCCCTGACCTGCGGCCCCGCCGTGTTGTGTGACACGGTCATCTCCAGCTGCCCGATCTCCTGCTGGCCGCGACGACGCAAGGGAACCTCGATTTTGACGCTACGGTTCAGTCGAACCGCGTTGCCCATGGCCTTGTCGATTTCGATACCGAAACAGATGTGGATGTCGCGAAATGGTTTTCCCAGCACGCCACGGCGCGGCGCGGCGAAGAGGGACTCGGCTGCCTTGTTCCACTCCAACACGCAACCGTCGCCATCGAGCAGGAAGATGGCCTCGCCGGCATGGTTGATGATGTCCCGGTATTTGCGCTCGGAACGGCGCAGGCGCAGCTCGTCGAATTGGCGGCGTTGGTAGATCGCCCAAAACCCCCAACCAACGGCCACAAAGAGTACCATCGAGGCGATGATCCACACCTGGGAAAAGAGACCAAGCCCCCCGGGTGCGGTCGACGCGAACAGGGGCAGGCCGGCTCGCAGGTGTGCGGCGAGCTGGGCCAAGCCGAGAGCCACCGCCACAAGCAAGGCCCCGGCGGCAACCGCCAGCAGGACCAATAAGGGGTCCAATTTGGACAGTCTTAGTTTGCTTTTTTTTAACTTATTTAACACCAATAGGTTACCCCGCGCACCCCGGCACTTAGGACAGATCCGTGTCAACGCCCATCAGGTCGAGAACACGCAACAGGTCGTCATCGGTGAAGAAGCGAACCGACAAGTGGCCGCGGCCATCCGCGTCGCGCTCGATCTTTACGGGCGCTCCATATTTGGTCTCAACCCGCTCGCGCAAGGCGCGGACTTCATGCGTCTCTTCCGCGGGGCCGCGAGATCCCGTTGCCTTGTGGGGCGACGGACTGCCGGTCAACAGGTTCCGCACGCGCTTCTCGCAGTCTCGCACAGACAAACCCCGATTTCGACAGAGACGAGCCAATCGCAACCTCACGTGGGCATCTGTCACGCCCAACAAGACCTTTGCGTGACCCCGCGAGATCTGGTCGTCCTGAAGCATCTCCTGGATTTCGGATTCCAGGGAGAGCAGGCGCAGGGTGTTGGTTACACCGCTGCGGCTCTTCCCTAGCATCACCGAGAGTTCTTCCTGGGTCGCGCCGTATTCGTCGAGCAGACGCTGGTAGGCGGACGCTTCCTCGATGGGGTTCAGGTCTTCTCGCTGGATGTTCTCGAGCAGGGCGACCTTGAGCGCCTCCGCTTCCTCGTAGGAACATATCAGGGCCGGGATCTCATCGACGCCGGCCAGGCTCGAGGCGCGGACACGACGCTCGCCGGCCACGAGACAATATTCGATCGCCGCGCCGTCATCAGGCGCGCTGTCCGGATCGATCCGGCTCTCCAGGCTCAGGGGGCGATCCTCACCCTCGCCGATGTACCGGAGCAGTACCGGCTGCAGAACACCGACCTGCCGAATTGAGTCGGCCAATTCAGACAACGTGTTGTCTTTAAATATCTTACGCGGCTGCAGGGGGTTTAGGCCAATCTTTTCCAGCGCCACCAGGCGAGCCTCGCGATCCCCGAAGTCGCCACCCCCGGAATCGGACGACGCGCCCGTGATAAGGGCTGAGAGCCCACGCCCCAGGACTCGATCTTGCCTTGGATTCATGATGGTCCTCCGGTCAAGGGTCGACGGGTCGAAACTCAGGCCTGTGCCTCGGCTTCGCCCGGAATGTGCGCAATGACCTCGCCGGCGAGGTCCATGTAGCTGTGCGATCCCAGACAATCCACGTCGTACAGCAAGATGGGCTTGCCGAACGACGGCGCCTCGCTCAGGCGCACGTTTCTGGGGATCTTCGTCTCATACACGGTCTCGCCGAAATACTCGATCGCTTCGGCCGCCACCTGGTTGGACAGCTTGAGTCGCCGATCGAACATGGTGAGCAACACGCCCTCTATGCGCAATGACTTGTTCAGGCTTTTCTGGACGATCTGAACCGTACTGAGAAGCTGACTCAACCCCTCAAGCGCGTAATACTCGCACTGGATGGGAATCAGTACCGAATCGGCAGCCGTCAGGGCGTTCAGGGTCAACAGGCCCAGGCTGGGCGGCGTGTCGATGACAACGAAGTCATAGACCTCGCGTGCGCCATTGAGTGCATTGGTCAGAAAATTCTC
The DNA here is from genome assembly GCA_964476155.1 of uncultured Fibrobacteraceae bacterium. GTDB lineage: Bacteria > Krumholzibacteriota > Krumholzibacteriia > LZORAL124-64-63 > LZORAL124-64-63 > JAHIYU01. Next base: position 8,143 of record CAYYYS010000016.1, read on the forward strand.
CCGGGACACCTGGGCCACCAGCTCGATCTCGGCCCCCGCCAGACGCCTGTCGCAGGGAATGATTTCAAGGAAAGGGATTGATGTCTGACGTGAGCACTCCTGCAGCCCGGCGTTGCCCAATAAAAGCTCGTAACTTGTTTTTCTGAAGTCTGTTACGCCACATCCGCTTGTTGCGTTACCTTGAGGATCCAGATCCAGAAGCAATGTTTTCTTCTCTGCGGCCGCCAGGCTGGCGCACAGATTGATCGCGGTCGTCGTCTTGCCAACGCCGCCTTTCTGGTTAGATATGGAGATGATTCTACCCATGGCCACTGCCCATCGTTATCAAATAACCTGCATCCACACTCGAATTGACTGAAACGGGAAGATACTCGTAAATTGGTGGCTGTGTCTAGATATATTGGCAAGATGTCCACAAATTAAGTGTTTTTCCTGTGGATAACCTGCGGTGTTCCACGTGGAACACCTTTTTCACGCTTAATTCTATCAATTCACGCGCCTGCAGGCTGACGCTGTGCCTTCTGTGCACCCCTGGCGCGCCCGCCGAAGCCACACAGCACCCCACCCCTCCCTGTACCTACAAGCAGGGGTTATCCGCCATTGTTCCACGTGGAACACAATCTGTTTGATGTATCAGATACGGGGATATACAGACAGAAGAAACGCATAAGGCTTCGAGTTCACCCTGAACGGTATTATGCTTGAATACGAATCACCTGAAGCCCTCTTATCTGAGCCCGCTTCCGGCAGATTGTATTTCTCCCTGAGCGCATCATCCAAAGGAGTCGCTGGTGGATGAAAACGGCATATAACCAAAGCATCTTTCGCCGCCCCCCGGTACCTACGCCACCCGGCTAAAATAGCCTCGTCCGTCAAGTGCAGGGCCTTGAGTGTGACAAGTCCCGTAATTTGCCCTGAGTCGTCATCCGAGCGTAGCCCCACTCGGCGCCCCCACTGATCCATTCCAACCCTGAGGCCCTCCAGCTCCAACAAGGACGCCGCGTACTCCAGAAACCAGGCCCGCTTATCCCTGGGCTCAACCAGCAACGACCCGGCATGGTCTGTATCGGGAATACCGGACAACCCCCATAGTAAGTGCCAAAGCATCCCGGGAAAGCCGGCGCCAGATCCGAGGTCAACATATTGAATCCGCCTGGGACTGTCTTGCAGGACAGGATTACTACCGCCCAGAACCTCGCCGCTCAAGACACCAAAAGACGCGAGACTCTCATCTATGAGGGCCTCGAGCCTGGACTCGGTGTCGATACGGGAGATCATATTGAAGCTGGCGTTCCAGCGCAGCACTTCACTCCGGAACCGGGAGAGTGCACGATCCAGATCATCACGTTCGTTTGCGATCATCCCGCTCCTTGAGCTTGCGCAAGAGAACACTGAGGGCCGCCAGATCGGACTGCCGCACTCCGTCGATGCGACTGGCCTGGCCTAGAGTCGCCGGCTGCATCAGGGATAGTTTTTCGCGAGCTTCACGGCTCAAGGCCGCGAGAGAAGCATAGTCCATGTCGGCAGGGATTTCAAGATCATCCAGATGGGCCTGCTGACGTAACATCTTGTTTTGGCGCAAGATATAACCTTCGTATTTGATGTCCACACAGGCCTGCTCGCGCGCGGCGTCAATGTCGGCCGGCGACAAGGTTCCGGTTGTCATCAGATCAGACAACTCTTCATCAAGGTCGCTATCCAGGGTGGTGTTAATTGAAAATATATTTTCATATTGGCGGTCCGACCTTTTAATCATCTCTGCCGCGGTTATCCGATTACCACTCTCTGGATCTTTCACGCGGGTTCGCTTCAAAAACGAAACAGCCCTCCGGGAGGCCGCCGCGCGATCCCTCAGAAGCTCGAGATCGCCCTCTGGCAGCAGGCCGATTTCCCGGGCCGTCGCCACCATTCTTTCGCCAACGTTGTCGCAGCGTAGCGAGAGACGGCTCTCCGCCCGCGACGTGAACATGCGGTAGGGTTCCGTGATCTCCTTGGTAACCAGATCATCAATCAGCACGCCCATGTACGATGTCGTCCGCGCAAGCACGAGCGGCGGCCGCCCCTCGAGCGAGCGGGTTGTGTTGACGCCGGCGACGAACCCTTGTGCAGCCGCTTCCTCGTACCCGGAGGTTCCCAGGATCTGGCCCGCAAGATAGAGTCCGTCGACCGGCTTGGTCTCAAGCGTTGACGTCACCTGCCACGACGGCACACTGTCGTATTCCACCGCGTATCCACTGCGCGTCAGCACCGCCTCTTCCAGCCCGACAATGCTGTGTATCATGTCCTGTTGTACGTCTCGCGGCAGACTCGTGGACAAGCCATTGACGTAGACTTCTTCGTTGGTCCGTCCCTCTGGTTCGAGGAAAACGAAGTGTCGGTCCTTGTCGGCGAAGCGAACGATCTTATCCTCGATCGACGGACAGTAGCGCGGCCCGGTGCCTTCGATGACGCCCGCGTAAAGCGGCGACCGATGAAGGCTGTCGCGGATGATCCGATGCGTGTGCGCGTTGGTGTATGTGACGTGACATCGAATTTGCGTCGGCGCGAAATTCCGGGTTCGAAAAGAAAAGGGTTTTGGGTCGGGGTCGCCGGGTTGGATCGTGACCCGATCGTAGTCGATCGACTCGCGGTGAAGACGCGGCGGGGTGCCCGTCTTCAGCCGCGTCATCGTGAAGCCCGCGTCGATCAATGATGCGCCAAGGCCCAGGGAGGCCGGTGCGCCCTCGCGACCGCCGGCCTTTCGTTCCCGGCCGACATGCATCAACCCGCCCAGGAACGTACCCGTACAAAGGATGACGCGTTCACCCGTCAATTCACCCGCCGCGCCAAGGTCGACACCGCGTACGCGGCGCCCACCCCCGCCGTCCTCCCACAACAGGCGTTCCGCATCGGCCTCGACGACATCGAGCTTGTCCTGGTCGCCGACCACGGAGCTCATCAGGGTCTGATACTGGAGCTTGTCCGCTTGCGCGCGCGGCGCTTGTACGGCAGGGCCTTTGCTGCGATTGAGGATGCGGAAGTGGATTCCGGTCTGGTCGATGGCGCGCCCCATTTCGCCACCGAGCGCGTCGATTTCCTTGACGAGGTGCCCCTTGCCCAGTCCGCCGATGGCCGGGTTGCAGGGCATGCGCCCGATCTCCATGCGCGCGTGGGTCACCAAAGCCGTGTCGTGCCCCAGGCGCGCGGCCGCGAGGGAGGCTTCGATCCCCGCGTGTCCGCCGCCCACCACGATCACGTCGTAATGACGCGGGCTTTCGTTGTCGTTACGTGAGTTCATTTACCAACACAGAATCGGCTGAAGACTTCGCCGAGCAGGGCTTCCGTGAAGACCCGACCGGTGATCTCGCCCAGCTCGCAAAGCGAGGTCTGGAGCAGCGAGCAAATCACTTCCTGGTCCGGTGCGTCGGCGACCGCGAGTTGCAGATGCGCCAACCCGTCGCGAAACGAGCGCAGGCGATGAACGTGTCGACGGTTGAGAACCAGGCCCAGCGCCGCGGTTTGTTCCAGTCGATCGGCGACCACCGTGTCGTGCATCGTGTCCTTGAGGGTCTCGATGCCGCGGCCGTCTTTTGCGGACGTGACAACAGCCATGGGCCGGTCGCGTGTCCATGCGGCGCCCTCGTCGAGATCAGCCTTGGCCCCGACGACAAGAACCGGCGCGTCGACCGGATCCGGCAGCGCCATCGCACAGGCCGGAGCGGCCAGATCCACAACGTTCAGCACAAGATCGGCTCGGGCGACCGTCGCCCTGGTCAGCGCCACGCCTTTGGCTTCGACCCGTCCCGCGTTCTCGCGCAGGCCGGCCGTGTCGTGCAGGACATACATGACCCCGCGATGTTCCAGTCGGGACTCGACCACGTCGCGGGTGGTGCCGGGCTCGGGGTCCACCAAGACGCGGGGCTCCCTCAGCAGGGCATTGAACAGCGAGCTCTTGCCGGCGTTGGGTTCCCCCACGAGAACCACCTGCACGCCATCGCGCAACTGGCGCCCGGCATCGGCGTGACACAGCAACGCGTCGATACGGTCCAGCGCGGAGTCGAGTGTGTCGGCAATCCGCTCGGGGGGCACGTCCAGTGCATCCTCTTCGCCGAATTCCAAACCACCCTCGAGCTGGGCGAGCAGGGTCATCAAGGGTGACTCCACGCTCGCGATCTCACGGCGAAAGGTGCCGCGCAGTTGCTTCAGGGATCCCCGCGCCGCCAGACGATTCTCCGCGTGGATCAAATCCGCCACGGCCTCGGCCTGGTCCAGGCTCAGCCGTCCATTGAGAAAGGCGCGTCGCGTGAACTCGCCGGGACCGGCGGGACGGGCGTCCGCGGCCGTGCAGGCGTCGGTTATCAAGCGGGCCGGCAACGGGCCGCCATGACAGTGGAATTCCACCACGTCCTCGCCGGTGAAGGTCGCCGGCGCGAGCATGGGCAGGACGAGAACCTGGTCCAGGGCGTCACCGGTGGCGCCGTCGCGGGGAGTCGCCAAAAAGACGCGGTGGGATCGGACCTCGGCGAGACGGGAATCGTCGGGCAGCAGGGCGCGCGCCACGTCCACGGCCCGCGGACCACTCACGCGCACGACCGCCAGGCCGCCCCTCCCCTCCGGGGTGGCCACGGCGACAATGGTGTCGGTTGACCGGTCGGTCATCCTGTTCTCCCGGCTTCCCTGTTTCACAAGACGGGGCGACGCCTGGCGCCGCCCCGTCCCACATCTGCGACATCCTACTCGAACCGGCAGACTGCTATACCGTCTCTTCCGGTGAGTCGTCGGGTGCGTCTGCTTCATCCGATGCATCCGGTGCATCCGTTTCATCGACCGGCGGCTCCGGTTGTTCTTCGACGGGTGCTGTCTCGACGGGCTTGGTCTCGACGAGTGCGACATCTTCCGGAACATCTGTCGGAACGTCACTCTCGTCACCCTGGCCTTCCAGGATCACGACCACGTGACGATCGGGACCGAAGCCCGCGGTATGAGTCGTCACGCCATCAATCTTCTCCACTGCGAGATGGACGATCCGACGCTCGCGCGCGCAGAGCGGCGGCGTATGGAGGTCAGTGCCCGAGGCTTGCACCTGGCGCACCGCGTCCAGGGCGTTCTCGGTCAACTGTCCCTCGCGGCGGTGACGATAGTTGTTGATGTCCAGGTTCATGCGCGCGTGCTCGCCGATGGCCTGGTTGGCCATGCGGTCCACCAGGTGCTCCACCGCATCGACGGTGCTGCCGTGACGGCCGATCAGCACGGCGGCGCTGTCGGTGTCGGCAATGATCTTCACCTGGTTGTACTCGCCTTCGGTCACCGTGCAACGGCAGGCGAATCCCGAGCGGGTCATCAGCTCTTCGGCTAATCCCCGCTGAACTTCGGCCGCATCGCTCTCGGCCAGGCCGCGCGTCGGTGCGACGACCTCGGCCGCGGCGATAAGCTGGCCCTCCGGTGCCGACTCCGCGCGCTCTACACGGGCAACCGGCTGGGCTTCCCGGGGCTTGGGATCCCGGCGCGGCTCACGCGGCGGGCGGTGGTCGGCTGTGGGCCGGGTCGTCTCAACAACTTCGGCGACGGGACGCGATCCGGAGTCGGGACGACGCCGGGGCGGTCTGCGCCGCGGGCGACGCTCGTTCCCGCGCGGGGCGTCCTGGGTGTCGGCCTTGACCGGCTCGGGTCGTTGGTCTTGGGTCTGTTTGGGTTGCCTTTGGTCGCGTTGCCTGCGGGGCGCTTCATCGCGTTGTCCGCGAGGCGCTTCGTCACGGCGACCGCGGGGCGCTTCGTCGCGTCGACGGCGAGATCGGTCTTCGCCGTGCCCGCGGGGCCGGTCTTCTTTCCGGCCGCGAGACTGGTCCGCGCTTCGGCCACGAGACCTGTCGCCGCCTCGACCCCGGGACCCGGCATCACGCTGCGCCGTCTGGGCCTCTTGGCGCTGCCCGTCGCCCCCTTGTCCTCGGCCACCACGACGGCGACGGCCGCCCCGGCGACCGCGAGACCGCTTTTTGCGGCGGGTCGCCCGCACGCGGGCTTGTCGTTTGCCGAAAACACCAAAGAGGCCGGCTTTGGGCTCTTCGATAACCTCGATCTCAACCTCGTTACGGCGCGCGCCAAGCATCAGCAGCGCTTCGGAAATTGCATCTTCGACAGTGGGGCCTCGGCTCTCCGCCTGTTCTTGTTCGTTGTTGTCTTGCATTAGGCTTTTGCACCTCCGGTGGCCGACGCGGCCTTGTTGACCTGCCAGCTCTGGAACGCCGTCATCCCGGTGTTGATGGTCCAGTAGATCACCAGTCCGGACGGCATGTTGTAGAGGAAAAAGAGCATCATGATGGGCATGAGGGTCGTCATCATCGCCATCTGACCGCCGGCGCCCGACTGGGGCGTCAGTTTGGTCTGGAACCAGGTCGCCGCGGCCATGACCAGCGGCAACAGGTTGAAATAGGAACCCATCAGCGGAATGGAGAAAGGCAGGGTGAACAGGGCGTCGGGCTGTGACAGATCATTGATCCACAGGGCCCAGGGCGCCATGCGCAGGTCGACCATGTTGTAGAGGACCTGATAGAGCGCGAGGAAGACCGGCATCTGAATCAGCATCGGCATGCAGCCGGCCATGCCCGCCATGGGGTTCACCCCTTCTTCCTTGTAGAGCTTCATCGTCTCCTGGTTCACGCGCTGGGCGTCGCCGGCCCACTTCTTCTTGATCGCGTCCAGCTTGGGTTTCAGTTGCGCCTGCGACTCCTGCATCTTTTTCATGGAGCGCGTACCGCGGGCGGTCAACGGATAGAAGACCAGCTTGCTGAGAATGGAGATGATGATGATGACCCAACCGTAGTTGGGGATATACCCGTGCAGCCAGTTCATCAGCTTGAGCACGAGTGTCGAGATGGGCTGGATCCATTTCCAGCCCAGGTTCACGGTCCGCTCCATGAAGCTGCCATGGGCGCGGAGGCGGTAGTAGTTGCTGGGGCCCATGTAGAGGGACAACCCGGCGCCGGTCACGCTGTAGTCACCGCGCAACGGCAACTCGAGCGACCAGGACTGGTGCCTGGTTTCGCGGTCGCCGCCGAGATGGATGCGGCCTTCGATCACGTTGTCCGGGGCGTTGGGGATAAAGCCCATGATCGTGAAGTACTTGTTTTGCAGGCCGGCGAAACGCACCGAGCCGCGATAGGATCCGTAGGCTTTGCCGTTGTCCTTGCCCAGGTCGCCCTGGTTTTTGAACTCGAGCTCCTCTCCCACCATCGCGTAGGTGCGGGTGCCCGCGCCATGGCGCATCATGGCCTCGACATGCCTCTCCGTCACGGCGATGCCCTGGCTCCAGGAGAACCGCACCGAAACCGGATCACCCAGCACGGAAGCCAGGGTGGCGCGAGCCGCGTCGGTCTCCGCACGAACATCGTAGCGCACGCCGATGGCGTAGCTGCCGGGCGTGAAGGTCAGGGTTTTCTCGACCGACAGCCCTTCGGCGGTACGGGCGACCAGGACCAGATCGCGCGGTTCGTCATTGGCGTCCAGGCGGAAGCCCGTGGGACCCGCCGGCTGGAAAGAGACATCGGACAAGTCGATCTCACCCCGCTCATACACCAGGCCGTCGCCGGTGCGCGGCGGGTCGAACTCGCCCCACTCGGGCACGAGTTCGACGGGACCATCATCGAGGCCGGGATACTCGAGGCCCCGCCAGCTGGTGATAACACCGCCGGCTTCGGCGAAGGTTACGGTATACAGGTCCGTGCCCACTTCATAGGAGCCGGCTCCGGCCGACGGGAAGTCTAAGCCTCCCGGGTTCGCCGCCTGGGGGGCGTCGAACGCTTCGGCGGGCGGCGTGGCGACCGGGTCGTCAACATGTGTTGTCTTCGTGTTCGTCGCGACGGTCTGTGCGTCGACAAGCGAGTCCGCGGATGCGGGCTGTACGGGCGGGCGATTGCGTTCCATGACCTTCGTCCAGGTCAGGAAGATCGCCAGGAAGAGGACCATGGCCAGGACGGTGCGTCTATCCATGACTCGTTTCTCCTGTATCGATGTGTTGGATATCACAAGGGGGCGTCGGTACGGGGTCGTGTCCACCGGGGTGGAACGGATGGCAGTGGGCGATGCGGCGGACGGTCAGCCGGCCACCGCGCAGAAAGCCGTGAACCCGCAGGGATTCGGCCGCATACTCTGAACAGGTGGGTGTAAAGCGGCACGTGGAAGGCAACAGCGGCGAGAGAAGCCGCTGATACAAACGAACTATCAGATAAGGAACTCGCCACATTACTTCTGGCACCAACCGCGACCGTGCGCCCGCAAATGAAAATCAGTGGCGCATCATCTGTCTGAGCTTGGGGACGTCGCCGCGTAGTGACCTGCGTCGAGAAGTAAATCGGCCAGCATCTTGCCGGCTTCCGCCACGACGGCGTGGATGTCGAGGTCAAGGATGCGCCTGCGCGCGACAGCGACCACCCAGAGTCCCGTCCCGTTGTTCGGCGCGGCCCGCATGAGGCCGCTGCACGTCAAATAAGAAGCGGTCGCCTTCGCCGGGGATTCCGACTCCGTGAAGATGACCGCTTGGATCATTTGTCTGAGCAGTCGTTTCGCCCTGTTGCGCTGCACGGCGCCGCCGACCTTGCGGCTGGCAACCGTCGCGCCGGCGTTGTCGTCCGCGGGCATCAAATAGAGCACGCAGCAACGACCGACGAGCTTATGGCCGTTCGTGTACATCTGATCAAAATCGGAGCGACGTGTGAGCGATCTTTGTTTCACGCCCTGTCTCCGGTTCGTTTACACGATCAGACGCTTACCCGCTTACGGCCTTTGGCGCGACGACGCTTCATGATCAGACGACCGGCTTTGGTCGCCATGCGCTTGCGGAAACCATGTGTCCTGGCCCGCTTTAGATTGCTTGGCTGAAATGTCCTCTTCAACGGACCATCCTCCTGAAACTGGGTACCCGAATTGAACCGGAAAAGATTATGTATAGACCCCCCTCCTGTCAAGGCGGATCCACACTTGGCCAAAAATAACAAATTTCCAATTGTATCCATCGTGCAATATGGTGTGGATATTGTTACTTCAATCTCCCTTGGTGTTCCGAAAAGGGCTCAGACATTGCAACCGTATTGTTGACAATTAGATACAAGCTAAAAACACTTGCCCTTAAGAAAATCCTTGCCGCTGTTTTTCGCCCATGCTAGGTTGCTCTTCACAGGTGTTGAAAACAGCGGCGGGCGGCACCCGTTTTATCCACACCCTTGAAAAGCTGTGGGTAAACAAAGCCGGCAACCCAGGGTCGCTCTTCATAACCACTTGCAGTGCTTGAAGCTAGGTGGCGATATGAGTTGTGTATAACTCATATGCGGATGGGGAAGTTTGTCAAACTCTAAAGAGAGTGGCAAGAAATAATGGAATCGGCCCCTTTGACCGACTATTGGGACGTCATTCTCGACACGATCCGCCAGAAGGTCACTCAGCAGACCTTCGAGACTTGGTTTACACCTTTAAAACCAAACAGTTGGGACAACGACAGCGTAAACCTGGTCTGCCCGGATCGCTTTTTCCAGGATTGGTTCTGCGAACACCACACCGACACCCTGTCGCGCGCCCTTTCCGACCATTTCGGGCGCCCTATTCGCTGTACGTTCAGCGTCAACACGGATGAGACCGAGAACAAGGAAGATCTCTTCGATCTCTCCGCGGCCCTGGTCGAGTCGACCGAGCTGCCGGATCGAGACGTAACCCAGAGCGGCGGCGACATAGGCCACTCCCACGGCCGCGTCTACCTGAACCAGGACTACTGCTTTCGGAATTTCGTCATCGGGTCGGGCTCCAAGCTCGCCACGGCGGCTTCGATCGCCGTCAGCGAGAAACCCGGCACCGGGTATAACCCCCTGTTCATCCACGGCGGCGTGGGGCTGGGCAAGACACACCTGATGCACGCCATCGGCAATGCGGTGATGGTTAATCATCCCAAGAAGAAGGTGTGCTACGTCACGGCCGAACAATTCATGAACGACCTTATCTGGTCCATCCAGCGCAACCGCACCTACGAGTTCAAGAGCGAGTACCGCAACGTGGACGTGTTGCTGGTGGACGACGTGGCTTTCCTGGCCGGCAAGGAATCCACACAGGAAGAGTTCTTCCATACCTTCAACGCGCTCTACCACGACAACAAGCAGATCGTGTTGACATCGGATCGGCCACCCAAGGAGATCCCCACGCTTGAGGAGCGCCTGCGGTCTCGATTCGAATGGGGTTTGGCTGTCGATATCCAGGCGCCGGACCTCGAAACCCGTATTGCGATCCTGAAGAAAAAGGTCGAGACCAACAACATCTACATATCCGACGATGTGATCGAATACATCGCGGACAACGTCACCAACAACATTCGCAATCTCGAGGGGGCGCTGATAAAACTCTTGGCGTTTGCAAGTCTGACTGGCAGCGAGATCAACTTGGATATGGCCTCTGAGGTACTCTCCTCCGTTATCCATGCTGTTCCCGCCAGAGCGGCGACGATCGCTGACGCAATGAAGGTAGTGTGCGAGCATTACCGCGTCTCGGTCGATCAGCTCAAGTCCAAAAGGCGCACCCAGGACCTCGCTATGGCACGCCAGGTAGCCATGTATATCGCCAGGGAAATTGTCGGCGCTACCCTCACCCAGATCGGCCGCGCCTTCGGCGGCCGTGATCACACGACCGTCATGCACGCCTGCAAGAAGATCAAGCGAATGAGCGGCGAGGACCCACGCTTCAGGGGTGTCCTCAAGGACTTGGCCGCGGGTCTTTAAGCTCGAAATTCGTGTCGCGCGCATGTGGGCAACCCGGTGCATGGGGAGTGTACAGAAAGAGGACGGGAAACGGGCCGGTGGATAATAGGCAAGTCATCCACCAACGATGCGGAAACGGTGCACATCGACGATGAGCCCGGATCCCTTGAAACAAGCTTAAAATCTTGTGATAAAGGGAGATATCCACACCATCCACAGGTCCTACTACCACGTCTTCTTATTTAATCATTACTTGATGCAAGGCGGGCGATTCCGTATCATTGGCATCCTTTGAAACACAGGCGGACCGCACCCGCCTGAACCTTCGACCGGAGGACCGCTCTTGAAGTTCACGATCCAGCAAGCGGATCTGCAGAAAGCCTTGGGCTTGGTTGCCAGCGTGGTACCCGGCAAGACGACCATGCCGATCCTGACCTGCGTCCTGCTCGAAGCGGCTGAAGACCGGTTGACGGTTTCGGCGACGAACCTGGATATGTCGGTCATGACCAACACTGAAAGTGTGAATGTCAAGGAAGCGGGACGTCTCGCGGTGCCGGCCGTCAAGTTCGTCTCCTTCGTGCGCAGCCTGTCCGGCGGCGAGGTCGAGGTGAAGGAAAAAGGCGGACGTGTGAGCGTGACGTGCGGCAAGGCCAATCTCAGCGAATCCAGCATGAACGCCGAAGAGTTTCCCGCCCTGCCCGAACTCGCGGAGGACAAGGGATTCGAAGTCGAGACCACGGATCTGACGCGCATGATCAAATCGACCGCCTACGCCGTATCTCGCGACGAGACGCGTCCCGCCCTGATGGGTATTCTCTGGGAACTCAAACCCACGTCGTTGACCATGGTCGCGACCGATGCGCACCGCCTGGCCCGCATCGATCACAAGTCGGACTGGGGCATCAAGGACATTTCCACACTGATCACCGACACGCAAGGCCTGCTGCAGTTTGCGCGCCTGGCCGAAGGTGTCGAGAAGAGCGAAGTCTATTTCACGGAAAACCAGCTCAGTTTCCGGATGGGCAACACGATCCTGCACACGCGCCTGCTCGAAGGTCCGTTCCCCGACTACACGGCGGTCATTCCCAAGTCCAACACGCTGACCATGAACATCGATCGCGAAGCGTTCATGAATGCGGTGCGGCGGGTGTCGATCACCGCGGATCGCGTCACCAGCCAGATCCGGCTCGGTATCGAGAACAACCGTCTCGAACTGTCGGCCACCGGCACGGACGGCAGTCGCGCCGAGGACGAACTGCCCGTGTCCTACGAGGGCGACGCCATGGAGATCGGTTTCAACTACACCTATCTGCTCGACGTGCTGAAGAACATCGAGACCGACACGGTGCAGTTGGCCATGAAGGATCCCCAGAGCGCGGCTCTTTTGTCGCCTGTCGACGGCGACAACGACGACGAACTGCTCTGCCTTTTGATGCCCTTGCGTCTCACGTCCGAGTAGATGAGGCTCCTGAACGCAAACCTGCTGGGCTTCCGCAACCTGACGGAAGCCCAGCTCGTTTTTTCCCCCGGCGTTAACATCTTCGTGGGCGATAACGGGCAGGGAAAAACAAACCTGCTCGAGGCGCTCAACTACCCGGCTCTGGGCCGCTCTTTTCGCGGCGCCGCCGACCGGGAGCTGATCGCCTTCGGCCGGGACGTCGCCCACGTGGAGATCACCGCGGGGGGGGAGGACGACACCGAACAGGTTTTCGAGTACGGCCTGCAGCGCGATGGTACGCGACGGGTTCGCGTGGACGGCGAGGTGCTGGTCGCCAAGCATCTGCTGGTCGGACGTCTCGCCACGGTCGTCTATGATCCCCAGACGGTAGACCTGGTGCGCGGCGGTCCGGTCAATCGCCGCCGCTTTCTTGACGCCGGCCTCTGCACGCTCGACCGCGACTACTTCACTCACCTGCAATTCTATCAGCGCGCCCTGCGCCAGAAATCGCGCTTACTGCGCGACATGAAAGGCGGCCGGCGGGTCGATCCGGAGCAACGCCGGGATCTGGAAATCTGGAATCGGGAGATGGCCGAACACGCCGCGCCGCTGCTCCTGGAGAGGGCCGCCTACGTGCGGGAACTGGCTGTTTCGACGACCCAGCTCCACGGGGCTTTCACGGGCCAAGAATCGACCATGAAACTCATTTATTCACAAGGGGTTGACACAGTCAAAAATGAAGGCTCAAAAGATGATTTAAGGAGAGAAATTTCGGGCATTTTTGACTATATTATAGAGGATGAGATCAAGCGGGGCCGCAGCCTCGCGGGACCCCATACTGATGAGGTAATAATCCAACAAGGCGGGGTGTCCTTGAGGACCTTCGGGTCCCAGGGCGAGACCCGTTCCGCGGCGATCGCCCTGAAGCTCGCTCAAGGCGAACTCGTCCACCAAAAACGTCGGATACGCCCGATTCTTTTTTTCGACGACATCTTCAGCGAGCTGGACAAGGAACGCTCCCGACGACTCCAGGACATGACGGCGCGCGATCATCAGATCTTCATCGCGACCGCGCGTCCGGAAGACGTCGAGGGGTGGCGTCCCGTCCGGGCCAGTTGTTGGTCCGTCCACGCCGGCCGAATCGAAACCGAACGATGAACGACGATCGAACCAAGGCCCAACCCGAGCGCGTGGGTTCCATTCTGGATTCCGTGCTCGACGCGACCGGACTCGCCTCGCGTGCCCGGGAACGATCCGTGCTCGACACCTGGGGCGATATCGTCGGTGAGCGTGCCGCGGCGCATACGCGCGCGGTGGACATCAAAGACGGGATTTTGACCCTGGAGGCCGATCATGCGGCCTGGCGGCAGGAGCTTACGCTGCTCTTTCCCGTCATCCTCGAGAAATACAATGCGCGCCACGGCGAAGGCACGGTACGCGAAGTGCGGTGGCGACGCGGAGGAACCGTATGAAGCCAGAACGTCAACGTCAGAAGACACCATCGCCGGCGCAGGGAGGCCCCGGCGTTTTAAACACCGATAAGGATGTGACGATGAGCGCAGCGCAAGAATATACGGCGGACGGCATACAGGTCCTCAAGGGACTCGAGGCTGTCCGCAAGCGACCGGCCATGTATATCGGCGACACGGGAGTGCGCGGACTGCACCACCTGGTCTACGAGGTCGTGGACAACTCCATCGATGAAGCCCTGGCCGGGTTCTGCAAGGAAATCAAGGTCTTCATCCAGGCAGGCGACTCGATCCGCGTGATCGACGACGGCCGCGGCATTCCCGTCGACATGCACGCCACCGAAGGCAAGCCGGCCCTCGAGGTGGTCATGACCAGCCTGCACGCGGGCGGCAAGTTCGACAAGGGCAGCTACAAGGTGTCCGGCGGCCTGCACGGCGTGGGTGTGAGTTGCGTGAATGCGTTGTCGGTGAAACTCACGGCCGAAGTGTGTCGCGACGGCAAGCTTTATGTCCAGGAATACAAGCGCGGTATCCCGGTCACCGGCGTGGAGCCTGTAGGGGACAGTCCCGATGCCTCGACCGGCACAACCATCACCTTCGCGCCCGACCCGGACATCTTCCCCGAGCGGGCATACCAGTTCGACACGCTGAAGACGCGCATGCGCGAACTGGCGTTCCTGAACAAGGGCCTGACCATTACGATCACGGACGAGCGCGAGGGCAAGGAGCGCGAGGAGGCGTTCAAGTACGACGGCGGCATCATCGAATACGTAAAGTGGATCAACGAGAACAAGACCGCCTTGTGCGGCGACCCGGTCTACTTCGAAGGGGAGAAGGACGGCGTCCAGGTGGAGATCGCCCTGGACTACAACGACGGTTACGCCGAGAACCTCTTCACCTTCGCCAACAACATCAACACGCACGAGGGCGGCACGCATCTGTCCGGCTTCCGGGCCGGACTCACGCGCACCATCAACGCCTATGCCCAGAAAGAAAACCTCTTCAAGAAGGACATGAAGGGTCTCAGCGGCGACGACGTGCGCGAAGGCCTGACGGCGGTCATCTCGGTGAAGATCCCCGAACCGCAGTTCGAGGGCCAGACCAAGACCAAACTGGGCAACACCGAGGTCAAGGGCCAGGTAGAGCAGTTGGTCAACGCGGCTTTCAGCGAGTATCTGGCCGAGAATCCGTCCGTTGGCAAGAAGGTCGTCAACAAGTGCGTGGGCGCCGCGCAGGCCCGCGAGGCCGCCCGCCGCGCGCGTGACCTGACGCGGCGCAAATCGGCGCTCGATTCGGCGGCGTTGCCGGGCAAGTTGTCCGATTGCGCCAGCACCAACCCCGAAGAGTGTGAGATCTACCTGGTGGAGGGCGATTCGGCCGGTGGCTCGGCCAAGCAGGGCCGCGACCGACAGTTCCAGGCCATCCTGCCGCTCAAGGGCAAGATCCTCAACGTGGAGAAGGCGCGCCTGGACAAGAGCCTGAACAACGACGAGGTGCGGACGGTCATCACGGCGCTCGGCGCCGGGGTGGGCGCGGGCATCTTCGACATCGAAAAGCTGCGCTATCACCGCATCATCATCATGACGGACGCCGACGTGGACGGCGCGCACATCCTGACCCTGGTGCTCACCCTGTTCTTCCGTTACTTCCGCGAGGTGATCGAGGGTGGATACGTCTACGTGGCGCAGCCGCCCCTGTATCGTGTGAAGAAGGGCGCCAGGGAACAGTACTGCTACACCGACGACCAGAAGGATCTGCTGGTCGAAGAGATGGGCGGCCGGGGTGTCTACGTGCAGCGCTACAAGGGCCTGGGTGAAATGAACCCCGAGCAACTCTGGGAGACCACCATGGATCCCGAGCGCCGTACATTGTTGCGGGTGAACATCGAAGACGCCGCCGAGGCGGATCACATCTTCACGAAGCTCATGGGCGACGAGGTCGAACCACGCCGTCGATTCATCGAGGAAAACGCGGACCAGGTCCGCTACGAAGACCTGGACATCTAGCCTGCAGATGGAGAGATAAATGACCGAAAAGAACATCGGCACCGTGATGGATGTCGACATCAACGAGAAAATGGAGCAGTCGTACCTCGAGTACTCCATGAGCGTGATCATCTCGCGCGCGCTGCCCGACGTGCGCGATGGCCTGAAGCCCGTGCATCGGCGCGTGCTGACGGCCATGAACGACCTGAATCTCCAGCCCGGCCGGCCCTATCGCAAGTCGGCCAAGATCACCGGCGACACCACGGGTAACTATCACCCGCACGGCACGTCCGCCTGCTACGACACTCTGGTGCGCATGGCCCAGGATTTCAGCCTGCGTTACCCGCTGGTTGACGGGCAGGGCAACTTCGGTTCGGTGGACGGCGACTCGGCGGCCGCGGAACGGTATACCGAAGCCCGCCTGACCAAGATCTCCACGGACATCATGCGGGACCTCGACAAGGAAACGGTCGACTACGTTCCCAACTACGACGGCTCGCGCACCATGCCGTCGGTGATGCCCTCGGCGATTCCCAACCTGCTGGTCAACGGCGCCGACGGTATCGCGGTCGGCATGGCGACGAAGATTCCGCCCCACAATCTGACCGAGATCTGTGACGCCCTGATCGCCCTGCTCGACGATCCGGAGATGGATGTCGACGGCCTGATGGAGCACGTGTCGGGTCCGGACTTTCCGACCGGCGGCATCATCCAGGGTCGGCGCGGCATCATCGATTATTTCAACACGGGTCGCGGACGCGTGGTGGTTCGCGGGCGCACCGAGATCGACGAGGACGCCAAGGGGCGCGCGCGCATCGTCATCAGCGAACTGCCCTACCAGGTGAACAAGGCGAACCTCGTCGAGAAGATTGCGAATCTCGTGCGCGGCGGACAGCTCGAGGGCATCTCCGATCTGCGCGACGAATCGGATCGCCAGGGCATGCGCGTCGTGGTGGTGCTCAAGAAGGACGCCTATCCCCAGGTCGTGCTGAACAAGCTCTTCGCCCACACGCAACTGCAGCAGACCTTCGGCGTGATCAACCTGGCCCTAGTGAACAACCGGCCCAAGGTGATGTCGCTCAAGGAGACCATGAGCGAGTATCTCGGTTTCCGCGAAGAGGTCGTGGTGCGACGCACCAAGTACGACCTGCGCAAGGCCGAGGAACGGGCGCATATCCTCGAGGGCTACCGCATCGCCCTGGACAACATCGACGAGATCGTGGAGCTCATCAAGGCGAGCGCGTCGCCCGACGTGGCGCGGACCGGCCTGATCGAACGCTTCAGTCTGAGCGAGATACAGGCCCAGGCCATTCTCGACCTGAAGCTGGCGCGGCTGACCGGCCTCGAGCGCCAGAAGATCGAGGACGAATACGCCGACCTGATCCAGTTGATCGCCAAATTGAAGGAGATCCTGGGCAACCGGGCCCTGCAGCTGCGGATCATCCGCGACGAACTGGAAGAGGTGCGCGGGAAGTACGGCGACGAGCGGCGCACGAGCATCGAGATCGACGAAGGCGACCTGGACCTGGAAGACCTCATCGCCGACGAGGACGTGGTGGTCACCATCTCCCACAGCGGCTACATGAAGCGCATTCCCATCGACACCTACCGCACCCAGGGGCGCGGTGGCCGGGGCATTACGGCCATGGGAACCAAGGACGAGGATTGGGTCGAGCACCTGTTCGTGGCCAGCACGCATCAATACCTGTTGGTGCTGACCGAGCGCGGGCAATGCTATTGGCTCAAGACCTACCAGGTGCCCAACGCCAACCGCGCGGCCAAGGGGCGGCCCATCGTCAACATGGTCGACATCGCGCAGGGCGACAAGATCCACGCGGTGGTGCCGGTGCGCGAATTCACCGAGGATCATTACCTGCTCATGTCCACGAACAAGGGCATTGTAAAGAAAACGCCGATGATCGATTTCAGCCGTCCGCGGCGTGCCGGCATTCGAGCGATCAACCTGCTCGACGACGAGCATCTGGTGGCGGTGAAGGTCACCGACGGCGACCAGGACGTGCTGCTGGCTTCGAGCGACGGCCTGGCCATCCGCTTCCACGAGAGCGACATCCGGCCCATGGGCCGCACGGCTCGCGGCGTGAAGGGCATCACCCTTAAAAAGGGACAGAGCGTGATCGGCGCGGTCGTGCTGCGCGGCGGCGAGACCTTGTTCACGATTACCGAGAACGGATACGGAAAGCGTACGCCCACATCCGAATACCGCGTCCAGAAACGCGGTGGGCGCGGCCTGATCACCATCAAATGCACCGAGCGCAACGGCCGCGTGCTGGACATCAAGGAAGTGGCCGACAATCAGGAGTTGATGGTCATCACCAGGAACGGCATCATCATCCGTATGGCGGTCGCGGATGTTTCGACCATGGGACGCAATACCCAGGGTGTCCGGATCATCAACCTGAAGGGTGACGACAGCGTCATCAGCACGGCTCGCCTCGAGAGTGAGGGCGACTTCGACACCGAGGGCGCCGACACCGAGGACAGTCCTTCATGATTCCAAGGATTTCGGTCCTATTGCGGCATTCGGGCCACAGGGCGGCGGCGAGTCTTTTGATCGCCCTCCTGCTTGTTCCCGTGGCCGCGATTGCCGCTGAATCCGTCCAAACCCATGAGCTGTCCGACGGCGCGGTCGTCGAGATCATGTCCGACGGAACCATCACGGTACACACCACGGGCACCTCCGAGCAGATCATCCTGTCCATCGCCGCCTCCCTGCGGGCGTCCCACACCCTGCGGCGAAGCGACGACTGGGTCTTCGTCTCCCAGCGACGCGAGGGCGACGACGGCGGCCGCCGCGGCTTCTCCCCGCGCGCGGACGACGACAACGACGGGCGCGTCGACGAGGAGCGCCTCGACGGTCGCGACGACGACGGGGACGGGCTGATCGACGAGGACTTCGCCGCCATCGGCGACGACATGACCGCCGTTTCTTTCATGCGCGGCGGCAAGGCTCTCTATCTCGAAGCCTATCACTGGGATTATTCCCATCTGAACAGCACCCTGTTCACGACCTGGCGACGCGAGGATCGCGACGGCACGCCCCGCAGCTCCCGACTGCTCCTGGAATTGTCCTACGGCGAGTGGCAGGAGATGGCTGTGGGTTGGGATGCCCCGCGATCAGCCGTGGCTGGTGATGTCGCCGGGGCGATGATGATGGTTGCAACCCTGCCGCGTGATGGCGGCCTCTGGTGGATCGGCATCACCCAACCCGGCGTCATCATGCCCGGCGCCGACCAGCCCGGCTCCGCGCCGAGCGTCGACGGGCGCACGCTCGAACTTCCCTTTGCCGGCGAGATGACCCTGGCGGTCACCGTGACGACGACGTTGACGCAACTCCGTTATCGCCAATCTGTTGCCCACGCCGTTCACGCAGGTGCGCCGGCGGGATCCGGCAAGCCGGCGGTGGCCTGGATCGTCCCGCCCCTGTTAAAATCCAGGTACGCAGACGAGCCTCTGGCCGGTACGTGGGACACCGACAAAACGGGCTGGCACCTGGACCTGGAGATTCCCTCAAACGCGCGGATCCTGCTCGATCCCGAGACCCTGCGCCTGCTTGGGCGTTGTCTCGAGGCGCCGTCGCGCGTGTCGTGGCGTACCGACGATGAGGTTGAGCCTGTTCACTGGTCTGCGCCGTGGCCCCGGCCCGACTACAACGAACTATGGCGCGCAGACGCCGCCCCCCATCCCTATCGCGCCCAGACAGGCCGGTCCGCAGCCCTCGCAGGCGGCACGCTGACCTTTTATTACGATGGCCCGCCGACACTGGAAGAAGAGGAGCTGCTCTTCGGCGACTCGCTCTGCGGACAGACGCTTCGGATCGAAATGCACGCGGCGACGCCGCACCCGTCTGTTTCGAACTCTCCCGCAGGGTTGTCGAGTTCTGATCCGACCGAAATAAATCACACCGAAAAGAACAGGGACATGGAGCGACGTCCCCCCTCCCTGTCGCCGGACCTTCTCGACAATTTCCCCAATCCTTTCCGAGCATTGACCCGTCTGCGCTACAAGATCCCGGCCACGGTCGGGGAGGGGTTCGTGTGGGATGACGATCAACATCCGGCCCTGAAGGGCAGCGACCCCGTCCCATATGCGAGCAGTACACCGTCGGTGTCCTTGAGAATTTATTCGGTTGCCGGACACGAGGTCGTGACGCTTTTTGATGGAACGTGCGCAATTGGGGACTATGAGGCGATTTGGGACGGCACCGACCTGGAGGGTCGCCCTGTAGCCGTCGGGACCTATTTTTGTAAACTACAAATCGAGAACTGGTCGGTGACTAAAAGGGTTGCGCTAGTCCGTTGACATAAACAGCGTTGACTTGGCTCGAGCAATTCAGTTATCTCATTTGCGTCAGTGCCGGATAACTTCTGCTCTACGTTTGTGTTTAAGGGGATGATTATTTTCTTGTTCAAGTGAGGATGTTCCTCTATACTCGTCTCATCATAGTTCAAGTCGCTGGACACGGAACATCTGTGGATTTGCATACGAAGGAGCGTCTCAATCCGAGGGGGACAGTCGTGAGAGAAAGACTGGAACCGATCGAAGGAGCATGGAACAGTTTTGTGGTTGAATTCCCTTCATATCCCAAGCTTGTAAGCTCGGGCCGGGAAGAGTACCAAAAGATCCTGTTCCTTTGTGCGTCGGCGGAAAAAAATCCCGCTGAACTGTGCTTTGCCTTCTTTGGTCCCCAGATCCTACTGCATCAGCTCCGGTCAGATGAGGACGGAAGCCTCGTTGATGGAGCGCGCCTGATCTTCGTGTACGCAGCGGAGATACCGGGCAATCTGAAGGTCTCGTTGGATCACTTCCAAGAATCGTACAATGCGCCGGTCCTCGTGTCACAGAGGTCCAATGTGCAGAAATCCGCGCAACACGTGCTGGAGTTTTTGCAGGGCGCGCAAAAGGGCGACACCGCGACCGGGAGCGACAGCTTTGCGGATTCACGGACCGCCCGGATCGACGATGGTCTCGCACCCTTGCCGAGCGATGTCGGACTCTGGTCCGAGCCTCTGCCGGAGGTCAGCCTGGTCGAAACCGCAGAGAACGGCGAGAAGATCGCGGCGACCGTGGAGATCCAGGACTATCGCGCCGAATACGCATGCCGTTATGTTCTGAAGAACTTCAAGCAGGGTATCAACCGCGACAAGATGGCCGAGATGGTTCATCTCTCCCCGGGCTATTTTTCGAATCTGTTCCGGGTCGAGATCGGCATGAGCTTCAGCGATTATTTGATCCAGGTCAGGATCGACAACGCCAAGAAGCTCCTGCGCCGTTTCGATCTTTCGGTCGAAGAGGTGTCCAAGGAGTGCGGCTTCAACAGCCTCGCGCACTTCTCGCGGACCTTCAAGGACCGCTGCGGCATGCCGCCGCTCAAGTATCGCAAGACGCCGAACCCTGTCGCTTGACCGGATTCGACTTTGCGGTGAATACCAGCGTACGGGGTCCCTCGTAATCCCGGGGGGCCCCGTAGTGCGTTCAGGTTGCAATCATGTCTCTGCTTTCCCTGCAGACCGTGGGTTTCGATTTCGGGCGGGAGACCATCCTGCGCGATGCGAGCCTTGCCCTGCACCCGGGTGAGCACTGTTCACTCGTGGGCGCCAACGGCACGGGCAAGTCCACGTTGTTGGCGATCATGTCCGGCGAGTTGCAGCCCCAGAACGGTACTGTCCAGAAGACCGGCGGTGCAAAGGTCGTCCACCTTCGTCAGGAAACCGTGGCCAGCGCGATGCTGCCCGGCGACACGCTGTTCGAGGCCGTGGCCGCCGAGGCTTTCGCCGAGGAGCTGCGGCTCGAGTCGGAATTGGCGCGCGTGGCGACCGCCATTGCCGCCGCGGCCCCCGACGAGATGGACGCCCTCGCCCGCAAACAAGGCGATCTTCAAACAGCCTATGAAAGACGCGAAGGTTACGCGTGGCGCGCGAAACTCCAGTCGACCCTCGCGGGGCTGGGCGTTCGCGAGGCCCTTTGGGAGTTGTCGCCCGAGGTCCTGTCCGGCGGCGAGCGACGTCGGGCGGCCCTGGCGGCGGCCCTGCTGTCCGGCGGTGACCTGCTGTTGCTCGACGAGCCCACCAACCACCTCGACCTGGACGCGCGTGAATGGCTGGAGACGCGGCTGCCCAAACTGTCCGCGGCTCTGGTCGTGGTGTCTCACGATCGGCACTTCCTGGACCGGATCACCACGCGCACGCTGCACTTGTCGCGCGGTCGGCTGACGTCCTGGTCGGGCAACTACTCCTTCTACCTGCGCGCTTCGGCAGAGACGCGCGTGCGTGAAGAGGCGACCTGGCGTCGCCAGCGGGAGCGTATCGCCAAGACCGAAGACTATATCCAGCGCAACATCGCCGGACAAAAAACCAAGCAGGCCCAGTCGCGCCGCAAGCAGCTCGAGAAGGTGGAGCGACTCGAGCGACCCGAGCGGCAGGGGCGCGGATTCAAGTTCCGATTGGAGCCCAACCGCCCCAGCGGTGCCATGGTGCTGGAGGTTGTGGACCTGGCCAAAGGCTACGATGGCGAGACGTTGTTTTCCGGACTGTCGTTCAACGTGGAACGCGGCGACCGGGTCGGCATCATCGGACCCAACGGCTGCGGCAAGAGCACGCTGTTGTCCGTGATGTCGGGACAGGCCCTGCCTGATCGTGGTCGCGTGGTCCTCGGACACAACGTGGATCTCGGCACCTATGATCAGCATCTGCTCAACGTGACCGACTCGAACACCGTCCTTGAAGAACTGGCTTCGGTGTGGCCGGGCGCGTCGCTCGGTGAATTGCGGTCCTTCGCCGGCGCTTTCGGGTTCGGCGCCGACATGATCGATCGCGGCGTGGGCCGCCTGTCCGGCGGCGAGCGGGGACGGCTGTCGTTGATGCGCCTGATTCGCGAGGGCTACAATACCCTGTTGTTGGACGAACCCACCAACCACCTCGACATGCAGGGGCGAGAGTCGCTGGAGACGGCCCTGGAGGATTTCGAGGGGACGCTGGTTGTCGTCTCCCATGATCGCCGTTTCCTGGATCGCATCATGCACAAGCTCATCGTTTTCGAGGTCGACGAGACCGATCGGATGAACGCGACCGCGCATCTGGGCAACTATTCGGACCTGGTCAGACGTCGCGAAGAAGCGCGCGTGGCGTCGGCCGCCGTGACGTCCGGCGAGAAACCCAAAGCCGCCAAACAGAAGCGACCGCGCAATGATGGGCTAAGCAAGAACGAGATCCGCCGCCGCGAGGCCCAGGTCGACGAAGCGGAGAGGGAGATCGAGGCACTGGAGGCGGAGAAGGCGGCGTTGCTGGAAACGCTTTCCGCGCCGGATCTCTCGCCCGAGGCGCGGCTCGAGGCGTCGCACAGGTTTTCCAGGGTCGAGGACGAACTGGAAACCAAGCTGGCGCAGTGGGAAGCCTGGCTGGATGAGATCAGCGAATGAGAGTCGCCCCCCCCCATCAACCCGCCGAATAAAAACTGCCCCCCAAGCCGACCAAAGGCTAAGATACCGCCGTCACAAACAACACCGGAGGCAGACCACTGGGCAAGATGAACGAAACAGAAGCGGGTCGGGGCGAATTGCGCGAGCGCACCGTGATGATAGGCGTGGATCTGCCGGAGCGGTTCGGCCGCAACGCGGGCGCCTGCGACCTGGAAGAACTGGCGCGGCTGATCGACACGGCCGGCGGCGTGGTGACCGGCGAGGTGCGACAGAAACGGGAAAGGCCGTCGGCATCCACGTTTATCGGCAAAGGCAAGGTTGAGGAACTGGTGGCCGTGGTGAGCGGCACCGACGCCACGCTGGTTGTCTGTGACAACGACCTGTCGCCCGCCCAGGGACGTAACCTGGAGAAGGCACTCAACCCCGATGACGACCTGGACGCCGTGGGGCGCGTGTCTGTCATCGACCGCACCGAACTGATTCTCGACATCTTCGCGAACCACGCCCAGACGCGACAGGCGCGCCTACAGGTCGAACTCGCCCAGCTCCAGTACATGCTGCCGCGTCTGCGCAAGCTGTGGTCCCATCTCGAGCGGCAGGCGGGCGGCATCGGCACACGTGGTCCCGGCGAGACCCAGCTCGAGACCGACCAGCGCATCATCGGCCAGCGGCTGGCGCGGCTCAAGCGCGAGCTCGCCGACATCGCGGCCGATCGCACCACGCAGACCAAGCGGCGCGGCCGGCAGTTCAAGGTGTCGCTGGTGGGCTATACCAATGCCGGCAAGTCCACGCTGATGAACGCGATCACTGGCGCGGGTGTGCTGGTGGAGGACCAGCTTTTCGCCACCCTCGACGCCACGACCCGCCGCGTGGACGTGGATGAGCGACGGCGGTTCCTGCTGTCCGACACGGTCGGGTTTATCCGGCGGTTGCCCCACAACCTGGTGGAATCATTCCGCGCCACATTGCAGGAAGTGGCCGAGGCGGATCTGCTGCTGCACGTGGTCGACGCGTCCAGCGATGATCCCAACCACCAGATCGCGGCGGTGAACACGGTACTCGCCGAACTCGTGCCCGAGGAGCGGGACACGATCATGGTCTACAACAAGATGGATCGGCTGTCGCCGGATGCGGCCGAGGCGTTCCGCAATCTCAACGGGCGGCGCGACCAGGAGGCGCTCTTCGTCTCCGCTCTTGATGAAAACGGTCCGGAAGAGGTACGATCGGCCGTGGTGGCGCGACTTTTGGGCCGCGAGCAGGTCGTGCGCCTGCAGGTACCGTTGACCCGGATGGATCTGGTCGCGGTGTTCCACCGGACGGGGTCGGTGCTCGAGGAAGAGCATGATGTCGATTATTGCCGCCTGGCGGTGAGGATTCGCGAGCAGGAGTTGAAGCGACTCCTGGGCCGCGAGACCGACATCGTACTGCTACCCTGACGAGACACCCCGCGGCATACGTCGGCAAGGATGCCGGCGTCGAATTACTCCAGGGAATGGACACCCGTGAAACAACTTCTCGCCAACCGCAACTTCGGCGCGGTCTGGGCCGCATCCTTCGTGTCGGGCATGGGCGACAAGATTGCCTTCCTCGCCTTCTTCTCCCTGGTCTATCACCTCACCGGCGACATCGTAAGCCTCGGCTTCCTGGCGGCAACCCAGGTGCTGCCAGGTATCCTGCTGGGACCGGTGGCCGGCGTGGTCATCGACCGCTGGAGCCGTCGCGGCGTGATGGTGGTGAGCGACGTGTTCAGCGTTGTCGTTGTCTGTCTCCTGCCCTTTGTGAAAGACCTCGGGTTGATCTACATACTGGCCGCGCTGCTGGCTGCCGGCCGACACCTCAGCGGCCCCGCGCGCCTGGCCCTGATCCCCGACCTCGTCCCCGCCGACCAGCTCAACCGCTGTAACGCGCTGTTCATGATCTCGCAGAACGTGATCCTGCTGGTGGGCATGGCCGCCGGCGGTGTGATCGTGGCCGGGTTGGGCACGTCGATCGCCTTCTGGGTGGACGGCGGCACCTTCGCCGTGTCCGCGCTGCTGCTCATGCTGCCGCGCCTCGGTGAGCGGACTATGGATGACAGCGAGTCGAGCGATCGCGAACGCTGGGGCGACATCCGTCTCGGCGCGGTCTGGCTGTGGAGTCGACCGCGCCTGCGTTACGCCGTGCTGTTCCTGGCCCTGGTGACCGTGGTGACAGCCATGCAGCCGCCGCTGATCTACGAGTTCATCACTCGCCACCTGGGTCGCGGCGAGCGCGAGCTCGGGTTGATCTTCGCCACCGCGGGCCTGGGCGGACTGCTCGGCGCGGTGGTCGCGTCCTTTTTCCGCGACATGCGCCGCCCTTTGCGCGCGGTCGGTTGGCTGATGGCTGCCGACGGCGCCCTGCTCGTTCTCTTCGCGGTCAACGTGAACCTGGTCGCGGCTCTTGTGCTTTTTGCCCTCTTTGGGGCTATCAGCACGGGCATCCAGATCAACCTGGCCACGTTCCTGCAACGGGAAACGCCCCCGGAGAAGCGCGGTCGCATCTTCGGTTGGCTCTCGCCCCTGCTTGGGCCGGTCACACTGCTCTCGGTTTTGGGCGGACCCGTTTTGGCTGGATGGGCGGGCGTGGTGATGGTGTTGCTCGCCGCCGGAGCCGCCGAAATGCTGCTGGGCGTGGCGGGGGCATTGACGGCGCCGCGACCGGAGCGGCGCGGAGAAGGGGCGGAAGCCGGGGAACCCGAAACACCACTGGAACGTACGGAAAAGCCGGTAGACGAGTATGACACCATGGTCGGCGAGGCCTGACCGTCGGCACCCGCAAACCTTGATTTTAATCCGCCCATGAGCGACGATTCAAAGGGGACGCATTATGTATCAGCGCCCCGCGGAACGCAAATAGGAGGCCTCTCATGGATATCAAGATCACGCGCAATCCCAATCCGCCGGATCCGCCGACAGGCGACTTTGGTTTCGGCGCCCTGTTTACACCCCATATGTTCCTGGTGGACTACAAGGACGGGGCCTGGCACGACCCGCGCATCGAGCCATATCACGATCTGGTGCTGGACCCGGCGGCCAAGGTGCTGCACTACGGCCAGGAGATTTTCGAGGGCATGAAGGCCTACGCCAAGAGCGACAACGGCTCGATCCACATGTTCCGCCCCGAGATGAACATCAAGCGCTTCAATATTTCGGCGGCGCGCGTGAGCATGCCGACGGTGGACCCCGAGCTGTTCATGGAAGGCCTCAAGCGCCTGATCGACCTGGATCGCATTTGGGTGCCCGAGTCCCCGGACGCCCTCTACATCCGGCCGACCATGATCGCCACCCAGGCGGGCCTGGGTGTCAAATCGGGCACCGAATTCCTGTTCTACATCATCGTCGGACCGGTCGGCAGCTACTTCGCCGGCGGCATCAAGCCGCTGCGCCTGAAGGTGGAGGAGAAATACTTCCGCTCGGCGCCGGGCGGCACCGGCTTCGCCAAGACCGGCGGCAACTACGCGGCGTCCCTGCTGCCCATCCAGATCGCCCAGTCCGAAGGCTACGACAACATCATCTGGCTCGACGCGCTGACCTCCAGCACGATCGAGGAGATGGGCGCCATGAACATCGCGTTCGTCTACGAGGACAAGATCATCACCGCGCCCGTCGGCGACACGATCCTCAATGGCGTGACCCGCGATTCCTGCGGACGCCTCTGCGCCGACTTCGGCTTGAACTGGGTTGAGGTCCCGCCCGTCGCCGCCGACATCTGCGCCGATGCCGAGAGCGGCAAGTTGCTCGAAGCCTTTGCCTGCGGTACGGCCGCGGTGGTTACGCCTATTGGTGTGATGCAATATCAGGGCAGGGACTATCGGATCGGGCACGGGCAGGAGGGTGAGGTTACGCGTCGATTGCGGGAGACGATTTGTGAGATTCATACGGGGACCAGTGCGGTGCATCCGGAGTGGATTGAGGAAGTGCCTCGGTTTGAGTATGTGTAGTTTCTGCGGATGAGTTACGAGAGCCCCGACCCGATCAGGTCGGGGCTTTTTTTGTGTATCAGTGGAGGGCGTGTAATTCGGCAAGCGCCTGTTGTGTGTCGCACCGGAGCGCGATGTGCGCCAGGCGCGCATCAAGCCAGGCTTGGCGAGCCAAGAGGACTTCAGTCAAAGCTGTTTCGCCGACGGTGTATGCGGCTTCGGCCGAGCGAAGTGCGGCGTGAGCCTCGGGGACCACGGCCTCGCCGTAAATTTCAGCGCCACGCACCGCGGCAGTGAGTTTTGCACAGGTCTTGCGCAAGTCGGCTTCCAGGTCCCGACGAGCTGCACGGGCCAGAGCGGCCTCGGCCCTGGCGTTGGCCCGCGCCGATGAAAGGCGGGCGCCACCGCGGTCGAACAAGGGCAGGTTCACGCGAAATCCCATGTCGAAGGCGTCGCCGTCGGGAGATGTACGCAGACCAGCCTCCAGCTCCAGATCCGGAATGCGCGCGCGCGCGGCTTCGCTCGCGACGGCCTCACTTTCCTCGACCCGACTCGCAAAGGCGCGGGCCAAGGGTGCAGAGTCGAGGTCGGCCAACAGCAGGGCGAGATCGGGTGTCTCTCCACCCACGCCGTCGCCACTAACCGTGGTTACGGGTGTCGCGACGTCACCGATAGCCGCCGCCATGGAAACGCGAGCCACTTCGTCGGTCGCCACGGCTGCCGCCAACTCGGCTTGAGCCACCCCCACTGCCATCTTTGCGCGCCGCTGATCCGAAGCCGGCACGTCGCCGTGTTCCACGCGGACGGTAACGCCCGCCAGTAACCGGGTCGCTATTTCCACGCCCGTCCGGCGCAGCGCGAGCTCGTCCCGCGCGTGAACGGCATCGGCAAAAGCGGCCCAGACCGAAGCTTCAACAGTTCGCCGCATCGCTTCGCGCGCGAAACCCGCCCGTCGAGTAGCCGCTTCGGCCACCCGTCGCGCAGCACCAACACGTCCACCCAAAGGCAAAGCCTGCGAGAGCCCAACAATCCGCTCTGCTCCATTCCAGGTATCGCCATCGCGCGGCGCCGCTTCGAGGCGCAAAAACCCCACGGGATTAAGCCAGGCGCCGGCCTGCTCGCCGGCCGCACGAGCCGCATCGACACGAGCGTCGGCGGCCATCAACTCCGGACGATTCGCGCGGGCCAAGGCCAGCGCATCAGCCAAAGTCAGGGCGGTCTGAGCCGGGGCCGGTATAGCCCAAGCCAAAGCCGCCACCAGAATCAACAATCGCCTACTCATGATTCCGTCCTTCTCGAAAGGCGCGCGGGCCGCCCGAAGCGCAGATACAAACTCGGTGTCACGATCATGTTCAGGATCATCGAAGACAGCAGACCGAAGAGAATCACCTGGGCCATGGGCGTCTGGATCTCGGAGCCCGGCCGGTCGCCGCCGAGAGCCAAGGGCACCAAGGCCAGACCCGAGGCAAGAG
The DNA here is from genome assembly GCA_964476155.1 of uncultured Fibrobacteraceae bacterium. Classification (GTDB taxonomy): domain Bacteria; phylum Krumholzibacteriota; class Krumholzibacteriia; order LZORAL124-64-63; family LZORAL124-64-63; genus JAHIYU01. The sequence continues at coordinate 36,591 of CAYYYS010000016.1, forward strand.
CCGTCATCAGAATCGGCGAGAGGCGTTCCATGGCGCCGCGCCGCACGGCCTCACGCAGGTCGGTCTCGCCCTCGTGGATCTGCAGGTGGCGGATGTGCGACACCAGCATGATGCCGTTCCGCGTGGCGATGCCGAACACGGTGATGAACCCGATGATCGCCGCGATGGACAATACGCCGCCCGACACGAACACACCCACCACGCCGCCGATCAGGGCTAACGGCAGGTTGAGCATGACCAGCGCCGCGTCGCGTCCCGAACCGAACGCCATGTGCAGCAGCAGGCCGATGACCAGCACCACGGCGATGCCGAGCACCAGCAGGATGCGTCCGGCGCGCAGAGCGCTCTCGAACTGGCCACCGTATTCCACGCGGAATCCCGGCGCGGCGTCCACCAGGGGATCGACTCGCTCCTGCACACGCGAGACGACGGTCGACAGGTCGCCGCCGGCCACGTTGCAGGTGACGACCAGCTTTCGCTGGGCCCGCTCGCGGCTGATCATATTCGGTCCCTGTTGGCGCTCGATGGTGGCCACGTCGCTCAGTCGTACGTGACCGCCGGCGGGGATGCGGACCGGCAGGTCGCCGACCGTGTCGCCGGTCCAGTCGGTATCGCCGGCCGTTTTGAGCACCAGGTCGTAGGCGAAGGGGCCTTCGAGGACACGCGAGACGGTCACCCCGCTGTAGGCCGACGCCAAGACGTCGGCCGCCACGTCCACGGTCACCCCGTAGCGTGCCAGGGCCGGCCGATCGAAACGCACGTTCAGATTGGGAATGTCGGCTTGGCTTTCGATCGACAGGTCGACCACGCCGGGGATGTCGATCATGACGTCGCGAACCCGCTTGGCCAGGGCGCGCATCTCGATCAGGTCGTCGCCGAAGAGCTTGACGGCCAGGTTGGCGCGCGAGCCCGACAGCATGTGGTCGATGCGATGGGAGATGGGCTGACCGATGGTTATGCTCATGCCCGGCAGAACAGCCAAGGCTTCGCGCAGGTCGGCCAGGAAGGTCTTCTTGTCGCGGTCCTTCATGCTCAGCGCCACGTCGATCTCGGCCGACTCGATGCTCATGGCGTGCTGGTCCAGCTCGGCGCGTCCCGTGCGCCTTGCTGTAGACACGACCTCGGGTTGCGCGTGCAGGATACGCTCGACCTCGAAGCCCATCTTATCCGAATCGGCCAGCGTGGTGCCGGGCAGGGTGACGGCGCTGATGGTCAGCGCGCCCTCGTTGAACTCGGGCAGGAACGAGCGGCCGACGCTCAACACCGCGGTCAGCGCTACAGCCAGCAACAGGATGCCGGGCACGGCAAATCGCCAAGGGTGATCCAGGGCCGTCTTCAGCAAAGGCTCATATCGCTTCTTCAGCCAGGTAACCACCGGCGCCTGGCGGTTGTCGCGCACGGCGCGGCTGTTGGGCAACAGCGACAGGCACAGCACCGGCGTCACCGTCATAGCCACCAGCAGCGATGCGCCCAGCGACACCACATAGGCCATGCCCAACGGCTGCAGTAGCCGTCCCTCCACACCGGACAGGAAGAACAAGGGCAGGAAGACCAGGATGATGATGGCCGTCGCGTAGGTGATGGACTGACGGATCTCCATGGTCGCGTCGAAGACCACGCGCATGTTCGACAGGCGCCGGTTCTCGGGGAGCCCGCGGTTCTCGCGCAGGCGTCGGACCACGTTCTCCACGTCGATCACCGCGTCGTCCACCAGGGCGCCCACGGCGATGGCGATGCCGCCGAGGGTCATGGTGTTGATCGTCGATCCGAACAGTTTCAGCGCCAGGACCGACACGAGGATCGACAGGGGCAGCGCGGTCAACGTGATCGCCGAGGCACGGACGTTGGCCAGGAATACCAGCATGACCAGCACCACGAGAATGGCGCCGTCGCGCATGGCGTGTTCCACGTTGCGCACGGCGGTCTCGATGAAGTCCGCCTGGTTGAAGAGCTCGCGGTTGAGGATCATGCCCTCGGGCAGCTCGCGCTCCAGTTCGTCATAGACCAGGTCCAGGCGCTGTGTCAGCTCGAGGGTGTTGGCGTCCGGCTGTTTCTGGACGCCCAGGATCACCGCGCGTTCCAGATCGACCGAACCCAGGCCGCGCTTGGGCGCCTGTCTGATGACGACCTCGCCCAGGTCGGCCACGCGCAGAGGCGCGCCGCCGACAACCTTGATCACCACGTCACCAATGTCGTCCAGGGACTCCACGCGTCCCAGCCCGCGGACCAGGTACTCGACCGCCCGTTCATCCAGGAAGCCGGCCGAAACATTGCGATTGGAGGCGCGCAGGGCGTCGGCCACATCGCCCACGCCAACATCGTGGCGTCGCAGAAGCGACGGGTCGAGCAGCACCTGGTACTGCTTCTCGCCGCCGCCGATGGGTGTGACCTGCGAGACGCCCGACACCGACAACAGGCGTCGCCGGATCACGGTCTCGGCGATTGAGCGCAGTTCGATCGGACCGTGTCGATCCGAAGTCAGACCCAGGAACTGGATCTCGCCCATGATCGATGACGACGGCGCCATGACGGGCTGTTTCGCCTCGTCCGGCAACTCTTCGCCGATCAGATCGATCTTTTCGCCCACGATCTGGCGGGCGCGCATGATGTCGAAGCCCCAGTCGAACTCGACCCACACCACCGACACGCCCACAGCCGTGCCGGAGCGGATGCGCCGCACGCCGGGCGCGCCGTTGAGCGCCGACTCGATGGGGAAGGTCACCAGGGATTCGATCTCGCGGGGCGCCATGCCGGGCGCTTCGGTCATCACGTTGACCGTGGGCGCGGTGAGGTCAGGGAAGACGTCCACCGGCATGTTGATGGCCGTATGCACGCCGACGGCGCAGAGCACCACGGCCGCGGCCAGCACGAGCATCTTCAGGCGGAGGGCTTTGCGGATCATGTTTTCCATGTCGCCCTCCTAGTGGGTGTGCCCGTGTGCGGGGATCGCGTCGTCCGCGGACGCGAGTTTGACGACCCACGCGCCGGAAACCACCACGCGGTCACCCGCAGCCAGGCCCGACAACACCACGTGACGCCGGGCGTCGCTTTCGCCGAGCACCAGTGGGTGTTTCGCGAAGGTCTCGCCGCCGGTCTGTACGAACACCACTGGTCGGCCCTGTTCGTCGATGAGCGCTTCGGCGGGTATGGTCAGGGCGTTCTCCACTCGGGTCATCCCCAGGCGCAGCGAGAGCGACTGGCCCACGCGCAGCCGCCCGTCCGTGTTGTCGATCGCGTAGACGATCGACGCGGTGCGCGTGCGCACGTCCAGTTCCGGCGCCAGGTAGATCAGGTCGTCGGAGGGGAGATCGCGGGGCGGACCGTTGCCGCCGGGCGTCACCAGCAGCGCGGCGGGGCGGGCGGGCAGGTCGGACAGGGCGCTCTCGGGAATCCAGCCGCGGACCCACAGGTGCGAAGGGTCGAGGACCGTGAATACGGGGGCGCCCGCGGCCGCGTATTCACCCACGGCGGTCGTCACATCGACGACCAGGCCGTCGATGGGCGCGAGCAACGGCAACTCGGGAGCCGGACCGCCGTTGTTGGCACCGATCAGTTGCCGGGCCGCCAGGCGATCGGCGCGGGCTTCGGCCAGGGCCGCCTCGGCTTCGCGCACGCGCCGCGCGGGAGCCGCCTCGGCCTCGTACAGGGAGCGGGCGCGTTCGACTTCGGCCTCGGCCAGGGCAAAGGATGATTCGGCACGCACCAGGGCGACAGTTGCCTGGGTCAGGTCGGCGCCGTCGCCGGCCACGGGTGCGAGAATTACGCCCAGCACGTCGCCGGCGTCAACGCGGGTACCCGGCGAGGCCAGGGTCCGTCCACCATCGGGCGCCAGCCGCCCGGCCACCGGTGTCGATACGACCGTGCGGCGATCGGGCTGCGCCTCGGCCACCGCGGCGATCTCCACCGAAGGAACGAAGGCGCCAAGGGCCAGAGCTTCGCTCGTCACACCGAAACTCCATTGCTGTTCCTTGAGCAGGACTACCGCTTCGGGGTTGGGCTCGATCGGTGCGTGCTCGGCGGCATGGGTGTTGCCGTAGACCCGCACCTCGGGCAGGATCGCCGGCTCGGTCGCGCCGGGCGCCATGACTTCGAGTGCCCATAGGCCGGGTTCAGGCAGAGTTGTTGCCGTGACGTAGAGACCGTCCCGCCGCGGAGCCGGCGTATCGATCTCGACCACCTGTCCCTGGGGGTGGGTCCAGCGATAAGCGAAAGCGCCGTTGGTCACGGGCGTGCCGCCGGCCAGATCGGTCACGTGCGTGAGCAGATCCGACGCCACACCGGCCACCAGGGGCGCGAATTCGATAAAGATCTCGTGAGTCGACGACCAGGCCGTCATCTGCAGGACGCCGGCCTCGTGGTCGTGTCCGTGGTCGTCAACGCCACCATCGCGACAGCCGGTCAGTACGATCAAAGCCGCCACGATCCACAGCGGGAAGCGCGATGCGCGCATGTTTTCCTCCGATACTCGTCGGTCTAATTCGGGTCAGGGCAACCATCCACATCGCGCGGTAATGAAGTCCGGCGCGAGCGGGAGAGTCAGACGGGTAGGGAGGCGGGAGGGGCGCGGGCCGGCGAGGTCGGGTCGTGGCCGGTTCGGAGTGTGGGCGTGTCGTCGGCGAAGGCCGTTCCGGCGTGCGGATCGACACGATCAGCGCCGGGCTCGGGTGGTGTTTTCATCGGAGAGGCGTATTTGGCGGACGCGTTGGGATCGACGGCCGCATCGTGATGTTCTTCCACGTCGTGGTGGTCAAAGGTGCAATGGTTGCCGGCCGACAGGGCCGTCGGCGCAACACCGTCACTCGGCGTGTAGTGGCAATGGTAATGGCAGTGATGGTCGGCCAGGGCGATGTGGGCGGTCAGCGTGAGTCCGCAAATGACGTACGCCAGCAACGTCAAGAGGGCGCGCTTGCGGCGCGTCTCCAGGTTGCTGAACGTATCTTTCGTCGTCATCGCGGTGATCGCGTCCCTTTTGGGGCAAGAGTGAGAACTGATCCTACAGAATACGACATACAGTCTATCATCTGCAAGGCGCTTGGGGTTATTATTCGGCACCCGAGTCCCCGGCCTTAATGAGGAATGAGACATGGAAAACCTGAATCTCGACCGCCCCCTGGTCTGTTTCGACCTGGAAACCACCGGCACCAGCGTGGATCGCGACCGTATCGTGGAAATCGGCCTGGTGCGCGTAGAGCCCGACGGCACGCGCCGCGAGTACCGCACCCTGGTCAATCCCGAGATGCCCATCCCGCCGGGCGCCTCAGCCGTACACGGCATCCACGACGCCGACGTGCGCGATGCCCCGAACCTGGCGGCCGTGGCCCGCGAGGTCATCGAATTCTTCGACGCCGCCGATCTGGCCGGCTTCAACTCGGTCAACTTCGACGCGCCGCTGCTAACCAACGAATTGAATCGCGTCGGCGCCGACTTCTCCCTGGAGGGCCGCCGCCACCTGGACGCCATGCGCATCTTCTTCACCATGGAGCCCCGCACCCTGGTGGCCGCCTACCGCAAATACTGCGGCAAGGACCTGACCGAAGCCCACGCCGCCCTGGCCGATGTCCAGGCCACCCTCGACGTCCTCGACGCCATGGTCGGCCGCTACGACGAACTCAGCGGCGATGTGGCCGACCTGCACAAGGTGAGCAATCCCAACGAGGGCCGTTGGGTCGATCGCAGTCGCAAGTTCGAATGGAACGACGACGGTCAGGCCGTCTTCACCTTCGGCAAGCACCGCGGCCGGCCCATCGCCGAGATCGCCAAGCAGTATCCGGATTATCTGGAGTGGATGCTGGGGAAGGATTTTGCCGACGAGGTGGCCGGTATTCTGCGGAACGCGCTGGATGGGACGTTTCCGGAGAAGGGGTGATGGGCGGATATAATCCGCTCCCGATCGCACGATAATCCCAGAACTGAACGAGAATTCGATTCGATAGAATTCCTCCCCCGACGAATCTCCCGAAGCAAGACAAGGGCGCAGTGTACGCGTGGCGTACATTGTGCCATATTGGGGGCAGGTCATGACGAAATCCGAGGCGGAAGCCGTGCTCCTCCGCGTTTGCATGAATGAACTCGAGCTCGGTTTAACCGCACACTTCTGGGAGCGCGCCCGGATGCGTCTGCCTGGATTCGGGCGACAGCATGCCTATGCCATGATCAGAAGCGGTAGAGTTCGTGGTAAGCCGGTGAAACACGAGACCCATCACAACCATACGGTGAAGGTCTGATCTTCATTACCGGACCATGGAGATGTCGAGATCGTGATCGCAATCTCGCGGTTCGGAGGCGCGGCATGCATCACTGTTTACACAGTCGAATCCTAGAGGGAGGGGGAGAATGGTTGCGATGAACAGATGTCCGGTTTGTGGTTCGAGTGACGTAGCGAAAGAGATTCCGGAGGCGTACCGATACACCGAGGCCGGTTTGTCCGGGGTCACGTTGATCGGCAGGGGTGTTTCGGTGACACGGTGCCGGGAATGCAGGATCGTCACGACCGTCGTCCAGGATGAGCAGCAGCTCCTGCAGGCGATCGGTCTCTCTTTAGTGCTTGGTCCACCCGGGATGACGGGCGAGGAGTTGCGCTTTCTTCGCTCCATGTACGGTATGACTCAAGCGGAGCTGGCGGCCGCGCTGGGGTTGCCTCGGCGAGAAACCGTGGCCGACTGGGAAAGGAAGGACAGAATCTTCAAGCGCGTGGTCGATGAAGTGTTTTTGCGACTGATCCTCTTGAGCCGGTTCAGGGACGAGGTGATTGATTCAGATCATTGCATCCTGGTCGAGGATCAGGTTCGGGCCTACCGTGACCACGCCCGTTCATTCGTCGAGAGAGCGGAAGACCTGTTGCATGACAATAGACGTCCCGCCCCGTTACGCATTCGGCACCGACCTCGCAAGAAGATATGGTTTTCAGACAGCGTTGTCGTCTAGCGGGTTGACGAGGATCTTCTGAAGCCAGGGCGCGAGTCACTCCACCGCAATCGGATACCCCGCCGCCTCCCACGCCAACATGCCGCCCTTCATGTTGTAGGCATTCGTATACCCGAGCCCCAACAGGATTCGCAGCGCCAGTTCGCCCCGTCGCCCAACCCGGCTGACCAGCACCAGTTTGCGTTCGCGCTCGAGTGAGAAGTCATCGAGGCTGAACCGCGGCAGAGGCTTGTTGGTCGCCTCGCTGATGTGCCAGCGCATGAATTCCTTCATCTCGCCGACATCCACCAACACGACGGAGCCAGGGTCCGTGTCGAGAGCGACCTTGACCTCACTGGGCAGGATCTCCGGTACCGGCCCATGGGCGAAACCGCCGATCACCTCGTGATCGATGCTCTCCTCGTGTTTCGGCAACGCCTGGCATTCGGCGAAGACCCGGTGTTCGCATTCATAGATGCAAATACCCGGATGCAGCACATGGTGGAAGAGTTCCCCGATAACATTGCCGCCGGTCAGCAGGTTTTTTCTGCCCAGGGTCCGGATGAAGCCGCTCTGATACATCATGTAGAGCACACGCGGGCGCGCGCCGTCGATGAAGACGTCGCCGCCGCGGCCGCGATAGCGACGGACGATGCTTTCGAGCATGTGGATGCCGCTGATGTCGATGTGATCCACGTAATCCAGGCGCAAGACCAGAAAAATCTGTCCAGGCTGTTGGCGTCTGATGTCTTCCAACTCGTCCTCGACGTGGTGGACGGCGCCGAAGTAGAGCGAGCCGCTCACTTCCACGATCGCCAGCTGGGGACAGAGGGTCTGGCAGCGCGCAGGGACCAGTCGCACGTAATCGATGTCGGGGCACATGGTCTGCACGCTGGGCATGGACGTCGTGATCAGATAACGCGCGAAGGACACGAACACGCCCGACAGCACGGCGAACTCGAGCGGGAAGATCAGTGTGGCGCCCATGGTCGAGAACATGATGATCGAATCGCCCACCGAGATCCTGGCGATACGTTTGATCTCGTGCCATTCGATCATGCTGTAGGCGGTGACCAGCAGCACCGCCGCGAGTGCGGTATTCGGCAGATGGATCGCCAGCGGCGCCAACAACAGCATGGCCAGCAAGACCCATGCGCCCGAGAAGACGCTGGCCAGTGGCGTGCGCGCGCCGGCCTCGTGGTTGACCGCCGACCGCGTGAACGATCCCGACACCGCGTATCCCGAGAACAGGCCCGATGCCAGGTTGGCCAGGCCTTGGCCGACAAATTCCTGATTGCTGTCCAACCGCTGTCCGCTCTGGCTCGACACCGCCCGCGCGATTGACATGGCTTCCACCAGGCCGATGGCGGCGACGGCCATGGCGCCCGGCGCCAGTCGGAAGATCAGGTCCCCGTCGAGCAGGGGCAGGTCGGCCAACGGCGGCAGGCTGCGGGGAATCTCGCCCAGCACGCGCACGCCCTGTTCATTCAGGCCCAGCGCCCATACGCCCACGGCTGCCGCGATCATGCCGATCAGCGCCGAAGGCCACCGGGGCCGCAGCACGCGCAGACCGATAATCAGTCCCAGGGCGCCCAGTCCCAGGACAAGGCTCGGCCAGTGCGTTTCATCCAGATGCGTGACCACGCCGCGCGCCGTCTCGTAGAACTCGGGTCGACTCTCGATATTCAGACGCAGCAGATGCCGCAGCTGGTTGACGCTGATCAGGATGCCCGCGCCCGTCGTGAATCCCACCACCACGGAATCCGAAACAAAGTTCACCAGCGCGCCCATGCGCGCCAGGCCGGCGACGATCTGCACGACGCCCACCAGCAGCGCCATGTAGCCGGCGGCGACGAGAAATTCCGGTGAGCCCGGCTCGGCCACGTTCAGCAGCGCGGCCAGGGCCAGCAGGGAAATGGCGTTGGTCGGCCCGGTATGCAGATGTCGCGACGACCCCCACAAGGCGCCGGCGATCGAGGCGACGATGGCCGCGAACAACCCGGTCTGCGGCGGCAGCTCGGCGATCATGGCGTAGGCGATGGCCTGGGGCAGCATGATCACCGCGACGGTCAGTCCGGCGAGCAGATCGGCGCGCAGGGCTGTGACCTTGATGTCCGTGAAGACATGGGCCGGGCGGGTGAAGTAGGTGGAGCTGTCCCGTAGCCAACGCATCAGGCCGTGTGTCGTGGAGCGTGTGTCGCGCGTAGCCAAGGGCGTGTCGCCTCCGATGCGGGGTCGAGTGATCGACGGATCCAGGCCGCCATCATAAGTGATTCTGCCACGAAAGGCAGACTCTCCCTAGTGGTTTACATGTGTAAATTGTTCTATGTGTGCAGAATAATGTCATCGAAGTTGGGAGGACAAGACAATGATTTTGCGCCGGAACCATCGATCTTGCTCAAGCCCAGCCACTTGTGTGACGATAGCGGTGTCATGAAAAGCCTATCCCGTTTCCAGGCGGAGCAGTTCAGCCTCAAGCGTGTGCTGCTCCTGGTCGCCGTTGTCCAACTCGTTCTGGCCGCCGCCATGTTCATCTACTGGCGCGTCTATCGGGACGAGTTCTTCCCCTATCCCATCAACGACGACGGCTCGGTCACCTGTGAAGGCAACTCCCTGCTGGTGGCCTACGGAATCCGCGTGCCGTCGCCCTGGACCTTTACCGGCGTCGGTACCGACACCCTGCGTCTGAACGGCTACCCATTGGAACCGCTGCGCAAGGAGGACGGGAGCGAGGGGCTGATGCCCTACCAGGCCGACCGCATCCGCACCACCAAGGCTGTCCTCGAGGAAGCGGAAAACGCCTACAGGGCATCGCGCAACAAGCAGGACGGCATGCGCGCCTTCGCCGCCACCATGGAGCCCTACCTGGGCGGCATCCTGCTCTCGCTGCAACTCGACGTGGAAAACGAGGTGCTGACCGCCGATTTCGGCAACGATATCCCCGAGGTCACCGTCAATTTCCTGCACGACCCCCACTGGGTGGAGCCGGAAGGACTGATCCGCAGCCGCCACTACGGCACCATGCGCGAGATCATCTCCTGGATGGAACTGGCCGAGGACGGGGTGTTCAGTTTCGGGACCGGCCATCTGGAACTGTCGGCCGCGACGGAAGACCGACTGGCCTACATACAGGTGCTGGACGTGCTGGAGTCCCTGCCCCGGCACGAGCGGCGCCCCCTGACCATCGACGACGTACGCTTCATGCTGAAGGACGACGACCTCTTCGAGCGCTTCGAACCGATGATCAACGACTACCTGCTCAACACGCCTGTTTCCCCGAACGACGTCAGCAGATAAATCGCATAGGTGCCCAGCCAGTGGCCGCCGGCGTAATGCTCGCCCGTGACCGCCGCGAGGCCGTCGCGCGCGTGTGCGCGCTGTGCGGTCATGACAACCGCCCGGCGTGGATCCGCCTCGGCCATGATCGGCGACAGGAAGTCCTGGCCCGACGGCTCGAAGGCCAAGGGCGCATCGCCCTCATCCGCCCACGTGTGCAACTCGGCGGCGAGGCGACCAGCGGCGCGTCGGTGGTCACTACGCCGATGCACACGCGCGGGCCCAGTTCGGGTGTCATCAACAGGCCCATGCGGCCGATCTCGCCCAGCCCGGCATCGCGTGCCACCAGCGGGCAGACCACGCGAAAGTGGGCGTCGAATCGCTCGGTGCCCGGCTCGAGGGTACCGCGCGCGAACATCACGGTGCGTTCGTCGATGCGCCCTTTCGACTCGGCATGGTCATAACGGGGGCCTCGCCGCGGCAGCGCCCACGGCAACAGCGTGGCGACCGGCAATGCGATCAGGACCCAGGCGACGACATCACGCCCGGGAAACTCCAGCAGCGCGACAGTGACGTACGGAAGCGACGCAACGATAGCCATCGGGCCGGCCACCCTCGCGGCTCGCGCTCGCGCACGGAAGCGACCGCCATCCCGACGAATCCCGCCGGGGCGACGCGCGCAATCACAATAAGGACAGGTGACAGATCCATTGACTCCTCCGGTATGGACAGTGTCCAACATAGGTTGATGCCGCCCCTCGCGTTGGCAACAATTCCGCAATGGATGGAAAACCCACCTGACAACGGCGTCGTGTTTCGTAGATTTAGAGGTCTGAACCCCTTGCGCCCGGAGAGTCCCATGCGTTCGATCCCGACCCTGCTGCTGATCCTGCTCGCCACGACGGTGACCCGCGCCGCCGTGCCCGACACGCTCTTTGTCGAGGTGCAGCCCGGCGTGTCGGTGGAGATCCTGGACTGGGGCGGCCAAGGTCCCGACGTGATCCTGTTGGCGGAGTTGGGCAACACCGCCCACATCTATGACGATTTCGCGCCCCGGCTCTCTCGCCACGCCCGGGTTCGCGCGCTTACACGTCGCGGTTTCGGCGCCTCGACCCACTCGATCAACGGCTACGACCAGCGCAACCTGGCCCGCGATATCCGGGTCGTTTGCGACAGCCTGTCGATCGCCCGGCCGGTACTGGTGGGACACTCGGTGGCCGGTTCGGAGATGGCCTGGTTCGCGCACCAGTGGCCCGGCCGCGCCGGCGGCATGGTTTTTCTGGATGCGGCCTACGACCATGACCTCAGAGGTGAACTGGACGAGATCGCGCCGCGTCCCGCGCCCTTGTCGCCCACACGCGCCGACATGTCCTCAGACATCGCGATCCAGGCCTGGCTGCTGCGGACCCGCGGCTTCACCACGCCCCTGGGTGAAATCCACGCCCTGTTCCGCTTCATGTCGGACGGCCGCCTGCTCGATACTTACGGCTCGGCCACTGCCCCCGGCCACATCCGCCAGGCCATGACCACGCCGCCCTACGAAAAGGTGAAGGCGCCGACCTTGGCGCTGTTTACCAAGGCGACCCTGCCAGCCCGCTACCCGGCGAGACTATCGTACAACGCCAAGAACCGCGCGCGCGCCAAGACCCGTGTGAGCCTGGAACGCCAGTGGATGGCGACCCAGGCTGCTTCCTTCCAACAACGCGTCCCGCACGCCGTTATCGTGGTGCGCGACGGCGCGAACCGTCACCTCTTTTTGACCGAGGCGGCGGGGACGGCGATGGCGGTGGGGGCTTTCGTGCGCGAACTGGATTAGTAGGCGGCGTTTTACACGTGTAAAACAACCGCACATCCCCCCGGGGTGATGTGGGTCATATCGGAGGTATAAACCGGGGTCACCCAGGGGGCCGCCAACGGCATCTCGCATCAAGTACGCAGGAAAACAACGATCAATTATCCGACTTCAACGCCTTCCTCAATCTCGCCAAGCCGCCCCCCGCGACCAGCAATGAAACTCCGGCACACATGCTGAGGGTGTTTTGAATCTGTTCATACGCACCGGTGCCACTCAGTTTATATAACGACATGACCATGGCGAATCCCCAGATACAGGCGTTGACCAGAATGATCACCGGGATAACCGTAGACGGCTTGTTCGTGTCGATATTTCCTATCTTCTCAGTCGTTATTGCTGAACACCACATACAGGGTATAGATCGATACCCCGGTCCCGTACGGCACACTGGCCAGATTGAGAAAAGACGCCACGATGGCCGCCGCCCGCGCCCACGGCGCATTGCTCAACAGCCCAAAGCCAGCGATCAGGGCCGGCAGCGACGCGAGCCCCAAAATGACGGCTACTACCAGCATGACGATGCCCAGCACCTCGCCGGCGATCGGGTCGTCGGCCACGGCGATCACGCCGCCCAGGACCAGTGCCACGGTCACCGCCGCAATGATGTTCATCAATCCCAGCACCAGGTGCAGGGCGCCCAGAGTCGTGCGATGCTTCGCGAACATGGGATCCTCCCGGATCAATATGGCGGCAACTCCATGCCGAACTTTCCCCACTCTTCCCTGCTCGGACCGAAAACACCCGGCACCATCAGTCCGGCCTGGCGCAACAGCACCGTCATCTGGCCGCGGTGATGGATCTCGTGATCCATGAGGATCTTGAGCGTGAGCCCGCGCGGCCAGGTCTCACCGTAGAGATCGTCGGTCTTGGCGAGATCGTCGTCGTCCCACTTGGCGCGCAGGGCGGCGACCAGTTCGCCGGTCACCTTTTCGTAGCCCGCAGCCAGATCGGCTGGCGCGCCGGGCGGGAAAGTTTTCTCGTCCACCGAGGAGAGACCCAGGTCTACCTGGTTCATCATCTCCGGCACGGTGGGGACGATGTGCCAGGCCATGCCGCGCAGGGTGCGGTGCCCTTCGGCGACGTTGCAGCACATGGCGTCGGCGCCGACGGCCCTGAAGATCTTGAGCGTCCCCTCGGTCAGGGTCTGGTAGCTCTTGTGGAAATCATCCATTTTGCGGAACATGATCTTACCTCCAGCGGCGACGTTACTTCACCGACACTCTACGGGCAATGGGGAGGAAGGATGCGAGATCATTTCGTGGAAATCGAGGGCCGGGTGATCCACGCCCTGAGTGACGACACTGGATCGAGCATCACAAGAGGCGCTACGAATAGCGTGAATTTTCACCACAACTGTGACATCTCGGCACGCCACTCAACCGAGTCGGCGCCTAGGGCGTATTTCAGGTAACGTACACAAACACACCTAATTATACACCAGGGACATGTTTCGAGGCACTAGGCACACTCCCTGCGAATACCCGCCCAGACACCCACAACCCCTGGCGGGATTCACAAGGAGCTCAGACATGGACAAGCACACCATCAACCGACGAATCTGGCCTCGCGCCACCCTGGTCGCCTTGACCCTCATCCTCATCCTGCTGGCCACGATGGCCGACATCGCCAAGGCCGATGACTTCGACCACGAGCGCAAGGGCCTCGTCCTGGGCCTCAATCTGGGCACCGGTGGCGCCAGCCTGCAATATGAACGCCTGGGCCTGGCTGTCGAACACGAGATCGAAAACGTACCCGGCGGCATCGGTCGTATCGGCTTCGGTTTGTCCGACCACTTTGTCATCACGCTGGAAGGCCGTGGCTTCAGCAAGACCAACAGCGAGGTCGACATCCAAGGGGTCATGGCCCTCGTGACCCTCACCTGGCATCCCGGCGGCGGCGGTTTTTTCGTGCGCGGCGGCGTGGGCGGCGGCGCGGCGAACATCAGGCTGCTCGGCCCGCCGAGTCTCGTCGATTGGGAAGAACGGGAAGCCGAAGGCGCGGCCGGATTCGGCCTGGGCTATGAGTGGCGACTGGGCCGCCAGTTCGCCCTGGGCCTGGCCCTCGACGGATGCGCCATGGGTTTCGAGGACCGACCGGGCTTCCAGGAGACGGTCTTCGGCAGCGGCATCGCCTCACTGCAACTGAACTGGTATCTCTGATCCGCTTGGCGGGGATCCAGTGAAGGGAGCGGCGGGGCGCCTACGAGCATCCCGCCGTTTCCACGTATCAGAGCACGTCGCCGTCGCGGATCACGCACTCGGTCGAACCGTCGGTTCGCGTAACGGTCATGGTGGGACGATGGAAGAGGTAGTCCATGTGCATGGACGAAACGCTGCAGCCGCCGGGCATGCCCTCGTTGCTGCCGAAGGCGATATGGGCGGTGCGCAGGGCTTTCTCGTCCTCGAGCATGTTGCCCCGCAGGCCGGCACCCGGGTTCAGCCCGATGCCGAGTTCGGCGATGGTGCGCGAGCCGTCGTCGGTGTCCATGAGTTCGTTGATGCGGGCGGTGAGCGCGGGGTCGTCGCTCGCCACGTCGACCACTTGTCCCTTCCGACAGGTGATCGAGACCGGCACACTCACGTTCCCCTCGGCGCCGAAACACCCGTCGACCACCAGCACGCCGTCGGCGCGGGTCTCCACCGGACAGCAGTACACCTCGCCGCAGGGCAGGTTGGCGCCCCGTTCGGTCGAGGTAATGTGCACGTCGGTGATCATGCGGTGGCCGGCCAGGCCCAGGGTGATGTCGGTGCCGGCTGCGGTGGTGATGTGTACCGATTCAGCGTCGGCGAAGTGGTCCATCAATCGCGCCGCGCCTTCGCGCATGACACCGTAGTCCACGTCCAGCGCGCCTCCCGCCATCATGCGATCACAGATGCCGGGGCTATGGCCCAGGCGCAGGCCGGCGGTCTCGATGGCACGGTTCCACTGTATACGGAAAGGCACCTCGTCGCTGCGGCCGGCGATGGCGTTGATGATCACGTCGCGGTCGTCTAGCAGGTCGATCATGCCGGCGGGGAGCGCCGTCAAAGGGTGCGCATCCTCGGGCAGGCGGAACAGGTCGGCGCGGCAGCCGAGCTCACGGGCCGCGGCCAAGAACGCGTCGGGGCAGGCACCGGCGGAGTCGTCGCCGATCACCAGCACCCTGTCCCCGGGTTCCAGGTCGAGCACCTGGCGCATGGCGTCCAGGGCGGCTCGGGTCATGGTCTGCAGGTCTGGCATGGAGTTTTCCCTTCTCGCGTGCGACTGGAGGCATATACGCAAAGATAAGGACCCCCGGTCCACGGGTCGAACAAACGTAATCAGCTTTTTCTGTTTCCCGCATCCGCGTGGAGCCTGCGCAGGAACCGCCCCAGGCGCGCGAAGAGATAGCCCGGCTTATGGGCTTCGCGGAGTTGGGCCCGTAGGCCGGCGACCATTTCGCTGTTGATTTGAAGGCTCTTCTCGAGACGGTCGATGCGTTCGTCTTCGAGGCCCAGGGCGAAGGCGTCGGGCGCGCTCGCCATGTGTGCGGCCAGCGCCGGTTCGATGATCAGCAGGTCGTAGATCTCAGTGAAGGGGACGCGGAAGCGCTCGACCGTCGCAAAGGTCTCACGATCGACGACGGTCACGTGTGAATAGTCCAGCACGACCTCGGCCTTGCGGTCGGCGCTTTCGCCCACATAGAAGTACTTGTCGTCCCAGGCGAACCCGCGGGTAAAGCCGTCGAACTTGTGTTCCCGGACGTTGCCGCGCTTGTCACGGACGGTCACCATCTGCTTGTGCGATTCGCAGATGTAGAGATCCTCGCCGACATAGCGCGGGGTGTGGGGCGCGCTCAAGCCGGTCAGGATCTTTTCCTTGGTCTCCAGGTCCATCACGAAGCCCTGGTTGCGGGCGTTCCCCGACCAGGCCCGGTGGGTGGGGAATTCGCCGAAGGCCGACACGTACATCCGCCCATCCCTGGTGGCCAGACAATTCAAATGCCAGGCGTCGCCTTCACCCTCGCCGTGCCACTTGTCGACCAGGTTGCCCAGGTGATCGAGCCACAGCACGTCGTTTTCGCCGGTGGATACCGCAACAATCTGTTTGTCGTCCACCAGGATGTCGTGGATGTCGCGGGCCTCGGGCAGGTTGATGATGCTGCGCAGCCCGCTCTGGTCGTAGCCGATGATCATGTGCATCGAGCGCACGAAGCGATATACGTTGCCGCGGTGGCCGGCCAGCCCCATGGAGTCCATCCGGTCGACGACCGTCGCTTCGCCGTCATGCAGGCAAACGAGTCCACCGGTGCCGGCGCCGGAGTTGGCGTAGGCGCCTGGACAGGAAACCAACAGGGAGCTGAAGCGGCCCATGGACAAGTCCTCACTTAATTCAATGCGAATCAACTATAAACAAGAAGTTCGGTCGCTACCGTCCTACATCGACCTGCCCCCGGTCAACTTTACTTCACAAGACGGGTCGGCGCCAAGAGTGGTGTGATCAGAGTGGCGTGATCAGTGCGGGGCAAGGTGTGCGGCAAAAGCCAGCACATGGCCGTCGAGGTCGAGACAGTAACCTGCACGATCGCCCCAGCCGCGCGGCCGGACATCATCCAGGATACGGGCTCCGGCAAGGCGGGCGCGCTCCAGACAAGCATCGGGATCGCATGTCGATCAGTAGTCGACGCCGGCCGGCCGGATCGCCGTGGGGTCGCCCGCGTGACAGGGCGTCACGCCGTAAACCATGCCGCATTCGGGGCAGTGATCCTCGAATTTGGCCATCATGAAGGGCTGGCCGCATTCGCAGTCGATCTGCGCCGCGACGGGCAGGGGCATGTTCCGGAAGCCCATCATCCGCAATTTATCCACTATGGCTTTTCCGCCCTCTTGGACGCCGCCGCAACCGTCGTGCATATCGTTCTACCTCCATCGATGATCTGTATCGGCTAGTGGACAGCAATGTATACCTCAGGGTGGAGATTGTCCAGGGGATCACTCGGGCTTCGGCTCGGCCGGGGGGGCGCCGCGCATGGTCTCGGCCTCCACGAACACCTTCTTCACGCGCGGCCAGCGTCCCTTGATGGCGCCGCTCAGCGCCGCAATGGAGGCCTCCATGTTCCCCGCGGAGCAGTCGTCCCGGAAGTCGACGCTCAGGTTCACCAGGATGTACTCGGGCCCCATATGCAGGGTGAGCACTTCGCCCACGCGCTCGATGTCGGGAACGTCTTCCGCCAGTTCGCGAACGCCGTCGACCACCTCGGCCCGCGCGCTCTCGCCGATCAGCAGGCTCTTGGTCTCCCAGGCTAGCCAGAAGGCCGTGGCGCCCAGGATCAGGCCGATCACCACCGAGGCGGCGCCGTCCAGCCAGGCCAGACCCGTCGTGTGACTCAGCCACACGCCCAGGAACGCGACCACCAGACCGAGCATGGCCGCCGAATCCTCGAAGAGCACCACGTAGGTTGTGGGATCCTTGCTCTCGTGCACGGCGCGCAGGATGCTGCGTTGCCCGCGGGTGTGTGAGAACTCGCGGTAGGCCAACGTCCACGCGATACCCTCGAAGATCATAGACAGGCCCAGCACGAGATAGTTGAGGTGAGGATTGTCGATGGGATGGGGGTGGCGGATGTGCTGAACGCCCTCGTACAGGGAGATGCCGGAGCCCACGGCGAAGATCATGATCGCCACCACGAAGCTCCAGAAGTAGACCTCTTTGCCGTGGCCGAAGGGATGACGGTCGTTGGCCGGGCGCTGGGCGCGCTTGAGGCCGAGCAGCAGCAGGACCTGGTTGGAGGTATCGACGATCGAATGGATACCTTCGGACAACATGGCCGAGCTGCCGGTCAGCGTCGCGGCGATGAGCTTTGTAACGGCGATCAGCGCGTTGCCGGCGAGCGCTGCGTAGATGACGGTTTTTGAACCCGATGCCGCCATGAATCCGCTCCGTTGGCTCAAGAAGGACGATCGTCGTGCGAGTGAACGATGGTCGTTATTCTAGCGGCAGGCGCCTCGCGTGGCCAGCCCTGGACGTGAATCTGGCCCGGTATCATCGAAAAGACTGGACACTTGCCACAAAATGGGGAAATTGAAAGATCAAACCTATTCACCGCATCACCGCAAGTGGGAGTACAAGATGAGCGAAATCGCTGAAACAAAACCTGGCTGGAAATTCTCCCGGGCCTATTGGGTCGCCAACGGCGTCGAGGTCCTCGAGCGCGCCGCCTGGTATGGCGTGTTCGTGGCCATAACGCTCTACCTGTCCCGCATTCTCGGGTACAACGACGTGGAAGCCGCCACGACCTCCGGCGTCTTCGTGGCGGGGCTTTACCTCCTGCCCACGTTCAGCGGCGCCTACGCCGACCGCATCGGCTTCCGCAATGCGCTGCTGCTGGCCTTCGGGCTGTTGACCATCGGCTACGGCAGCATGTGGGTGTTGCCCACGCTCCTGGAGTCCGTCGGCCTGGTGCAATACGGTGTGCCGGCGCCCGACTCGGACCTGATGGACAAGGTGGGCAAGATCGTCGTCTTCAATGGGCTGGACGTCAGCTGGCAGAAATGGCTCTTCATTCCCGTGATGATGGTGATCATGGTGGGCGGGTCGTTCATCAAGTCGGTGATCACCGGCACGATCGCCAAGGAGACGACCGCGGTCAACCGCGCGCGCGGCTACTCCATCTTCTACGCCATGGTCAACGTGGGCGCCTTCAGCGGCAAGACCATCGTCAAGCCCTTGCGCGACAGCCTGGGCAACGAGGGCCTGATCGTCCTGAACCTCTTTGCGGCCTCGATGACCCTGATCGCCTTCATACTCGTATTGATTTTCTACAGGAGTGCGCGTGGCGATGGTGAGGGCCGGCAGATTTCCGAGATCTGGATGGCGCTGCTCAGGGTGCTGAAGCGCACGCGTCTGATCGTGTTGACCCTGATCATCGTCGGCTTCTGGATGGTCCAGCACCAGCTCTACGCCAGCATGCCCAAGTACGTGCTGCGCATGGCCGGAGAGGGCTCCGCGATCTCCTGGTTCGCCAACGTCAACCCGGCCGTGGTGGTCATTTTCGTGGCCCTGATCACGCAGATCATGCGCAAGCGCACCGCGTTGACGTCGATGACCATCGGCATGTTCATCATGCCGCTGTCGGCGTTCTGCATGGCGGCGGGCAACATGCTCGACGGCCCGATCCTGGGCTTCCATCCGGTGGCCTTCATGATGCTCGTGGGTATCGGTTTCCAGGGCCTGGCCGAGTGCTACATCTCCCCGCGTTTCCTGGAATACTTCTCCCTGCAGGCCCCCAAGGGCGAGGAAGGGCTTTACCTGGGCTTCAGCCACATTCACTCGTTCATCTCGGCCCTGGTGGGATTCTTCATCTCCGGCCTGATGCTCGACCGCTGGTGCCCGGATCCGCGCACGTTGACCGCGCCCGAGCAGGCCCAGCGCCTGGCCGCCCTGGCCGGCGAGGGGGCCATGCCCGAGGCCTACCAGCACGCCCATTATATGTGGTTCGTGTTCGTGGGGATCGCGTTGTTCTCGGCCATCGCGCTGATTGTCTTCGGCAAGGTCACCAAGCGGATCGACGGGAAAGCGGACCTCTAGCGGGCTGTTGAAAAAAAGACCGGCCGCAGCTCCCATCCATGGGAGCTGCGGCCAGCTGAGACACGTGTCAAAAACCAGTATACCCTACGTGTCAAGGGGGGAGGTCCCTTACCCGTCAACGGGACGGGACCTCGCTCGCATCTCCTACTTGTACAGTGACTTGATCTCACCGAATGACATGCTCTCTTTAGTCGACATATCCTTGTTGGCGTTCGTGTATTCGTGAATGTCCGGATACTCGATGACCAACCGCAGCTTGCAGCGACGCGCGATCGCGCCGTAGAACCCGTCCTCGCTGGCATGGCTCGTGTCATGAATGCTGACGCCCCAGTCGTAGGCCCACCGGGTCATGCGATCGATGGCCTGCTGGCCGAGGGGGATCCAGCCCGACTCCGGGTTGACTCCGAACATGTGGCTCGCGTCACAACCGCCGTTGTCCCATTCGCTCTCGTACAGCTCGGAGTTGTAGCTGCCGGTCCAGAGATCGAAGCTGAAGAACTCGGGCAGTCCCGGGCCGCCGCTGACGAAGGTGCCGACACCGTAGTAGAACTGGGCCCTCAGTATCTTGGCCTGGCCCTGCAGGTAGCCCGTGATCGGGAAGTTCATGAAGGCGCGCCAGTCCTGGACGAACATGGCTTCCCACTCTTCGCTGTAGGTCCGGCTTGTGCCCCAGTTGGCCGTCGAGTTGGGGTTCGAGGTGTAATACGGCTCGGGCGTCGCGGGGCCGGTCGCCTGTTCGTAGTGGTTGTAGACCATGTGGCCCACATGCGTGGGGCTGAGTTCGAAGACGTGGATGTCGGCCAAGGCGGCCGATGTGGACAGGAGCGCCGCCAACGCGAATAGCAGCACGGACGTAGTTGTCTTGCGGTTCATGGGTCCTCCCTAAAAACTGGGTTGTCCGTCTGTGCGCGTTGCGGCGTTTAACGCGCGGGATATGGAGTCGACAGACGGGGGGGAGGGGTTTCAGGAGGAAAGTTTGCGGAAAAATGCCCCCGCCACGCCAAGTCCCCCGCCCCAAAGGGGCCTGCGGCGTGCCGGGCGCCAGAACGGGCATTTCAACAGCCAGCCCGCGGATCAGCGAGGTCTTCAGCCCCTGCCGCTGCCGGCTGTCTTCGAGACGGCACACGCAGGCGCCCGAGGTCAGCGCGCGGCCCTGGCCATCCAGCCCATCCCGCACCGCGCGGTGTTCACCGGCCGTCCCGCCGCCCGCTCCAGTCGCAACTGCCGGGTGTGGGCCAGCAAAGACTCGCCCACCATGCCGCGGAATATGCGGTGACACTTGCTCTGTTGTGCAAGAACAAGGCCGCGGCCCCCGAGCGGGAACCGCGGCCCACCGAATCAGGCGAGAATCAGCCTAGCACTTAGCCGCAAGGGGATATGTCCTTCACTCAAGTACCCACTACCGGTTGTGGTGCTTCTTC
>CAYYYS010000017.1:0-53803 GCA_964476155.1 uncultured Fibrobacteraceae bacterium
AGAAGAAGCACCACAACCGGTAGTGGGTACTTGAGTGAAGGACATATCCCCTTGCTGCCTTCTTGGGCCTGCGCCATGGGTTGCTCCTTGTTCCGGTTCTGTTTCAGATCGGTCCAACATAACACCTCGCCGATACGATGCACGGAATCATCCGCACCTGAGCCTATCGGTTCAGCCGACCGGAACTCCTGAGCACTACTCGTACAGCATCTAGACCCCACTCCGGCTCATCGTCTCGTTGACGACCGGCTGGGTGCCGACCAGTCATAGCCGGGGCCGCACTGGGAGAAGATGTTGAGCAGGCCGCCGCTCTCGGTGACATAACCGCAGTTGTCGCCGGCGGCGACCGAGGCGGACCAATTGCCGGTCAGGGCGTCGCCGTCGAATTCTTCGTAGACGTTGAGGTACCAGGGTTGGGCCGCGGCGGAGGCGGCGAGCAGAAGCAGCAGGAGCGGGATGAGGATACGGGTCATCATGTGAGTTCCCCCCTTGTGATCCTAGAGCAAGTTGCGGATCATGAGGATATCGCAATTGAATAGACAATTTCTTTCCCGAAGATCAAATCCTGCCGGTTATCCACCGCCGCACGAATCCAATCCTCGAGAGGCGACCCATTTTGTAAGATGGTGAGTAGACCGAACAGGAGTATGAGTCATTGTGGGAATCTCGGCCTTAAATGCCCCTCTTGTGGTAGAATAAGGAGATAGACAAGCACAGTTTTAATTTATACGTGGAGAATCACACCATGAAAACCCTCGTGTTGATTATCGCATTAACAGCTACATGCGGCCCTGCTTTTGCTGGAGTCATGACCGTGGATGTAGGATTGGTCGAACTCTCTTGGACTCACATCACCCATTGCTATTATGCGTACAGAACCTTTGATGTACCACTCGTCGGTGCAGTCATCGATAGCGTTGAAATATCGATCAATACCTACGGTGACTATGACGGCTCTCATACCTGCTCTCATGGAGGAGGAGAACCTTATCAAGGCTATTGCGATTTCGGGCTCATGATATCGATCAACGGCTCGTTCTACGACAGTTTGATCGGCGAATCCGATATCGCAGCCGTCACGGAATGGAGGCCACCGAGTACATTCACCCAGAAATGTGGTCGGCATATTGATTGGGAATGGCTGTCGGAAAGCGATAATGATGATCTTGCCAATATCGGTCCGGAAAACAACACTTTACGTGTATTCGTGTCCGATATCTGGTTGTGGGTGAGTACCTATCCCTGCATACCCTGCATGTTATATTCAGATGCCATTCTTCCATCCATCGAATGTGCTCTGACGATCCACTACTCCACGAACGTTGCGAATTCAAATGAATGCTGGGGCCGAATCAAGGCCCTCTATTATTGACCGGTCCCACAGGTCTTGAACCATACGGTTCGACCTACTTGGAGACCCGCTTTTACCTGTCCTCAACCTCGGATCCCGACTAGAATCTCCACGTCACGCGTCACCGCCGCGCCCGCGCGGCACCCTCCCACCCGGGAAGCCCCATGGCCAACTTCACCACCCTGGGCATCATCTGGGCCGCAGCCTTCCTCCTGCTGATGGTCGGCGGCGCCTTCTTCTTCTACCGCCTGGCGCGCCGCAGCGAGAGCGACTTTTTCCTCGCCGGCCGCGGCCTCCCCTGGTGGCTGCCCGCCTCGTCGGTCTTCAGCACGCATACCGCCACCGACACGCCCATGTGGATCACCGGCGTGATCTACATGCACGGCCTGCGCGGCCTCTGGTACACGTTCTTCACGGCGTGGACGGCCATCGGCGCCTTCGTGTCGGCGCGTATCTTCCGCCGCTCGCTGGCCTACACCCAGGCCGAGTGGCAGACCCAGCGCTTCGGCGGACTGGGCGCCGAGATGCTGCGCGGCTGGATGGCCGGCTGGCAGGTGTTCATGAACATGTTCATCCTCGGCTGGGTGGGCATCGCCATGGGCAAGGTGTGTAACCTGGCTTTCGATTGGCCCGTGTGGGTCGGTCTGGTGCTGCCGAGCGTGATTACCGCAGTGTACACGCTGGCCGCAGGCTACTGGGGCGTGGTGATGGGCGACTTCCTGCAGGGGATCGTCGCCGTGTTCGCCATCGTGCTGGTGTCGCTGGTGGGCGTGTCCGCAGCAGGTGGCCCGGCCGAGGTGACCGGGCGCATCGTCGAACTCGGCGAGTCGTGGCGGCTGAGCGCCTTCGCCTTTACGGGGTGGTTCGGTGGTGACTTCCCCATTGTCTGGTGGCTGACGATGCTGGTGATCTCGGTCATCGGCGGGTTCGGCATGGGCACGAGCATCGACTGGTATGTCGAGGCGCAGCGCATCCAGTCGGCCAAGTCGGTGCGCGACGCCACCTACGGTCTGTGGGCCGGCGGCGCGGTCACCCTGATCCGCAACGGTTTCTGGGCGGCGGGCATCCTCGCGTTCTTCTCCATGCTGCCGCATCTGACCAACGCGGCCGAGTATGAGCTGGGCTGGTTCCGGCTGGGCTTCGAGCTGTTGCCGGTCGGACTGGTGGGCGTGTTCTTCGGGGCGATCCTGGCGATCCATCTGTCGACGATCAGCAGCCATCTGAACCTGGGCGCGCTGTACTTTACACGTGACATCTTCCAACGCTACATCAAACCGGACGCGAGCAAGTCGGAGCTGGTGACCATCGGCCGCCTGTCGACGTTCGTGTTGCTGATCGGCTCGTTCTTCTACGGCCTGATGATGGAGGAGATCACCAAGTGGCTGATCTTCGCCCTGTGGCTGATGATGGCCGGCATCTGGCTGCCCAACATCCTGCAGGTGGTGTGGTGGCGCTTCAACGCGTGGGGCTACCTGGCCGGGTGGATGGCCAACCTGGGCGTGTCGTGGCTGGTGGTGTGGATCCTGCCCGCGTTCGGTGTGATTCCCAAGCTGCCCGACCATCTCAACTTTTGGCTGTTGATGGCGCTGGGTGCGTTGATCTTCGTGCCGGTCACGCTGGCGACGAAGCCCGAACGCATGGACCGGCTGGTGCGCTATTACGTAATGACCCGGCCGCTGGGCTGGTGGGGTCCGGTGCACCGCGCGGCCGTCGAGCGCGGGTTGATCGAGGACGACGCGTCGGTCGATGACGGCCCGCGTCCCTTCATCCGTCGTAGCTGGACACCCGAGCAGGCCAACTCCTGGACCCGCGAGGACTGGATCGCCATCGTGCTGTCACCGCTGGTCATGGGGGCGCTGATGATAGGCGTCACCAAGCTGCTGCTGTTGCAGCCGGGCGGGCTGTTGCTGTTGGGCGGCGCGGTGGTCGGCACACTCGTGATCTTCTGGGTGATCGATCCCAAGTTGAAGGCGGTCAGCGCCGAGTACGAAGCGCAACAGGAACAGTACGTCAAGCAACTAGAACAGCGTCTGCGCTGGCAGGAAGAAGGAGGCGAATGATGGACAAGGGACTGGTTACGCTGATCGGCATGAGCATCGCCTACGTCGCCTCGTTCGTCGGGCTGGGACTGGCCTGGTGGAGCTGGCGCAAGCGGCATAAGGAGGACGAGCGATGAACGGACCGTTGCCTGTCGAGTCACCCATCAGCGGCGTCTTCTGGAGCTGGGTTGTGCCGGTCGTGTTGTTCGGCATTGCGTTTGTGGCGACCTGGTTGCTGTATCGACATTTCGCCAACCGAGACCCGAAATAGGAAGTACCGATGAGAATGGTCTGGTGTCTCTTTGCCATGTTGTTGTTGACCGGATGCGGCGGCGACAAGCCGCCCGAACGTCCAGCCCTCGCGGTCGGCGATCTCACCGATGCCCCCGCCTTCGCCACCGAAGTCGTCGACGCCATGCGCCACGCCTGGTCCGCCTACGAGACCCACGCCTGGGGCCATGACGCCCTGAGGCCGTTGAGCCGTACCGGCCACGACTGGTACGACACGTCTCTGCTCATGACGCCGCTGGACGCCTACGACACGTTGGTGATCATGGGCCTGGACGAAGAGGCCGCCCGCGCCAAGGCGCTCATATTCGAGCGATTGACCTTCGACCTGGACATGACCGTGCAGGTCTTCGAGGTCACCATTCGCCACCTGGGCGCCCTGCTCGCCGCCCACCAGCTCGACGGCGATCAGCGCTGGCTCGACCTGGCCATCGACCTGGGCGACCGCATGTTGCCCGCCTACGACTCGCCGACGGGCATGCCGTACGTACGCGTGAACCTGAAGACCGGCGCCGTCGAATGGCCCGCCAACAACCCGGCGGAAATCGGCACGCTGATGCTGGAGTTCGGCCAGCTCAGCAAGCTGACCGGCGACCCCCGGTACTACGACGCGGCCAAACACGCCGTGACCGAAGTGTACGCACGGCGCTCGTCCCTGGGCCTGGTCGGTACGGTGATCGATGTGGAGTCGGGCGAGTGGACCAACCCGGCGAGCCACGTCGGCGGCATGATCGATTCCTGGTACGAGTACCTGCTCAAGGCCTGGCTGCTCTTCGGCGACGCCGGCTTCCACGACATGTGGACCGAGAGCCGCGCCGCTCTGACCACCTACCTGGCCCACGAGACCGCCGACGGCCTGTGGTACGGCATCGTCGACATGGACTCGGGCGAGCGCACCGACACCACCTTCGGCGCGTTGCACGCATTTCTGCCTGCGGTCCTCGCCCTCGACGGTGATCTCGAACGGGCTGCGCGTTTGCAAAATTCGGTCTATTCCATGTGGACACGTTTCGACATCGAACCCGAACTCTTCGACTACACCACCGGCGAGATGCGCTACGCCGCTTATCCCCTGCGTCCCGAAGCTATCGAGTCGTGCTACTACCTGTTCACGCTGACCGGCGACGAACGCTGGCGTGGCATGGGCCGCGACATCTTCGATCGCATCGTGCGCTTTACACGTGTAAAACACGGCTTCGCCCATGTGAAGAATGTGCAGACCAAAGAGCTCGACGACGCCATGGAATCGTTCTTCCTGGCTGAGACGCTCAAGTACGCGTACATGTTGGCGGTGCCGTCGCGGGTAAACTTCGACGGGGTGATCTTCAATACCGAAGCGCATCCGTTGTTGCCGGTGATCGACTGAACGGGAGACCGACCCATGCCCGAAACCGCCTACCTCATAGACACCATGGCCTACGTCTTCCGCAGCTACTACGGCATGCGCCCCATGTCCGCACCCGACGGCACACCCATCAACGCCGTCTTCGGCCTGGGCATGACCCTGCAAAAGCTGCTGCGCGATCATCAACCGCGTCTGGCCGTCTGCTGCTTCGACGCGGGCGCCAAAACCTTCCGCAGCGACCTGTTCCCCGACTACAAGGCCAATCGCGCCGCGCCGCCCGAAGACCTGATCCCCCAGTTCGACCTGTGCCGCGAACTCGTGGAGCGTATGGGGTTCGCCGTCGCCATGACCCGCGGCTACGAGGCCGACGACCTGATCGCCACACTCACCGGACGCCTGCGCGACGAAGGCCACGAGGTCGTGATCGTTACCGGCGACAAGGACTTGACCCAGCTGTTGGAACCCGGTGTGCAGATCTACAACCTGGCCAAGAACGACTGGTGGAGCGAGGCGCGCATACCGGGGAAAATGGGCGTGCGCGCCGACCAGGTGATCGATCTGCTTTCGCTCACCGGCGACGCGTCGGACAACATCCCCGGCGTACGCGGCGTGGGACCCAAAGCGGCCACTGCGCTGCTGGCCGAGTTCGATAACCTCGGCGCGATCTATGACAACCTGGATCGCGTGGAAGCGTTGCCGCTGCGGGGAGCAAAGGGGTTGCGCAGGAAGCTGGAGGACGGGCGTGACGCGGCTTTGCTCAGCCGTCGGCTAGTGGACCTGGACCGCGACACGCCCTGCGATCTCGTCCTCGATGACATGCACTATCGCGGCGCGCCTTCCGTCGACCTCGATACGTTCGCGGAGACCTGGGGGCTGCGACGCGTGGCCGACAAGACGCCGCGACTCGCCGCCGACCGGTAGCCGGCTCACCCGGAACAGGACGGATTCCCGGGGCACTTTACACGTGTAAAGTGCCCTTTATTGTCGTTGTTATAAACGTGATGTGTTAACAATCAAGGCCTAGACATCAACGAAAGATAACCTGCGTGCGCATCTGCCTGTTCACAACCCAGGACCTGGACGCCGACCCCTTCCCCGCGGACGATTGGCCCTGCGACCCCCGGCCGTTCATGCCCGAGGCCGAGTGGCACGTGGCGACCCTGGAGAAAGAGACCTGCGTCGAGCACGTGACGCGCATGATCCACCGCGGCTTCGACCTGTACTTCAACCTGTGCGACGGCGCGGCGGATCAGGATGTCCCCGGCATCGAAGTGGTCGAGACCCTGGAGAAGCACCGCGTACCGTTCACCGGCGCCACGTCCGAGTACTACGAGCCGACCCGCGTCCAGATGAAGGCGGCCTGCCGGCTCGAGAGGATCGCCACGCCGGCCTACATGATCGCCCGCGCGGTCGCAGACGCCGAGCGCGCCGCGTCGACGATGCGTTTTCCCATGTTCGTCAAGCACTACAGCAGCTACGCGAGCGTCGACCTCAGCCGCCACTCGCGCGCGGTCACGCCGGCGGGTCTGCGACGACAGGTGCGCAAGATCGTTTCGCGTTACGGCGCCGCGTTGATCGAGGAGTTCATCGAGGGAACCGAGTGCACGTGCCTGGTGGCCGAAAATCCCGAGGACCCGTTGCGGCCCAGGACGTATCAGCCCATCCAATACAGATTTCCTGTAGGCGAGAGCTTCAAGCATACCAAGTTGAAGTGGGTGGACTACGACAGCCTGTCTTCGTTCCCGGTTGCCGACCCGATTTTGTCGGCGCGTCTACGCGAAGAGGCGGCGCGGTTCTTTGTGGCGTTGAGCGGTGCGAGCTTCGGGCGTTGTGACTTCCGCGTGGATCGCCACGGCACACCACACATGCTGGAGATCAATCCCAACTGCGGCGTGTTCTACCCGCCCACCGATCCCGGCAGCGCGGATATTTGCCTGGCGTATGATCCCGAGGGGCATGTCGGGTTTACGCGGTTGTTGGTTGAGGCGGCCCTGGCTCGGCATGAGCGGCGGACTGCTAGGCCGCCTTACTCTTGGCGATCATCGTCTCCGCGGCCGCAGCCGCCTCGACCCGCGGCGGCCGCACCGTCGCAATCAACCCCGACGCCACCAGACACCCCACGCCGCAGATGGTGAACGCCAGGGGGAAGTTCCCCAGGTCGCCCAGCTTGCCGCCCATGATCGGACCGGCGATCCCGCCGATGCCGTAGGCCAGGAAGACCCACCCGTAGAGCTGGCCGATGTTGCGCGCGCCGAAGGTACCCGCGGTGATCATCGGGAACAGGGCGAAGTTGCCGCCGAAGTTGAAGCCGATGAGCGTGGCGCCCAGATAGAGCAGCCCGGTCGAGCCCGCCATGAACTGGAACGCCAGCACGAGTACGCCCTGCGAGGCGGTCATGACGATCAACGACGTCTTGGCGCCCAACCGATCGCTCACGATCCCCCACACGATGCGCCCGATCCCGTTGGCCAGGGAAAAACAGACCGCCATGGCGGTGCCGGCCGCGGCGCTGGCGGCCGCTTCGGAAAGGCCGCTGTCCATCAACGCCTGCATGGGGAAGAGCTTCATCAGGCCGATGCTCATGAGGCCGGCGCCGGCGCTGAAAACAAACGTCAGCAGGATGATGTAGTACTGGGGCGTCCTCAGCATTTCGCTGGTGCTATGGTCCCTGGGGGTAGTCGCCCCACCCTCATCATTCGCCACCGACGGGGTATACCCCGCGGGCAACCAGCCCTCGGGCGGGAAGCGCATCCATGTGCCGCCCACGAAAACCAGCACCGCGAAGGCTGCGCCGTAGATCATGAAAGTCGTGTCCAGGCCCATCGTCTCGATCAGGTGCCCCCAGGCGCCGGCCAGCTTCACCCACAGCGTGGCGCCGAAGCCGAAGCCCGCCACCGCGAGTCCGGTGATGAAGCCCTTCTTGTCGGGGAACCAGCGCATGCCCACGGCGATGGGCACCACGTAGGCCGTGCCGATGCCGACACCGCCACACACGCCGATCAACAGGAGTGTCGGCAAAAAGTTCGTACCGCCGGTCAGTCCGGCCAGCACGTAGCCGGTTCCGAGCAGGATACCGCCGGCCCAGGTCAGGGAGCGCGGCCCCACCTTGGGCATGAGCCGCCCGGAAACCACCATGGCGATGGCGAAGAAGGCCAGTCCCGCGGCGAAGACCCACTGGGTCTGCACCTTGGTCCAACCCGCGGCGGTGAGCTGCGGCGTGAAGACGGACCAGGCGTAGATCGCCCCGAGACAGAGCTGGACGAGGATCGCGCCCACGACCACGAACCAACGGTTGCCGACCTTCTGCTGCGCCATAACTGCTCCTGAAGTTGATTGAAAACGCAGATGCGAAATCCGCGGCAAATCTAGTCAGTGGCGCAGGAATATCAATGTGGAAACGTGTGTTTTTGTAGGTTCTGAACATCGCTCTCAAAGTGTACACGTGTACACTTTGATTATGAGTCTCAGACCACGGTGTTATCCCACGAGCATGCCATCAACAGGCCCCGGATCGAGTCCACAACCCCAACAGCCCTTGACCCTACCGCCACCACAAGGCATGTTTTCAAGCGGCCCATCATCCGCAGCACGACCCCCGATCCGCCTCGACGCGCGGCGGGACCCCATGAGTTCAACGCCGAGGAAAAAGACATGTCATCCTCCAAGATCACCTGGACCATAATCGACGAGGCTCCGGCTTTGGCGACCTTCTCCCTGCTGCCCATCGTCCAGGCCTATGCCGAGGGCACGGGCGTGGAGATCGAGACGGCGGACATCTCGCTGTCCGGCCGCATTATCGCCAACTTTCCGGAGAACCTGACCGAGGGCCAGGCGATACCGGACGAGTTGGCCCGGCTCGGTGAGCTCGCCAAGCTGCCCGAGGGCAACATCATCAAGCTGCCCAACATCAGCGCGTCGATCCCCCAGCTGCAGGCGGCCATCAAGGAGCTGCAGGACCACGGCTACCAGGTGCCCGACTATCCGGAAGAGCCGTCCAACGACGAGGAGCGCGCGCTGCAGGCCCGCTTCGCCAAGGTGCTCGGTTCGGCAGTGAACCCGGTGCTGCGCGAGGGCAACGCGGACCGGCGCGCGGCGCTGTCGGTCAAGAAGTTCGCGCAGAAGAACCCGCACAAGATGATGAAGCCCTGGCCCGAGTCGGGCTCCAAGGCGCGGGTCGCGCACATGAACGGGAATGATTTCTACGGCAGCGAGACATCGCGGACCATGGACGCCGCGGCCGACGTACGAATCGAGTTCGTGGGCGATGACGGCGTGACGGTCCTCAAGGAGAGCGTGCCCCTGCTGCCGGGCGAAGTGATCGACACGTCGGTGATGAACGTGGCCGCCCTGCGCGCCTTCTACGCCGAGACCATCGCCGACGCCAAGAAAGAGGGCGCGCTGCTGTCACTGCACCTGAAGGCGACGATGATGAAGATCAGCGACCCCGTGATGTTCGGCCACTGCGTGTCGGTGTTCTTCAAGGACGCGCTAGACAAGCACGCCGACGCGCTGGACGGGATCGGCGCCAACGTGAACAACGGCCTGGCCGGCGTGCTCGACAAGCTCGACCGTCTGCCCGCCGACAAGAAGGCCGAGATCGAGGCCGACATCGAGGCCTGCTACGCCAAGGGCCCGTCCCTGGCGATGGTCGACTCGCGCAAGGGCATCACCAACCTGCACGTACCGAACAACGTGATCATCGACGCCTCGATGCCCAACGTCGTGCGCGACGGCGGCAAGATGTGGAACTGGGACGACGCGCTCCAGGACACCGTCGCCATGATCCCCGACCGCTGCTACGCCACCCTCTACCAGGCGACCATCGAGGACTGCAAGGCCAACGGCCAGTTCGATCCGTCGACCATGGGCAGCGTGTCGAACGTGGGACTGATGGCCAAAAAGGCCGAAGAGTACGGCTCCCACGATAAGACCTTCATGGCGCCCGACGCGGGCAAGATTCGCGTGGTCGATGGGGACGACAAGGTGCTGCTGGAGCAGATCGTCGGGAAGGGATGCATCTTCCGCATGTGCCAGGCCAAGGACGAGGCCATCCGTGACTGGGTGAAACTGGGTGTCGCGCGCGCCCGCGCCACCGGCGACCCGGCGATCTTCTGGCTGGACGAGGACCGCGCCCACGACCGCGAACTCATCGAGAAGGTGATGGCCTACCTGCCCGACCACGACACGTCGGGCCTGGACGTGCGTATCATGAAGCCCGTCGAGGCGATCCAGGTCTCGCTGGAGCGCATCCGTCGCGGCGAGAACACCATCGCCGTGACCGGCAACGTGCTGCGTGACTACCTGACCGATCTCTTCCCCATCCTCGAGCTGGGCACGAGCGCGCGCATGCTGTCGATCGTCCCGCTGCTCAACGGCGGCGGCCTGTTCGAGACCGGCGCCGGCGGCTCGGCGCCCAAACACGTGCAGCAGTTCCTGGCCGAAGGTCATCTGCGGTGGGATTCGCTGGGCGAGTACTGCGCCCTGGTGCCGTCGCTGGAACTGGTCGCCGAGAAGACCGGCAACGCCAAGGTGGCGCTGCTGGCCAAGACGCTCGACGAAGCCATCGGCGCGTACCTGGAGAACGAACGTTACCCGTCGCGCAAGGTGAACGAGATCGACAATCGCGGCAGCACGTTCTATCTGGCGACGTACTGGGCGCAGGCCTTGGCGGCCCAGGATGAGGACGCAGAGATGAAGGCGCGCTTCGCGCCGGTCGCGGCGGCGCTGGTTGATAAGGAGAGCGTGATCGCGGCGGAGTTGTTGGCGGCCCAGGGTAAGCCGCAGGACATGAAGGGGTACTACCACGCCAGGCCGGGAGTGTGCGCACAACTCATGCGGCCGAGCGCGACGTTTAATGCGATTATTGATGGGATGTAGATAGTCTCGTCAGGCGGGAATTGGATGGCCGGCACCTGGTGCCGGCCCTTTTCTCTATCCACAGCGCGTTACCGATACAATGACTTAACCCCGCTCCAGGTCGACGCCTCATTAGGCACCGAAGGCGTCACCCGAACGATTCCGGTCATGCCCAGCCCCACGTGCGGGCGGCAGAAGTACGGATAGTCGCCCGTGGAATCGAACAGGAACGTGACGGTCGTGCTGAACGAAGTCAGCGGATCGTCGAAGAAAACGCCGATGTTCGGATCGGCCAGGTCCGTGCCGCTAGTGACGGTATGCGTCCCGCTCGACCAGATCCATTCCACGGTATCCCCAGCAGTGACGGTGAGATCGTCGGGTACGAAGGTGATGCCCACCTGGTTGACGGTGTGGGTCGCGGCGAAGGCCGACGTGGCCAGAAGGATTGCCAGGATCAGGATTCCGTTAGCTTTTCTCATCGTTTTCTCCCTCGAAAACGTGGGTGTCTCGGTGTTGCATGTCGGGACAGAATACTATTGTAGATGAAATTTGTCTACATTTGCCGCGGCCCCACACCTTGACCCACACGCACACCTCGGATATACATTTCCAAACACCCGTTACCCGAATTCGCCTCGCGCCGAACGACCGCGGAGACCACCATGCCGGCACCCTCGAAAATCCTCTTCATCTGCCTCGACCACACCAGTCGCAGCCAGATGGCCGAAGGCCTGGCCCGCGAGCTGGGCGGCGAGCGTGTCGAGGTGTACAGTGCCGGCATCACCGCCGACGGCGTGCACCCGCTGGCGATCAAGGTCATGGCGGAAATCGACATCCCGATCGCCGACCAGACCTCGCGCACGATCGCCGACCTGCCGAACGGCGACTTCGACCTGATCATCACCCTGTGCAACGACGCGCGCACCGCCTGCTTCGATCGTAAGACCCTGTCCAACGCCGACCGCAAACACCTGCTCGGCGGCGTGCCCGAATACCTGCACTGGCCGGTGGCCGACCCCGCGGTGACCGCGGCCAGCAAGGACGAGGCGATCGACGCCTTCCGTCACACCCGCATCCGGCTCCGCGCTCGCATCGCGGCCCTGATCAACGACGGTTACCTCGCGGCCCTACGCCACCAGCGCGACCGCCTCCAGCACTTCGCCGACATACTCGACGAGGGTATCCTCATCCACGACGACATGCGCAACATCTACCTGGTCAACGAGGCCTTCCTGCGCATCTCGGGCTACACGCGCGAGGACCTTATCGGTCGCGACTGCCACGAGGTCTTCCCGCCCCACGGCTTGTGCGGCGACGACTGCCGGTTCGGCACCTCTTCGAGCGGGCTGGCAGGCCGCAAGACCTGCCGCATTCCCCTGATCACCGCCGACGGCGCCAAGAAACAGCTGCGCATGACCACCGAACCCCTGGCGCTCGAGCCGGACCGCATGGGCATGATGGCCGTGCTGCACGACGAGACCGCGGTGCGCGACCTGCGCGCCGAGCTGTCGGAAAAACGTCGCTTCCACGGCATGGTCGGCACGAGCCGCGCGGCGCGCGAGGTCTACGCGACCATCGAGTCGGTGAGCGTGTCCGACTACCCGGTGCTGGTCACCGGTGAGAGCGGCACGGGCAAGGAACTCGTGGCTGGCGCCATCCACAACGAGAGCTCACGGCGGGCCGGCGTGTTCGTGCCGGTCAACTGCGGAGCCATTCCCGAGACCATTGTCGAGAGCGAGCTGTTCGGCCACGTACGGGGCGCGTTCACCGGAGCGATCCGCGACAAGAAGGGGCGCTTCGAACTGGCCGACGGCGGCACGTTGTTCCTGGACGAAGTGGGCGAGCTGCCCATGGCGATCCAGGCCAAGTTGCTGCGCGTGCTGGAGACGAAGAGTTTTACACGTGTCGGTGACGAGCGGGAGATCACCGTTGATATCCGTATCATCAGCGCGACCAACCAGGACCTGCGCCAGATGGTACGGGACGGGCGCTTCCGGGAGGACCTGTTCTATCGGCTGTGCGTGGTGCCGTTGAATCTACCGCCGTTGCGGGAGCGCCGGGAGGATATTCCGTTGCTGGTGGAGCATGCGCTGGAGATGATCGGCAAGGAGACTGGTCGCGAGGCGCTGCGGGTTGGCGGGCCGGCCATGGATGTGATCATCGGCCACACCTGGCCTGGTAATATTCGTGAACTGATCAATGCCATGCAGTTTGCTTCGTTGCGCTGTCGGGATGGGGAGATTCGGACCGGGGATTTGCCGCCGGAGATTCGGCAGTCTGACGGGCGGCCTGAGCCGGCCGCAATTACCAGCCCAGGCTCTCGGCGCTTCAAATTGACACCGGGGGCAGTTGAGCGGGCGTTAGCTGAGGCTGGTGGCAACAAGGCTAAAGCCGCACGGTTACTCAACGTTGGGCGTGCCACCTTATATCGTTTCCTTGAGCGTCAAAAGACATAAAGAGATATAAACGTGTCTCACGATGCTGTCTCTATGGACATGTCATGATACACTATATATGTCTCATGAGGCATGTTGGCAATCTGTATCATCGCAGAAACAGCCCTACATCAATTGTAATACCAGCAGGTTACGTCTTTTTCTCTATTCTGGTCTGTTATGTGCAATAGCCCTGCCCCAAGACCGTAACAGATCCCGACCCGGAGGCCCCTATGCAGCCCTTCAACCAGAACCTCCTCAAGCTCCAGGAGCTAACCAGAGAGATGCTCGCCCTGGCCGACGAAGGCGATCGCGACCGCATCGACGACTCCTGCGGCATCCTGTACGGGATTCTGAGAGACACCGCCTACCGCCTGCGCACCCTGACAGAGAAAGAGTGTCGGCAGCACGAACAGTCCGGAAAATGGAACGACAAGTAACACCCAAGTCCCAAGAAAACCCTAGTCCCTGGGAGGACAACAATGTCTAGTCTGGTAACCCGCGAAGCCCCCGATTTCACCGCCATGACCGTCATGGGCGACAACACCTTCAACGAGACCTTCAAGCTCAGCGACCTGCGCGGCCAGTACACCGTGCTGTTCTTCTATCCCCTCGACTTCACCTTCGTGTGCCCGAGCGAGATCATCGCGTTCGACAAGGCCTACGACAAGTTCAAGGCCAAGAACTGCGAACTGGTCGGCGTGTCGATCGACTCCCAGTTCTCGCACTTCGCCTGGAAGAACACGCCCGTGAACGAGGGCGGCATCAGCCAGGTCAAGTTCCCCCTGGTGGCCGACCTCACCAAGCAGATCAGCCGCGACTACGGCGTCCTGATCAACGACGCGGTGGCCCTGCGCGGTCTGTTCCTGATCGACAAGGACGGCATCGTCCGGCACAGCGTTATCAATGACCTGCCGCTGGGCCGCAACGTGGACGAGGCCCTGCGCATGCTGGACGCCCTGCAGTTCACCGAGGAGCACGGCGAGGTCTGCCCCGCCAACTGGAATTCCGGCGACGAAGGCATGAAGCCGACCGCCGATGGTGTTGCCGAGTATCTGGGCAAGCACGCCTAGATCGATCCCGACCGGGACGCGTCGCGACGGCGCGTCCCCAACCACTTTTTCACGAGAGGACCGACATGTCCGCCAGGCAAGCCCAGGAAGCCATCGTCGAGAACATGACCCACTGGCAGAATATCGAGGACGCGGCCGTGGCCACCACGGGCGAGATCATCGAGAAGACCGACAACCCCGTCATCAAACTCGTGATGGAGATCATCCAGCAGGACTCGCGGATGCATCACCGGATCCAGAAGGCCATCGCCGACAGTCTGACCGAAAAGGCCATCACTCTGACGCCCGACGAGCTCGGCGCGGTGTGGTCGATGATCGAGAAACACATCGCCATCGAGGAAAAAACCGTTACCCTGGCCAAGGCAAGCCTCGCCGCTACCGAAGGCAACAAGAGCCTGATGGTGCAGCGATACCTGCTGGAATACCTATTGATCGACGAAGAGAAGCACGACCGGCTTCTGGGCAACCTCGAGGCGATCAAGAAGGACATGTATCCTTACGCCTGATGGGTTGGACAGATGACGCGGCCGTGATGCAAACCTCAAAGCAAGAGGGATGAGACAATGCTAGACATGAAGGTCGAAGAAGCCATCAACGACCAGATCAACGCCGAGTTGTACTCCTCGTATCTGTATGTGGCGATGTCCAACCATTGCTCGCAGATCAACTTACCCGGCGCCGCCCACTGGATGCGGATGCAGGCCGTCGAGGAACTCATGCACGTCGCCAAGTTCAGCGATTATATCCACGACCGGCAGGGCACGATTGCGCTCGGCGCCATCGAAGCGCCCCCGGTCACGTGGGAGTCGCCGCTGGCCGTCTTCGAGGAATCCTACAAGCACGAGGTCATGGTCTCTGGCCTGATCAACACCCTGGTCGATACCGCCATGGCCGCCAGCGATCACGCGACCGTCAACTTCCTGCAGTGGTTCGTTGGCGAGCAGGTTGAAGAAGAATCGACCGTCGACGATATCGTGCAAAAGCTGAAGCTCGTGGGCCGTGCCGACGGCGGCATCTTCATGATCGACCGGGAGCTGGCCGGACGGCCGCTGCCCCAGGCTCCCGGCGCGACCGGCGCCTAGCAACAAGCCAGACACCGAGAAACGATTCGAAAAGGGAGATGGAACTCCCTGTCTCAATGCGATGACAATGCGAGTTATAATCATTCGCAATACGCAGTAGAGGACGTAAAATGCCTAGAAAAACGATAGCCGAGTTCAAGCTGGAATACCTCCAGATCCTGGACGAAACCGGCAATCTGGACGCCAAGCTCGAGCCCAAGCTCGACGACGCCCACCTGCTCGAGATATACCGCTACATGACGCTGGCCCGCGAGGGCGACAAGCGCATGCTCAACCTTCAGCGCCAGGGCCGTATCGGCACCTTCGGTCCCTCGACCGGCCAGGAGGCCATCGCCGTAACCACCGCGCTGGCCATGAACGACGAGGACTGGCTGGTCGGCGCCTTCCGCGAACTGGGCGCGCGCCTGGTGCGCGGCGAGACGCTGCTCGGCAACCTGCTCCTCTACAACGGGTGCGAAGAAGGCAACGCGGTGCTGCCCGCCGAAAAGCGCGTCCTGCCTATCAGCATCATCATCGCCACACAGAACCTGCAGGCCGTCGGCCTCGGCTACGCCATGAAATACAAGGGCGACAAGGGCGCCGTGGTCAGTATCATGGGCGACGGCGCCACCAGCGAAGGCGACTTCCACGAGGCCCTGAACTTCGCCTCGGTGTGGCGCACGCCGGTGGTCTTCATCTCGCAGAACAACCAGTGGGCCATCTCGGTACCGCGCGATAAGCAGATGAACTCGCGGACCATCGCCCAGAAGGGTTTTGCCTACGACATGCCCTGCATCCAGGTGGACGGCAACGACGCCCTCGCGATGCACGTGGCGGTGACCGAAGCTCTCGAACGGGCGCACGCCGGCGAGGGGCCGACCTTCATCGAGGCCGTCACCTATCGCCTGATGATGCACACCACCGCCGACGACCCGCGCAAGTACCGGTCCGAGGCCGAGGAGAACGAGTGGTGGGAAAAGGAACCCCTCAAACGCTTCCGCGCCTACCTGGAGCAGAAGGGTTTGTGGGACGACCAGCGCGAGGACACCCTGCACGCGGAAATCAAGGCACAGATCGATGCCGACGTGAAGGAATTCGAGTCGCGCACCGACTTCAAGCCCGATGCGCCATTCGACTACGTGTATGCCGACGACCACCCCGAGATCGAAGCCCAACGCGCCGAGTTCCTCAAGGTGACCGGAAGGGAGGCCAAACGTGGCTAAGCTAAACATGGTCCAGGCCATCAATCTGGGGCTCACACAGGAAATGGCCAACGACAACGACGTCATCATCCTGGGTGAAGACGTGGGTGTGGACGGCGGCGTGTTCCGCGTCACCGACGGCCTGCTCGACACCTACGGAGACACGCGCGTCCTGGACACGCCCCTGGCCGAATCCGCCATCGTCGGCTCGTCGATCGGCATGGCCCTGGCCGGTCTGAAGCCCGTGGCCGAAATGCAGTTCAGCGGGTTCAGCTACCTGGCCATTCACCAGATGGAAGGCAACGCGGCGCGCTTTCGCAGTCGCAGCCAAGGCGTGTGGACCTGTCCGATGGTGCTGCGCATGCCCTACGGCGGCGGCGTTCGCGCCCTGGAGCACCACTCCGAAAGTCGCGAAGTGTTGTGGGCTCACAACCCCGGCCTCAAGGTGGTCATCCCGTCTTCACCGCGGAACGCGCGCGCCCTGATCGTGGCCGCCATCCGCGACCCGGATCCCGTCGTCTTCATGGAGCCCAAGCACAGCTATCGCGCCTTCAAGGAAGAGGTGCCCGAGGACGAGGAAGTCATGCCCATCGGCAAGGCCCAGGTTGTCCAGGAGGGTACCGACGTGACCCTGATCTCGTGGGGCGCCACCCAGCGTATGGCCTTGAAGGCGGCCAAGGCCGTGGGCGAGGAGACGGGCAAGTCGATCGAGATCATCGACCTGTTGACGATCTCACCCATGGATACAGAGACCATCGTCGCGTCGGTGAAGAAGACCGGACGCTGCGTGGTGGCGCAGGAAGCGGTGAAGTCCTTCGGACCCGCTTCGGAGATCATCGCGCGCCTCAACGACCACGCCCTGATGTACCTGGAGGCCCCGGTGGCCCGGGTGACCGGCTACGACGTGGTCACGCCGAATTTCATCCGCGAGAAGATGTACATGCCGACCGTGGAACGCATCGGTAATGCGCTGCGCGAAACGCTCGAATTCTAGGAGGCGACCCGTGTACGAATTCCTGCTGCCTGATCTTGGCGAAGGCATCCACGAGGGCGAGATCCTCAAGTGGCATGTAGGCGTCGGCGAGCCCATCGCCGAGGACGAGCCCCTGGTCGACGTGGAAACGGACAAGGCCGCCGTCACCATTCCATCGCCGAAGGCGGGGACGATCGCCCTGCTGGCCGGCGAGGTGGGCGACCTGGTGGAAGTAGGGCTGGTGCTGGTGACCATCGATGACGGCAGTGGCGAGGCCGTGGCGACCGCACCGGTGGCTGCAACCGCGCCGGAGCCCGAACCCGCGTCAGTACCCGCAGCACCCGAACCGACGGCTCCGGCCGTGGCCCCCCACACCGGACCGGTCCCCGCGGCTCCCGCTACCCGACGTCTCGCCCGCGAGTTGGGCGTGGACATCGCCCTGGCGATCGCCACCGGCCCGGCCGGTCGCGTGACCCCCGAGGACGTGCGACGTCTGGCCGAGGGTAGCGCGCCGACTCCGGTCGCCCCGCCGGCCGAGACACACGTACCCGCCCACGACGTACAGGACGACGCGGCCTTCGCCGAGTTCGCGGCCCACGCCGCCTCGACCATTCCCTTCCTCGAGCTTGAGCCCCTGCCGGACTTCAGCGAGGACGGCCCCGTCGAGGTCGAAAAGCTGCGCTCGATCCGCCGCAAGGTGGCCCGCAAGATGGTCACCTCCATGGCGCTGATTCCCCACGTGGCCCACATGGACGAGGCCGACGTGACCGATCTCGAGATCTTCCGCAAGCGCGAGAAGGGGCGTCGCCAGGACGGGCCGGGCGGCAAGCTGACCCTGATGTCCTTCGTCATGAAGGCCGTGGCGGCCGGACTGCGCGCAGCGCCGTCGTTCAACGCCAGCCTCGATCCCTTCAAGGAAGAGATCATCTACAAGAAGTACTACAACATCGGTTTCGCGGCGGACACGGGCCGCGGGCTGGTGGTGCCGGTCGTGCCCGACGCGGACCGCAAGAGCATCATCCAGCTGGCCGACGAGATCCACGCCAAGGCCGTCCAGGCCCGCGACGGAAAGCTGCCGCCCCACGACATGCGCGGCGGCACGTTCACCATCACCAATATCGGACCGCTGGGCGGAACGGCGATCATGCCGACCATCAACTATCCCGAAGTGGCCATCCTGGCCATGGGACAGGTCCAGGAAAAACCGGTGGTACGCGACGGCGAGATCGTCATCCGCAAGATTCTGCCGCTGACGTTGGCCTTCGATCATCGCATCGCCGACGGCGCCGACGCGGCGCGCTTCGTGCGCGAGATGGTGCGTCAGCTGTCCGATCCGAACCTGTTGCTGCTGGAAACCTAGGAGAACGTCATGGTCGTGGGAAGCCTGCAGGAAGAAGTGGAAGTCGTCGTGATCGGCAGTGGCCCCGGCGGCTACGTGGCGGCGTTGCGTCTGGCCGACCTGGGCAAGGACGTGCGCCTGATCGAGGAACGCTCGCAGCGCGGCGGCACGTGTCTGCTCGAAGGCTGCATCCCGTCTAAGTCCATGATCAACGCGGTAGAGATCAAGGAAAACGCCGTGCACGGCGCCGACATGGGGCTGAACTTCGGCGACGCGACGATCGATCACGAGCAGCTGCGCGCATGGACCGACGGCGTTGTCGGCACCCTGTCCGGCGGCATCGACAGTCTGCTCAAGCGCCGCGGTGTGGAGGTCATGCATGGGCGGGCACGCTTCAAAGGCCCCAACCAGGTGATCGTCACCGGCGAGGGTCTGCATACCATCGACTTCGAACACTGCGTCATCGCCACCGGCTCGAGTCTGAACGAACTGCCTGCGGGCATTGTCGACTCGGTGTGGTCGAGCGCAGACGCGCTGAAGCTCGAACGCGTACCCGAATCGCTGCTGGTGGTCGGCGGCGGTTATATCGGCCTGGAGATGGGCCTGGTCTACCAGGGACTCGGCTCCGAGGTGTCGGTCGTGGAGTTCTTCCCGCGGCTGCTCATGGGCGCCGACTTCGACTTGGCCGACGTGATGATCAAGCAGGTCGGCAAGCGCCTCAACGAGATCATGGTCGACTCCCAGGTCAAGAGTATCGCCGAGAAGCCCGGCGGCGGCTTCGCCGTGAGCATCGAACACGAGGGCCAGGTCGTCGAGAAGGACTATGACCAGGTGCTGGTGGCCATCGGCCGCCGGCCCAACAGCGACGACCTGGGCCTTGAAACCACGAAGATCATCGTGAACGACAAGGGCTTCATCGAAACCGACAGCGCCTGTCGCACCGCCGAGCCCAACATCCACGCCATCGGCGACGTGACCACCGGCCCCATGCTGGCCCACAAGGCCAGCCGCGAGGCCAAGGTGGCCGCCGAGGTCATCGCCGGCGAACCGGCCGAATTCGACAACCGGGCCGTGCCCGCGGTCGTCTTCACCGATCCGGAGATCGCCTGGACCGGCCTGACCGAACGCGAGGCCGAAGAAAAAGGCATCGCCGTCACCGTCGGCAAGTTTCCCCTGTCGGCCCTGGGCCGCACACGCGCCATCGGTCGCACCGAAGGCCTGGTCAAGGTGCTGGCCGATCCCGAATCGCAGCTCGTATTGGGCGTGGGCATGGTGGGACCGCACGTGAGCGAGATGATCGCCGAAGGGACGCTCGCGCTGGAAATGGGCGCCACACTGGAAGACCTCATGGTGACGATCCACCCGCACCCCACGATCTCGGAAGCGCTCATGGAGGCCGCCGAAGTGGCCGCCGGCGCGTCGGTCCACGTCAATCCCCCGCGAAAGAAAAAGTGATGGCCGACGTCACAACGGCACTCTACGTACAGGACGAAGCGGTCCTCGACCGGGTCCGCAGCGGCGACGTCGCCTGTGTTCGCGTGTACCGCTATCCCGAGACGGCGGCGGTGCTGGGACGCGGCGGCCGGCCCGACGTGGAACTGGATCTCGACGCCCTGGCCGCCGACGGCATCCCCGTCCTGCGACGCCGCGGCGGTGGTTGCGCGGTGGTCCTCGACCCCGGCAATCTGGTCGTCACGGTGACCCTGCCCCTGCCCGGCGTCGGACGGGTGACTTCGTCCTTCGACGCCATCTCACGCTGGTTGATCGCGGCGCTCGACGCCTGCGACGTGCCCGGCGTGGAGCGCAAAGGCGTATCGGACCTGGTGTTGGACGATCGCAAGATCGGCGGGTCCTGCATCTACCGTACCAAGGGTCTGCTGCACTACGCCACAACCCTGCTGGTCGACCCCGATCTGGACCTGATGGAGCGCTACCTGGCGCATCCGCCGCGCGAGCCTGAGTACCGGCACGGGCGGCGACATGGGGACTTCGTGACCACGTTGTGCGCGTGCGGATTAGTCGGCGATCCCGACCGACTCGCCAGACGCCTGGATACGGAAGTCCAACGACGATTACCCGATCTGACCCGCGACCTGTTCGCAGCCGAACCGACGCGCGCCACCGCGCGCCAATCGACGAGGAG
Source organism: uncultured Fibrobacteraceae bacterium (assembly GCA_964476155.1). GTDB lineage: Bacteria > Krumholzibacteriota > Krumholzibacteriia > LZORAL124-64-63 > LZORAL124-64-63 > JAHIYU01. Next base: position 21,106 of record CAYYYS010000017.1, read on the forward strand.
TTGAGGGACCCATGAGACTAGGCGTACCCAGCGAAACGTACCCCGGCGAGCGGCGCGTGGCCGCCGTCCCGATGGTGCTGCCCGACCTGCAGAAGGCGGGCTTCGAGATCCTGTTCGAAGCGGGCGCGGGCCTCGCAGCCGGTTTTCCCGACGCGGCCTACGCGGAGAAAGGCGCCCGCATCGTCGATCGCGACACGATCTTCGCCGAGGCCGACATGCTGTTGCAGGTCCGCTGTCTCGGCACCAACGACGAGCACGGCCAGGCCGATCTGCAGCAATTCCGCAAGGGCCAGATCGTCATCGGCCAACACGATCCCCTGAGCAAGCCGGACACCACGGCGCGCCTGGCCGACGCGGGCGTCACGGCTTATTCCATGGAGATGATGCCGCGGATCACCCGCGCCCAGAGCATGGATATCCTGTCGTCGATGGCGACGATTGCCGGCTACCGCGCGGTGTTGCTGGCGGCCGATAAGCTGCCGCGGCTCTTTCCCATGATGATGACCGCCGCCGGCACGCTGAAACCGGCCAAGGTCTTCATCATCGGTGTGGGCGTGGCCGGACTGCAGGCCATCGCCACCGCGCGCCGCCTGGGTGCGGTGGTCAGCGCCTATGACGTGCGACCGGCCGTGGCCGAACAGGTGCAGAGCCTCGGCGCCAAGTTCGTCGAGTTCGACCTGGAAACCGCGGGCGCCGAGGACGCAGGCGGCTACGCCAAGGAGCAGAGCGCCGAGTTCATCGCCAAGCAGCAGTCGGAGATGGCACGGGTCGTGTCGGAACACGACGTGGTCATCACCACCGCAGCGATCCCCGGCCGCAAGGCGCCGATCCTGGTCACCGCCGACATGGTCGACAAGATGGCCCCCGGCTCGGTGCTGGTGGACCTGGCCGCCGAACGCGGCGGCAATTGCGAACTCACCAAGCCCGGCGAGACCGTGGTCGTCGACGGCGTACAGATCATGGGCCCGCTGAACATGGCATCGGACACCCCGGCCCACGCGAGCCTCATGTACGCGCGCAACCTGACCAACTTCATCAAGTCCCTGAGCCCGGACGGACAGTGGGCGCCCGATCCCCAGGACGAGGTCGTCCAGGGCACCCTGCTGTGCCGGGACGGCGAGGTCGTCCATCCGCGCCTGCGCGAATTGTTGGCGCTACCCGTACTCGACACGTTCGACGCCGACGGCGGAGAGGAGACCGCAGACTAATGGAGATGTTCGTCGCAGCCCTGACCGTCTTCGTGCTGGCCGTGTTCATCGGCTTCGAGGTGATCACCAAGGTGCCGCCGACCCTGCACACGCCCCTGATGTCGGGATCGAACGCCATCAGCGGCATCACCATCGTCGGCGCCATCCTGGTCGCCCACGAAGGGTATCCGGATCTGGCGAAGTACCTGGGCCTCGGCGCCCTGGTCTTCGCGTCCATCAACGTCGTGGGCGGGTTCCTGGTAACCCACCGCATGCTCGACATGTTCAGGAAAAAGTAGAGAGGAGGAACAGTCGTGAACGAATTCTTCATACCAGAGGCCTACGTCAAGCTGGCCTATCTGTTGGCGGCGGTCCTCTTCGTCGTGGGCCTCAAGGGCCTGGGACATCCGCGGACCGCGGTGCGAGGCAACCTGCTCGGCGCGACCGGCATGCTGATCGCCATCGTGGCAACGCTCCTGGCCCAGGGACTCAGCTACACGTACATCATCGCCGGCATGGCACTGGGCGGACTGATCGGCGCGATCGTGGCCCTGCGCGTGCAAATGACCGCCATGCCCGAGATGGTGGCGCTCTTCAACGGCTTCGGCGGCGGCGCCTCGGTGCTGGTGGCGGGCGCGGCGTTCATCGTGGCGTTAAAAAGCGGCGAGGTCATCGACATGCAGACCAGCGTCGCCACCGCGGCGAGCGGCCTGATCGGCGGCGTGACGCTGTCGGGCAGCCTGATCGCCTTCCTGAAACTCAACGGCACCCTGCGCGGCAACGTCCACTATCCGGGCCAGCAGGCGATCAACGCCTTACTCCTGGCGGGCTGTATCGTGCTGGGCTATAGCCTGGTCACGGGCGGTGGGTTGATGCCCTACTGGATCATCGTGGGCCTGGCCCTGCTGCTGGGCGTGCTGTTGACGGTGGGTATCGGCGGCGCCGACATGCCGGTCGTGATCGCGCTGCTGAACAGCTACTCGGGTATCGCGGCGTCGGCCACGGGCTTCGTGCTCAACAACAACGTGCTGATCATCGCCGGTTCGCTGGTGGGCGCGTCGGGCATCATCCTGACCAAGATCATGTGCGTGGCCATGAACCGCAGCCTGGGCAACGTGCTCTTCGGCAAGCTCGGCCCCAGCGCCGACGGTCCCTCGGCCGACGAGGTCTACGCCGGCAAGGTGAAGGCCACCAGCCCCGAGGAAGTGGCCATGATCCTCGACGGCGTCCAGCGCGTGGTCGTGGTGCCGGGTTACGGCATGGCCGTGGCACAGGCGCAACACGTGGTCCGCGACATGGCGAACATTCTGGAGACGCGGGGCGTCACGGTGGAATACGCCATCCACCCGGTGGCCGGTCGCATGCCGGGACATATGAACGTGCTGCTGGCCGAGGCCGACGTGCCCTACGACAAGCTCGTGGAGATGGACCACATCAACCCGACCATGGACCAGGTGGACCTGTGCCTGGTGGTCGGCGCGAACGACGTGGTCAACCCGTCGGCCCGTACCGATCCGGAAAGCCCCATCGCGGGCATGCCCATCATCGATGTCGACAAGGCCCTCACGGTCGTGATCGTGAAGCGGAGCCTCAGTCCGGGTTTTGCCGGCATACCGAATCCACTCTTCGCCGCCGACAACACCTTGATGATGTTCGGCGACGGCAAGCAGGCCCTGATGGAACTGAACGAGGCGCTCAAGGACAGTTGACACGCCGCCCAGCGGCACAAACGAGGAGATCCGATGAGTAATATGGCAGACAGCCCGGTCATCAAGGCGCTCAAGGAAGCGTTGATGGTCGAGATCAAGGGTCAGCAGCTCTACACGCACGCCGTGACCCAAACCAGCAACCCGGACGCCAAAAGGCTTTTCGAGATGTTGGCCGAGGACGAGGAACAGCACACCCAGATTCTCCGCACCCAGATCTCACACCTGATGGAGGACGGCAAGTTCGATCTGTCGGAGATCAATCCCGCCGAACTCGACCACGGCTCGCAGAACGTCGTCAGCGACGAATTCAAGCGGAGCCTGAAGCGCGGCGACTTCGAGATGGCCGTCATCGGCATCGGCTGCGACCTGGAAACCCGGGCCATCGAATATTACACGAAGCAGGCCGCCGCGACCGACGACCCCGACCTCAAGCAGCTCTTCACCTGGCTGAGCGAGTGGGAAGACGACCACCTGACCCAGTTGCGTGAATTGGAAGGCCTGTACCAGGACGCCTATTGGGCGGACCAGGGCTTTTCACCGATGTAGACCGGACGATAGACCATAGAGAACCTAGGGAGACCATCATGTCTAACGATCGACAGGAATGTTTGCGAATTTTGAACGACGCCATCGCCTTCGAAGAAGAAGGGATGCGCTTTTTCCTCGAGCGCAAGGAAGCTTCCCCTTCGGCGGTCGAGCGTAATATTTTCCATTCGCTGGCCAAGGACGAGGCCGGTCACAAGGCGTATCTCGTCACTGTTCGCGACAAGCTGAGCGCGGGTATGGACCCGAACGACATGACGGCGGACGATGACCACAGCCGCAAGGCGCGGGAGATCTTCGCGGAAGCCCTCGATGAGGCCGAGGAAGAACTGCCTCTGGCCGAGGAAGAGCTCGATGCCCTGCGCGGCGCGCTCAAGGTTGAGGAGCGCGGGTACAAGATGTACAAGGATGGCGCGGCGAGTGTTGAGTCGCCGCGGGCCAAGGCTATCTTCGAGGATCTGGCCAGCCAGGAGCAGGAGCATTATCGGCTGCTGAAGAATACGTTGGATTATCTGGCGGATCCTGCGGGATTCGCGGCGTTTGATGAAGGGGCGATGATGGACGGGGCTTGAGTCCCGGACATCGATAGGACGATATAAGCGAGACCGGAGGGTGACCTCCGGTCTCGCTTGGTTATTCCTCCGGTTTTCTGAACATATTTGATGCTAGTGCTCTGTCATCCGATACGGCGCACATCACCCCGGAGTGATGTGCACTCCCACAATCTGTGCTATACTGCCTTTGAAACTGACGGTTCCCCCCCGCCACGAACCGCCTCAGCCCCCTCCATTCCACTCCACGAGGTTGCCATGTACCGCCTTATAGTCGCGATCACCATCCTGGGCTTGGCCGCGCTGGCCGTCTTCTTCCTGCTCCCGTCGTCGTCCGACGACACCGCCGGCTCCGGCTGGCACGCAGCGGAGCAACAGCGCCTCGAACTCGCCCTGCGCCACGCCGAACCCGGCTCGCCCAAGGCCTTCAAGCTCCAGCTGAAGATCGACCGCCTGGACGCCTGGCGCGACGGTCGGCCCCAGCCCGGCTTTCCCGACGTGTTCAACCGCGTTCTGTACGAAATGAAGGTACCCAGCGATCGTACCGTCCCGGAGTACGCACCCGGCTACCGGTTCCGGGAAATCGACAAGGCCCCGCGGATCCGCCCGACGGACAAGTCCCTCGACTGGATCAACCGCGGACCGGGGAACGTCGCGGGTCGCGCCCGCGGCATCATCGTGGATCCCGACGACCCCACCGGCCTGACCTGGTTCATCGCCTCGGTGGGCGGCGGCGTGTGGAAGACCTCCGACGGCGGCGCCACCTGGACCGAACTGACGGTCGACGTCCCCAACCTCGCGATCCAATGCATCGCCATGGCGGCGTCCGACCACGACGTGATCTACGCCGGCACCGGCGAGAGCTACTACAACATCGACACCCTCAACGGCAACGGAATGCTCAAGTCCATAGACCGCGGCGTCACCTGGACGCCCCTGCCGAGCACCCTGGACGACCCGCGCTTCAACAACGTGTCGCGCATCGTCGTCTCGCCGAGCGACCCGGATCTGGTGGTGGCCTCCACGACCACGGGCCGTTACAAGGACGAAATCAATACGTCGTCGAGCATCGTCCGCTCGGTCGACGGCGGCGGGTCCTGGACGGAGGTCTTCACCCACGGCACCGGCAGCCGCCCGCTCATCCAGCAGGTGATCGCCGACCCCACCGACTTCACCATCCAGTACGCCACGGTAAAGGACAACGGCATCCTCAAATCCATCAACGCGGGCCAATCGTGGGCCTATGTAAACACGGGCATCTCCGACCTGACCGGCCGCTTCGAGATGGCCATCTCGCCGGTGAACCGCAACTTCCTGTACGCCGCCTCCCAGGGCACCGACCATTCGGAACTGTGGGTGTCGTGGGACGCGGGCGCGAGCTGGAACGAGACCATCGAGGACGGAGCCGAGCCCAACTGGCTGGGCTCCCAGGGCTGGTACGACAACGCCATCGTCTGCCACCCCACCGACGCGACCATCGTCTACGTGGGCGGGCCCCAGCTGTGGCGCATCCAGCTCGACAGCGTAGGGGCCGGCACGCCGCAGCGCGTGTCGACCACCATGGCCAGCTACTCCTTCCCCCACCCCGACCACCACGTGCTCGAGATCGTCGATGACGGCAGCGGCTGGTGGATCCTCGGCACCAACGACGGCGGCGTGACCCGGACCGCCGGCGAGGAGTCCGGGTTCACGATGCCCACCATCGGTATGGTGACCACCCAGTTCTACGGCGTGGACAAGCGGCCCGGCGCCAGCGCCTATGTCGGCGGCACGCAGGACAACGGCACCTGGATGTCGCCCATCGACCCGACGGCCAACACGAGCTGGAGCTTCGAGATCGGCGGCGACGGCTACGAGACCTCCTGGCACTTCGACGACCCCCTGAAGATCATCGGCGGCTACCAGTACAACGGATTGCAGCGATCGTTGGACGGTGGCCTGTCCTGGTCGTCGGCCACCAACGGCCTCGACGACACCGGCAGCGGCGCCGCGCCCTTCATCACCAAGATCGCCAAGAGCGTCGAGCGCCCCGACCACCTGTTCGCCGTCGGCGCCTCGGGCGTCTGGCACTCCACCGATTTCGGCGGCTCCTGGACCCTGTCCACCATCGCCTCCGGGGACTGGGGCAGCTTGAGTTCCTTCCAGGACGTGCGCGTCTCCCCCGCCAACGCCGACATGGTCTGGGCGGGATCCCGCATGGACGAGGACGGCGACATCATGGTGTCGGTCGACGGCGGCGCCACCTTCAACGGCGCGATCGACTACACGGACGCGATCCTGGGCCGCATCTCCGGCCTGGCCGCCGACCCGCACGACGACCAGACGGCCTACGTGCTCTTCTCCTACGCCGAACGCCCCAAGATCCTCAAGACCACGGACCTGGGCCTCACCTGGACCGACATCAGCGGCTTCGGCACCGGCTCGGTCAGCACCACCGGGTTCCCCGACGTGGCGATCTACGACCTGCTCGTCTTCCCGAACGATCCGAACCACATCTGGGTCGGCTCGGAGATCGGCCTGATCGAGTCCGTCGACGGCGGTGCCACCTGGGGATTGGCCGACAACGGTCTGCCCGCGATCGGCATCTGGAAACTGTCGGCGGTCGAGGACGAGATCATCCTGGCTACCCATGGCCGAGGCATCTGGACCCACACCGACCCCGCCCTGATGAACGGCAGCACCTACAACCCTCTGTTCGAGTTGGCCTCCCAGCCACCCACGGGCGATCTCTATTTGGAGTTCAACCTGCGCTCGGCCTACGACTCGACCCAGGTCCGGGTCGACGACGAGGTCGTCGCCACGTTCGGCGCCAACACGCCTTTGCAGATCGAGACCCTGACCCTACCGATCCTGACATCGGGCACGCTCAGCATTTTCGCACGCAGCTACCAGGACGGATCGACCTACGATTCCGTGGTCCGCGACGTGGACGTTGTCGCCCTGCACGATCCGATCACCGAGTACACCAACCCGGTGGACTCATCTCCCGAGAGCGACGACTTCCTGAAAAGCGGCTTCACCTGGAGCACACCCGGCGGCTTCTCGAACGGCGCCCTGCACACCGAGCACAACTACCCGCCCAATGCCAACAGCACGGCCATGCTGCTCAAGCCGGTGCAGATCGCCGACGTCACCACGCTGTCCTTCGACGAGGTCGTGATCGTGGAGCCCGGCGATTCGGGCAGCGTTTTCGGCGACTATGGTTTCTGGGACTATGTGGTGGTCGAGGGTACATCCGACGGGGTCCACTGGCTGCCGGTGGCCGACGGTTACGACGCCCGCGACGACGCCGGCTGGCTCGACGCCTACAATTCAAGCCAGAACGGCAGCGCAAGCCTCTACCGCAACCGCGCCATCACCCTGAACGACGTCTTCTCGCGCGGCGAGACCATCCTCCTGCGCTTCCGACTCTACGCCGACGGCTACGTGGAGAGCTGGGGCTGGGCCATCGACAACATCGTCATCACGTTTACGGGGTCGACCGGCGTGAACGAGGTTCCCGCCACCTTCGCCCTGGCGCCCAACGTGCCCAACCCCTTCAACCCATCGACCACGATCGCCTTCACTCTGCCCCGGAACGAGCGGATCCGTCTCGACGTGATCGACCTGCGCGGCCGCCGCGTGCGCAGTCTGGAGAAAGGTCCCCACCCCGCCGGCGAACACCGCGTGGAGTGGGACGGCCGCGATGAGCAGGGCGCGCCGGCCGCATCGGGAACCTACCTGTACAGGTTGCAGACCGGACAGAGGATGATCAGTCGGAAAATGATGCTGGTCCGGTAGACGACCTGAGCGATCGGCCAGAACTGGCCCCGCCCTGTATTCAGAATCACGCGCCCCCACGCCATCCAGTATGCCCCGGGTCCCTTCGGCCGTACCGAAATACTGCCCGGCGAAGACGTCCTCGAGATCACGACCATGTGCGGCCACCCCGAGAATGCAACCCTTGGATTGCGGCTTGAAATCGGGTTCCCGTGGTGCATCCTGATCATTACACTGCTACCATGTCACGTCGTTGCCGAAACCCCGATAAACGAGGCGCCGTGAATAGACCGCTCCAGGATCCCGTATTCCGATTCCTCTCCGACCTGCGACTCGCCGCCGTCATTCTCGCGGTCTTCGCCGTCGCCTCCGGCGTCGGCACCTGGATCGAGTCCCACTACGCCAACATCGGTTCCCTGGAGACGGGCCGGGTCGCGGCCTTCCATCTGGTCTACGATGCGGCCTGGTTCAACGCGCTCCTCGGATTGCTCTTCGTGAACCTGCTCATGAACCTCATCCGGCGGATCCTGCGCGGGCGTCGGCCGGCCGGCTTCCTGTTGGTGCACGTGGGCATGCTCCTGATCCTGGCGGGCGCGGGCGTCACGCGCTGGTGGGGCTACGAGGGCGTGCTGCGCATCCGCGAGGGCCAGGCCGGCAACATGGTGGCCTCGAGCGAGGTCTTCGCCGTGGCTGCCGTCGGGAGCGACGAGGCCGCCATGCCCGTCCGTCTCTACAAGCCCGGTGCGCAGACATACCGGAAGCGCGTCGATATCGGCGACGAGACCCTGACCCTGGGTGTGGCGGAATTCTGGCCCCGCTTCGAGCAGAGCCTCGAGCCGGGTGGCGGCGGCCTGAGCGCCGATCCCGACGCGCCGGCCGCGGCCCGGATCTACGTGGAGAAGGATGGCGAGCGGGCCGAAGCCGTCTGCATCCAGGGCGACGAGCCGCAGTCGGTCGGACTGGATGGGCGGCAGTACGACCTGCGTTACGGCTCGGTGCTCAGCGAGTTGCCGTACGAGATCTTCCTGGAGGATTTCGTACTCGAGACCTACCCCGGCAGCGACAATCCCGCAGGCTACGAGAGCCATGTGCGGCTCACCGATCCGGAGCGTGGTATCACAGGCCGGCCGGTGCGCATCTGGATGAACCACCCGCTGAACCACCGCGGCACGAAGCACTTCCAGGCGAGCTACGACCGCGATCAACAGGGATCCGTCCTCGCGATCAACAGGGATCCGGGGAAGACGCCCACCTACATCGGCTACACCGTCATCACGCTCGGTTTCCTGGTGGTCATCGCGCGCATCATCTACAGGCGTGTGATCGCCCTGCGGACACTCGCGAAGGCGGCCACGGTGGTGGCCATGTGCGGGCTGGCGACACCGACCGGCGCTACGACGCAGGATCACGAGCCCTCCCCTGCACACGATCATCCCACCGCGGCACCGCCCGAGCTGACCCTCTCGCCAGAGAACCTGGAGGCAGCCTCGCGGCTCATCGTGCAGGGCTACCGCGGCCGCATGAAGCCTCTCGACACCCTGGCCCGCGAGACGGCCGTCAAGATCACCAAGCGCACACGCTTCGAGGGACGCGAACCGGTGGAGGTCTTCCTGGGCTTGGCAGTGCATCCGGAGGCCTGGTACGGCCACCCCGCGATCCACGTGAAGAATCCCGGTGTGCAGAACCTGCTCGGCGTCGATCGCTTGGTGAATCATGTCCCGCTCTCCTCCCTCCTGCATCAGGACGGCTACAGGCTGCACGACGCCGTCGAGGAGGCGCATCGTACCCCTTCGAACCGGCGTGACAAGACACAGCAGCAGCTCATCGTCTTCGACGAGCGGGTGCATCTCCTGTTCGGGGCGCTGCAGGGCAATTCCCTGCGCCTCTTCCCGATCCCCGACGACACGGGCCATACCTGGCAGACCATCGAGCAGGTTCTCGCCGCCCTGCCCGAACAGGATCCGCGCAGAACCGAGTTCAAGCTCGCGGCCGGCACTCTCTTCGACGGGCTCCTGGCCAACGACGACGACCGCCTCGGCGAGGGGCTGCGCCTGGTGCACGAGCTGCAGCGGCGCTACGGCGCCGAGGTCATCCCCTCCGAACTGCGGATCGACTCGGAGCTGACCCTCAACGAAACCCGCCCCTTCGTGCTCTCCGCCTTGCCCTACCTGCTCGGTTTCGTGCTGCTGATCATCGCCTTCTTCATGGGGCTGCTGTCGCGGCGCGGGGGGATCTGGTTGTGGAGAAGCCCGCTCTACCTGTTGGGCATGCTGGCCCTCCTGGCCGGCTTCACGATGCACCTCTGGGGCTTCGTGCTGCGTTGGATCGCCTCGGCCCGAGCCCCCCTGAGCAACGGCCACGAGTCGCTGCTCTGGGTGGCGCTGGCGGTGGCATTGGCGGGCATTCTCTTCGAACTGATCAGTCGGACGGCCGCGGTGGGCGCTCTCGCTTCGCTGCTGACGGCCGTGGTCCTGGGCGTGTCGATGCTGGGCACCTTCGATCCGTCCATCGGCCCGCTGATGCCGGTGCTGGCCTCCTACTGGCTCAACATCCACGTCACCATCATCACCGCCAGTTACGGCTTCCTGGGGCTGTCCTGTCTGCTCGGCCTCCTCACCCTGGTGCTATTCGTGATCGACCGGCGCAGGCCCACACCGGCCGTCGTTCGGACCGTCGGCATCCTGGACCAGCTGAACGTGGACGTGATGATCGCCGGCGTCGGCCTGCTCGCGGCCGGCACACTGCTGGGCGGCGTGTGGGCCAACGAGAGCTGGGGGCGTTATTGGGGCTGGGATCCCAAGGAGACCTGGGCGCTGGTGTCGATCCTGCTCTATGCGATGATCCTGCACTTGCGCTGGATTCCCAGACTGGCCAACACGTTCGTGCAGGCGGCGGGCTCATTCCTGGCCATCTGGTCCATCATCATGACCTACTTCGGGGTGAACTACCTGCTGATGGGCCTGCACAGCTACGCCGCAGGCGACAAGGTCGCCATCCCATTGTGGGCGACGGTCTCCTGCCTGCTCTCGGTGGTCTTCAGCGTCATAGCCTACCGGGCGTGGGTGGGGCGGCGGAACTCGTGGCGACGCGACCCGGCGTCCGCGCTGGATTTAGGACAACAAGCATCTTGAATCTGCCTATTCGATTTTCGGCCTCGGCTCCATATGATTTACAATCTGGAGCTGCACCCATATCGTGCGTAACTTATTATATCATAGCGTATTGTGAAACTATACCTACCCGCGGGTCTTAATTCATACCACAAGGTAACAATTAACGCTTGAACTCCAATGATATTTGTATAACATTCCAGATTGAACCAGGAGCACTGGAGTGTCGACGGCTTTCGCGGCCCGTACGCTCCTCCGCTGTTCGCCATCGATATTCCCAGCGAGGTGCCCATGAACACCCTTCGGTTTTGCGCTCTGGCGGCAGTGACCATAGCTGTGGTGATGGGGGTTCACCTGATCAAGGAGTCCAAGGCCACATCCTATCTGTCGAGTGATCCCGCCGCATGCATCAACTGCCACGTCATGGAGTCGTATTACATCTCCTGGCAGAACAGTTCGCACGCGGAGTACGCCGTCTGCGTGGATTGCCACCTGCCGGTGGAGAACTACGTCGACAAGTACGTATCCAAGGCCCGCGACGGCTGGAATCACTCGCTCGCCTTCACCCGCAATACCTACGGCAAGCGGATGCTCATCTCAGACGACGGCGCGCGCCGCGTCCAGCAGAACTGCATCCGGTGCCATTCGGCCCACTCTCAGACCATCGCCAAGACAGGCGACGGTTATCACGCTTTCGGCAGTGAGTCGCTGGGAGGCAGGAAGTGCTGGGATTGCCACCGTCTCGTACCGCACGGGAAGGTCCGCAGCATCAACGCCGCTCCCAACAATCTCAGAGTCAAGTGGAAGCAGTAATCTAGGAGGTCGCGATGAACCGGTCTTACGTCTATCTCGTGGGGGCGCTGTTGGCTATTGCCTTCATGACCTACACGCTGCTCTCCATCGGCTCCAAGAAGGAGGAGGCAGTGCTGTTGAAGGCCACTCCCGTCGTCAAGGCCGAGGGAGTCGAGGCCAAGAACGACGTCTGGGGAGAGCACTACCACCGCCAGCACGACACCTGGAAGCTCAACAAGAACAGCAGTGAGATCGAGGATCTGCTGGACAGGTACCCGCAACTGGCCATCCTGTGGGCCGGCTACGGCTTCTCCAAGGACTACAATGCGCCCCGCGGGCATGCCTATGCGCTGCAGAGCAACCGGAACACCCTGCGCACCGGCGCACCCACGGACGACAAGACCGGGCCCATGCCCATGGCCTGCTGGACCTGCAAGTCCACCGACGTGGCCCGTCTGATCGCCGAGGAAGGTGAGCTGGAGTACTTCACCGGCAAATGGGCGCGCGGCGGTTCCGAGATCGTCAACCCCATCGGCTGCGCCGACTGCCACGACAGCCAGTCCAGCCAGCTGGCCATCTCCCGTCCCTACCTGTTGCGGGGCTGGGAAGACCTCGGCCGGAGCGTCGACGACATCACCTACCAGGACATGCGCTCCCTGGCCTGCGCCCAGTGCCACTCGGAGTACTACTTCAAGAAGACCAAGTACACCGACGATCAGGGTGCCGAGAAGACGGCCGCCGTCGTGACCTTCCCCTGGGCCAACGGCCTGGCGGCCGAGGACATGGAGGACTACTACGACGAGCGGGAGTTCAAGGACTGGTCCAACAAGCTGAGCAAGGCTCCCATGCTCAAGGCCCAGCATCCCGGCTACGAGATCTTCACCACCGGCGTGCACTTCAAGCGCGGGCTCTCCTGCGCCGACTGCCACATGCCCTACGTGCAGGAAGGCGGCGTCAAGTACTCGACGCACCACGTCCAGAGCCCCCTCAACAACATCGCCAATTCCTGCCTGACCTGTCATCGCGAGAGCGAAGAGGAGTTCCGGTCGATCGTCGCCGAGAAGCTGGCTCGCAAGAACCAGCTCAACGTCATGGCGATGAACAGCCTGGCCGTGGCCCACCTGACCGCGAAGAAGGCCTGGGAGGCCGGCGCGACCGAGGCCCAGATGGAGCCCATCCTCGCGAAGATCCGCTCGGCGCAGTGGCTCTGGGACTATTCCATCGCAAGCCACGGTTCCTTCTTCCACGCGCCCGGCGAGACCCTGCGCCTGCTGGGCGTCGCCAACGACAAGGCGATGGACGCGCGCCTCGACCTGGTCAACCTGCTGGCGAATTACGGCGTGGTCGACTATCAGGTGCCGGACTTCTCCTCGAAGGACAAGGCCCAGAAGCTCGCCGGCCTCGACATGCCCAAGCTCATCGAGGACAAGCTGAACTTCAAGAAGACCCTCATGGCCGACTGGATCGACGAGGCCACCGAGGAGGGTCGACTGACGGACGATTTCCTGTCCACTCTGGAGGATCACGCGGCTTATCTGCACTAGGCCGCCGGGAGGTGTTCCGGAAGGGACCGTTAGACAGACGGACGCCGGGCGCGAGATCGTGCCCGGCGTCTTCTTGTTTGGTCTACCCCGCCGCCACCGCCAGCAACTTCTCCGGTTTGATCTTATGCCGATCCAACCCCACATCCTCCGCCGACAGCCCCTGCGCCAACGCCAACATCTGAAAGTAATAAACCGGCGGCACGGTAAACCCGAGCTTCAGCTTCCGCGATATCCGCAGTTGCCCCGTATCGAACGAGTCGAAGCACGACGGACAGATCACCCCCATCACATCCACATCCGCCGCATGAATCGACTCCAACACCGTGCGCGTCATCTGCTCGGGCAGGTCACAATCGCGACACGACTTCCCGCAGCAGATAATACGCTCGGTGTGATCGACCGGCGTGGCGCCGATGGCCCGGAGCATGTCCTCGAAGATGGTCGGGTGGTCGGGATCGTCCACCTGCATGATGTCGCGCGGCTTGAGCAGGTGGCAGCCGTAGTGGACGGCGATGCGAACGCCCTCGAGCGGACGGGTTACCGTTTCGCGCACCGCGTCCAGGCCGATCTCGTCGCGCATGATGGTGATCAGGTGACGCGCCTTGACCGTGCCCTTGTACTCCAGGCCGATCGTCGCGAGTCGACCATTCACCTGTTCGAGCATCTCACCGCCCGCGTTCAACAGATGGGCGGCTTCGGCCAGGGTCTCGGTACAACCGCTGCAGATGGTCACGAAGTCCAGCCCCGCCTGCTCGGCGATGCACAGGTTGCGCGCGGCCAGGGTCAGCCAGTCCAGCTTGTGCAGCGACTTGAAGAACACCGGATCCGGACAGCAGCCCAGCTCGGGCAGGTCCGCCAGTTCGATCCCCAGCGCTGGCACGGTCTTGCGAACCGCCGCCTCCATCTGCGGATACCGGACCTGGATCATGCAACCGGGAAAGAAGGCGTATTTCATCAGCTCCCCTCCTTCTCGGCCGCTTCGAGCAGCTTGAGCATGGGTTCGACATCGACCTCGGGCAACGGCGGCAAACCCAGTTCCTCGCGACGGCGATGCGTGGCCGAGGTGACCTTGGCGCTGCGGCCGGTCTGCAGCAACCCGTCCACCAGGCGGTCCACGCCGGTGGGGACGATCCCCCGCTCACCCATGAGGTTCTTCAGGGCGATGATCACCTCGATGGGCTTGACCTCCTGGGGGCAGCGGTCGAAGCACGTGAAGCAGTTGCTGCACTGCCAGACCTTCGACTCCGGACCGACCACCTCTTCCTGCATTCCGTACAGCACCGCCAACATGATCTGGCGCGGATTGAAGTCCTCGCTGAACCGGGCCGACGGGCAGTCGCCCACGCAGGCGCCGCACTGGTAGCAGTAGTTGACGCCGTCGCCTTCCAGCACCAGTCCCAACTCGTCGCGGAACCCGTGGTCGATCTTGAGCGGTTTGTCGCTCACGCCTTCCCCTTCTCGGCGTCCACCGCCTCGAGCGGCCGCACGCTGTTGGACCGGCACTTCGGGCACGAGCGTTCGGTCATGGTCCCCTTGGGATCATAGGCCTCCTCGTAGTCGTGCCCGCAGCGCATGCACTTAAACTTCCATGGTTGTTCCACTGTCGGCCTCCTCCTTCTCGGCCGCTTTTTTAGCCGCTTTCTTCGCCTTCTTGGCCAGCTTCTTCTCGTGCTCGGCCTGGAGGATTTTTATGGTCTCGGCCACCTCGTCGGCGGTCACCGTCTGCCGCAGATCCTCCATCTGGCGCATGGTCTTCTGGAACTTCGGCCCCTCGGCCGCGCTGATCCACTCGAGCTGCAAGCGCTCGGGACGGATGCCCCGCTTCTCCAGATACTTCCACAGCTTGTAGACGCGCTTGACCGTCTGGCGGTTGGCGTCGATGTAGTGGCAGTCGCTGAAATGGCAGCCCGACACGAGCACCACCGGCGCTCCCTTGCGGAAGGCCCGCAGGACGAAGGCCTCGTCCACGCGCGCCGAACACATGGTGCGGATCAGGCGGTTGCTCGCCGGGTACTGCATGCGGCTGATGCCCGCGGTGTCGCCGCCGGCGTAGCTGCACCAGTTGCAGGCGAAGACCACGACCTTGTCCATGTGATCCGCCGACAGGATCGCGTCCACCTGGGACATGATCTGCCCGTCGGTGAAGTGACGCATACTGATAGCTCCGAAGGCGCAGGTAGCGGCGCAGTTGCCGCAACCGGCGCAGGCCGCCTCGACGACATCGGCTTTGGTCTTGCTCTTCTTGTCGGCGGTGATCGCCCCGTAGGGACAGACCAGCGCGCACAGTCCACAGGCGTTGCAGTTATCGTGGTCCACGATCGCGGTGATCGACTCCACGGTGACCTTGCCCGCGTTGAGCAGGGCGCCGGCCCGCGCCGCCGCCGCGCCCGCCTGGGTGACCGAGTCCTTCACGTCCTTGGGGGATTCGGCGCAGCCGGCGATGTAGACGCCCTTGGTCGGCGCGTCCACCGGCTTCAGCTTGGGGTGGGCCTCCATCAGGAACCCATCGCCGGTCGACGAGAGCGTCAACAGCTGGCGAACCTTCCTGTCCTCTGTCTGGGGCCGCGCGCCGACCGACAGCACGATCATGTCGAACTCGTGCTCTTCGATCTGCTGGGTGGTCGTGTTCTCCACCATCATGCGCAGGTTGCCGGTGGCGGGGTCTTCCTCCACCTCGCCGGGAATGCCCCGGACGTACCGCACGCCGGACTCGCGGCTCTTGTCGTAGAGCTCCTCGAATCCCTTGCCGAACGCGCGCATGTCGATGTAGAACACCGTGCACTCGCTGTCGGGATAGTGGTCCCGGATCAGCAGGGTGTCCTTGACCGTGTTCATGCAGCAGAAGTTGCTGCAGTAGCCGGCCCCGTCCTTCAGTGAGCGCGAGCCCACACACTGGATGAAGCCGATCTTCTTGGGGGTGGTGTGGTCGCCCGGTCTGACCAGGTGGCCCTCGGTGGGCCCACCGGCGCAGATCAGGCGCTCGAACTCCATGCTCGTGACGACGTTCTCGTACCGGGTGTAGCCGTACTCGTCGAGGGCCGTCGGATCGTAGGGCTGAATGCCCGTGGCCACGACGATGGCGCCCACGTCCAGCATGACGGTCTCGTCCTGCATGTCGTAGTCGATGCACTTCTTCTCGCACACGTCGGCGCACTTGCCGCAGGCGATGGGGTTGTTGCCCAGACATGTTTCCATGTCGATGAGGTAGGCCGAGGGCACCGCCTGCGGGAAGGGCAGATGAACGGCCCGACGCGTGGCGAGTCCCATCTGGAACTCGTCGGGATGCATCGCCGGGCAGACCTTCGCGCACTCGCCGCAGCTGTTGCATACGGTCTCGTCGACGAAGCGTGCCTTCTTGCGAACCGTGACCTTGAAGTTACCCACGTAGCCGGAAACGTCTTCGACTTCGCTGTAGGCCATCAACTTGATCTTGGGATGCCGACCGGCATCCATCATTTTGGGGCCGAGAATTCATATGCTGCAGTCCATGGTCGGGAACGTCTTGTCCAACTGCGCCATGATGCCGCCTATGCTCGGCTCCTTCTCCACCAGGTACACCGGGTGTCCCTGGTCCGCGAGATCCATCGCCGCCTGGATGCCGGCGACGCCGCCGCCGATGACCAGAGCCGCCTTGGTGACCGGGAAGGTCATCTCGTCCTGGGGCGTCAGCTTCGCGGCACGCGCCACGCTGCTGGCCACCAGATCCTTGGCCTTTTCGGTCGCTGCTTCGGGATCGTCGCCGTGCACCCACGAGCAGTGCTCGCGCAGGTTGGCCATCTCCATCAGGTATGGGTTCAGGCCTACGTCCCAGACGCAGCCGCGGAACGTCGGCTCGTGCATGCGGGGCGTGCAGGATGCCACGACCACCCGTTCGAGCTTGTCCTCGACGATGGCTTTCTTGATCTCCTGCTGACCCGGCTCGGCGCACGTATACTTGTTCCGGACCACGGTCACGACGCCGGGAAGTGTACGGGCGTACGCTTCGACGGCCGCCGTGTCGACGGTGCCGGCGATATTCGATCCACAGTCGCAGACGAATACTCCGATACGGGGAAGAGCTTTGTCAGTCATGGTTCACCTCCTCTCGTTGTCTACGGTCATGTTTAGTCGTTAACCATCCAGCGCCCCCGCGACGACCGTGGCGAGGTCCCGGATCTCCAGATCGGGCACCGCCTCGTCCTCGCCGGACTGGGCGCACTTCAGATGGATCAGGCACTTGGGACACGCGGTCACGAGCAGGTCTCCGCCCGTGTCCGCGGCCGCCTTCAGCAGATCCGTCTGGATACGTTTACTGGCCTGGTTGCAGGCCAGCCAATTGCCTGAGCAGCAGACGGCGCGTTCCCGGTTGCGCGGCATCTCTTTCAATTCGAGATCGGGCACCGCGGCCAGGGCCGCCCGGGGTTCGTCGTACTTGCCGAGATGACGACCCAGTCGGCACGGATCCTCGAAGGACACGACCATGGCCTGGGGGGTCAGGGGCAGCTCATCCTTGCGTTCGGCCACCAGTTCGGCCACGTGTTTGATCTCGCATTCGGGTGTGCCGAAGCGGCGCTGGTATTCGTTGATGAGGGTCATCTGGCATTCGGGACAAACGGTCACGATGAGCTCGGGCGCCGCGTCCTCGAACATCTTCACGTTGGCCGCGGCCAGTTTTTCGAAGGTCTCGTCCTCACCGGACCACAGCTGGTCGTGGCCGCAGCAGCGCTCGTCGCCGCGTACCGCCGGGGCGATGTCCAGGGCGTTGAGGATGCGAATGGCGCCTTTGACCGCGTCGAGGGTCTTGACGTCGTTGTGGGCGAAAAACACATCGAAGTAGGGCGTGCAGCCGGTCCACAGCAGCACTTTCGAATCGGGGTCGACCCGCAGATCCTCATCCTTCAGCCAGTCCAGCCGCTGCTGGGGCGCGTCAGTCTGCGACTGGAGGACGGCCACCGAATCGATGGCGCTGCAGCGGGTCAGCGCGGGCTTCTCGCCGTTATCGCGCGCGCGGCGACGCAGCGGCGGCACCGACACCGAGATGGGCACTTCCTGCGGGCACACCGTGTCGCAGCGTCGACAGGTCAGGCAGTCCCACACACCCGCACCCGCGGTCGCGGTCGGACTCTCCCCCAGCCGGCGCATGAGACGGCGCGGCGACAGCGTACTGTTGTACCGGGCCACCGGACACGCGCTGGTGCACTTGCCGCAATCGAGACAACGCAGGACCTGGGCCGAGGCGGTTGTCATGATTCGCTCACTTCCGTACCGGCGCCCACGGGTTGCGCGGCGAACGCTTCGTCGCTGACGCCCGCGCGCAGGGGGCTGGGGCCAAGCTCGGTGATCCGGGCGACGAACTCGTCGATCAGCGCCGCCCACTGCGGACCCTCGGCGGCCGAGACCCACTCCAGGCGCAGACGGTCCGCTTCGAGGCCGAGCATGCGCAGCATTTCCTTGGTCACGTCGAGCTGCTTGATGGCCCACTCGTTGCCGAAGATGTAATGGCAGTCGCCGAGGTGGCAGCCGCTGACGAGCACCCCGTCGGCGCCCATCTGGAAGGCGCGCATCACGTGGACGGTGTTCACGCGGCCCGAACACATGGTGCGGATCACGCGGAAGCCCGGGTTATGGGCGATGCGGCTGCTGCCGGCCGTATCGGCGCCCGCGTAGCTGCACCAGTTGCAGGCGAAAACGACGACGCGGGGATCGAAGCCGGCGCTCATGGCGACTCCTCCCACTCCAGCAGGGTTTCCATCATGGCCTCGATCTGGGGATCGGTGAAATGGCGCGCGGTGATCGCGCCGCTCGGACACCAGGCCACGCAGGTACCACAGCCCTTGCACGACGCCTTGTTGATGGCGGCGACCGGTACGCCCAGCTCGCCCGGCGACAGCGAGGGCGCATTGAACTCGCAGATCTCCATGCAGGTGCCGCAACCGCGACACCGCAGGGGATCGACCTCGGCCACGGTCGGTTCCAGCGCCAGCTTGGACCGCGCCATGATCTGACCCGCCTTGCCGGCTGCCGCCGCGGCTTCGCTGAGCGAGTCGCTGATGGCCTTGGCACCCACGGCCGAGCCGCAGACGAAGACACCGTCGACCACCGTCTCGACCGGACCCAGCTCCGGGTGCCGCTCCATGAAGAAACCGTCCGGCCCGACCGGCACCTTGAGGATCTCGCGCAGACGCGGCACGACCTCGGGGTCCGGCACCATGCCCACCGCCAGGATCACCAGGTCGGCCGGCGCTTCCACGTCGCGTCCCAGCATCATGTCGTAGGCGACAACACCCTTGGCAATGGTCTTGGTGCCCACCACTTCGGGGGGCCGATCATCGGCAATGCGGATGAAGAGCACGCCGGCGCCGCGGGCCTCGCGGTACAATTCCTCCGCGCCGGGCGAGACGCAGCGCATGTCCCGATACAGGACCGTGGTCTTCACGCCGCGTTTGGCCAGCTGCAGCGCCTGTTCCACGGTGGCCGGGCAGCAGTAGCGGCTGCAGTAGGGATTGCAGCCTTCGCCGTCCTCCCGCGAGCCCACGCACTGGATGAAGACGGCGCTCGCGGGCATCTTGCCGTCCTTGCCGAAATACTTGTCGCGCGGATCGGACAGGCTCTTGTAGAAGGTCACGTTCGTCATCACGTTGCGCTTCTCGCCGAAGCCGTAGCGACCGGTCGGATCGAAGACACGTGAACCGGTGGCCAGGATGATCGTACCGGCTTCGATCTCCACGGTCTCGCCGCGCCGCCGCTTCAACTCGATACGGAAGTTGCCCAGATAGCCGTGCACGGTATCGAGGTCGGTGCGTAGCCGCACCTCGACCTTGGTCGATTCCAATCGATCCTGCAGGGCGCCCAGCTTCTCCGCGCCGGACGCGCCGGACCCGTAGAGGGTCTCCAGACCGGGATCATGAAGCATGCCGCCCAGGCTGTCGGACTTCTCGATCAGGACCACCTCGTAGCCCTGGGCGTCCAGGTCGATGGCGGCGCGCATACCGGCCACACCGCCGCCGACCACCAAGGCCCGGCGGTTGACCGGCACTTCCACCGCGGTCAGGGGCTCGAGCTTCACCGCCCGGGCCACGCCCATGCGGATCTGGTCGCGCGCCCGCGAGTAGGCCTCGTCCGGCACGTGGGCGTGCACCCAGGTACACTGGTCGCGGATATTCACCATCTCGATGAGGAAGGGATTCAGGCCCGTCCGCGCCAGCACTTCGCGGAACACGGGCTCGTGCGTGCGCGGTGTGCAGGCTGCGATTACAACCCGGTTCAGGTTGTGTTCGACAATGGCCGCTTCGATGGCGCGCTGGGAGACGTCCGCGCAGGCGAAGCTGTCGTCGGTCGCATAGACCACGCCCGGCAATGCGAGCGCCTCGTTGACTAGGCTGACCGGATCGACCACGCCGGCGATGTTGACGCCGCAATGGCAGACGAAGACGCCCACCCGTGGCGGGCCGCCCGCGTCGCGCGTCTGCGGCGGCGGCGCGTCCTCGGCGTCCTGGCGCTGGTCCAGCACATGGACCGCCGCCTCGGTGGCCGCCGCACTGCCCTGGGCCACGCACTCGGGAATGATGGACGGGGCGCCGGCGCTGCCGGCCACGTACACGCCGGCCCGGGTCAGCTCGGACGGCGCATGCTCGATATCACGACGTGAGTAGAAACCCTGCTCATCAAGCTCCACGTCCAGGATTTCCGCCAGCTCGGGCGAACCGTGCGCGGGCAGGGCGGCGGTGGACAACACCACCATGCCGGCCTCGATCTTGTTGGGCCGGCCGGTCTGGACATCCTCCACCCACAGGGTCAGGTCGCCCGTGTCCGGGTTCTCCTGGACCTTGGCGGGACGACCGCGCACATGCTTGACGTCGTCGCGGGTCAGGGTGCGCTTGACGAACTCGTCGAAGCCCCGTCCCGCCGCGCGCATGTCCGTATAGAGCAGCACGCTTTCCTCGATGTCCGGCTCGTGTTCGTGGGCCAGCATGGCCGACTTCACCGAGTTCATGCAGCAGTAGCGCGAGCAGTAGGGCCGCCCCCCCTCGCCACGTGACCCGACACACTGCACGAAGACGATCCGCTTGGGCACCTCGTGATCGGTGGGGCGCACCACGTGGCCGCGGGTCGGCCCGGTGGCGCAGAGCAGACGCTCGAATTCCAGGCCGGTGAGCACGTTGGGCGAGCGTCCGTAACCGAAATTCTTCAGTGCGCGGGGATCCAGTTCGTCGAACCCGGTGGCCACCACTACGGCGCCCACGTCCAGGGTGACGGTTTCGGGTCGGTCGTCGAAGTCGATGGCGTTGGGCTCGCAGGCTTTCACGCAGCGATCGCAGACGAGGAAGTCGTCGTTCAGGCAGGACTCGTGATCGATGTGAAAAGCCGCGGGCACGGCCTGGGGGAAGGGCCGATCGATGGCTTTGACCGCCTTCAGACCCAGGTCATAAGGATTGGGACGGACGGACGGACAGGCTTCGCTGCACAGACTGCACCCCACGCACAGGTCGGCATCGACGTAGCGCGGTTGGTGACGCACTTCGGCTTCGAAGCGTCCGGCTTCACCTTGCAGCCCGACCAGCTCCGAGAGCGTGTGCAACTGAATGCGGGGATGCCGACCGGCATCCATCATCAGGGGTCCGAGGATTCAGATCGAGCAGTCGACCGTCGGAAACACCTTGTCCAACTGGCTCATGCGGCCGCCGATTGACGGCGATCGCTCCACCAGGTGAACCTGGAATCCCGCCCGGGCGAGGTCGAGCGCGGACTGGATGCCCGCGATCCCGCCGCCGATCACCAAGACGCCCCTAGCTGTTGAAGTGTTCATAACCCTTCTCGAAGGCTTGCAGGTTGAGTTCGATCGTGGCCGGGGGAACCAGCGATTCGACGGCTTTCTTGACGGCTTCCTTGTCCACGATACCTGTGACCGCCGTGGTGTAACCCACCACGACGATGTTCTGGACGATGCGCTTGCCCAGCTCCTCGGCGATGCGCACCGCCGGCACGGCGTAGGTCTTCACGCCCTTGGCGAGCTCGTTACCGGGCTGGACCAGATCCTCGTCGTAGATGAGGGACCCGCCCTCACACAGTTCTCCGGCATACTTCTCGTAGCCCTCGCGAGAGAGGGCGATCAACACGTCGGTCTTGCGCAGGTAGGGGTAGGCGACGAATTCATCGTCCACGATCAGCGCCGAGGCGCAGGCGCTGCCCCGGGCCTCGGGCCCGAAGCTCTGGGTCATGGTCGAATGCAGGTCGTCATAGATGGCGGCGGCCTTGCCGAAAATCATGCCCGTCATGATCACACCCTGGCCGCCGTAGCCGGTGATCCTGATCTCACGTCTTGGCATGGCTCTTCTCCTCCTGCTTCTGGGCCGCCTTCACTTCTTCGGCACGGAAGAAATCGTCGCCGAGCGTGGTCAGAAGCTGCTCGTCGTAGAGCTCGTGCCAGGTGGGTCGATCGATGTCGAGAAACTTGCCCACCTTGATCGTCTTCTGGTAGTCGATGGCCAGCTGGGCAGTATCGCAGCCGTGCTCGATCTCGCTGTTGTCGTGGTAGAACTTCATCAGGTCGAAGCCCGAGCCGAGGCGGTTGCGTCGTGCGTAGAGCGTCGAGCAGGGCGCGATGGCTTCCACGAACGAGAAGCCCGGCTTGAGCAGCGCCTCGGTGAACGACTTGGTGAGTCGCCGCACGTGCAGCGACGTCCACCGCGCCACATAGACCGCCCCGCAGGCCTCCAGCAGATGCGGCAGGCTGAAGGGCGGTTCGAAAGCCCCGTGGGGCGTGGTCGACGTGTTGGCCGGCGACGGCGTGGTCGGTGCCGCCTGCCCGCCGGTCATGCCGTAGATGAAGTTGTTCACGCACACGACCATGATGTCCATGTTGCGCCGCGCGGCGTGGATCAGATGGTTGCCGCCGATGGCGGACAGGTCCCCGTCGCCGCTGAACACCACCACCTTCAGGTCGCGGTTGGCCAGCTTCAGGCCCGTGGCGAACGGCAGGGCCCGGCCGTGGGTCGTGTGGTAGGAGTCGAGCTTCACGTAACCGGCCACCCGGCCGGTGCAGCCGATCCCCGAGACGATGGCCATCTTGTCGTAGTCCATTTTCGCCCGGTCGATGGCATCGACGAAACACTTCATCACCGTGCCGATACCGCACGTGGGACACCAGATGTGCGGAAAGCGGTCGGTCCTCAACAGGTGCGCCTGGGGATGTTCGAGTTGGGTCGTGTCGGTCATCGCGCCGCCTCCTCGATGGCCCGCTGGATATCGGCGGGGTCGTGCACATTGCCGCCCATGTGGGGCACGAGCGTCACCGACGCCTGGCCGGCGGCGCATCGCTCCACCTCCAGGCTCAGCTGTCCGTAGTTTATCTCGGGGACCACGAAGCCCTTCACCTTGGGCGCGAGTTCGCGGATGCGCGTTTCGCAGAAGGGCCAAACGGTGATCAGTCGGAGGCTGCCCACCTTGATCCCCTTCTCGCGTGCCCCGTCGATGGCCGCGCGGGCCACGCGCGACGTGATGCCGTACGAAAGCACCACCACCTCGCAGTCGCCCATGCCGTCCTCTTCGAGCATGACGATGTCGTCGGCATTGTCGCGGATCTTGTCGCAGAGCCGGCGCACGAGTTGGTCGTGACACTCCTCCGTCATGACCGGATAGCCGCGCTCGTCGTGGGTCAGTCCGGTGATGTGGTAGCGATGACCGTCACCCGCGTGCGCCATGGCCGGGATCATGTCCGCACCCACCGCATAGGGCAGGTACTCGCCCGCCTTGGCCTCGGTCATCCGTCGCGGCGTGATCTCGATGTCCGCGGCGGCCGGAATCACCACCCGCTCGGTCATGTGGCCGATGCACTCGTCGAGCATGACAAACACCGGCACACGGTACTTTTCCGACAGGTTGAAGGCGTCGATGGTGCGGTAGTAGGCCTCCTGGGGAGACTGTGGTGCCAGGGCGATGATCTCGTAGTCGCCGTGCGACCCCCAGCGCGCCTGCATGATGTCCGACTGGCCCACCATGGTCGGCAGACCCGTCGACGGACCGCCGCGCTGCACGTTGATGATCACGAACGGGGTCTCGAGCATGGCGCCCAGACCGATGTTCTCCATCATCAGGCTGAAGCCGGGGCCCGACGTGACCGTCATGGCCTTGGCCCCACCCCACACCGCGCCGAGAATGGCCGTTACCGAGGCGATCTCGTCCTCCATCTGGATGAAGGTCCCGCCGACCTTGGGCACGCGCGCCGCGAAACGCTCGACCACCTCGGTCGACGGCGTGATCGGATAGCCCGCTATGAAGTCACAGCCGGCCGACAGGGCGCCCTCGGTACAGGCGTGGTCGCCGTCCAGATAGTGGCTGCCCGTGAGCACCCGCTTGGGGTCAGCTGACGCCATTGCCGGCCTCCTTGATTTCCTGAGTTGAGTCGTCTTCGGCCGGCAGGCAGAAGATGGCGAAATCGGGGCAGATCACCTCGCACAGATCGCATTCCACGCAGTTCCCCGCCTCGGTCACTTCGGGGTAGTGGTACCCCTTGGCGTTGAACTCTGCGGACATGCGCAGCACGCCGCGCGGACAGTACTCCACGCAGAACTCGCAGCCCTTGCAGCGGTCTATGATGAGATGGATTTCGCCCTGTGGAATCTTGATCTGCTGGATGTCCAGCGGGGTCCGCCAGAATCGCATGCCCACGTCCCCTTCCGGGTCACGCCGTCGGTCGCGGTCACCTGAACCGTGGTCCGTCGGCCAAGTTCAGAGCGATGGGCAGGACTGATGTGTGCTTAGCAGGTTGCTCTCGTACAGCTCCGTCTGTGGTGCGTCTGCAAACGACTAGGTGTCGTTTCAAGGGGTGTTCGCTTGCAGGGATCCGTCGAATCTCTTCGTCCACCCGTGCTCATTACTAATCCGTTGTACCACAACAGAGTGTGAATGTGCAACTTCATTTTTATTAAAAAGGTGTGAAAAGGCGTATCATGTTCAAAATGAAGGGTTCGTCCATGGTTTTGATGTTTGATGTTGATCGGCCGCTCCGACAGTACCGATGGCTCAACCCCGCCTCGAAATCCGCCGTCCCCGCGGCCCCCCCCGTCGCCGCGACGCCGCGTTCATCCCGCCCCGGCTGTCGGAACGCGAGAGGCCCTTCTTTTTCTCGGGATTGCGGAAACCCTGCTTCTCCGGCGAATACGTGCCGTAGTTGAAATCGTCCAGGATGCGACGCTCGATCGGGGCACTCAGTACCTGCTCGACGCGATGCACCAGGGGCTCGTCGGCCTGGGTGGCCAGGGTGAAGGCGGTACCCGTTTTCAGGGCGCGGCCGGTGCGGCCGATGCGGTGGGTGTAGGCGTCCACGGTCGACGGCATGTCGTAGTTGATCACGTGGGTCACGTTGGAAATGTCGATGCCGCGGGCCGCGATGTCGGTAGCCACCAGGATGTCGTATTTACCCTTGCGAAAACCGTCGATGGCCCTCTGGCGTTTTGCCTGCGGCATATTGCCCTGCAGACAAACCACGCTGTGCTTCTGCTTCTCCAGGATCGTGGCCAGGCTGCGCGCCCGGTGCTTGGTGCGCGTGAAGATCAGGACGCGTCCCGAGGCGTGGGACTCCAGCATCTTCTCCAGCAGCGGTCGGCGCAGGCGGTCGGTGCAGGGGAAGAGCGCGTGCGAGACGGTCTCGGCCGGCGCCCGCGCGTCCACCTGGACGGTGACCGGATCGGTGAGCACCTGGTCGGCCAGTGAACGGATATAGCTCGGCATGGTGGCCGAAAAGAAGAGGTTTTGCCTCTTTTGGGGCAGTTTGGCGATGATCCGCTTGATGTCGGGCAGGAAGCCCATATCGAACATATGGTCGGCTTCGTCCAGGACCAGCACTTCGATTCGCGAGAGATCGATATCGCCGCACTGGAAGTGATCGAGCAGTCGGCCCGGACAAGCGACAACCACTTCGACGCCCTTGCGCAAGGCGTCGATCTGGGGATTCTTGCTGACACCACCATAAAGGGTGACCGTCCGCAGGTCGGTCTTGCGGCCGAGCTGACGGAATTCGTCCTTGATCTGTTCGGCCAGCTCGCGCGTGGGCGCGATGATCAGGGCGCGTGGATGACCCAGCTCGCCGTCGAGCAAATGCTCGAGGATGGGCAGGGCGAAAGCGGCGGTCTTGCCGGTGCCGGTCTGGGCGAGGCCGAGCACGTCCTTGCCGGCCAGAATGGCGGGAATGGCCTCTTCTTGAATAGGCGTGGGCTGGATGTATTTGGCCGCTTCGATCCCCTCTTCAATCCAGGGGTCGAATTCGAATCGTTCGAAACTCATTACGTGAAACTCCTGACTCCGCAGAGCCAAGTCGCGTTATCTCAGCTCGTCAATGCAATGGGGTCTGTCTTTGGGATGTTATACGCTGGCGATCGGGTCGCCTAATGCGAGTTGAAGATAGTCATTCGGGAGTGATTTAGCCAGTTAGATGGGAAAGGGGGCATAAGCGCAGTTGACAATACACATAGCGAATTTTTCTGGATTTTTATAAACTCAATCAGTTGTCGAGTTCTGTTCCACCATCGCCCAACCATCGTCGGCGACCCGGCCGACGATCTCGTAGCGGGTCCACTCCGAAGTGATGACCGGACGTTTGCCCATATTATCGAAGAACCCCCCTCGGCTTCAAGGGACTGGCTGGGATCTGTTGCCCGAAGGCCAAGAAGCACAGTTTCACGGCCTGGTCGGAGCCTTGGCCGTGCCCGAAGTGCGACACGCCAATGAAACCCGAAGGACCCGAAGAACTCTGGGACTGAATCGACGAATCGAGATCTGATGACCGCTGACGAACCTTTGTCCGAAACCATACTCAATTGCATCAAGGTGCTGGAGATGGTCGCCGTCCTCCATCAGCGTGGGTACGAACGCCTGAGGATCGAGCCGGGAATGTCACCGTCGGGCATGTCGTGGCGTTGCGGCATCACCCATGCCGGGAACATGGACCCTGAGAGCGGAGCCTTGTGCATCAACAGCGGCGGGCCGCAGATGGCCTTCTACACCTCCGCCTTGGGTGACGAGTTCTTCGACTGGGACGACGCCCCCGGCCTGGACACGGAGCAGCTGGCCGACCGCTTCCTGGAAGAACACCACGAGCTATGTGGCCTCAGTAGCGGCGATGACCCGGAGTACGTCACCTGGTACGAGCTGATGCTCTCGCTGGCCAGGAAGGGCGGGCTTCCCTACGCATACGATGATTATGGCGACTACGATGATGAGCCGCCGGGATGGATCCCAACGATGGGTGAAAGCAATGGGCAGTTACCCCTGCCGCCAAAAAGAGCCCAGTGACCCCTGGTAGGGTCGAGGACTGGCGCGGTAACCCGCAGGACTCCCCTTGTCTGTATCCGGGGTTTCCCCCTTCGTGCCCGGGTAGGGTTGTCCGTGATTCCGTTTCCAATCCCCGCCACTTCACACGCAGCGTGCGGATTTCCCGCACTACGCGTTCCTGTACGCTTCGTACCAAGATTTATGGGGCCTATCAAGCCTTCGGGGTGAAACAAGCCAAAGCGTACTCACCCCTCAAAAATAACCGAAAGCAAATCCCCCCCCTCGTCAAGAGCCTTCAAACTATCAAGCACGCGCCGTTTCCATCTCGGGCCAACAGGCAGATCGCTGATGGACTGCCAGATTGTCCGCGCCTTATCCGGATGACCCAACTGGGCCTCCGCCAAACCCAGGAAGTAACCGTTGACTATCCGCCCAAGGGGCCGATCGTCGTGCTCGAAAATATCGCGATAGATGTCGCGAGCTTCCCGCCATTTTCCCATGCGGGCCAAAACAGTGGCGTAGGTGTTGCGGGAGGTCGAGGGGTCGCAGGACAGCAATAAGGCCGCCTCGGCAAGCATCAGTGCCCGATCCAGATTATGTCCGGCCAGTGCGTAGGTCCAGGCGAGATTGTTACAAATCATACTGTTGCCGGGATTCTCGGCAAGCCGGCGTTCCTGGATGGGAATCGCTTCGACACTGCGTCGCTCAAGGGTCAAAATGGCGCATCGCATATCGTCAAGGTCGCTCTCATTGGCCCCAAGCTCCTCAAGTTGCGAGAGGAGGTTTTTCATGGCTTCCAGATCACCAGCCGCCTCGGAAATTCCACAGCGCATAGAGACCAGAGTCAGTGAATCAACAGGGGTACCGATAAGGCGGAGGCGCTCAACCTGGCCCGGTATCTGATCATCCCGTCCCAGGTGCATCATGGCGAGAATCAGTGTTATAATGGACTCCTTCGAACCGGTCATGTTGGCCAGTTTTCGGCTCCGATCAGCAACCTCGCCCCACTGCTCCAGCCCTATGTTCAGAGAGATGGCGGTCCCCTGGAGAAAGAGATCATCGGGGTTCGATTCAAGCACGGCTGTAACCAGGGAGTCGGCCCTCTGGTACTGGTTGCGCTTTGCATAGACGCCGGCAGCAAGCAGCGCGGACTGAGGGGATGGATGCTCCTGTGCGAGAAGCGGCGCCAACAGCTTCATGGCGGCAACACGTCTCGGTTCACCCTCGACACCTTGACCGCCCATGTCGGTACCCAGGAGGTTGAAGACCGCCCGCACGCGAAAGCCTTCGTCTTCGGGGTTATCGCGAACATATCGATCGATGGCCTTGAGCTTGTCCTCGTCGAGTGTACGCCGGTATTCGTACCTCTGGGCGGAGTACATGAAGTAGGTTATGGCGTCGCGGCGAAAGCCCTCATACTCCGCTTGGGGGACAACCCTCCGGTCTTGGCTGTATTCATGCTCCACCGTTACCAACCGGTGCCCGTCCTCCTTGCTCACTTTGCCCACGATCGAGCCCCGGGCGAAGTCGTTATCCACTTCCAGTGCCACGACCAGATCACTCGGTGTCCACACATCGCTGCCGTGCAACCGTAGCACCAACCGGGCCGTGTAGGGAGACAGGAAGACAACATCGTAAAGTCGATCCTCGCTACTGGGCAGCCCCCAATAGACCGAAGCCTCGTTGTTGTTGCGCAGCTCTGCACTGGAGACGCCTTCGCCGGCCCAGGTCGAATCCACATAGGTCATGGCGACCTCGATATGACCGTTTTCCAGCTCCGTGGCCGACCACGACTGGATCGGCACGCCGACCGGAACACCATAGCCGACCGACTGATCGAGGAAAAACCGCGTGGTATTGGTGTCACCGAACGCGACGAGTTGTTTCATGTATGCGGCAATATTGCCGGTAAACCGGCCCTTGATATCATAGCGCAGGGCCCGCTCGCCGACCGGACGCACGTCGATCTCCAGGTCGGAGATATGATCCTCCGGCCGCGGCGGTGCGACAATTCTCAGATCGGTGGTTCCGTCGGGATCTATGTGTAGTCCAAGGCGCCCCGCCGCTTCGGCGGGAAGGGGCAGCAGGGTGGGCCCTCCGTTGAGAGGGTCGCAGTAGGGATCGCCCTTGAGATCCGTGACCTGCACGATCATGTGGTTGAAGAAGGAGAGGCTCGGAAAATCCTCACGCGGATTGTAATGACCGATCGTGGAAACCAGCACAGGGCGGGCTTCGATACCGGCAGCCCGCAGCAGGGTGATCAGGAGGTGGGATTTGTCCTTGCAGTCGCCCCAGCCTCGATCCAGCACTTCCGTGCTGCTTGACGGCAGGAGCCGGCCGGCCGCCAGCTCCACAGCCAGGGGCGTGATCTCGTTCAACACATATCGGTAGATGGCCTCGGCCTTCTCGCGATTCGAGCGTACGTCGTGAGTAAGAGATGCGGCCAGTTCCTGTATGCGCGGGGAATCGTCGATCACTTTCCAGAAGTGCGCCGCATATTGCCGTCCCGCAGCATCCCAGTCGGCGAAGGTCGTCATGCCGACCCATGGCAAGACCTCCGTCAGCGAAGGGCGGTTTTCCTCGTCTCGTGGCATGGCAAGATCATGAATTGTCCAGCGCCGGACTCCGGTGAGTGTATCGAGAGGATGGGTCGTGACATCGCCATGGACAACCGTTTGGACCGGGTGGTTGGACGGGGCGAAGAGCTCGACAATATACTCACGCACGGGGGCGTCACTTAGGAAGAAATCTAAATGCGACCAGGTGTCGCCCAGATATGACCCATCCTGCACATCGTAAGCCAAGTCGATAATGACCCCTGGCTCCACGCCGCGCAGGGGAATCACCATTTCCCGGCTGTCACTCACATCCCAGTTGCCTCCCTCGGGCGCGCGCACGAGGATATCGCCGAGATCGGTATCGAGAATCTCCCCGTCCGGTGTCAATACGCGTGCCGTGCGCACATGGGGAACACCATTGTTCGGATCAAAAACGAATGAGTAACTGCGCTGGGCCTGTGCACCGGCGCGTGTGAGCACCTGCGTGATGAGATGCTTCCGCAGATAAGAATTGTCGAGTCCCGAAAGAACATGACTCGTTCGCTTGAGCAGGCAGATGGTGTCGAAATGAATGGTGTCGAGATCGGCAACGCGACGGCTCCTGATGGCGTCCAGATCATCCAGGTCATCGCCGAAGGGAATGAAGAGGTCCGCCCGGTCCAGCAGCGCGTCGGGAATCTCATCGAGAGCCTGGACGCTTTCGCCGCGTTTCATCAGGGCCTGCTTGAGGTCCTGACTGCCGGGATACTCGGCAGCCAAGTCTTTCAGGACGGCCAAAGCCTTGTCGGATGAGCCGGCCATCTCCAGAAGCTCGACTTCCAGGTAGTGTGTCGAATAGGCGTCGGGATACAGCGCGCGCAGCCGTTCCACTACAGCCGAGAATTGGTCTGTCATCTTGAAATGCCTGTAGAGACTCGCAAGCCTGGTGAGGCTGCCCATATTGGTCCAGCTGTCGAAGTCGACATGATCGATTTCGGCCTTGGCGGCCTCGATTCCCTCCAGCTTCAAGGCGGCTAGCGCGCGAACCTCGGCGCTCGACTCGGGATCCGCCCCCAGCTCGTCGAGGCGGGCGATCGCCGATTTCACTAGGTCATCACCAGCATCGGGCATGATTTTATGCAGCCGGTAACGGACCGAATGGAGGTTGACGGATAGTTCGATCTCAGCTTTGGCCAGTTGGACCTGAAGCGCGTGGTCGCCCAGATGATCGGCCGTGATGTAGGCATCGATGAACCTATTCCCTCGAACCCGGGGATCCGGTTCGGCGATGATATCTTCGATGTCCACATGGTCGGCGGTCATGGCATCAAGGATTTGGAACTGGTTATCGAAGGGAGCGCCCAACAAATCGAGGGACTGGAGAGAATCGCGCAGGGCCAGAAGTCCGGGTAATCGCTCCTCTGTGGTTTGGTTCAACCGGTGTCGCATTGCGAGCATCGGATCCTCGCGGATGAGTTCCTCCCAGGCCGCGGCCCACTCTTCATCCAGGTCGAGGATCTGATACTCGGCTTCGTCGTGTTCGGGAGTCCATGAAGTGATGTAATCACGATGGATTTGCGACAGGACAGATCGTGTGGTGTCGGCTGAAGCGCTCGTTCTGACCAACATGAAGCGCAGGCTCTGTGCAAAGCGGCTGTTCTCGGCGGAGTCGGATAAGATCACGGCAGCCTTGTGGTAGTTTTCGTTGCGAATATATTTCTCGGCAGCGCGGAGTCGGAACATGTGAGCCTGGGGAGCTTGACCGATATCCTGCAGTACGTCCACGGCTCGATCGGTGGGAAGGCGCGAGCCCAGCTCGAAGCTGAAATCATTGTCATATGTCCATGCTTCTTCGGGATATGCGGCGAGAAAGCAGCGCCAGTCGTCCATTAGCTGTTTCTCATCGGGTGGATCGGCCCGCCATGAGATATTAAGGTCGATCTTGTCCCGTAAGGCGTCCAAGCCGGAACAGGCGGGGGCCGTGTGCAGAAAGGCTGAGATTTCCCGCATGGCTTCGGGGTTTGTTTCCTGGTCGTGGGCTATTAGCTGCAGAGCGACCATCAGAGCTTGGGCATTGGTGGCAGCGGCGTCCAAACAGGCCTGCAGATCTGATATCGGATGTAGCAAGCTTCGCATGCACCGCAAACGCCAAGCCTGGAGTAATGGGGTCCATTCGTCGTGGCGTGTCAGTAGAGTGTCGAACGCGGCCAAGGCCGAGGCGTAACGATTCTCTTGAGAGAATACGATGCCTGACATCAGGAGCCAGGCGTCGGGAGTGAGATCAGTCGTCTCGGGGGGACGGCCTGTCAGAACAGCTGCATCATGCTCCGCTATTGCACGGGCGGTTTCCTTCATGCCCAGGATCGTGCCGGCGTTGCGCACGACCTGGTTTAGCGCCCCGGGAGCGGTGGGGTGGTTTTGCAGGATGTCGGCGTTCATGGCCAGCAGGGCTTTTCTGTCTTCTGACAGGCGCAAGATCATTGCTCTCGTACCCAAGTCCATCATCGCCGTGTCTATTGTGGGCCATTGGTCTGGTAGGTGTAGTTGGGTGGTGGCGAGTGATGGGAGGGGGGATAGGAGGATGGTGCTGGTTAGGAGGATGGCGGGAAAGAAATACCGTTGGGCTTGGGTATGGTTGGGCATGGTTTTCTACTTCCTGGTTACCGGCGTGAAGGTCAGCGGAAAAGCCATGCCGAACGTACCGTCGACATAGTCGGCG
>CAYYYS010000018.1:0-50223 GCA_964476155.1 uncultured Fibrobacteraceae bacterium
TACCTTACACCAGCAGGTGGAGTCTTTCAACTGGGAAAATCGCTCAATTTAGGCTGGAGTAAACCATGCGTAAAATGCCCCCACTGTTTGTGATGCTTGCCGCCGTTGCCTTCGCTGCCCCCGCTCTTGCCACTCACTGGGAAGATTTAACCGGCACAGCCGACTGTGAGGGCTGGAACATGACCGGCATGATCATCGTCGGTAGCCAGGGCTTCGAGGTCTCCTTCACCTGCATTTGCGACGGAGACGACGAGTGCACCTATACGCCGGGCTACTGGAAAAACCATCTGGACGCCTGGCCTGTCTTCGACTTCGCCGTGGGTGGTGTCGATTACACGCAGGCCGAGCTGGACGAGATCCTGGGCCGTCCCGTGCGCGGCGACGCCACGATCATCCTGGCCCATCACGGTCTCGGCAGTCGCCCTCATGGGGCCCTGAAGAATGAAGCGTTGGCCATCAAGGATGAGCTGGCGGACTTCAATGAGCTGGAATGCGAAGAGGACGACAGCGGCGAACCCGATAGCATGATGATGATGAAGAGTGCACCGGTGGTGCAAGAAGCGGCAAACTGGGGGACCATCAAGTCTACTTACCGCTAATCGATCACTATACGGATCGTCGAGGAACCGGTCTTTTGGGATCGGCTCCTTTCGTCGGACTTGACCCCGGCCCGTCATGTACTCATCCTGTGGTTTATGTTCGACCGCAAGACAGTTCGCATTTCTCCGGCCACGCCGTGGTTCGCCGACGTGCGCACGGTTCTGTCGCCCATGTCCGGCGTGACCGACCGCGCCTTCCGCGACATCTGTCGCGACTTCGGTGCGGATCTCGCCTTCTGCGAATTCACCGCGGCCAAGGGGCTGGCCTTCAACAACGAGCATACCTGGCAGTTGATCGATACCGAGGGTGAGGCCGCGCCGATCGGCGTGCAGATCTTCGGCAACGAGCCCGAGTTCATGGGCGGCGCGGCCCGCATGATGCGCAACCGGCGTCTGGACGTCCTGGACATCAACTTTGGTTGCCCCGCCAAGAAAGTGGTCAAGAAGTGCGGCGGCAGCGCCCTGCTGGCCGACGTGCCGTTGTTGATCGAAGTGACCCGGGCCGTGATCGCCG
The DNA here is from genome assembly GCA_964476155.1 of uncultured Fibrobacteraceae bacterium. Lineage (GTDB taxonomy): Bacteria > Krumholzibacteriota > Krumholzibacteriia > LZORAL124-64-63 > LZORAL124-64-63 > JAHIYU01. Next base: position 1,114 of record CAYYYS010000018.1, read on the forward strand.
AGAGTCCGGTACCGGTCAGCGCCAAGATCCGCACCGGTTGGGACGAGGACACGGTAAACTACCGCGAGGTGGGACTCGCCCTGCAGGAGCTGGGCTGCGCCTGGGTCACCGTGCACGGACGCACGCGGCAACAGAGATACTCCGGTCTGGCCGACCGGGACCGCATCGCCGATCTCGTGGACACCCTGGACATTCCGGTCATTGGCAATGGTGACGTGGTCGATGGCGAAAGTTACGCGCACATGGTTCGTCATACGCGCTGTCACGCGGTCATGGTGGGGCGCGGCGCCATCGGCAATCCCTGGATCTTCAGGCAGATGAACGCCGCCGGAGAACCGGTCGTCGACGCGCCGCCCACCCTGGTGGAGATCATGGATCTTGCCCGACGTCACATCGAGGAGAACTGCCGTTATCGGGGGGAACGCTTGGGATCCTACCTGGTAAGAAAGCACGTCGCGCGCTATTTCCGGGGCTTCCCGGGCGCGGCGGCGATCCGGCGGCGGCTCTTCGACACCGAGGACGGCGCCGAAATGCTGACGGCCCTGCGCGAGATCCGTGCGGAAGCCCAGTCGCGAGGGGTATGACGTGAAACTGAAGATCGGCACCCTGCTCTTGCTGGCCGTCGTCGCGATGATGACCGGCTGCGGCAAGCGGCCCATGCTCGGGTCGTCGCGTCTCGACACCCTGCGCACCCAGGATGAATACTCCCTGACCCATACGGTGGCACCGGGGGAGACCCTGCGCGCGGTGGCCGATATGTACTACGGGGATCCGGATCGGGCGGGGGCGATCGCGGCGGGCAACGGCCTGGTCGATCCCGATCGGCTCAACGTCGGGGACGATCTGATCCTGATCTTCAGCGAGGACGAGTGGGCGGGCGCCGAGCGGCGCTACCGGGCGCGGGTTCCCTACAATCATGGTGTCGACGCCTTGGCTTCCGGTCGGCTGGATGTGGCGGGCCAGGCCTTCCGCGAGGCCGCACGTATCGACCCGTCCTTCGATGACGCCGGTTACAACCTGGCTCTGGTGGAATTGCGACGCGGCCGCAACGAGGCGGCCGAAGCCCTGCTCATCAAGCTGCGCGTGCGTCATCCCGAAGACGTCGATATCCTCGTCGCCCTGGGCAACAGCCTCTTTTTCCAGACCCGGTTCGGCGAAGCGGTCGCGGTCTTTCGTGAGTTGCTGACCGTGGCGCCTGACCATCGCCAGGGGGCCTATGGCCTGGCTCGTGCGCTTACGGAGTCGGGGATGGTCGGTTCGGCCATTACCGCCTGGGAGGCGTACCTGCGTCTCGACTCCGAGTCATCGTGGGCCGTCCGGGCGCGGGAGCAGTTGCGGGCCCTTCACGCCCCCTGAGTGCTTACTGGCGGTTTTCAGCATTTGTTGAACCGATACCGGTCGACGCTTGCCCACCGGGAGCCCACCTGCTAGATTAGAAGACGTTAGTCGAGACACCAGAGCATCCTTTAATTCGGCCCAGTGAGGCCAAAAGGAGGCGTATCAGGGAACATATCGGGTACGGGTACGTTGACGCCCTGCCCTTTTTTTGTGCCCTGAGCCCGGCATCCCCTGTTCGGGCGGCGCCCCCAGAGGGGACCAGCCGAGATGACTTTCGTCGAAAAGACCAGCATCATGAACGGCAAGGAGGTCCGTCGGGCGATGACGCGTATCGCCCACGAGATCCTCGAAGCCAACAAGGGTACCGACAACATGGTGTTGTTGGGCATACAACGCCGGGGTGTGCCCCTGGCGAGCATGATTGCAGAGGCCATCGAGCGGGTGGAAGGCGAAACGGTACCCCAGGGCGCCATCGACATCACGTTCTACCGCGACGATCTCTCCAAGATCGGCCCCGCGCCACGCATCAACGAGACCAACGTACCCATCGATGTCCAGGACAAGATCGTCATCCTGGTCGACGACGTGCTCTATACCGGACGTACGGTTCGCGCCGCCATCGACGTGATCATGGACTGGGGCCGGCCGCAGGCCATCCGCCTGGCCGTACTCGTCGACCGTGGTCACCGCGAGTTGCCCATCCGTCCCGACTTCGTGGGCAAGAACGTGCCGACCTCCCAGCGCGAAATCATCAAGGTCCGCCTGGTCGAATTCGACGGCGCCGAGGAAGTCGTGGTGGGGGAGGTGCAGGAGTGAGTACCCTGAAACGCAATGATCTGATCGGGCTGGAAGACCTGTCCCGTGAGGAGATCCTCGCCATCCTCGACACGGCCGAGGCTTTCCGGTCGGTCTTCGACCGCCCCGTGCGCAGTGTTCCCATCATGCGCGGCAAGACGGTGGTCAACCTCTTCTTCGAGCCCAGCACGCGCACGCGCATCAGCTTCGAACTGGCCGAAAAACGCCTCTCGGCGGACATCGTCAACTTCTCCGCCGCCAGTTCGTCCCTGAAGAAGGGCGAGACCCTGCGGGACACCGCCCAGAATATCGAGGCCATGAAGGTCGACATGATCGTCATGCGCCATTCGTCCCCCGGCGCCGCCGCCTACCTGGCGCGCGTGCTCAAGGCTCGCGTCATAAACGCGGGTGACGGCGCCCACGAGCATCCCACACAGGGGCTGCTGGACATCATGACCATGAGCCAGCGGTTGGGAAATCTCGAGGGCAAGAAGGTCACGATCATCGGCGACATATCCCATTCGCGCGTGGCACGGTCCAACATCTACGGGCTGACCAAGCTGGGTGCCGAAGTGACGGTCTGCGGGCCGCCGACCATGGTGCCGGGAGCCATGGCCAAGCTGGGCGCGCGGGTCGAACACGATCTGAAACGCGCGGTGGCCGACGCCGATGTCCTGAATATCCTGCGCATCCAACTCGAGCGTCAGAGCCAGATGGTCTTTCCGAGCAACCGCGAGTACAGCCTGCTCTTCGGCATCACCGAAGACGTGTTGCGGCAGACCAAGCCCGATTGCTTCGTGATGCACCCCGGGCCCATGAATCGCGATGTGGAGATCAGCTCCGAAGTGGCCGATGGCCCGCGTCAGGTGATTCTCGAACAAGTGACCAACGGCGTCGCCGTCCGCATGGCGATCATCTACCTGCTCTCCGGCGGAGATCCGGGACAGCTGGGCGCACCGGCGGCCTGAAGGAGATAAAGACAATGGACTGGAACTGGAAGCGGATTCCCGCCGAGTACCTGGTGACCAACGTCAAGCTGTGCCGCGGTGGCAAGTTGTCCAAGCGCAACGGTTTTTTACACGTGATGAAGGGTCGGATCGAGGGCCTGGGCGTCGGGTCGCCGACACGCGAAGGCGTGCCGGTCCTGGACGGTGGCGGGCAGGTCTGCGCGCCCGGTCTGGTAGACGTCCATGTGCACTTCCGTGAGCCCGGGCAGGAGGAGAAGGAGACCATCCACACCGGCGCACGCGCGGCTGCCGCCGGAGGCTTTACTTCGGTCGTGACCATGCCCAACACCACGCCGCCGGTCGACAGCGCGCCCATGGTGCGCTACATCCTCGACCGCGCCAAAGAATCCGGTCTGTGTCGCGTCTACCCCACGGGCGCCATTTCCAAGGGACAGCAGGGAGAGTCCCTCACGGAGTTTGGTGACCTGGTCGGGGCCGGGGCCGTGGGTTTCACCGATGACGGTCGACCCGTCATGTCCGGCAAGCTCATGCAGTACGCCCTGCAATACTCGAAGATGCTGGGTGTGCCCATCACTTGCCATGCCGAGGACAAGGATCTGGCGGGCAGTGGCGTGATGCACGCCGGTTACTGGTCCACCAAACTGGGACTCGCCGGCATTCCGCGCCTGGCCGAGGACACCATGATCTTCCGCGACGTCGAACTGGCCAAGGTCACCGGCGGTCACCTGCACGTGGCCCATGTTTCGACCAAGGGTGCCGTGGACATCATACGGCGGGGCAAGGAGGACGGCGCGCATGTGACCGCCGAAGTGACGCCGCACCACTTGTCACTGGATCATTCCTGCTGCCGGGAATTCTCGCCCCAGTTCAAGATGAACCCGCCTCTGCGTGAGGAAGTGGACATCGAAGCGCTGTCCCAGGGGCTGGCCGACGGCGTGATCGATTGCGTGGCCACCGACCACGCGCCCCACACGGCCATGGAGAAGGAACTGATGCTGGACCAGGCGCCCTTCGGCGTGATCGGTCTGGAAACGGCCCTGGCCGTGTGCAATACGTATCTTGTCAGGGAGAACAAACTGGATCTGGGACAACTGATCGAGCGGATGACCGAGTCGCCCGCGAAGATTTACAATCTGCCCGTCGGCCGGTTGGAGGAAGGCGGCGATGCCGACTTCATGCTCTTCGCTCCGGACGAGACCTGGGTCGTCGGCTCCGAGACCATCAAGTCCAAGAGCCGGAACACACCCTACGCCGGCGAGACGTTGACCGGGCGTGTCAGGGCGACCTTCCTGAGAGGCCGGCTCACGCATCACGAGGAGTCCTGATGAAAAGCGACACCCGCATACTGATGATCGTGTTCGCCGTGCTGATCGTGGCGGGTGTCGCCGGTTGTGCCAAGTTCAATACCTTCTGGAACGCCAAGAAGGCTTTCAACGACGCCGAGCACATCCACAAGCAACGACTCGATCAAGGGGAGGACGCGGCAAAACCCACGGCCACCCAGATCGCCGACTACAACCGGGCCATCAAGAAGTGTCAGAAGATGCTGGAGGAGTATCCGGGCCACGATCTCACGGACGACACCCTGTTCATGATGGCCAAGGCCTATTATCGGATCCAGTCCTACCGCATGTCCATTTCCCGCCTGGATCTGCTGTTCACGAATTTCCCGTCCAACAAGTTCATGGAAGAGGCCCTGTACATCCAGGCGGCCAATCACCTGCTGATCGGCGACATGCGGGGAGCCAACACGTATCTGGTCCAGTTGCAGCAGCAGTTTCCCGACAGTCGTTTCCAGGCCGATGCCCTGAAGGTCGGCGGCGACAACGCCTATGCCTCGGAGGACTGGGACCAGGCGCGCGGCAGTTACGAACAGTATCTGGAAGCATATTCCGAAGACGAAAACGCACCCCAGACCGGTTTCAACCTGGCACGTTGCTACTGGAAGCTGGGCGATTACGAACTGGCACACGACCGTCTGGAAGCCGTCATCGCCGGTCAATCGACGGACCTCGAACTCCTGTTCAACGTGCGGCTGCTGAAGGTCCGCTGTCTGGCGCGACTGGGACGTTACCAGGAAGCCGCCGCCCTGGCGGACGAGCTGGCGCCCCAAGCGGAAGTCCATCTGGCACAGGGTAGGCTCACACTGGCCAAGGCCGAGAACCTGATCCTGCAGGATAACTACGACGAAGCCGCGCCTTTGCTGGAGAACATGCCCAAGGACTGGAATACCGGCGAAGTTACCCCCCGCCTCGGCGAGCTGCTCGGCGGCGTGTATCTCCATAAGTGGGATCTCGACAATGCCCAGGAGCAGTATCAGCAGGCGAGAAGCAATCCCCGAGTCATCGACGATCCCGAGTACTGCAAGCGCATATCCGATGCCCTGAACGACTACAACAACACCACGTTTCGCATGGATACGGCCGGCGAGGAGGCCCTGCCCGCCTACAAGCTCGTCCAGGCCAATATCCTGCTTTTCCACCTTGAGCGTCCCGACCTGGCTCTGGAGCTCTATCACGATGTGGCCTCGACGGCGGAATTCGATTCCACGTCGGCGGCGCGCGGACTCTACGGCGCGGCCATCATCTATCGGGATTACACGGCCCAGCCCGATTCGGTCGACGTGATGCTGGCGCACCTGCGGCGCGACTATCCCGACTCGCCCCAGACCTTTATGCTGGATCCCGATACCGACCACGATCTCTACGTCTTCGTGATGGAGCAGGATCGCCTTGTGCGTGAGTTGCAGATCGCCGAGATCGATGAAGTGGATACGGAAGAGATTGGTACCGGGGACTTCGAGCCGGTCGCATCCGTCCATGATCCTGGCGCCCGCTACTCCCGCTGGCGCGAACGCAAGTTGAGGCGGAATTCGTGAATACCGGACCCAACCCACGCCGCCTTCGCGGTACCGTGGAATCCCTCGGCCTGATCAGCGCGTCCATGTACGAACTTGTCGTGCGCCTCGAGGATGCCTTGTCCTTCACGCCGGGTCAGTTCTGCATGGTGAATCTGGGCGACGGGCGGGAGATGGTTCTGTCCCGTCCGTTCTCGATACTCGCGGTCGACGGGGATCGTGTGACCCTGCTGTTCAAGGTCGTGGGATCCGGCACGCGGCTGATGGCCGGCTGTCGCTCCGGTGCGGCCGCTGTCATTCTGGGTCCGTTGGGACGGCCGTTTCCGCGTCCCGAGACCTCGGTCCAGCCGATCAGGCATGTCCTGTTGGCCGGCGGTGTCGGTTTGCCCCCCCTGCTGGCCTGGCATCGGGCCTGGGGGCGCGACGGCGACCTGTGTTTTTTCGGCGGTCGTGACGGCGGCGACGTGCCGTGGTCCCTGTTGGGCGACGATTGGCGCTGTAGCGTGGACCGCCGCGAGGACGTACCCGGCGGGTCCGAGGCCTTCACCGGCAATGTGGTCGATCTTGCCCGCGCCGCGCTCGACGGTGTCGATGACGGCCGGCGCCGCGTGCTGACCTGTGGGCCGATGCCTTTGCTGCGGGCCGCAGTGACTTTCGCCCGTGAGAGATCCTGGGACTGCTACGTCTCGGTCGAGGAGCGGATGGGATGTGGCTACGGCGTCTGCCGCGGCTGCGTGGTCCCCCGGGCCGGGGGAGTGGGGTACTTGACCGCTTGCCGCGACGGGCCCGTACTCGCCGCGGCGACAATCGACTGGGATCGCTTCGGCCGCAGCGAACGGGGCGACTCCCCCGCGACGACCGACGACTGCACCTGCACACGACGGGATGCGTGATCATGACCGGACTGCCAGACTGGCTCCCTTTCGACCCCGGCGGTGATTTCAAGCTCGGCTCCCGGGTTTTTCCCGGCCGTGTCTGGACCGCATCCGGCTGTTTCGGCTATGGGCTGCAGGGCCGCGAGATCGCCACGAGCGGTGACGGCACGCCTTTTGACGGCCTCGGCGCCGTCGTCACCAAGACCATCACCTCCGCACCGCGTCAGGGGAATCCGCCGCCGCGGATCTGGGATGCCGGCCCCGGCGCCTTGAACTCCATCGGACTCGAGAACGTGGGTCTCGACGGGTTCCTGGACGAGATCGTCCCGGCGCTGCGTCGCGACGGTGTGCCCTTCGTGGCGAGCATCGCCGGCACACGACCCGAGGAATTCGGCGAGATGACGCGCCGGTTGGCCGCGACGGCCGCCGACGGCGAGAACTGGCACGGTGTGGAGCTGAATCTCAGCTGTCCCAACGTGGCCCACGGTGGCGTGGATTTCGGACGCAGTCCCGATACGGTCCGCGCCTGCGTCGAGGCGGCGGCGGCCGAGGCGCGCGACCGGGTCGTCCTGGCCAAGCTCACGCCGAACGTAACGAGCATCGCCGCATTGGCGGCGGCCGCGGGCGAAGGCGGCGCCCATGGCGTGACGGCCATCAACACCCTGCTCGGCATGGACATCGATCTGGCTACGGGTGAGCCCGTACTGCCCCTGCGACGCGGGGGCTACAGCGGCCCGGCGATCCTGCCGGTGGCGTTGGCCAAGGTGGACGAGATCGTGCGGGAGACCGGCCTGCCCGTGGTGGGTGTGGGCGGTATCGCCTCGGTCGCGGATGCGCTCAAGTTCATCGCGGTGGGGGCGGTGGCGGTGCAGGTGGGCACGGCGCAGATGAACGATCCGTTCACCGCGGCGCGAATCGCCGTGGTTCTCAATGGGTCATAGATCATCGCGCGGTGGCGCGTAGTCGTCCAGATCGTCTTCGGATATGTCCTCGTCTTCGTCCTCAAAACCCTCGCTCAACGTAGGCTTCGTCACGTCGTCGTGTGTGTCGTCGGGATCCGCCGGCAAGCCCTCCGGGAAGTCCGCTTCCAGCAGATCGATCAGCGATGCGGTGCTCGTCATCAGTTCCTCGGCCAGACGCATGCCCAGGCTTGCGGCTTCATCCGCGTTGCCCTTGAGGATGGCCAGGTTGGGGGCTGACCCGGTCAGGGATCCGATGGCGCCGGTAATGATCAGATTGCCGTCGTTGGCCTGGGCCAGGACGCCGAGGGCGCAGTCCTGGTCGGAGCGGATCCGCTCGCGGAACGAAAGCTCGGCCAGCATTTCCTGATGGGACTGGGACGAATCGACCTGGGCGGCCATGGTGACGACTTCGGTGTCGTCCGCACGGGCCACCAGGGCGATCAACCCCTGCCCGGCTCCGGGCAGCATCATTTCCGGGAAGAAAATCTCCGACATGATGTCCAGAACACCCAGGCGTTCACCAAGCGCCGCGGGGATGACCAGGCATGCCACCTCTTCCTTCTGCAGGAAGGTTTGCAGCGCGGTGACTGTGCCGCCGGTCATCAGGACCGGTTCGAGGTGGGGCCAGAGGGTGGAAATCTGGGCCTGGGATCGATGGCTGAGTACGCCGATTCTCGTGCCGTCGGGCAGATCATCCGCGATCATGGCGTCCTTGTGCAGCAAGGCGTCGTAGGGCGTATCCCGCTCGAGGACGGCGACGACGACGAGGTCGTCCGGCAAAGGCAGGACCAGATCCTCGGCGCACAGATCGACGATCTGAAACTTGCCGTCCCGGAGCTGCTGCTGGAGGAATGTGACCTCGGCGGGAGAATGGGTGCTGTAGAGCAAATCAACCCGGTCGCGATGGGCGGTGGGGTCGGCGACGGTCACCATGTCGAAATGGGCCTTGGGGTGGGCCCGGTTCAGCCTGTTGATGACGATCTGGGTCTGGGCGCGGTTGAGGCGGCCGTCGAGGGTGCCGAGGGTGAAGGTGCCGGTGCTCTTCACGTGCTCATCTCTCCTTGCGCGGGATCACGGCCCGCAGGTTTCAATGTGCGCTCTCACGATGTCGCCGATGCGCCTGGCGTCTTCCACCGGCAGGGCCTGGTAGATGGGTAGCGTCAGGACCTGTGCGCCGGTCGCCACGGCGTTGGGCAAGTCTCCGTGGACGCGGCAGTACTCGGCCAGCGGATCCTGGTGCAGGGGCGGATCGTAGTACACGCCGTAAGCGACGCCGGCCTTGTCCAGGGTCTCTTCGAGTTTGCCACGTTCAGGAACTCTAATCCAGTACTGATGATGGGTGACGCGCAGACCGCCGCCGGGCGCGTAACCGGAAAAGCGGTTAGCCGCCGGGATCGCCCGGTCGTAGATGTCGGCGGCGCGGTCCCGGTCCGCCTGCTCGTCGGAGAACCGGGCGAGCCGAACGCGGATGGCCATGGCCTGGATCTCATCCAGGCGGCTGTTCCAGCCCGAGCGCAGGATGCCGTCGATGCGTACCGATTCGTGGCCGCGCAGCTTGCGGATCAAGGCGGCATCCTCGGTGTCGCGGCAGACGACCAGGCCGCCGTCGCCGATGCCGGGCAGGTTCTTGGTGGGGTAGAAGCTCAGACAGGACATGCGCCCGAAGGATCCGCAGGAACGGCCCTTGTACAGGGAGCCGAAGGCCTGGCACATGTCCTCGATCACGTCCAGATCGTGGTCGTCGGCGATGGTCTGCAGGGCGTCCATGTCGCAGGGCACGCCGAAGATGTGCACGGGCAGGATGACGCGCGTGCGGTCGGTCACGGCCTCGGCGACGCGTGCGGGTTGCAGATTCAGGTCGTCCGGAGAGATGTCCACCAGGACGGGAGTGCCGCCCAGCCGGATCACGGCTTCGATGGTGGCCACGAAGGTATAGGGCGTGGTGATGACTTCGACGCCGGGTCCGACGCCCGCCAACTGCAGGGCCAGGTACAGGGCCGCCGAACCGGACGCAACCCCGACCGAGTCCGCGGCTTCGCAGGCCGTGGCCATCTCGCGCTCGAGGGCGTGGGTTTCCTCGCCGAGAATGTAGGCGCCCGTGGACAGGATGCGGTCGACGCCGGCGAGGATCTCCTCCTTGCAGGGCATCATTGGCGACACCAGGTCGTATCTCTGCACGCGACGCATCATTTCTTCTTTCATGTCGATTTTCTCCCGTCGGCTAGTCCTGGGGACGTCCGAAGGAGCGGTATTCGATCCCGTGCTCCGCCAGCATCTCATGGTTGTAGACGTTCCGACAATCCAGGAAACGCTTCCCGGCCACCAGACCGGCGATACGCGCCAGGTCGAGCTGGCGATACTCGTTCCACTCGGTCACCAGCAGGGTCAGATCGGCACCCTCGACGGTTTGATACGGACTGTCACAGTACATCAGATCGGGATGGATTTCCCGGAAGTTGTCCATGGCTACGGGGTCATGCACGCGCAGGGTGGCGCCGGCCTCTTGGAGCAGGTCGACGAGCCGACGCGCCGGGGCGTCGCGGATGTCATCGGTGTTGGGTTTGAAACTCAGTCCCAGCAGGGCCACGGTGCGGCCGTCCAGGTCGGGCAGCATTTCACGGGCCTTGGCCATGGCCACGTCGGGCAGCGCCGCGTTCACGGCGATGGCCGCGCGTACGATGGACATGTCGCCGCCGGCCTCGTTGGCGATGTGCACGATGGCGTTGGTGTCCTTGGGCAGACACGATCCGCCGAAGCCCAGGCCGGCGTGCAGGAACTTGGGGCCGACACGCTTGTCCAGACCCATGGCGCGCGCCACCAGCGAGACATCGGCACCCACGCGATCGGCCAGTTGCGAGACCTCGTTGATGTAGGAGATCTTCACGGCCAGGAACGCGTTGCACGCGTACTTGATGAGTTCCGCCGACTCGATGCTGCCGTGGACGATGGGGGTCTCGAGCAGATAGAGGGGGCGATAGATCTCGCGCATCATCTTCTCGGCCCGTTCGGTCTCGGTGCCGATCACCACGCGGTCGGGACGCATGAAGTCCTCGATGCTCGACCCTTCACGCAAAAACTCGGGATTGCTGGCCATATCGAACGGGATGGCTTCGCTCTGGGCTTCGCTGATCGCCTTCTTGACCTTGAGCGACGTGCCCACCGGCACGGTGCTCTTGGTGACGACGACATAGTACTTCTTCATGAGCCGGCCGATCTCCTCGGCCACCTTGATGACGAAGGTGAGGTCGGCTTCCCCGGTGTCGGACATGGGGGTCTGGACGGCGATGAATATCACGTCGGTGGTGTTCATGGCCTCTGCGAGCGAGGTCGTGAAGAACAGACGACCACTGTCGACGTTCTTGCGGACCAGCAGGTCCAGTCCCGGCTCGTAGATGGGCATGATACCCTCGTGCAGATCCTCGATACGCTTTTCGTTGATGTCCACACACCAGACCTCGTGACCAAAGTCGGCGAGGCAGGCTCCCGACACCAGACCCACGTATCCCGTTCCGATCATGCAGATACGACTCATGTACTCTTCTCCCGGGTCCACTGCAGCAGCTCGCGCAGGGTATCTTCTAGTTCACCGGCCGGCTGCCAGCCGGTGGCTTGTTTCAGTTTATCGCTGGAGCCCACCATGAAGGGGACATTGGAGGGGCGGAAACGGTCGGGGTCCGGTTCGACCCCGATGTCAGATTCCGACGCTGCGAGCAGGATGTCCAGTCCCTTTTGCATGGACACGCCCGTGCCCGAGCTGATGTTGTAGATCTCCCCGGGAACGCCCTTTTCCCGCAGCAGGCGGTATGCGCGGATCACGTCTCGAACATGCAGATAGTCGCGCAGGGGGGAGAGGTCGCCCACGCGCAGCACGGGTTCCTGCTCGCCACGCTCGATGGCCACGATCTGTTTCGCGAAGGAGGGATAGGCGAAGACAGTCGATTGTCCCGGTCCGGTGTGGGCGAAAGGCCGCGCCATGACCACGGGCAGATCGAACGAGCCGTGGTACTGACAACACAGGAGGGTCTGGGTGACCTTGCTAACGCCGTAGGGTGAGCTGGGATTCAGGGGCGTCGATTCGTTGAGCGGACGGTCGGCCGCGGGTGGGCCGTATTCTTCGGAAGATCCCACTGCCACCACCATGGGGCGTTCGTCCGCGGGCAGGGCGCGTACGGCTTCCAACAGGCGCAGACAGCCGGTCACGTTCACGTCGAAGGTGAGATAGGGGTCCTTGAAAGAGAGGGCCGCGGAGCTCTGGGCGGCCAGGTGGTAGACCGATTCGGGTCGGAAGGCGTCGATCAGGCCGTCGGCCGCATCGGGGGCGGCCAGGTCCAGGTCCCGGCAGCGCCAGGTTCCGGCGGCACCGGTGTAGACGGCCGTGTCGTCGGCTCCCTTTTCCGCGAGTTCGAAATCGCCGAGGCGATCGGGTGGCGACGTAGGATCGGCGAACCGACCGATACCAAGCACCTCGCAACCGTCACGCAGCAGATCCTCAACCAGCCAGCACCCAACGAAACCGTTGGCGCCGGTAACCAGTACCTTCTCCATCATCGACCTTTCGCTCAGCCGTTCAGCAGCCGGAGCCATTCCTTGTAGATACAGCGATCCATGATCACGTCCAGTCCGGCGTTGCGGGCGATCCGGGCCGCGTTCTCGTTGACGACGCTTTCCTGCATCCAGACGGTCTTGGCGCCCACGGCCACGGCTTCGTCCACGACGGGGCCGACCGTGTCGCTGCGGCGGAACACGTCCACTACGTCGATCGAGCCGGGTATATCGGCCAGAGTGGGGTAGACCTTGACCCCCAGGACCTCGGTGAGCATGGGGTTGACACCCACGACTTCGACGCCCAGCCCCTTGAGGAACTTGGTGATGCCATGGCTGGCGCGCTCGGGCTTTTCGGAAATACCGACCACCGCAACAAACTTCATGTTTTTCAGAATTTCGGTCACGCGCGTGTCGGGAGTCCCGTCGGCGAACTGGGGTGCTCCGGCTTCGTTCATGAGTCCCTCCCCGGCCAAGAAAAACGGGCCCCTCTCGGCGGTTCCCGTCGCTGCGTGGGCAGCCCGCAGAATCTACCGGGTATGCGACATGATGTCTAGTATTTCGCATACCGGATGGAGCGGAGTCCAGTCACAACATTTTTCGACTTTCCTGATGGCATGAGCATTGCTACTTTCGTCGGGGACCAGTTGTCAAATAAGCAACAGCCAAGGATGGACCCATGAATCCAGTCGTAATGACCATACTGATGACGATGTCGATCGCATTTTTCATCGACACCATGACCGGGCGGATGTGGCTGCTCAAGGCCGCCGAAGGCGAGACCCGGCTGGGTCCTCTCGGCGCGCGTCTGCGCAATCTGCTGGTGATCGGCTTCGGACAGCAACGTCTGCTGTACGAGAAGACCGCCGGCTGGATGCATTTTTGGATCTTCTTCGGCTTTCTGGTGGTCTTCACGCGCACCTGCACCCTGGTTGGTCGTGGTTACGATCAGGACTTCCACCTGCCGCTGCTGGGGGGGGCGCTGGGTCTGGCGTATGCCCTGATCAAGGACGTGTTCGAAGTGGCCGTGCTCGCCGCGGTGCTCTTTGCCGTGTGGCGTCGGCTGTTCGTGCGACCGGACCGCCTGCATCTGAGTACGGAGGCCGTCGTCGTCCTGCTCTGGATCGGCTCCCTGATGGTGACCGATCTGATCGGTGACGCGGCGCTCTTCGCCCTGTACCCCGACCATCCGGAGATCGGCTGGGCTTTCGTCGGCACGGCCCTGAGTGGGCTGTTCGACACCGCCGCCGCGACGACCCTGGCCTGGTACAACTGGATGTACTGGGTGCACGTCCTGCTGCTGATGGCCTTCCTGAACTACCTGCCCTTCGGCAAGCATTTTCACGTGATCACGGCCCTGTTCAATGTCTATACCATGAAACTCGACCCGCCGGTGGTCGTCGATCGCATGGAGTTCGCGGGCAAGGAGAGTTTCGGCGTCGGCAAGATCGAGGATCACAAGTGGTCGCGTCTGATGGACATGTACAGTTGCACCGAGTGCGGGCGCTGTACCGTCCACTGCCCGACGGCCACCACCGGCAAGGCGCTGAGCCCCCGCGAGCTGATTACCGCTCAGCGTGACCATCTCTACGCACACGCCGCCCAGATCGGCGTCATCGGCAAGCTGAAACACGCGGGACGTGACGAGGACGCGGCCAAGGCCGCGGCGGCCATCGAGCGCGAACCCCTGTCCGGCGGTGTCATCGGCGACGACGTGCTCTGGGCCTGTACCACCTGCGGCTACTGCCAGACGGTCTGCCCGGTGTCCATCGAGCACATCGACCACGTGATCGATATGCGGCGCCATCTGATGATGATGGAAGCGCGCATGCCGACTGAATTCGCCACGGCCATCAAGGGGCTGGAAACCAACTCCAACCCGTGGAACGTGGGCGCCGCGGGGCGTGAGGACTGGGTCGGCGATCTCGCGGTGCCGCGTTTGCGCGACAAGGGCTCGGCCGAGTACCTGCTCTTCGTGGGCTGCGCCGGCTCCTTCGATGAGCGCAACAAGGACGTGCTGCGCTCGCTTTGCCGCCTCCTGCTGGCGGCCGATGTGGACTTTGCCGTCCTCGGTACCGACGAGGGCTGCTGCGGCGATCCGGCACGCCGGTCGGGCAACGAATACCTCTTCCAGATGCAGGCCCAGCAGAACGTGGACACCTTCAAGAAGTACGGCGTGAAAAAGGTCGTCACGGCCTGCCCGCACTGCTTCTCGGTGATCGGCAACGAGTATGCCCAGTTCGACCTGGCGGGCGTGGAGGTTGTTCATCACAGCCAGTTGCTGGCGGAGCTGATCGGAACCGGCAAACTGAAGGTGACCGCCGGCACAACGACGACAGCCACCTACCACGACTCCTGCTACCTGGGCCGTCACAACAATGTGTACGATGCACCCCGCAACGTGGTCGACGCCCTCGGCCTCAAGCGCGTGGAGATGCCGCGCCACGGCCGCGAGGGTTTCTGCTGCGGTGCCGGTGGCGCGCGCATGTGGATGGAGGAGTCCGACGGCACGCGCATCAACCACAGCCGTGTCGACGAGGCGGCGGAAACCGGCGCCGCGGAAGTGTGCACGGCCTGTCCGTTCTGCCTGACCATGATCGGCGACGGGATCAAGGAGACCGATCGGGAGGCGTCGATGAAGGCGCTGGATCTGGCGGAGATGGTGGAGCGCAACCTGGTCTGATCTTGAATCGAACTTGCTTATCAAGATCACTTAGGTATTATATAGCCGCCTCTCGAAACGGGGGGCGGCTAATTCTATACGGAGGCGATGATGGCGAACTACGATCCGGTCCGATCGACAACCCGACTCAACGGACTGTGGAAGCGGGGACAGGACTTCCTGGGTTGCGAAGTACCCGTCATGTGCGGCGCCATGACCTGGATTTCCGATCCCCAACTGGTGTCGACGGTCGGCAACATGGGTGGCTTCGCCTCGCTGGCCGGGGGCAATATGCCGCCCGAGATGTTCGCCGACGTGATCGACGAGACGCGCTCGTTGACCGACCGGCCCTTCTCCGCCAACATCATCGTCATCGCGCCCAACTACAAGGACCACCTGGAGATCTGCTGCGAGAAGAAGATGAGCCACATCGTCTTCGCCGGCTCCATCCCGCGTCAGAGCGACGTGCAGAAGGCCAAGGACAGCGGCGCCAAGGTGATCTGCTTCGCCTCGACCGCCTCGATGGCCAAGCGCATGATCCGTTTCGGCGCCGACGCGCTGGTGCTGGAGGGCAGCGAGGCCGGCGGGCACATTGGCCATGTCTCCACGGTCGTGCTCCTGCAGGATATTCTCTTCGAGTACGCAGACCAGCTGCCCATCTTTGTGGCCGGCGGCATCGCCCAGGGCGACATGATCGGCCACTTGTGCCTGATGGGAGCCGCCGGTGCCCAACTCGGCACGCGCTTTGTCGTGGCCGAGGAATGCCAGGCCCATCCCAACTTCAAGCAGGCTTTCATCAAGGCCCGCGCCCGCGAAGCCATCTCTACGCCCCAGTACAGCTCAAGGCTGCCGGTCGTGGCCGTCCGCGCCTTGCGGAACAAGGCCATGGACAATTTTGGTGACCTGCAGATGGAGCTGCTCGACAAACTGGGCAAGGGCGACATGAACCGCGTCGAAGCCCAGTTCGAAGTGGAAAAATACTGGGTGGGCAGCCTGCGCGACGGCGCCGTGGACGGCGATGTCGAAAAGGGCTCCTTGATGGCCGGCCAGTCCGTCGGCTTGATCGACAAGGTCCAACCGATGCGGGAGATCCTGCAGCAGCTGGTGGACGAGGCGGATGCGGCGGTGGGGAAAGTCGTGCAGAATCTGTCATGATCACTGGGTTCGTTACCGAGACGATGATGGGTCACTCAGAATGTCGGCCACCCTGACGATCTCCTCGCCCGCCGGATCGAGCTCGAACCCATAGGCGTTACGCGCGTAGAGCAATGCGCCCGTTATGAAAACGATGCGGTATCCCTCTTCCCGAAGATTAAGCGTAACTCTTCGCGTCGATCGTGTCCGCAACGACAAGGATCCGTCCGTCATCGAGGACGTAGACATCCGAGGTGAAGTCCGGCAGCGAACGGTGTTTGAATTCCTCGTTGGCGACGAGCTGCTGCAGCCCGACCACGAATCCGCAGATCAAGGCCCCCTTTTCGTCCCGTGCGAACGTGTCTTTTAGATACGGCACGAGACGCTCCCGCAATTCCATCTGTTCGCAGCGGCGTTCGTAGCGCCCGAGGACGATTCCGCGCTTCAGATGCGGTCGCAGACGCACGGCGTCCACCGTCGAGCCGTCTCTCACCTCGAACTTCACGAAACCGAACGCGAGCGCGAAAACCGTAAAGAGGATCAGCATATTCCGAGTAAAGATCCTCCCCAGAAGTATGAACAGGAACGGGAAGAGGGGCATCAGGTAAGTCCGATCCTGGGGCACGAAGCAGAAGAGGATGATGACCGATGCGATCGCGGCTACGCATGTGATCACGACCCCGTCCGTTTGCCGGATCCGTTGGGCGATATCGCGCCCGTAGCGTGCCAGTCCGATAATCAGGATCAGGGCCGGCACGATACCCACCGAGTAGATCAAGCAGTAGGGGATGTGCAGTAACCCCATGTGCTGCGGTCTGAAGTACCTGAATGTCGACAGCCCATACTCGCTCAAGGGCAGGCCGAACGCGGCGATGCCGCTTGCGGTGGCTGCCAGACCGAACCACAGGGCCCGCCGCGGGTTCCGCTCGATCGTTATATGTGAGATGAAGGGCAGGACGGAGACACAACTGCCGAGCCGGAATCCCACCGCCGCGCCCAGCAGCAGCCCCGCGACGACATGACGATTGTTCAGCAGGGACAGGAAGCTCGCCAGTATCAGAAACATCGCCCACGTGTAGTCCATGGTGTTCGCCGCGTTGACCCAGAACATGGGAAAGAAGGCGAACAGCATCAGCAGGATCTTGTAGTGCCGGAGATCCAGCTGACGGATGATGCGAGAGAAGATCCAGAGAGACGCCACTGATACGACCAGGGTGGCGGTGTTGGCAAGGAGACAGCCGCCAATCGGCACCAGAACCGCGTTCACGGCCTCGAAGAGCGCGGGTAGCCCGGGAATCGAGACGGTGTGTATACGCCGCCGTTCATGAAATCCGCAGCCACACGAGCCACGCGCCAGGCATCGTCGTCGGCGCCGTAGCCCAGGGGGACAAAAGGCAAACGCGACAGGACCTGCAGCAACATCAGCGCAGGCAGCGCAAAGCGATCGGGACTCCGGGTCGTGTTGGAGTCGGTCATGGTCGATACGGCTCGGTCTGCAGGATCTTATCGGTCAGCCGGATTGAGTCGGTGATCAGACCCCGGGAGAGGGGTACTGCGTCCGCGGCCGTTGCGGGATCCATGGCGCGGTCGAAGTAGATCGTCACCGGCTGGCCACCCTCGACGCCCACATCGCCGTTGATCGGCATCGTGCCCAGTACCTCCGGCGCGTTTGGAGCGGGCGGGGGACTTGTGGGGTCGTCGCCGCTGCAGGATGCGAGTGTCAAGGCCGGACATATCAGGGCGGGTAGGGCCATCCATTGCTTCATTATGGTCTTCCGCATGCGTAGATAGACTTCATCGATTGGATTGTGATGCCAAGTTATCATGATCCTTGTTGTACGCATACAAAAAGGTGGGCCGCCGAAGCAGCCCCCCTGTCGCTTATTCCGAATCTGGACTAGTCCAGCCCCTCAACCGCCTCCTTGAAGGCCGGCAACACCTGGAACAGGTCCGCCACGATGCCGTAGTCGGCCGCCTTGAAGATCGGGGCGTTGGGGTCTTTGTTGATGGCCACGATGCACTTGCTCGAGCTCATGCCCGCCAGGTGCTGGATGGCCCCGCTGATGCCGCAGGCCACATACAGGTTGGGGCTGACCGTCTTGCCGGTCTGGCCCACCTGGTGGGAGTGGTCGACCCAGCCCGCATCCACGATGGCGCGGCTGGCACCGGCGGCGGCGCCCAGGGCAGCAGCCGTCTCCTCGATCAGCTTGTAGTTGTCGGCTTCCTTGATGCCGCGTCCGCCCGAGACGATGCGCTCGGCCTCGGTCAGTTCGATGCGGCCCGCCTCTGCGGCCTGGATCTCGCTGACGACCGCTTTGGGTGTGAAGCCGTCCAGCTCGGGGTCGAAGGTTTCGGCCGCGACCGCGCCGCCGCCGCCCTCGCCCAGAGTGAAGGCGTTGGGTCGCACACCGACCACGGCGGTCGACGATGCGAACGTCACGTCCGTGTAGCACTTGCCCGCGAAGATCGGTCGGCGGACCTTGAAGCCGCCGTCGAAGTCCAGGCCCGTGGCGTCGCTCACGCAGGCGCAGTCCAGCTTGGCGGCCAGACGCGGACCGAGGTTCTTGCCCAGGGCCGTCGAGCCCATGAGGATCAGGTCGGGGGAGTGGGCGCCGCAGAACGTGGCCATCGCCGCGCTCCAGGCTTCACTGTTGTACTTGGCGAAGTGATCGCCTGACGCCGTGAAGAGCTTGTGGGCTCCGTAGGCGCCGGCTTCGGCCGCGTCGGCCTCGCCGAGCAGAACCGCCCAGACTTCGCCGCCTCCGCCGGCGTCGACGATCTCGCGGGCCTTGCCCATCATCTGCCAGGCGACCTTCTTGATCTCACCGTCGCGCTGCTCTATGAAAACTGCAATGTTCGGCATGTCGGTTACCCTCCTCAGATGACCTTGGCCTCGTTGCGCAGGAGCTGTACGAGTTCCTTGGCGGCGACCGCGGGATCGTCGTTCTCGACGATCCTGCATTCGGCGCGCGGCGCGGGCGGCTCATAGGTGGTGACGCTGCTCATGGCGGCGGGCACTTCGAGGCCCAGGTCCGCGCAGGTGAGCGTCTCCTGCGGTTTGGCGCCGGCCTTCATGATGTTCGGCAGGCTCGGCAGACGGGGCTCGTTCAGGCCCTTCTGGCAGGTGATCACCGCCGGCAGGGAGCCGGTGACGATTTCGGCGCCGCCCTCGATCTCGCGGGTGGCCGTGAACGTGCCGTCGCCCAGTTCGAGCTTGGTCACCACCGCGGCGTGGCCGCAGTCGAGATACTCGGCGAGCATCAGCGGTACCTGACCCGCGTCGTCGTCGATGGCCTGCTTGCCGGCCAGGATCAGGTCGTAGCCGTCACGCTTGAGGACGGCGGCCAGCACCTTGGCGATCTGCATGGGCTCGGCGTTTTCCAGCGCGGCTTCGTCCACGCGGATGGCCTTGTCGCAACCCACGGCCAGGCAGTCCTTCTTCAAGGTCTCCATGACCTTGTCGCTGCCGATGGTGACCGCGGTGATCTCGGTGTCGTCGCCCAGGCGCTCCTTGATCAGGACCGCCTCCTCGACGGCATAGGCGTCGTAGGGGTTCAGCACCCGCGTGAACCCGGACTGGTCGAGTTCGGGTGAGGGGCCGGTGAGGGTGATCCGGGTCTCCGAGTCGGGGACCTGTTTCACACAGACAGCTATCTTCATGGGTCCTCCCAGGAATCTAGGGGCCATCGGAAAAGACCGCGGAACGGTGAGGAGCCGCGGTTCAGTAGACTCGATCTTCGTATGATAGGGGGCTGACTGGAGAGCGTCAATCCGGGATACGGCCCTGTGCTGGCATTCCCGCTCCCGGTCCCCTATGATTCCCGCGTACCTCATCCCGGGAGCCAGACATGACCGAAAGACCCTGCGATCTAGTCGTAATCGGCGCCGGCCCCGGCGGCTACGTGGCCGCCGTCCGCGCCGCCCAGGCCGGACTCGACACCGTACTGGTTGAGAAGGACGACCGCCTCGGCGGCACCTGTGGCCTGCGCGGTTGCATTCCCACCAAGGCCCTGCTGCAGTCGGCGCGGACCTGGGAAACCTGCCGCAAGGGCGCGCGCACCTTCGGCGTGACCGTCGGCGAGGCCAGTTTCGACTGGGCCAAGGTTCTCAAGCGCAAGGATATGATCGTGCGCAAGGGGACTCTGGGTGTGGCGGCGCTCATGAAGGGTAGTGGCGTAGAAGTCGTGACCGGTCACGGACGGCTTGACGGACCCGGACGCGTGATCGTCGAGCGCGAGGGGGAGGAGCCGCTCACGATTACCGCCCCCAAGATCATCCTGGCCACAGGCTCGACCACGTCGCGCATTCCCGGTATCGAGCCCGACGGCGAGCGCATCCTGACCAGCGACCACTTGCTGGAAATCGCCGAGGTGCCCGAATCGATGATCATCCTGGGCGCCGGTGCGGTGGGCGTGGAGTTCGCCGACGTCATGAACGCCTTCGGTTGCAAGGTCACACTCGTGGAGATGCTCGACCGGGTGATCCCCCTGGAGGACGCCGACTGTTCCGAGGTGTTGGCCAAGGCGCTCGGCCGCAAGGGTGTCAAGGTGCTGGCGGGACACCGCGCCTCGGATGTGACCCTGACCGACGGTGGCGTCAGTGCGAAGCTGACCGACACGGAATCGGGCGAGGAGACCGTCGTGGAGGCCGCCAAACTGCTGGTGGCCGCCGGCCGCAGACCCGTTACCGAGGACTGCGGTCTGGCCACGGTCGAAGCCGTGGTGGACCGCCGCGGTTTCGTTCACGTGGACGGGTACCTGGAAACAGCGGTACCAGGCCTGTTCGCCATCGGCGACATCGTCGCCACGCCTCAGCTAGCCCATCTGGCCAGCGCCGAGGCCGAGGTCGCGGTTGCCAAAGCCCTCGGTCGCGAGACCGCGCCTATCGATCTCGATCTGGTACCAGGCTGCACCTACACCTCGCCCGAAGTGGCGTCGGTGGGCCTGAGCGAGGCCGAGGCCCGCGAGCGCGGACACGAGATCGTTGTCGGCCGTTACGATTTCGCGTCCCTGGGCAAGGCCAGCATCCTGAACGAACCACACGGTTTCGTGAAAGCCGTGAAGGACACCGAGGCCGGGCACGTGATCGGCGTGCACATGATCGGGCCCCATGTCACCGATCTCATCGCCGAGGCCGTCGTCGCCATGGGGGCGGACGTCGACATCGAAACCTGGGCGAAGGCCATCCATCCCCACCCCACCCTGAGCGAGGCCGTGGCCGAAGCCCTGCACGCCGCCGACGGGAAGGCGCTGCATGGCTGATCGGGCGACCGTCGTCCGCCGACTGCGCGCCGCCCTAGGTGACGCGCACGTCCGGGACGACGCGGCCGCGCGTCTGGTTTACGCTCGTGACGCGTCCCATCTCAGTCTGGGTCGACCGCTCTGCGTCTGTCTGCCTGCCGACACGTCCCAGGTCGCCGAAACGATCGGACTTTGCGCCGAAGCCGACGTGCCTTTCGTGGCGCGCGGCGCCGGGTCCGGCCTGGCCGGTGGCGCCCTGCCGCCCGAGGGGGCGGTGGTCATATCGATGGCCCGTCTCACCGACATCGCCGCTTCACCGACCGGCCGCGCGGACGAGATCCTCGCCGGCGCGGGCGTCCCCAACGCCGTCCTGAATCGTCACCTGGCCCGCACCGGCCGCGCCTTCGCGCCCGACCCCGGCAGCCAGGAGGTCTCCACTATTGGCGGCAACATTGCCTGCAACGCGGGCGGGCCGCATTGTCTCAAGGTGGGCACGACGGCCCAGCATGTGTGTGAAGTACAGTGGGTCGACGCATCCGGCGCGGTCTGGTCGAGTGGTCGGGTCGGCGACGGTGCGCCGGATATCACATCCTTGCTGGTCGGCGGCGAGGGTACGCTCGGTGTGGTGACCGCCGCGATCCTGCGGACCGTCCCAGTGGAATCCGAGACGGCCACCCTGCTGGCCTACTTTGACGAACTGGACGCGGCCGCCGCCTCGGTCGTGGATCTGCTCGGCTCGGGCCTGTTGCCCGCCGCCCTGGAGCTGGTGGACGGGGAGATGCTGCGGATCGTCGAAGACGCCTTCGCCTTCGGATTCCGAACCGATGTCGACGCGGCCATGATCGTGGAGTTCACCGGGGATGCAGGCGCTGCGAAGGACGATGCGGAGCGGGCCGCAGCCCGCCTGGCCGTGGCCGGCGCGGAGGTGATCCACGCTCGCGACGAACGGGCACGGCTCGACCTGTGGCGCTGTCGCAAACAGGCCTTCGGCGCTGTCGGCCGTCTCTCGCCCCACTACGTATCCATGGATGTGGCCGTGCCGCTGGGGCACCTGCCCGAGTTGACCCGTCGCGCCCGCGAAGCCGGACACAACCACCAGGTTCGTGTCGCCAACCTCATGCACGCGGGCGACGGCAACATGCACCCCGGAGTACTCTTCGACGGCAACAGTCCCGGCGAACGGGACCGGGCCCAGGCCGCGGCCGACGAAATCCTCGCCGCCGCTCTCGACCTGGGCGGCACCGTCACCGGGGAGCACGGGGTCGGTGTCGAAAAGCTGCATGTCCTACCCGCCCAACTCGATCCCGTCGCCGCTGAACTCATGAGCGGCATCAAGGGAATCTTTGATCCGCGGGGATTGGCGAATCCGGGCAAGGCTCTTGCCGAAGGGCCTGGCCTCGCGGCATCATCGCCCTTGCCGACGTCCAAGCGCTTCGACTGGAACAACCTGACGGTCACGGTTCCCGTCGACGTGAAATTGTCCGCGCTTTCCGCCGAGGCCGACGCTCGTGGTTTTCGCCTGGTCTGTGTCCCCGACTCCGGCAACGCATCCCTCGGCGAACTGGCCGACGCCGGCGCCTTGCGCGACGGGCTGCTCGAGGTCTGGGCCACCACCGGTGACGGTCGCGCCTTCCACACTGGTCGCCCCGTCACCAAGAACGTGGCGGGGTACGATCTGGTCAGACTGGTCTGCGGATGCGGCGGCGCGTTGGCCGACGTGCAGGCTGTTACTCTGCAATTGAGACCGGTCGGACACGTCGTCGAAGAGAAGGCTACGGCCCCTGGAACCCTATGGTCCGCTCCCGAGCCATACCGCCGCGCGGTGATCGATCTTTTCGCCGGGGGGAGGCGCGTGTGAGCCGTGACCTCGACACCCTCCTGCGCAGTTGCATCGAGTGCGCGCTCTGTCTGCCTCACTGCGCCACCTATCTGGCCACGGGCGACGAGACCCAATCGCCGCGTGGTCGCTTGCTGATGCTGCGGGAAGCCCTGGATTACCCCGCCGAGATCGAACCGAGTGTTCATGACGCCTTCGACCTCTGCCTGGGGTGCCGCGCCTGCGAAACCGCGTGCCCGAGCGGCGTGCCCTACGACCTGCTCGACGCCGCCAAGCGTCTCACCGACGCCGTGATTGGTCCGCCCGACAGTCCGATCATTCGCCATCTCTCGTCGCGACCGGTCCTGAAGGCGCTGAGGCTCACGGGTATCGCCGCGCGCAAGACCCTGTCGACCACGATGGGGCCGACCTGGCGACACCGTCTCGCGAACGGGCCCTTGTCGGACATCTCGCGTCGGCTCGGTACCCTGCCCACATCACCCGGTGATGCGGCCCTGATCGCACGACTGGATGCGCTGACCGGCCTGAATACCGCGTCCGGTGCCTTGCCGAAATCGTCGGCGGACACGGAGCGCGCCGTCACTTTTTTCACCGGCTGCGCCAATCGCGACCTGTTGCCCGACACCCAGCGTCGATTGCTCGCCCTGCTCGACGCGGCCGGTGTCGCGGTCACCATTCCCGATCACCAGGACTGCTGCGGAGCCCTGGCCGCCCACACCGCCGAGCCCAACGTGGCCCAGGCGCGGCAGGCCAGGAATGTCGCCTCACTGGCGGCGGCGGTTGCGGAGACGGGCGTGTTGCTGACAGAGGCTGCGGGATGCGGATTGGAACTGGGCGGCTACCCGGAGTCGATCGCCGGAACGGTCGTTGATGCGACCGTCTACCTGTCGGGACTGCCGATGCCCTCCCTGCGCGAGGTGCCGTTGCGGGTGGTCTATCACGATCCATGTCACTCGCGTCACGGACAAGGGATCGTGGCTGAACCCCGTGCGCTGTTGGAGAGGATACCCGGCGTCGTGATGCTGGAGCCCGAGGAAGCCGACGTGTGTTGCGGTAGCGGCGGCGCCTACTCGCTCGTCCATCCGGAGTTGTCGGAAGTCATGGGCCGTCGCAAGGCACGTTTCCTGACGTCAACCGGAGCCGATGTCATAGCAACCTCGAACCCCGGCTGCCTGGGGCAGATCCGCGACGCCGTCGCCCTGGGCGACATAAACCTGCCCGTCCTGCCGCTCAGCGATCTGCTGTGGTACGCGGCGCTATCGACGCGTATTTGACACGGGCCCCTTATGATGATAGCTTAATAGCGATCAAGCGATGAATTAGTGCAGGGGTAGGGAAGGCGCCCATGGCAGCCGGTTTCATGAATCCAGCCGAGACATTCAAAGCCGTCAGCGATCCAACACGGTTGCGACTGCTGCGCCTGCTGTCCCGCACGGAGCTCAACGTCCAGGAGATGGTGCAGATCCTGGGCATGAGCCAACCCGGCGTGTCGAAGCACCTCAAGGTTCTACTCGAGGCGGGTTGGTTGAGGCATCGCAAGGAGGGGACCTGGAGCTGGTACGGTCTGGTAGCCCGCACCGATTTCGTCGATGGTGTCGAGCTACACGATGTAGTGCTCGACGGAGTGCGCCACGCTCCCGAGGCCGAGGGCGACGACCGTGTCCTGCAGCAGGTCCTGGCGGATCGCGACAAGCGGTCCGGGAGTTTCTTCGCCGATACCGCCGAGACCTGGGATCAGATACGTCCCGCTTTCGAGCATCCCGACGTGCAGGCCGGCGCCGTGGGCGCGCTCGTTCAGCCGGGTCTCGAGCTGGTTGACATCGGCACCGGCACCGGTGCCTTGTTACCGCTGTTGGCTGCAACCGGCGCCCGCGTCACGGCCGTGGACGCATCGGCCGCCATGTTGACGCGCGCCCGCGGTCATTGTGAGCGAGAGGGGCTGACCGGCATCGTTTTCGAAAAGGCGGACATCCAGGATCTGCCCTTTGCGGACGCCCGCTTCGACGCGGCCTACTGCTCGATGGTCCTGCATCATGTGGCCCGGCCCGAGCAGGCGGTGCGGGAGATGGTGCGGATCATCAAACCCGGCGGCAAGGTCGTGGTGATGGCCTTCACGAAGCACAACCTGACCTGGCTGCGCGAGGAACTGGCCCATCAGTGGTTGGGCTTCTCGTGCGACGAGATGATGGAGATGTTCAAGCGGTTCGGCCTACAAACCGATCGCTACCTGGAGAGGGGGCTGTCGCAGCTGGCGACCGCCCGAGATACGTTGCCCCCCGCCCTGCGCGGCCGCGACGAGGACTGGCCCGACGTCTTTTTGGCCGTCGGCATCAAGCAATAGACAAGTCGACAATCGGGGCGAAGCCCCTTACACGAACGAGGATGGAGATACGATGAGCACCAAGCTCGCCGAAGGCACCAACTACAAGATCGCCGATCCCGGCCTCGCGGCCCAGGGCCGCATGAAGATCGACTGGGCCGAATCCCGCATGCCGGTGATGGCGGCCCTGCGCAAGGAACACGCCGAACTGCAATCGCTCAAGGGCATGAAGATCGCCGGTTGTCTGCACGTGACCAAGGAAACAGCGGTCCTGATCGAGACCCTCGCCGCAGCCGGCGCCGAGATCTCCTGGAGCGGCTGCAACCCCCTGTCAACCCAGGACGACGTGGCCGCGGCCCTGGCCGCAGCCGGCACGTCGATCTATGCCTGGCACGGCATGGACACCGACGCTTTCTACTGGTGCATCGATCGCACCCTCGACTTCAAGCCCACGCTTACCCTGGACGACGGCGCCGACCTGATCTTCTCGGTCCACAACCGTCATCAGGGCCTGATCGAGGGCATTCTCGGCGGTACCGAGGAGACCACCACGGGCATCCATCGCCTGCGCGCCATGGCCGCCGACGGCGCCCTGATGTACCCGGTCATCGCCGTCAACGACGCCGAGACCAAGTGGGACTTCGACAACGTCTACGGCACCGGCCAGTCGAGCATCGACGGCATCATCCGCGCGACCAGCGTCCTGCTGGCGGGCAAGAACTTCGTCGTGGCCGGCTACGGCCACTGCGGCAAGGGTTGCGCCATGCGCGCCGCCGGACTGGGCGCCAACGTGATCGCCACCGAGGTCAAGGCGACCGCCGCCCTGAAGGCCACGCTCGAGGGCGTCGAGATCCTGCCCATGGACCAGGCCGCCGCCGTCGGCGACGTCTTCATCACCGCCACCGGCATGAAGGACGTCATCGTCAAGCGCCACTTCGAGGTCATGCGCGACGGGGCCATCATCAGCAACACCGGTCACTACGACTGCGAGATCAACATCGACGACCTCGAGGCGTTGGCCACGTCGAAGCGCGAGATCCGACCCAACTGCGAGGAATACACGATGGCCGACGGGCGCCGCATCTACCTGCTCGCCCAGGGCCGTCTGGTGAATCTGGCCGCCGCCGAGGGACATCCCTCCGAGGTGATGGACATGAGCTTCGCCAACCAGTTCCTCAGCATGGTGCGCCTGGCGCAGGAGGGAAAGGACCTGTCGGTCGACGTGCACGACATTCCCGTGGCCCAGGACCAGCAGATCGCCGGCATCAAGCTGTCCAGTATGGGTATGTCCATGGATGTGCTGACCGAAGAGCAGATCCTCTACGCCGACGACTACTCGGCGGGGACCTAGGATCGGGGTACTGACTGGAAAAGCGAAAGGGCGGCTCGAACGAGCCGCCCTTTCGTATGCAGAAAGCGTGACTACAGCCCGATCACAAGCCCCAACGACAGATTCCAGAACTGGGTATTGGTCCAGTAATAGCTGTTGTTCACGGTGGACTGCAGTTCTTCGTACTTGATCTCGTCGCCCGTCGCGATGTAGCCCCAGAACAGTTGGAGATCCAGATGGGCCTTGTCGGCAAGCCTGTACTCCGTGCCGAGGCCGACGCCGCCGCCGAAGTCCGTGCCCTCGATTGCGATGTCCTTGTACTTGATCGCTTCGCTGCCGCGGCCGTCTTCTTCCAGCGCCCAATCGAAATACATGATGCCGGTGCGCAGGTACGGGTTGAACTTGGATTCGGCGGAGCCCACGTAGGCGGTCAGATTCAAGAAGAGCCCGTCCAGGCGGATGAAGTTGTTCGTGTTGATGGGATCAACATCGGAGCCGAAGCGCGTATTGATCTCCGCCATCTGCTGGGTCCGGTGATCGACCATGTGGAAACCCGTCCGCATGCCGCCTACCGAAATGGCCAATCCATCAAGGATGTAGGCCCGGACTTCGGCCGAATAACCGATGCCGGCCTTGGTGAGATCGTTGATGTCGTAGATCTCTTCCTTGAGGATGTTGATCGGCAGGAGATGTACGACGGATCCGGAAAAACCCAGAACGTAGGGGTGATGCGCGCGGCCGGTATCGACCTCGGCTTCATCCTTTATACCGGTCAGAGAGGCAACATCCTGGGCCGAACAGAGAGCCGCGCCGAGGACGAGGATAAGCAGGCTCGCCAGCCTGATTCCGGTAGCCAGCCTGGATGTAAAAAGGGCCGAACGCATACGTGCGCTCCTTTCACGGGGTCGGTACGGTAAACGCGCATGGAATATACAGCTTTATGATGTGCTTGTCCAATGGTCTTCCCTTTGCCCAGGCAAGATGGGGGCTTGCTCTGTTTCCTGTAAAGGAGTATCATTACTTACTGTAAGGCTCTATGCCTGACAGCAATGTCGGTGCGGTCCTATGCGGCTCGACTCGCGACTGCAAAGCGGCCGGTTGAAAATCCAGGTGACATTGAGCCGCCACCCGGATTCACACCATCGCCCGCATCGGCTATGATTATCCTGGGCCGACCCGTTTCCGCGGAGTTCGGCCCAGGGTTGTATCCGGCCCGATCGTTCGGGCAATCGGAGGCTCCCATGTCAGCCGCCACCCGTTCTATCAGCTCGACCCAGCCCAGTGTGGATCTCCTGCGCGCTCTGCCCAAAACCGACCTTCATGTCCATCTGGACGGGTCTCTGCGCCCCGCCACGGTCCGCGAACTGGCCGCTGGGAACGAGTTGCCCTTCGACTTCAAGACCGATGACGACGTTCGTGAAGTCTGCCAGGTGGGGGAGCAATGTGAGAGCCTCGAGGACTACCTGAAAGTCTTCGACATCACCCTGCAGCTCATGCAGCGCCGGGACGAGATCGAGCGGATCTCCTTCGAACTGGCCGAGGACGCCCATCTCGAGAACGTGCGGTACCTGGAAGTGCGCTATTCGCCCATGTTGCACACGGACAAGGGGCTGACCCTGGACGAGGTCGTCGGCGCCGTGCAGGACGGTCTGGACCGGGCCCAGCGGCGTTATGGGATCATCGCGGGACAGATCATCTGCGGTATCCGGCATATCTCGCCGGAATCGTCCTGTGAACTGGCCGATCTGGCGGTGCGGTGGAAGGGGCGCGGCGTGGTGGCGTTCGACCTGGCCGGCGCCGAGAAGGATTTCCCGGCCAAGGACCATCTCAAGGCTTTCTACACGGTGCTCAACGCCAACCTGCCGGTTACCGTCCACGCCGGCGAGGCTTTCGGGCCCGAGTCGATCCATCAGGCCGTGCACTACTGCGGCGCCAATCGGATCGGTCACGGTACGCACCTGGCCGAGGATCCGGATCTCACCCAGTGGGTCAACGACAAGCGCATCGCCCTGGAAGTCTGTCTGGCGAGCAATATGCAAACACGCGCCATCTCCAGCTGGGAGGATCATCCCATACGGCACTTTTTCAAGAAGGGGCTGCGCGTCACCCTCAATACCGACAATCGCCTGGTCTCGGGCACCACCATGACCCACGAGCTGGAACTTGCCACCGTCCACTACAACCTGAACGAGGAACAGATCACCAAGATCATCCTCGACGGCTTCAAGAGCGCGTTCCTGCCGCTGGACCGCAAGGCCCGTCTCATCAACCGGGTGTTGGGGGAGTGCGCGGCGTTGGGCGTGAACGTGGGCGGCGTGATCGACAGCCGCTGGCGGGCTCACGGTTAGCCAAGCAGCCTGCTAGATAAACCTGTTCAGATATCGGGTGCTGAGGATCATGACGTCGATCAGGCCCCAGATGACCAGAGCGATGTACATCCAACTCTCGTGATGTGCGGGAGACATCCTGTCCGCGCGAACACGCCATAGTCCCACCAGTATCAGCCAATAGCCCAGGACGACGATCAGTGGAATCAGGGGCGCGTCCCACGGCGCGCAGGCGATCAGCAGGCAGGCCACCGCCAGCAGACCCAACGCGAAAGACAGGTTCAAGGCTCTGTGTACGCCCAGGGCCGAGACCAGGGTCCGATCGCCGCGCGCCCGGTCGGATTCGATCTGATAGATCTGCGTCAGGGGATAAAAGGAACCGAAGAGAAAACAGAAGCCGAGGATCAGGAACCAGCCCGAAGTCGTAGGTGGGGCCGGGGCCCCATAGACCAGTGCTTGGCCCACCAGCAGGCCACCCAGCGTCGTGCCGGCGCCGTAGCCGACCATGTTGATCAGCAGGTCCAGACCCGGTACCCCTTTCAGCCGCGGTCGGGGACGCGAATAGAGAACGGACAGCAGCACGCAGAAGGCGGTCAGGAGCGCGAAGCGGAAATCGATAATGGCTGCCAGCGGTACCGCCATCGCCATCAGCAGAAGCGAAAGAGATGCCAGGTGTCGAGGCGGTACGGGGGGGGCGTTGAGATAGGCCACGTCTTCGGTGTCGCGGTCCCAGGCACTGTTGTAGGCCAGCGTACCGCCGTTCAGGCACACCACCCAGGCCAGCCAGGACACTACCGCGCCCTGGAGCCACAAACCCGGTCCCGGCATCAGCAGCCGGCGCACCGAATTGGACATGACGGTTTCGTGGAATTCGGCGGTACACAGGATGCCGACGGCGAACTGTACGGAAAGGATGGGCCATTGCCGTGGACGGGTGAACAGGATGTAGTCGAAATCGCGGCCGAATATCCTACGGCCCAGGGTGCGTACACGGAACACGTCGCTCACCTCCGGCGGCGGTGGCCTGCGCGATCTGGTGCTCGAACCAGTCCCGGTCGAACGTGGCGTCGACACAGGCGCGCTCCATGCCGGTCAAGGGGGACAAGAGCGCCGGGACCTCGGGTACGCTGCGCAGGGCCTTGACCAGCCGGTCTCCGCACGCGGTGGCGATGATCAGGTCCGGACGTTCCCGTCGGGCCATGGCGTAGGCGATGTAGCTGCGGAAGGCGACCAGGGCCCTCACGTCGTGGGCGGCGGCCGTGCGCGCCAGGTCGCCCAGATCGCAGTCGTGGCAATCGATGCAGCCCGCCAGCGACCCTTCGGGGTCGAGATCGCAGCACTTGCGCTTCACACAGCGGGGGAGGATCAGCAGGATGGTGTCGGCGCCGCGCCGGGAGAGATACCGGTGGACGCGCCGGTTGTTGTCGGCGACCAGTGAGCGGATCAGCCCCGCGTCGCCGAAGCGCAAAACGCAGAGCACGGTCCGTAGTCCCGCCACCATACCGCGAAAGGGTGCCCACTGCCAGGGCGAGACGTACTTCATGGGGCGGACTCCCGTCCGCTCAGCCACCGACGTCTCACTGCGAAGGCCATCAACCCGAAGCTGACCGCTACGTTCAGGGACTTCTTGGCGCCGGCCATGGTGATATCCACCGTCGCATCGACCTGCGCGAGGGCCGCCGGCGAAACGCCGTCCACCTCGTGGCCGACCACGAAGCAGGTGGGAAAGTCAAAGGGGAAGCGATCGTAGGGCACGGCGTCGGGCGTCTGTTCCAACGCGACGACGGTGATGCCGCGGTCCCGCAGGTCGGCGATGGCGTCTTCGGGTTTCAGCCAATAATCCCAGGGGACGGTCCCGGTGGCGCCGAGGGCCGTCTTTTCCATGTCGGGGCGAGGCGGCGTGGCGGTCATGCCGCAAAGGTACAGTCCGGCGAGATTGGCGGCGTCGGCCGTCCGGAAGATCGAGCCCACGTTGCCCACGCTGCGGATATTGTCCAGCAGGGCGAAGGCTGGCAGACGATCCTGACGCCTCAGTTCCTCGGGTGTGAGTCGATCCGACGGTCTGACGAAGGGACGCCGATCGGAGGTCATCGATGTCTCGTTTCGGGTTGTGTGTGCGGGCCAATGACCAGTGCTCGACCGGACCCTGCCCATGATGAGGAAAGAAAGGCGTGTTGGCAACAGCTTGCTTGGCAGTTTTTGTTCAACAGCCCTGAATATGGGTCGATAGAGTTCGATAAGGACCATGAACCAATGAGCAGGTCACTGCTAGGGACGGATCCCGCAGGCACCATCTCAAGAGTTGGGTAAAACTGCGTATGAAAAGAAGAACACTCTCTTTGTGCATGATCGCCAAGGACGAAGAAGCCACCATCGGGCAGACCATCAAGTCCGCCCTGGCCGTGGTGGACGAGATCGTCGTGGGGGACACGGGCTCCACCGACAACACGCGCCTGATCGCCGAAGGGTACGGCGCGCGCGTGATCGACATCCCCTGGGATGACGACTTCGCCGCCGCGCGCAACATGGTGCTCGCCGAGGCGCGGTGCGACTGGATCCTGGCTCTCGACGCCGACGAGCGCCTGCAGCCCATCCGTCCGGTCGAACTGCAGAAGCTCATGTCCGACGGCGCGATCGCCGGGTACCGGGTTTCCGTCGTGGAGTCCGAGAGCCCGCAAGGAGAGAAGAGTGACACGCAGGTGCGTCTCTTCCGCAATCATCCCTACGTGCGGTATTGCTATCCCGTCCATGAGACGATCGAGATCGCCCTGGAAAACTGGGCCACCTCGCGTCGATTGGAGATCACACCCGGTCCGCTGACCATTCTGCACGACATGGGTGATGCGGCGCGTATGGCCGGACGTCTTGAACGGAACCGACGTCTGCTGCGCGACGCCACGCGCGAGTATCCCTACATACCCTATTTCGCCTGTCGTCTGGCCGCCGAGACCCTGGTCATGCTCGACGACGAGGTTCTGCCCGTGGCTGGCCTGAACAAGACCGAGATGTCCCTGGGCCGGGCCTGGGGGTATGTGCTGGAGATGAGCCGCTCCACCATGGACGATCTGGCCTATGGACCCGAGCTGGCCGGTCTGCTCAGCGCCTGCCGTCTCGCTCGCCAGGATGGCACCGGGGCCCTGGACGTCGTTCAAGAGGCGCTTGATCTTTTTCCCGACGACCTGTATCTACGATATCGTCGCGGTGTGGCCGTGGCGGTCCTGCTGGCCGACTCCGACGAGAGCGTGTTGTCGCCTATCGGCGCGGCCGATCTGTTGCACCAAGCCCGGTTGGATCTCGAGACGGTTCTCGACGAGGCCGCGACACGGGAGTGTCCGTCCGACAAGTGGCGGGTCCTGTATCCTCTGCGCTATCTTGGTTTGCTGGATGCCTGGACCGGAGACCACATCTCGGCCGAGGCGCGATTCAATCAGGCGTTGTCGATCGCACCTCTGTATTCTCACGCTTGGCTGGGCAAGGCCGATTGCGCCTGTACCTGCGGGGAAGGCCGTCGCGCGATGAGTTACTACCTGCGCGCGGTGACCACCGACGAAGGCAATCTGTCGGCCTGGGTCAGGGGATGTCGGATGCTGGAGGAACTGGGCTTTACCGGGAATGCCAAGAGCTGGCGCAGCAGGGCCGAGACCCTGTTCCCCGAGTACCCCGGCTTCCGCAGCGGGGACTGGAACGCTGATCTGTTGCCCACCGAGGAGCCTGTCCTGATCCCATCCTGAGCAGCCGACCGTACGATTGGATGATCTCTTGAGGCGGAATATGTCCCTTCACTATCCCAGTCACGATGCCTTCGCCCCGGATCCCCGGGGCGACGATCTGCCGCCCTACAAGCAGGTCTACGCCAACCGCAACCTGCGCATGGATTCCATCGCGGCCATCGGTTTCGACATGGACCATACCCTCGCGCTGTACAACCATCACGTCTTCGAGCAACTCTGTTTCGAGATGGCCATCGACCTGATGGTCGAGACCAAGGGATACCCCGAACTCATCCGTGAGATCGATTACGACCGGTCCGCGGTCTGCCGTGGCCTGATCATCGACAAACGGCTCGGCAACATCATCAAGATGGACGCCAACAACTACGTATCCCGCGTGAGCCACGGTGGCGTCCTCCTCTCGCACGATGAGCGACGCGCGGCCTACAAGCGCAGTCGCATCCGCCAGACCGCCGGCCGCTATCGGGTCGTGGACACCCTTTTCGACCTGCCCGAGGGATCGCTCTATGCGGCGTTGATCTCCCTGAAGGATCGGGAGCCGGGGGTCATCACCAACAGCTACAAGGTGCTGTTCGAGGATATTCGCGATGCCATCGACTCGATCCATCGCGACGGCTCGCTCAAGCGCAAGATCATGGCCGACCTGCCACGCTACTTCGTCAAGGACCCGGCGCTCGAGGAGACGCTGGTCAAGTTCCGCGAGGCCGGCAAGAAGCTGTTCCTGCTCACGAATTCCGAGCCCGACTATACCGGCGCGGTGATGACCTACATCCTGAGCAACGGGGGTGGGTCCTGGACGAGGTTCTTCGACCTGATCATCTGCTCCTCGCGCAAGCCCGGCTTTTTTCTGCAGAAGGGGAAGGGCCGCGCCGTCCCGCCGGGCAGCGTCCGCGGTCTCGACAACGACAAGGGTCAATGCTATACGGGCGGCGACGCCTTCTTCCTGGAGTCGAAGCTGGGCAGTATCGGCGACAGTATCCTCTATTTCGGTGATCACACCTATGGCGACATCCTGCGCAGCAAGAAATCCGTGGGGTGGCGCACGGCCATGATCGTGCCCGAAGTCGAGGAGGAGATCCTGTCCACCCGGCCCGTGCTCGAGAGTATTCGTGAACTCGAACATATCGAGGATACCATCGAGGATCTCACGCTCGAGCGGGACCATCTCCTCTCGGTACCCACGCACGATCCCGAGGCTGTCAGCGTACTGCGTGACTATATCCGTGCCAGCCTCGGTCGGCGGGCCCTAATGAAAAAACGCATCGCCGCCGCCTACAATCCGATCTGGGGCTCCATCTTTCGCGAGGGACGCACGTCGTCCCGCTTTGGGGAGCAGATCAAGGACGTGGCGTGCATCTACACCAGTCGCGTCAGCAATCTATGCCTTTATCCGGCCCAGAAATTCTTCGTCAGCACCCGGGAACGCATGCCTCACGAGTAATGCGCCAATTTCCGTTGGCGCATGCGTGGACGCGTGGTAGCATATGCTAACTTTGTCCGATGCCCGTCCCGTTTGTCGAGCAGCAGTGTCTCTCCGTTTGTAATCAACCCTTCGGGAGGATCAATGCACGGTACGAAAAACGTCCTGGTCGTCGGGACGGGAACCATCGGTGAGCCTTTGATCGGTCTGTTGTGCCATTTCAAGGATCAGCTGGGTCTGGACGACGTGCTTTTCCATAAGAATACGCCGCTTCTGACCGACCGCAGCAAGGTCTCGGCCCTGATCCGTCGCGGCGCCCGTATCGTAGCCGACAAGGACCGCATCGACGGCTTCAAGAAACTGGGCATCGATGTCCCGGTCTGCACCGAGGATGCGTTCGAATCGTCACGCGTGGTTATCGATTGCACGCCCATGGGCAACGAGATGAAAGAGCGCTGGTACAAGAACTACGAGGACAACACCGATCTCTTCGTCGCCCAGGGGAGCGAGTTCGGCTTCGGCAAGCAGTATGCCCGAGGTATCAACGACGAGGTCCTCGACCACAAGACGGACAAGTACGTCCAGGTGGTCAGTTGCAATACCCACAACCTCTCGCTGATAATCAAGACTCTCGGTTTTGCGGAGGACGACCCCGACAACCTGATCGAGGGCCGCTTCGTCTGCATCCGCCGTTCCAACGACATCAGCCAGGACGCCAACTTCGTGCCCAGCCCCGAGGTCGGTGCCCACAAGGACGAACGTTTCGGCACCCATCACGCCCGCGATGCCTGGCATCTCTTCAACACCATGGGCCACGACCTGAAGCTTTTCTCGTCGGCCATCAAGCTGAACACCAACTTCATGCACGCCCTGCAATTCCACCTGAAGGTGAAGAAGCCGGTCACGCATGACGAGTTGCTGAAGCGATGCCTGGAGAACGACCGCGTGGCCATGACCCACAAGAAGACGGCCAACGCCATCTTTTCCTTCGGTCGCGACCATGGCTTCTACGGGCGCATTCTCAACCAGACGGTGATTCCCTACAACGGGCTGCACGTTTCCGAGGACGGCCACGAGATCACGGGCTTCTGCTTCACGCCCCAGGACGGCAACAGCCTCCTGAGCTCGGTGGCGGCTTCGATCTGGGCCCTGTATCCGGATACCTACGACAAGATCATCCAGTGTCTGTGGCGGTACTTCTTCAAAGAAGTCTAGGCCTGGTTTATGTCTCTC
This sequence comes from uncultured Fibrobacteraceae bacterium, assembly GCA_964476155.1. Classification (GTDB taxonomy): domain Bacteria; phylum Krumholzibacteriota; class Krumholzibacteriia; order LZORAL124-64-63; family LZORAL124-64-63; genus JAHIYU01. Next base: position 36,685 of record CAYYYS010000018.1, read on the forward strand.
AAAAGTGTCTGGCCCGGTCATTGAGACCGGGCCAGACGTGTTTTGGCAGGCAAGATTGTCAGGAGGCTGCAGGTGTAGCGATCTCGGCCAGAAGCTGCCGATAGGTCTGCTGGGCCGGCAGATCGGCGTCGGCCTTGGGCATGATCGTTTTCAGTCGCTCGATGGCCTTCAGGGCGATGGCGGATTCACCGGAGGCCAAGGCGGCGCGCGCCAGCAACAGCAGCGGGCGGATCAACCGGGGATTGACTTCCAGGATCTTGATGGCGCACTGCATGGCATCGTCCGTATGGCCGAGAGTGAGATAGGCTTCACCTTGCCGCCACAGCGTTCGCCAAATTTCGTGTGGCGCCGGGTTGTCCATCAGGTCCAGCACCGCGTCCCATTCCCGGATGGCGACTTCGTTTTCGTTGCGGGTCCATGCGGTGATCGCCGCGAACTGGTGCTCCATCCGGGAAAGGTGCTTCAGGACATGGGGATTATCGTAGTTGCTGCCCTCGAGCAGTTTGGCCCGGAATTCGGCGAGATGGTCGCGACAGGCGCTCTCGTCTTCGCGCATGAAGGCGGCGATGGCCCGGTAGTAGTGGGTGCCGGTCGTGTCCGGGTTGCGCTCCACGTAGGTATCGATGGCCGCCAGGGACTCTTCGAAAAGATCGAAGGAGTAATAGGCGCGAATGAGGGACTCATCGATCCTGCGTTCAAGATGCGTCCCCGAAACCTGTTCGCGCACGCCTTCGAGGATTTTCAACCCCTTGGCGAGTTGCCCGCGATGCATATACACCTCGCCCAGATTCACCAACGAATAATGGAAATCCGGCTGGAGCTTGAGGGCGGTGAGGAATTCGTGTTCGGCTTCGTCGTACCGTCCCATCCAGGACAGGACTTCACCCAGGGAGTCGTGGGGGTTGGCGAGATCCGGGGCCATGAAGGCGTACTTGCGCAGGTTTTCCAGGGCACTCTCGTAGTTGCCGTATGTGGCTTCCAGATAACCCAGCATGTTGTAGGCGCCGGCATGGTTGGGTTCGATTTCGAGGACGTGGTTGAAGGCTTCGGCCGCACCGTCCTCGCGCTTGTAGAAAAGCATGTTGGCCTTGGCGATGTTGGCCAACAGGTTGTGCGGCTGCTCGGTCAGGATGTAGGACATCAACGAGTCGGCATCATAGGTGTCTCTGAGCAGGCCCGAGACCACGAGCTGCACCTTGGCGCGCTCGAGATCGTTCGGCAACAGTCGGGCCAGACTGTCGGCGATCGACGCGCTGTGCTCGACGTCGTCGTTGGCGACGAGCTGCTGCGAGTTGCCCAGCATGGCCCAGGCCATGGCGAAATTCGGGTCGATCCCGGTCGCTGCGGAGAACGACTCGAAGGCCCGCTGGCGCTGGACGGCATAGAGTTGCGCGACCCCGGTCTCGTACAGCTCATAGGCTTCGTTGGACGAGGTCGTGAATTCTCGGTCTGGTCCGCCCAGGAACAGCAAGGCCAAGGCGAGAATAACCAGGACAGCCAGTGTTGCCGCCACGGAGATTTTCATCAGACAGGCTCCTCAAGCATGAAAGGGCTTTTCAGCCCCTTCCAGGTACGCGACAGAGTCGGATTTGTTGCCTTGTGCCGCATGATGAACTTTCAGTGCAACGAGGGTCACGTCGTCGTCCGCGACGTCGCAACCGGAGAAGGTCTTCAGTTCGCTGTGCATGATGTCGAGCAGGTGCGCCGCCGGGAGGTCGGAACGATTCTCCAGCAGCTTCTCGACCCGCTTTTCGCCGAATTCCTCGTCGGTGCCGTTGCGGGTCTCGGTCAAGCCGTCGGTGTACATGAACAGGGTGTCGCCGGGGCCGAGTGTGATGGTCTCTTCCTCGTAGCTCCCGAAGTCGAAGGCGCCCAGGGGGAGTCCCCCCTTTTCCAGCAACTCGATTTGGCCGTCGGTGCGGCGCAGCACCGGCGCATTGTGGCCGCCGGAGCTGTAGCACAACGTGCCGGCGGCGGGATCGAAGATGGCCAGGAACAGGGTCGCGAAGTGGGCCGGGTCCGTACTCTCGTGCAGGTACAGGTTGACCCGTTCGAGTATTTGGCTTGGTGAGCAGGAGGTCTGGCAATGGGCGCGCATGGAGGCCTGTAGGCTCGAGGCAAGCAGGCTCGCGGGTACGCCCTTGCCGCTCACGTCGCTGATGATGATGACCAGTTGGCCGTCCGGGCGCTTGATCAGATCATAGTAGTCGCCGCTGACCTCTGCGCTGGTGATGTTGCAGGCGGCCAGGTCCAGTCCCGGGATGGTGGGGATTTCGCGGGGCAGCAGCCGGCTCTGGATGGTGCGGGCGAGACCGAGTTGCTCTTCCAGTTTTTGTTTCTTGAGTTCTTCCTCGTAGAGGCGCGTGTTCTCCAGCTGCAGCGCTATCTGTCCCGCCACCATGCTCAGCAGCTCCAGGTCCTGGAGATGAAACTCGTCGCCGCCCCGTTTCGAGGGCAGGGCGATCAGGCCGACCAGTCGGCCATGAACGAGCATGGGGACCAGCAACAAAATCCCCGCGTCCGCCAGTTGGTCGCGCTCCTGCAGTCGTTGCAGCAACTCGGCCTGTTCGCGGGTGGCGGCGGCCCGCATGCCCAGCGATGTGCCGCGCTGTTCGATCCAGTAGGGCTCGTTGAACTGCTCGAGCCGTTTGGCCGTGGCGGCGAGTTGGAGTTGCCCGGGGCAGTCGTCCGCATGGATCTGGTTGGCGGTTCCGGCGACGTGACTGACGGATTGGACCGCGCCGACCAGACGCCAGAGGTCGTCCGTGTTATCGATGTCGGGGCGGTAGATGGCCAGCCTGGGAATGTCGAGCAGGATGCAGAGCCGGCCACCGATGCGGTCTATCAACTCCTCCTGCTGGATGATCTGCGGGATTTCCCGGCTGAACTCCTGGAGAGCGCCGGCCAGGTTCTGTCGGCTTCGGAAATAACGGCGATCCAGGATGCCCTGTACGTGGACGCGTCCGGGCCACAGTGCCGCGGCCGCCGCCAAGGTCGCCGTGACCGCCGCCACCTGGCTGGTCTGGCCGCTCATGCTCAACAGGATGGCGCCCAGTCCCAACAGCAGGCCCACGTAGAGAATGTAGACGCCGGTGGTCAGCGTGGTGTAGACGAGGCTGCGTTTGAACAGCACTTCGATCTTCATCACCTGGTAACGGGCGATGCTGTAGCCGAAGGACAGGGGGACCGCGATCATGGGCGCCGTTCCCAGGAAGGCGATGTTGTCGCCCACGCGTCCTCCCGGCAGCACGGTGAAGACCAGGAAGGGCAGGACACCGGACAGGGTGCCGAGGGTCAGGATCCGGATGCGTTGTTTTTGCAGGGGATCGTTGAAGCGCAGATAACTCTGGATCAGGGCGATCACGCCGGCCGAGAAGTAGGAGCCGAGGATCAACCATCGCGTGTTGTAGATGCGCGGCGCGTGGGAGCCGAAGAACTGATCGATGGTGAATTCGATGTAGAAGAGCAGCGGCAGCAGGTACAGCACCGATTCCAGCCACGGCCATCGCGTCAGGGTGATCCGCTTCTCGGGAAAGACCAGAAAGAAATGCAGGAAGATCGCCGGCAGGAAGAAGCGCGACATGGCGCCCGCGTTCTGGGTGATGATGTCTCCCCAGAAATAACTCGATCGGTCGAGATTGGTCATGAAGAAGATGGCGAAGAGCAGGCACATGCGGAAAAAGAGCCGCGCCGCCTGTTGTTCGCTGCCGCGCACGAACACGAGCAGTCCGATAACCCAGTAGGCCAATGCGAGCACGCCGTAGTAGATGTAGAATCGTCCGGCGGTGCGGAACCCGGTGAGCGAGACCGGCAGGCTGCGGACGTTCTCGCCGCGCCTGACCAGGTAGGGGACGGTCGTGCCGGTCTGCTGGCGGCTGAGGATGCGCGCCGCGTCCTGGGGCGATTCGATCATGGTGTTGCCGATACCCAGGATGACGTCGCCCGGCTCCAGCAGGCTGTCGCCGCCATCGCGGCGGGGGGGGACCTCGACCACGGTCACATCCGGGCGTCCCAACAGCCAGACGGTGCCGTCGTTGGGCCGCATCTTGCCCGCGTCCACGGCGGCGAAGAGGCAGAGCCCCAGTGTGCAGAGCGCAGCAAGCAGATGGACCCAGCGTGTGCGGGATTCTCTCGGCCTTGCGGCGCCGAATTGAGCACTGGACTCGGACAGACCCATGTTATCCTTGGTAGCGGCGGAAGTGACGTTGACCAACCAGTGGAGAATACAACACAGAACGCGTCTCCGCTGCAATTGTTGCGTTTAGCGGATACCGGATTGGCCGGGAGGGGGATCGATGACACACGAAGATATCCGGGATAAAACCCCCCAGATCATCCAGGCGGGGACGGGCCGTACGTCGGTTCGGCTGGAACTGCGTGAGTTTGGACGGGACCTGATTCTCCACATCGGGGGCGGCGCGGTCCATGCCGGGGCGGTGGCCGTATCCCACTCGGGGGGTCTCGGGGGTGAGCCGGCGACCGAATTGATCACGACGCCCGGTCACAAGGAGGGACCCCTGGCACGCGAGGCCGCCCGGACCCTGGCGGCGGCGTCGGGCCGGACGTGTGTGGTCGTTGCGGGGATTCACCTGGACGATGCGACCGGCGAGGAGATCGACGCCGTCGTGGCCAATGTGACCCGGGCCGTCGAGGCGCTCACGGCTGATTTCTAGAGATATTGCAATGCCAACGTACCGCTGCCGATGATCCCGTAGGCCAGCCAGGCGGGATGATGGGCGCCCCACCGCTGACGGCAGGCCAGCGCGGCCTCGCGCAGGGCCTCCGCGGCCGAATCTCCCCGGGCCAGGGCGTGATAGAAGTCGGCGGCGAATTCGCTCGCCCGTCCCGGTGACAACGCGAGTTGCGGTCCCACGAACACGGATGTGCCCACGTTCAGGAAACGGGCGCCGAGCGCCGCCAGACTCAGGTAGCTGTTGGAGAAGACCAGCGGCGGCGCGACGTGTTCGCCGGCCAGATCCTCGGGGCGGAGGGGGCCGTCGTCGAGCTGCCAGCATTGGGCGGGCTGGGCCATCACCTGCAGGGCACCGCTCTCGGTCCAGGGAGCCAACCGTCCAGTGTCGGCTTTCTCGTTGATCTGGTCCAGCAGGGACGTGACGGGGTCCACACCGACAACTTCCAGGTCACTCTCGTCTTGTTGGTCGTAGGAGGTGGGGAGAGTGGGCGTATCCCAGCTTGTGCTCGTGATCGGCGATGTCGGGTCGGCCGGCGGCACGGACGTGGCGCCCGAGAAGTGAAAAGCCTTGTAGGCGGTGGAAGTGTGCGCGAGGCGCGCCGGAGTCAGGGCTGCGGACGGAACCTCGAGACGCGCCAGACGTCGGCCGTCGGTGAGGGTTTCCAGGGCGCCGTCCAGCATTTGGCGTTCGATCAGTCCGTGGGCACTGCCGCCGTCGCCCTGCCCGTCCAGGAAGAGGATCGACGGTTCGGCGCAGTCTTCCGGCCGGTAACGGGCGACGAGTTCGCCGATCGAGACGGGACCGAGCGCCGATTGGGTGAAGATATCGTCCTCCCAACGGCGCATCCACTGACGGGCGGACGCGACCGTCGCGTCGGGGTGCGACCCCCACGACGAAGCACAGATGGGCGTTTGCTCGATGAGGAAGTGCAGTCCGTTATGCAGGGCGGTCCAGGGCAGGTTCAGGTGGGCCTTATCGACAACCAGATGGTAACCGTACCTGTCGCCGGACGTGGGTGACGAGGCTTTGGCGGCGGCGGCCTGCCGGTCGGGAGCGAAAGCGGTCTCGTCGGCGGCACGAGCGGCGCGGAACAGGAGCTGCCCGATCTCTTCCAGGCAACTCATGACCTGGGGGCTGTCCAGACCGGATTCGTGTTGAACGGCAACCAGCGCCTCGCGGCGGGCCTGGGCCCGCTCCAGGTATACGTCGACGGTTTTGTCATCGTGACAAGTGAGATCAATATCCAACCAGCGCATACATCGTCCTTTACTGCGGTCTTGGCGACTGGATCGCAGGTGGATCCGTGCAAGACGCAGACCGTGCTGGTCAGGCGGGGGGCATTTGTGTATCTTCTTACGCGGTAAGGGGAGAGGTGATTTGCTTCCCAACGGAAGCGATCATCAGGATGAGCAAAATACAGGCAATACCGACTAGGTTGGACCAAGCCATGAAAATTTCTTTACGATATCGTGGATTCTGTTTAGTGACCCTGGGAGTCCTGCTGATCGCGGTCGGCGCCTGTGATCACAAGGCCGATCTGCCCGGTCCCCACAAACTCGTGGTTATCGGTATCGATGCAGCCGATTGGGCGGAGATCGATCCCCTGATCGAGGCGGGACGCCTGCCGGTCATGAAACGCTTCCTGGACCAGTCCGCGTCGGGCACCAACATGAGTTTTACGCCGCTGCAGAAATCGCCGCTCATCTGGGCGAGCATGGCGACCGGGCTGAGGCCAGACCAGCACGGCATCGGCGGATTCAAACGCAGCATAGACGCTGAGCTGAGCTCGGCCCGCGACTGGCGCGCACCGGCCTTCTGGCATCTCGCCGGAGAGGTGGACATGACCGCCTGCGTGATCGGTTGGTGGGTCACTTATCCGGCCAGCGCCATCAACGGTGTGCTGGTGAGTGATGCCTGCTCCTACACGACCGAGGGATTTCGTGATCCGGCCGGGCTGGTGCGACCCGACGAGCTGAGTGACGAACTGATGGACCTGGTCGTCGACTATCGCGACATCACCCTGGCAGAGCTGGGACGCTTCATCGACCTGGAGCCGCTCGCGGGACACGAAGAGACGTTGGCCGACCAACTGGACGAACTGAGGGTGATCATTGCAGGCGATCGTTCGTATCTGGAGATGGCCAAGCACTTGGCGGCGACGACCGACTACGACATATTCAGCGTCTATTTTCGCGGCCTCGACATTGCCTGTCACAAGTTTTGGCACTACCACCACCCCGAGATCGGTCGCAGAGCGAGCGACGAGACGGTCCAGGCCGTCTTCGCGTCCGTGGTTCCCGCCTACTACGAATACTGCGACGAGCTTTTAGGCGAGATGCTGGCCCTCTTTCCCGCAGACAGGCCGGTGATGATCCTCTCGGATCACGGTTTCCACGGCACACGCAAGCGGCGCGGTACCTGGGTCGGCGGCGTGCAGGCCCATCGCCCCCAGGGTGTCTACGCCGTCCGCAGCCCTATCCACGAACCGGGCGTGCGTTTCGATCGGACGGGCATCATCAACGTGGGGCCGACGATCCTGGCGCTCATGGGACTGCCGCCCAGCGAAGAGATGCCGGGCGTGGTGATCACCGACGGCATGACGCCGAATGGACGGCGCTATGCCGAACAGCTGGAGAACAACCGCATCCCGAGTTATATGGCGTTCGCACCGGCTGTCGACGACAGTATCATGGTGGCGGAGGACGCGGAGATGGACGAAGCCATCAAGCGCCAGCTCCAATCTCTCGGCTACGTCGATTAGGGTCTTGTCAGGCGCGCGAGCGCGCTGACAAGACCTTGTCGTATGCAGCCGACGCTTCGCGCGGCTGATACGCCAACGTGTAAAAAAAAGGACACGACCGGTGTCGTGTCCTTGATCGATTTTGAAACGGTGGTGCCCGGGGGGAGACTCGAACTCCCACAAGGATAAACCTCACTACGACCTGAACGTAGCGCGTCTACCAATTCCGCCACCCGGGCAGCCACATTTTGCAGGAGCGGTGGACATCCACCCTTTGCTCCGCGGCGTCCCAAACTAGGGGGCGTACCCCACTCTGTCAACCCCTAGGGACAAAAAACGGGGATTGCGGATTGAGTGTCCGCCAACCGGGTGCTAGTTTTGCAGACTGGGTTCAAGAATCATCATCCTGACAGGAGTACGGGCCATGACCGCGCAGAGCGGCGACAAGGGCATCAAGATCATCGCCAAAAACCGCAAGGCCTTCCACGAGTATGAGATACTCGATCGTATGGAAGCCGGCATCGTGCTGCAGGGAACCGAGGTCAAGTCCCTGCGCGCGGGCAAGTGCAATTTGGGCGACGCCTACGGCGACTACCGATCCGGCGAGGTCTGGCTGGTCAATATGCACATCAGCGCCTACGATCCGGCCCATCGTGACAATCACGACCCCCTGCGACGCCGCAAGCTGCTGCTGACCAAGCGCGAGCTGCGCAAGTTGAAACCGAAGCTCGATGAGAAGGGTTTGACGCTGATAGCGCTGAAGATCTACTTCAAGCGGGGCCTGGCCAAGGTGGAGATGGGTTTGGGACGTGGCAAGAAGACCCACGACAAGCGCCACGCCAAGGCCAAGCGAGACGTCGACATGCGCATCAGGCGCGAGATGGGACGAGGATAGACGATGCCCCGCTGGTTCACGCTGATCCTGTTGCTGCTGGCCGCGACCGTCGCGTTGGCCTGGGAGGAGGGGTTGGCACCCCGCACCGACCGGGGTAGCGGGACGTTCGACGTGACCGTGACTTTCGTTCGTGATCGCGACGATTTCAAGGTGCAGGGCCGACGACTGCTGCCCGGTTCCCAGGAGACCTACCTGGCGTCGGCCGACGTGGTCGCCGTTTTCCGCGCTGCCCGCTACTGGGATCCCGAACTCCATCGACTCACCCTGAAGGCCCGCGACCGCCAGTTCACGGCCACCGCCGGCAGCCGTCTGATCGACCGCGACGGCGAAGAGCGGTTGTTGCCGATCCCGGTCCTCTCCCTCGACGGCGATATCTGGCTACCCATGACGTTCGTTGTGGACGTGATGGGACCGGCCATCGGCGAACCCGTCGCCTGGAACCATGTCGACCATGTGCTGCGCGCGGGCGCGGCGCGCCCCAACATCACCGGCTTGCGTGTGGAGACGGGCACACGCAGCACGAGTCTGCGCGTGTTCTGTGCGGAACCGCTGGGCTGGCGGACCCTCGCCCCCGTCAACGGTGTCGTCACCCTGAAAGTGTATGGGGGCATCCTGGACCAGCGCGAGGTGCGCATCGCCAATCCCCGCGGCCTGATCCGCCGTGTCAACTCCCGGCAAAAATCCGATCACGCGCTGATCGACGTGGTGTTCAGCGATCTGGTTCGCCACAGCCACGCCCGGAGCGGTGGCGATGGACGGGAGATCATCCTGACCCTCGAGGAGACCGAGGTATCGAGTCTGCCCGATCTCGATCCGCGGGGCGCCTTGAACATGTCGGCGCCTGCCGAACTGACCACCGGTCTGCGAGAGATCCGGACCGTGGTGATCGACCCGGGCCACGGCGGCGACGACACCGGTCGTGTCAGCGAATCCGGGTTGCGAGAGAAGGACGTGGTGCTCTCCCTGGCGAAGCGTCTGAAAAACCGGCTCAAGGACGACGGCTTTATCGTGGTCATGACCCGCAAAGGCGATGACGACCGGGATCTGGACACCCGTGCCGAGATCGCCAACCGCGCCGGCGGTGATCTCTTCCTGTCCCTGCACGTCAACGGCTGGTTCGACCGGCAGGTGAGGGGCATCGAGACCCACATCCTGCACCCCGGTACTTTCGGAACCGAAGGTATGTCCGGAGCGACGGATGGCGAGACGACTTTCGTACCCTGGGACCGTGTCCAGTGGCGCCATTTGGGCGCCAGTCGCGAAGTGGCCGAACTGGTGCAGGCGCGACTCGTCGAACAGACGGCCGCCCGCGACCGCGGCGTACACCAGACGGCCCAGCGGGTCCTGCGCGGCGTCGACATGCCGGCGGTGGTCGTGGAAGTGGGCTATCTCACCAATCCCAACGAAGCGGACCAACTCGATTCGCGGGCGTACCTGGACACCCTGACCGAAGGCCTGGCCCTGGTGGTCGACGACTACCGCCGCGCCATCGCCTTGAAGCTGGCCCGGGCGCGGGGGGATGAGCAATGATGACCCTATCGGAAATCGGGCGGCGCGCCGGCGGGAGCGGCTTTTGGTGGACCTTGATGGGCCTGGTCATGGTGCTGGCGGTCGTCGCCGCTTTTCTGGCCTGGTTCCTGAGCAGCGGACCGGGGGAGGAACTGCGGCTGGTGCCCCTGACCCAGGATATCGGCGCCCGCGAACTGGCGGGCACGCGCGGCGTGGTCCTCTTTTTCGTGGACAGCCACGGCGAGGCCACCGTCAGCCGCGAACTCCAGTTGCCCAGCCACGCCACGACCGAGGACGAAATCCAAGCGGTCCTCGAAGCGCTCTGCGACACCGATCCCGGACGCAATACCGACCGCGCCCTGCCGCCCGACGCTCGTCCCACCGGCGTTTTCCTTGACCGCGACTCGGGCCAGGTCGTCGTCGACTGGACGCGTGAACTGGCCAGCGCCCATCCCGGCGGCAGCGGGTCCGAGCAGGCCACCCTGTCGGTGATCCTGCGCACCCTGGCCTGGAATTTTCCCGAACTGGCCAGCTGCGTGCTGTTGGTGGACGGCGCCCAGGTCGAGACCCTGGCCGGTCACGTGGACCTGAGCCGTCCCTTCGACCTGGGGCGGTGGCGCTAGTGGGACCCCTGGGCATTTTCGATTCCGGCATGGGCGGGTTGACGGTTCTGCGCGAGCTGCACAAGCGTCTGCCCGCCGAGGATCTGCTCTACTTCGGCGACACGGCCCGCGTGCCCTACGGCACCAAGGGCTCGCGGACGGTCCGCGAGTTCGCCCGCCAGGACGCCCAGTTCCTGCTGGGTCATGGCGTGAAGATGATCGTCGTGGCCTGCAATACGGCGTCGGCGTTCGCCATCGACTATCTGCGCGAAGCCTTGCCCGTACCGGTGCTCGACGTGATCGCGCCGGGCGTCGCCACGGCCCTGGCGCGCACCCGGGGCGGCCCCGTCGGCATCATCGCCACGCGTGGCACCATCGAAAGCGGTCGGTACCAGCAACAGCTCGCGGCGGTTATCGGTGAGGCGCGCGTGACGGCCCGGCCCTGCCCCCTGTTCGTGCCCCTGGCCGAGGAGGGGATGCTCGATCACGACGTCACCCGTCGCATTGCCGAGGAGTACCTGGCGCCCATGCGCGAAGCCGAGGTCGACACTCTCATCCTGGGCTGCACCCATTACCCGCTGCTCAAGGGTGTAATCGGCGAAGTCATGGGGCCCGACGTGGCGCTGGTGGACTCGGCCGAAGCCCTCGCTCGGGCCGCGGAGACCGATCTCGAGCGACACGGACTGCGTCGTCCCGCCAACGGCGGCGGCGAGCTGGAATTCTACCTGAGCGATTTACCCTGGATGTTCCGCGAAGTGGGTGCCAGATTTCTGGGCCGCGCCATTGACGAGGTGCATACGGTGAACGTGAACGAGGCCGCCTGGGACGGCGGCTTGACCCGAAAGGAAACCCCTTGAGCAAGCGCTACAATGATCGCACGCCCTGGCAGATGCGACCGGTCGGTCTGACTCGTGATTATCTGCCCCACGCCGAAGGATCGATGCTGATCGAGATGGGCGACACGCGCGTGATCTGCACCGCCTCCATTTCTCATGGCGTGCCGGGCTGGCTGCGGGGCAGCGGGCAGGGCTGGGTGACCGCCGAGTACGGCATGCTGCCGCGGGCCACCAGCGAGCGCACGCGCCGCGAGGCCGCCAACCCCAAGGGGCAGGGCGGTCGCACCATGGAGATCCAGCGCCTGATCGGCCGCAGCCTACGCGCGGTGACCGACCTGAAGGCCATGGGCGAACTGACCATCACCGTGGACTGCGACGTGATCCGCGCCGACGGCGGCACGCGTTGTGCGTCGATCAACGGCGCCTCGGCGGCGCTCTACGACGCGCTGAAGCGGCTGAACCTGAAGCACCATCCCATGTCGGGACTGCTGGGCGCGGTGAGCCTGGGCGTGATCGACGGCGAGGTGATGATCGACCTGGACTACAGCGAGGATTCGCGGGCCCAGACCGACATGAACATCGTCATGGCCGAGGGCGGCGGACTGATCGAGGTGCAGGGCACCGCCGAGGGGCGTCCCTACACCCGCGAGCAGCTCAACCGCATGCTCGACCTGGCCGACGACGGCATCAAGCAGCTCATCCAGCTCCAGCACAAGGCTATGGAGGGATAGGGTGGCCAGCCGGAACCGCGTCGTCGTCATCGCCAGCCGCAACGCCGACAAGGTGCGCGAGCTGCGCGAAATTTTCGCTGATCTTCCGTTCGACATCCGCTCGGCAGCCGATTATCCCGGCTTGCCCGACGTGATCGAGGACGGCACCACCATCCTGGGCAACGCCTGCCGCAAGGCCGTGGCGACGGCCGCCTACACGGGCGAGATCGCCGTGGCCGACGACACGGGTCTGCGCGTGGAGGCCCTGGGTGGACTGCCCGACATCTTCGCCGCGCGTTTTGCCGGGCCGGGCGCCACCTACGCGAGCAACTGCGAGCTGCTGAGCGAGATGATGGCCGACGTGCCCGACGCGTATCGCCGCGCCTCTTTCCTGACCGCCGTGTCGTGGATCGACCCGCGACCGTCGGTGAGCGACCTGGACGCCACCGCCGCGCCGGGACCGCGGGGCAAGCTGCGCTGGCTGCACAATCCCTTCCGCCGCGCCATTCACGTGGCCGATCCCGCCACGGAGGATGTTTTCTGGAACGGACTGATCGACCGCAAGGCGATCTGGGACGACTACCTGGCCCAGGTCGAGGCCCCGCCCCGGACGCCGGGCGTCGATACGGCGCGGGTGGCCGGGATCTGGGATCGCTTGACCGCGTCGGTTTGTCACGGGCGTCGCCCGGAAGGCGGCGAGCCCACGGACATGCGCCTGCCCGATACCCGCATCTGGACCGCGCCGGGTCCCGACGACACCGTCGAGCCCACGCGGATCACGCCGACCGGTCTGCCGGCCGACGCACCGGGGCACGCCGTCAACGAGGCGGTCTGGTGTGATTTGTCGGCGGTGGGGCAGCTTCTCGGGGAGGTCGCCCGCGTCCCTCGTGGCGCACGGGGCTTCGGTTATGATCCGGTGTTTCGTCCGTTGGGCGGGGAACGAACCTTGGCGGAGATGTCGTCGGGGGAGAAGAACGCCCTGAGCCACCGTGGCAAGGCGCTGCGACGGCTGCTCGACGCCGCCCGGAGCGCCTACGGCCCCGGTGAGTGAACGTGGATTGACAGCCCGGTATGCGGCTGTTATCCATTGGCGTGGCGTAAGCGGCGGTAGGCACATATCTTACCCCGGCGTCGGTCGATGGCGTGTGGGGGAGCGGCAATTGCTCAATACGCGTCGTGAGTACCGAGGCCGAGGGGATGGTGACTGTCCCGCCGGCCGCTGGTGGAAGTCTGGTCGGGGCGTGGCGCAGCCCGGTAGCGCACCTGCTTTGGGAGCAGGGGGTCGGAGGTTCAAATCCTCTCGCCCCGACCAATATCCACGGAGTTCATGGCGTGGTCTTGACACGTCCCCGGACGTGGCCCATTATTCCCGTCCGCGCCCATGAGCGCGGGCGCACAGTGATCGACGCGCCTGTAGCTCAGTTGGATAGAGCACCGGACTTCTAATCCGGCGGTCGCAGGTTCGAATCCTGCCAGGCGCGCCAGACACAGTCTCGTCGGTGGTGGATGTAGCTCAGTCGGCAGAGCCCCTGGTTGTGGTCCAGGTGGTCGTG
>CAYYYS010000019.1:0-49822 GCA_964476155.1 uncultured Fibrobacteraceae bacterium
GACGGCGGGAAGCGGGGAGTCCGCCTTAGAATAGCAACCGAGGAGTCGGCAGTGATAGAGTTGAAAGCTGGCGTGGTCAACGAACAGCTGCGCCGTTTCAGCCGACGCATGGATCGCATGGTGATCGGACAGCCCGCGGCAGCAGAGAAGATCTCGGATTCCTTCAGCCGTCTCATCGCTGGGATCCATGATCCCGAGCGGCCCCTGCTGACGATGATGTTCATGGGTCCCACCGGCGTCGGCAAGACCGAGACGGTCCGTTGTCTGGCCGAGTCCATCTTCGGCGACCGCCGGGCCTACACCCGCATAAACTGCCAGGAATTTTCGGCCCACTACAACATCTCCAAGCTGCTGGGCTCGCCTCCGGGCTACGTGGGCGGGGAGATCAGGCCGTTGCTCGCCCAGGAGAACCTGGACAAGCATCACCTGAAGGCCACCGAGAAGAACAGCGGCATGATCAGCGAAGAGGGCGGCAAGCTGGCCGAGATGTTCCCCAGCGATTCCGACCGGTCGCTGTCCATCGTACTCTTCGACGAGATCGAGAAGGCCCATCCCAAGATGTGGAACACGCTGCTCGGCATTCTCGAGGACGGACACCTGGTGCTGGCCAACAACGAGGAAGTGGACTTCACCAACACGATCATCGTGTTGACCACCAACGTCGGCAGCCAGGCCATGAACACCCACCTCTCCGGCAATGCCATGGGCTTCTCGGCCGGGCAGACCATGAACCAGCTCGATCAGGACATCGAAGGCGCCGTCTCCCGTGAAGCCAAGAAGATCTTCCCCATGGAGTTCCTCAACCGCTTCGATGAGTTGGTGACCTATCACACGCTCAAGCGCGATCACCTCTTCGCCATCCTGGACAATCTCATCTCCCAGGTGCATCACCGCGCCCTGGGCAGTGCCGAGCCTTTTCTGCTGGAGGTTACGCACAAGGCCAAGGAGCAACTGGTCGAAGAGGGCACCGACCCCGAGTACGGCGCGCGACCCCTGAAGCGCGTGGTCGAGATGCGCGTCGTGACGCCCATCTCGCATCATATCTGCAGCGAGCAGATCCGCCGCGGCGACCTGGTGATGATCGATCACGACGGTGACGACTACGTGTTCATGAAGGAGCCCGGGATCGACTGGGAAAACGACGCCGAGGCTTCCAGCATCAAGTCGTCCAACAAGTGGACGCGGTCCGACCTGGGCGTGCGTGACGACGGCGGCGAAAAGAAGAAGCTGGTGGAAGAGGCCGGACAGATCACCGCCGCGGTGGAAACGCTGACGGGATCCGGCATCGAGTAGCTTCGTGACGACGCGCAAGCGCGCTGTCACGAAGCCTGTCGTATGCAGCCGACGCGTAGCGCGGCTGATACGCCAACGCATCGATAGGGCCGGCCGGGGCATCCTCCCTGCCCGTGACGCTGGCCCGGCAAAGAGGGGCGGTCCGTATGGACCGCCCCTCCGTATATATGCACTGGTCAGATGAGTCCTTCGGCCCGATCGAGTCTAGGGCTCAAAGAGCACCCGGCCGCAGCTCTCGCAATTCATGACCTTGTTCTCGTGGAGCACCGAGGAGAACGAGGTCGGAACATTGGCGAAGCAACCGGTGCAGTGGCCGTCCCATACGGGAACCACGGGGTTGTCGTACTTCGCCTTGAGCCGCTTGTAGTATCCCTTGTGACGGGGCTCGACCTGCGCGAGCAGCCCTTCGATATCCTGCTTGATCTTATCCTCGTCCAGGGGGAAACCCATGGACGCGAGCTCCTTCGCCTTGTCTTTGTCCTGGGCGTCGCGAAGCTGCAGTTCCAGGTTTTGGATGGAGACCAGCAGGACCAGCTGTCGGTTCATGTATTACGCCTCCGTCATCACTGTGCAGAAGGAATCGTAGTCGGCCGCCTGCAGCGCAGCGTCGCGCACGGCGTCGTCCTGCATCTTGTCGGTCAGGGCGGCCAATGACTTGATGTACTGGTTGCCGGTGTCCTGGGGCGGCGCGATCAGCATGAAAAACAGATGCGTCGGTCCACCGTCCGTCGAATCGAAGGCTACGCCCCTGCTCGAGCGCGCCACGATGATGATCAGATCCTGGGTGGCCAGGGTGCGGCCGTGCGGGAAAGCCACGCCCGGTCCCACGGCGGTGCTGCCGAGGGCCTCACGGCTCTTGAGCATCTCGAGGATGGTTTCCTTGTTGCGGAGCGGGGAATCGGCGACCAGGGCGTCGGCCATCTCGGCGAGGACGCCTTCCTTGTCTGTTGCCTCGAGCTCGGGGATGAAACGGTTCGGGGACGTGAGCTGGAGGACTTCCTGGATGTCCATTGACACCACCTATCGGGCTGGATGTTCTTACGAAAGCACTGTACCATTTCAAAGCTAAGCAATGACATTTGAAACCTCAAGGCGCTTTTCAGCCTGGAACCGCCTCCCGGCGGTCTGGAGTCGGATCTTGATGCGGGACAAGGTGGAATCTTCGTGTGAGGGTATCGTCATACGATCCCATAGCGGGTACTGCACCGTCCGCAGTGGGGACGACGAATATCTGTGCAAGTTGAGGGGCCGGCTCAAGCAGGGGCGCCAGCGCTCGCGCACGGTCGCGGTGGCTGGTGATCGTGTCCGTTTCAGCGTGGTGGCGGACGCCGGCGGTGATACGCCGTCGGGCGTGATCGAAGAGGTTCTCCCGCGTACCAACAAGGTTTCCCGCGCGTCCTCGCGCCGTGATCGCGGCCGTACCGAGCAGGTCATGATGGCCAATCTCGACCAGATCATCGTCGTCCAGTCGCTGCTCCAGCCCGCGCCCATGAAGGGATTCGTCGACCGCCTGCTCGCGGCGGCGGAGCGTTTCGAGGTCGCCGGCGTGCTCTGCCTGAACAAGATCGACCTCGACGCGGCGTCGGCCAGTGACGATCGTTGGGACCACTACGCGACCCTGGGCTACCAGGTGCTGCGCACGTCGGCCGAGACTGGCGAGGGCGTGAATGCGTTCCACGACACGTTGCGCGGCCAGGTTTCGTTGCTGTTGGGCGCGTCGGGGACGGGCAAGAGCTCGCTGTTGGCCAAGGCCACGGGCCTGAATCTGCGTGTCGGCGACGTTACGGCCAAGACCGGCCTGGGCCGCCATACGACCACGCGGACGGAGCTCTTCGCGGTGGGCGACGGTGGATACATCGCCGACTCGCCCGGGATCCGGGGCTTCGACATCTGGGATGTGGACCCCGTCGACCTGCGCCATCTGTTTCCGGAGTTCACGAAGCCGGCCCTGTCGTGCCGCTTCTCGACCTGCCAGCATCGCGACGAACCGTCCTGTGGTGTCGCGCGGGCTGTCGATGCGGGTGAGGTGCCCGCCTGGCGCCACGAGGCATATCTCGGATTACTGACCGACCTGGAAACGAATGAGAAGTCGCGGGGGCCACGGCGCAGAAGGAAGGAATAGTAGGTGACGGCTTCGTGACCCTCGTGGATAAGCCCGTCGAGGGGCAGGTTGCCCGTCCACCGGATATACGGAATCCGGCGCTCCACGACCCGCGTCTCGTACCACCCCGGTAGAGGGCCACCCGGCCATGAACCGGATTTGGCCACGATTTCGTAGGTGCAGAGACCGGTCATGACGATCATCAGCAGTAATTGTGCTGTTTTCCGCAAGAAACCCATGTCTCCCGGCTGCTTTCGTTGGGGACCGGTCTGAAGTGAGCAACGAAGATGCCAGGAGATCTCGTGAAGGATCGATCCATCCGTAAAAGTATCAAGCGGACGGTGTCCGGACTGATCGCGCGACTGTGGCGCCGGCCCCGGCTGAGCGCCCATGCGGTACGTGCCCTGCGTCCCACCCGTATTCTTATCGTCCGTCAGCAAAATCAGATGGGTGACATGGTCTGCGCCACGCCGGCCCTGCGCGCTATCCGCGAGCAGTACCCCGAAGCGGAGATCGGTTTGATTTGCGCACCCGTCAATCGCGACGTGGTGCTGCATAATCCACACCTGGATCGTCTCTTCATCTTCAGCAAGCGTGACTGTACGCGGCCCGGTCCCCTGCTGGCCTTCATCCGCGCGTTACGGACCTTCGATCCCGACCTGGCCTTTGTACTGAGTTCGGTCTCCTGGTCGGTGACCAGCGCGGCTCTGGCGGCGGTATCGGGCGCCCCGGTCATTGTCGGGGGCGACAGCCGTCCCTTCGGCTTCGACATCAGTCGCCACGCCTTCTCCCTGGAGATGCCGTCCGATCCTGTCACGGACCGTCACGCCGTCGATCACAACCTGGCCCCCTTGGCGGCTATTGGGATCGGCACGGCCGACCACGACACGGTCATGGTGCCCGCCCCCGAGGAGATGAGTCGGGCCGCGGACATCAGACGCGGTGTGCCGGGGGACGGGCCGCTCTGGATCATGCATCCGGGAGCGGGGAAGACACAGAATCTCTGGCCCGCGGATCGCTTTGCCGAGTTGGCCGCGCGAGTCGTCACGGCCGGAAAGCCCATGCTGGTGATCCAGGGACCGGCGGACGGCGAGGTCATGGAACGGTTCAACACCACCTGCAACCGGCTGCTGTCGCCTGCCGACCTGGCGCGGGTCGCGGTCATTCCACCCACCACCGTCGGCGTATGCGCGGCCCTGCTGGCCGTGTCCGACCGGTTCCTATGCAACGACACCGGACTGATGCACGTAGCAGGCGCGGTAGGTGTACCGACCCTGGCCCTGTTCGGTCCCACCGACCCCGCCCTGTGGGCCCCGCGCAGCGCCGCGCTGACCTGGCTGCGCGAAACGACCGGTCACCTGGAAGCCCTCGACACCGAAACGGTCTGGTCGCGCTGGTGCGATCTGCCGGCCCGCCCTGGACCCTCCTGAAAAGGGAAGACATGGACATCGCCATACCCATCCTGGTTTTACTGTTTTCGTTGACGGTGCATGAGAGCGCCCATGCCTTGGCGGCCCTGCGCCTGGGGGACGATACGGCCCTGCGCCTGGGACGCGTGACCTTGAACCCCCTGGCGCATATCGACCCCATCGGCACGATCGTCGTGCCTCTGGTCATGGCCCTCCTGCCCGGAGGCATCATGTTCGGCTGGGCCAAGCCCGTGCCCGTGAATACGTTCCAGTTACGCAACCCCATGCGCGATCACGCGATCATCGCCGCCGCCGGGCCGGCGAGCAATCTGGTCCTGGCCGGTGTTTTCGCCGTCCTTCTGGGATTGTTGGCGGGAATCGCGCATCAGCAGGTCCAGTCCGGCGGCGTCACCCTCGGTACGGGTTACAAGTTCCTGCATCTGCTCTTTGAATGGGGAGTCATGCTGAACATCCTGCTGGCCCTGTTCAACCTGATCCCCTTGCCGCCCCTGGATGGAAGCTGGATCATGATGGCCACGCTGAAAGGCGAGTTGGCCGACGCCTACGCCAGCCTACGGCCTTTCGGCTTTGTGATCGTCATCCTGCTGATGAACGTAGGGTTGGAACGGGTGCTCTATCGCTGCGTGATCTTCGTGAGCGAATGGTATCTGCAGATTTCCAATTTCGTGAGCCGTTTCTTCGCCTGATCATCCCGATATACGTGAGGAAGGAAGCCCCAGCGGGGCTTCCTTCGCTCGTGACCGATTCCAGAGTCGGGGGGACTACGGACGGTCGGGATGGTAGGTGTGGTTGTTGTCGTCCATCTGTACGCTGATGCTGGCGTGGGCGCTCTCGTTGCCGCTCAGATCCACGGCGGTCACCTTGTAGGTGTTGTAGTCGCCACGAGGATTGGTGTCCACGTACATGTTCTGGCTGCTGGGGTTCTGCGTCAGGCAGACTTCACGATCATTCACGGTCCGATACACCATATAACCGGCGAAATCGGTATCCGTGGTGTTGGGTGCCCAGTAGATGACGATCTGCGACTCGAACGAATCACCCATCAGCTGTGTCGGAACGGCCGGGGGCATGGTGTCGATCGCGGTCGGTGTGACGCTGTCGTTGCTGCTGCAGCCGACGAGCGCAAAGACGGCGATGGTGCAGATGAGGATCATGAGTTTCTTAGTAGCCACCGTTTTCTCCTTGAATAGGTTACCGAGCCGGGGACGCATGATGCAAGCGGTGGACTTGGTGTAGTTTCGTGTTGTGGAGCGTGTCACCGTTGCAGTCTTTCACCTGCCGTAACTGCAAAGGGGGGGCCATTCACGTACTCAAGGCAGTACAATCCACAACTGGTTGACATACAGAGTGTTAAAGTATTTTGCCCACTCGATATCCATGGTCTCTGGTTCCCTATAGTACCTTTCAGGTCTTCAAAACGTGCTGTCTTGCAAAAGAGCATGCGCGCAGACGTGCATTCTGCAAGACCGCAGAAGACGAAAATCCCTTGACTCCTAGTCAGTTATGAGGGACGATGGGTTGGAAGTCGCACCTTCGACAGTAGGTGGCGGCGGTGGATCAACGGAAAGGGGTTCGAGATGACGAAGGCCGATATTGTAGAGGATATCGCCCAAAAGACAGGATTGACCAAGAAGGAGGTCGCCGAAACGGTGGATCTCTTCCTGGACAAGGTCAGCCAGCTTCTCGTACAAGGGCGCCACCTGGAGATCCGCGGATTCGGCACTTTCAAGGTGAAGGAACGCAAGGAAAGAATGGCCCGAAACCCCCGCACGGGGGAGGCCGTGCCCGTTCCCGCGCGCCGGGTGCCTATCTTCAAGGTTTCCAAGATGCTCAAGGACAAGGTCGCGGCGAGCGGTATTTGAATTACCGTTCCAATGAGTCCAGCCGCGGGTCCTGACATTCGATCTGGTTATATGCACCGGTCTTACCGTCGTGGACGGAAGGCCGGTGTGTCTTTTGAACTCATCGACAGCCTGGCAAGGAGTTCGTGGACATGGAGTTCGTGGATCTCAGAAGCGATACCGTCACTCAGCCTGACACGGCCATGCGCCGCGTTATCGCCGAAGCTCCCGTCGGCGACGATGTTTTCGGCGACGATCCCACCGTGAACCGTCTCCAGGAGCGGATGGCGGATCTATTGGGCAAGGAAGCCGCCCTCTACGTCCCCAGTGGGACCATGGCCAATCAAGTGGCCCTGAGGGCCCAGTCACAACGGGGGGACCAGGTGATCTGCGAGGACGGGGCTCACGTCTATCGCTACGAAGCCGGCGCTCCCGCCGCCTTGTCCGGATTGCTGATGACCACCATCGAGGGTCGTGGCGGTGTGTTGACGTGGCAGGACATAGAGCCCCATCTCAACCCGGACGACAGCCATTGCGCCTTACCGGGCGTGATCTGCCTGGAGAACACGCACAACCGCTCCGGGGGGCGTGTCCAGCCCCAGGATGCGGTGATCGAAATCGGTCGTGAGGCCCATGCGCGAGGATTGGCTCTCCATCTGGATGGCGCCCGCCTCTGGAACGCCCACGTGGCCGGTGGTCTCTCCCTGGCGGATCTGGCCGCTCCGGCCGACACCGTCAGCGTCTGTTTTTCCAAGGCCCTGGGTGCCCCGGTCGGGTCGATTCTGGCCGGACCGCGCACGGTGATCGCCCGGGCGCATCGGGCGCGCAAGCTCTTTGGCGGTGGGATGCGTCAGGCCGGGATCCTGGCGGCGGGATGTCTGTACGCCCTGGAGCACAATCTGCCCCGCCTAGCCGACGATCATCGTCGAGCCGGACGACTGGCGGAAGGTCTGGACAACTCGGCCATCACCCTGGATCATGCCGTGGAGACGAACATCGTCATCTACCGGACGGCGGACGAGCAGCACCTGCTCGACCACCTGAGCGGCCGGGGTGTGCACGGCGTTGCATTCGGCGCCGGTCGCGTGCGTCTGGTGCCGAATCTCATGGTCGGGGACGACCAGATCGAACATACGCTGGACGCCCTGAACAGCTACGTGGAGGAAACCGCGTGAAGATCGTGATCGTCGGAGCCGGCGCAGTGGGCGACGACCTCGCCCGACGGGTGAGCCGGCGCGAGCGCGACGTGGTGGTCATCGAGTTGAACCACGACAGCATGTTGCGGGCCCAGGAGCATTTGGACTGCCGTGTGCTCGAGGGCAACGGCGTAAACCCGACCTTCCTGTCCGAAGTCGGTATGGCGGACTGCGATCTCTTCTGTGCCGTGACCAACAAGGACGAATCCAATATCATCGCCTGCCTGACCGCACATCACATGGGCGCCAAGGTCAAGGTGGCCCGCGTGCGTTCCGGCGATTTCTACCGCTCCGGCCATCTGGTCTTCGACGGTATCGACCTGGCCATCAATCCCGATCTCGAGGCCGTGCGTTCCATGCGCGAGATCCTCTGGCAACACGCCGCCACGGACGTTTACGAGTTTGCCGGCGGTCGCGTGCGCGTGGTGGGGGCGCGGGTCGACGATGGAGCCGTCGTCACCGGCCACTCCCTGGCGGATCTCGAAAAACAACTCGGCTCGCGCTGGGCCCTGGTCATCACGCTCGTGCGCGACGGCGAGACGATGATTCCCCACGGCGACACGATCATCCAGCCCGGTGACCAGGTCTACGTAGCTGGTGCCCGCGGTGCCGTCGACAAGGCGCTCACCTACATGACCACGCCGTCGACACGGCTGCAGAACGTCATGATCATCGGTGCCAATCGCACGGGGTTGCAGCTGGCGCGCGATCTCGAGACCCACGGCATCAATGTCAAGCTCATCGACAGCGACGAGGAGAAGTGTGCGCGGGCGGCCGAGCAGCTTCACAACGTGATGGTCCTCAATGCCGACGGCACCGATCTGGAAGTCCTCAAGAGCGAAGGCGTCGGCGAAATGGACGGATTCGTCTCGGTATCCCGGGAAGAGGAAACCAACATCATGGCCTGTCTGCTGGCTCACCATCATGGACCGGCCAAGACCATCTGCAAGGTGAACCGACCCGACTACGTACCCCTGTTGCCCCTGCTGGGCATCGACGCGGCCATCTCGCCCCGGCTCTCGACCTCCGACGCCATCGCCCGCTTCGTCAAGCGCGGCGCGGTGGTGAGCACGCACAGCCTGGGCTTCAGCGGTTCGGAAATCCTGCAGTTCCATCTCGAGTCTGGTCTCAAATGCCTGAACAAGCCGCTTTCCCAGCTGAAATTCCCCAGCAACGCGGTGATCGGTGCCGTGCTGAAACGTGGTCACGTGATCACACCGCGGGGCAACACGATCCTGCAGGCCGGGAACGAGGTCGTGGTCTTCGCATTGCCTGAAGGCGTCAACGAGGTTGAAAAGTTTTTCACGGCGGGCAAATAGATGAACAAGCGTGGCGTTGGGAGGGTACTCGGTTTTCTCCTGCTGCTGACGGCAGGCGCGCAGGTGCTGCCCCTGATCGTCGACCTGATCTATGGCGAGGGTGACTGGCACGCCTTCCTGATGACCGGGATCTTAGGGGTCATACTCGGCTGGTGTCTCATGTTTCTGGGTCGGCACAACCAGGAGCTGCGTCATCGCGAGGGGTTCGCCATCGTCACCCTGGGCTGGATTGCCGTCGGTCTGCTCGGCGCCCTGCCCTTCCTGATCACCGGTACCATTCCCGCCGTTACTGACGCCGTCTTCGAGTCCATTTCCGGTTTCACCACCACCGGTTCGACCATCTTGACGGACATCGAGGATGTATGTCATAGCCATCACGCAGTCATTTTCTGGCGCTCGCTGATCCAGTGGCTCGGCGGTATGGGCATCGTCGTGTTGGCCCTGGCCATCCTGCCCCTGCTGGGGGTGGGCGGCATGCAGCTCTTCAGGGCGGAAGCCCCGGGACCGTCACCCGATCGACTCACCTCGCGCATCAGCGAGACGGCCCGTCTGCTCTGGGGCGTCTACCTGATGTTCACCGTGCTCGAGGCGGGCTTGCTGTTTCTGGTCGGGGGCCTGGGACCCTTCGACGCCGTCTGTCACGCCCTGACCACCATGGCCACGGGCGGTTTCTCCACGCTCGATTCCAGCGTCGGCGGATTCGGCTCGCCCGCGGTCGAGTGGATCATCACCGTTTTCATGTTCCTGGCGGGTGTCAACTTCAGCCTCCATTACCTGGCCTTGTCCGGAAAGGTCAGGGTTTATGGCCGCGATGACGAGTTCCGTTTCTACGGCGTCACGATGCTTGCCGGCTCGTGCCTGATCCTGATGGCGCTGATGCTGGCCGGGTCGGTCGATTCCATCCCCGGCGCCGTCCGGGACGCTGTTTTTCAGGTGGTGTCCATCGGCACCACGACCGGTTACGGCACGGCCGACTACGCGCTGTGGCCGCCCTTGACCCACGCCGTCCTGCTGCTGCTCATGTGTATCGGGGGCTGCGCCGGTTCCACCGGTGGCGGCATCAAGATGATGCGCGTCCTGCTGCTGCTCAAGCATGCGCACGTGGAGATGAAGAAGTTGTTGCACCCGCGCGCCGTCTATACCCTGTGGTTCAACGGCCGCTCCCTGCCGGCGTCGTTGCCGACGCGCGTGCTGGGCTTTTTCCAGCTCTTCATGCTGGTCTTTGTCTTCGGTGTCCTGGCCCTCACGATGGCCGGGCGCGATATCGTGACCGCCGTGGGCGCCACCGCCGCCACCTTGGGCAACATCGGTCCCGGCCTGGGCGACGTCGGCCCCACCTGCAATTTCGCCTTCATGACCGGAATCGAGAAGTGGCTGCTGACCCTGTTCATGCTCATCGGGCGGCTCGAGCTCTACACCGTGCTTGTCCTGTTGCTGCCCTCCACGTGGCGTAAGGTATAGACATGATGCGTGAAGACTACAACTGGGATTGGCTGATTCCCGCCGCCGAAGCCGCCGCGATCACCGAGTCCTTTATTGTGGAGACCGTGGCCGCCGCCGACGCCCGGGGTGTCGTCATCGGTCTTTCCGGCGGCATTGATTCCGCCGTTGCGGCCGGCTTGGCCGTGCGGGCTCTCGGCCGGGAGCACGTGCACGGGGTCGCGCTGCCCTACCAGGCCAGCCACCCGGCCTCGCTGGCCGACGCCGAGGCCGTGGCCGCGTCGCTGAACATCGAACTAGAGCGTCGGGACATTACCCCCATGGTCGATGCTTTTCTCCCGGACATTCCAGACGATGCCCGGCTGCGGCGCGGCAATGTCATGGCTCGCTGTCGCATGATCATCCTCTACGACGTTTCGGCCCGTGATCGGTCTCTGGTCCTGGGGACGGGCAACCGCACCGAGACCCTGCTGGGCTACGCGACGCTTTTCGGTGATGCCGCCTTCGCGCTGAACCCCCTGGGTGATCTCTACAAGGCCGAAGTGTGCGCCCTGGCGCGGTACCTCGATCTGCCGCGCGCAGTCCTGGACAAGGCGCCGAGCGCCGACCTGTGGGACGGTCAGACCGACGAGGACGAACTGGGCTACACGTATGAAGCGGCCGACCAGATCCTGCACGCCCTGGTCGACGAGGGACTGGGCGCGCGACAGCTCGCCGCGCTTGGCTTCGCGCCGGATCTCGTGGCGGCGGTCGCGGCCCGGGTCAAGGCACAGGCCTTCAAGTGGCTGCCCATCCCGACGGCACATTTTCCCGGTCGGCCCATGCCCGACCTGGATGGGAGCTGATCATGGACGCCTCCTCCCTGCCCGAGCTGGACTTTCCCGCGGGCAGTTGCATCTTCGTCGGGACGCCCATCGGCAATCTGGACGACATGTCCCCGCGGGGACTCGCCGCCCTGGCCACCGCCGACGTGGTCTACGCCGAAGACACCCGGCGCACGCGACGTCTGCTGACGCGGTACGACCTGAAGTCCCGACTCGAGGCGTATCACGATCACAACAAGACCCGCCAGGCGCCCAGGATCATCGAGCGTCTGCGACGGGGCGAGCGCGTAGCGGTGGTCAGCGACGCCGGCATGCCGGCCATTGCCGACCCGGGCTACGTGCTGTTGCAGGCCTTGCGTGAAGAGGATATGACCTGGTCGGTGGTGCCGGGCCCGTCGAGCGTGCTCGCGGCCCTCATCCTGGCCGGCTTTCCGACCGACCGTTTCCTGTTCGTCGGCTATCCGCCGCGACGGTCGGGTCGACTACGAAAATTTCTCGGCGAGGCGATCGCCGAGCGCGGTACGGTGGTGATGCTCGAATCGATCCACCGCATCCGCAAGACGCTCGCGGCCCTCGTCGAACTGGCGCCCGAGCGCGAATTGGCCGTGGCCCGCGAGATCACCAAGCTGCATGAGGAGACGCTACGCGGCACGGCAGCCGAACTTCTGGAGCAAATGACGGGTCCCCGTCTCAAGGGCGAACTGGTTCTGGTCATGCGGGGCAATGTCGACGACTGACGATATACGGAAGGAGCGAACGATGGATCGCAAGGAAATGAGAGCGTGGGCACAGAAGCGTATTCGTCCCCTGGTACTGGCCCTGGATCGCATGGGACTCACACCCAACGGCGTATCCCTGATCGGACTCCTGATCAGCATTCTCGCCGGCTGGGTGGCCGCCAAGGGCGCGTTGTTCCTGGGTGGTATCGTGCTGCTCGTGGGCTCGATCTTCGACATGCTTGACGGTAATCTGGCCCGCCTGCAGAACAAGGTCTCGCGACAGGGCGCCTTCCTCGACTCCAACTTCGATCGCCTCGCCGAGGCCGCGGTCTACACGGGACTCGCGTGGTATTACATGGAAGTCCTGAACGGACCCGACTCCGCCGCCGTGATCCTGATCATGTTGACCCTGATCGGCTCGATCACCACCAGCTATGCCCGCGCCCGCGCCGAGGGCCTGGGTACGACCTGTTTCGGCGGCTGGCTGCAACGTCCCGAGCGCATGGTGCTGCTCATCGCCGGCATGCTTCTCGGCCACGGTATCCTGAAACTGGTTCTGCTCTTCCTGGCCGTCGTGACACTCTGGACGACCCTGCAGCGGATCGTATCGTCCGCCCGCAAGCTCGCCGAAGAGGACGACGCCGTGCAGTTGGCCGACGCCACGCCCCCCGACCAGGCGGATCGCACCGATGTCTGATCCGCGACGCGGCCTGTTGATCACCTTCGAGGGTCCGGAGGGCAGCGGCAAGTCCACGCTGATCCGGACCCTGGCCGATCGTCTCGCCGCCTGTGGCGTGGCCCCCGTCCTGTTGCGTGAGCCAGGCGGTACGCCTACCGGCGAGCGGATCCGCGAGATCCTCCTCGATCCCACCCTGTCCGAGTTGCGTGCGGAGACCGAACTGCTGCTCATGGTCGCCAGCCGCGCCCAACTCGTCCGCGAATCCGTGATGCCGGCTCTCGCGGCCGGTCGTGTCGTACTCTGTGACCGGTACGCGGACGCTTCGGTCGCTTATCAAGGCGCCGGTCGCCGGCTGGGGGAGGGCCAGGTTGCCGTCCTCAACGATTTCGCCGTGGCCGACGCCGTGCCGGATCTCACTCTGCTCTGCCTGCTACCCCCCGCAGAAGGACGCAAACGTACCGCGAATCGCGACCAGGATCGGCTCGAACAGGAAGACGCAGACTTCCACGATCGTGTTTACACGTCCTACCACGCTATGTCCAAGGTCGGCGATTCACGCTTCCGGGTTGTCGATGCCACCCAGAATCCCGCCATGATGTTGGAACAAGCCATCAGTATTCTACGTTCTTTGGAACACGATTTGCTGGACGGTCTCTGATCCGCTTATCATGTGCCTGAAACCGAAGCCCCCTCCATTCACGGGAGACAGTACAACATGAACGCCGCCAAGAGGTTTCTCACTATATCACCCCGTCGCGCCATCCTCACGATGGCCGTTTTCACCCTCGTGCTGGTTGCGGGGTGGCACGGTACCGTGCAGGCCAACGACGCGGCCCGCGGCAACGACCGGCAACAGTTCCTCGATGGGCTGAAAATTCTGGGCGGCGTATACGAGCGGGTTTTCTACAATTATGTGGACGATGTGGACGCCTACGAGTTGCTCGAAGCTGGCATCGGCGGCATGCTCGATTACCTGGACGAGCATTCCCAGTATCTGCCGCCCAGTTTTTACGAGGATCTGATGATGTCCACCGAGGGCGAGTTCGGCGGCTTGGGTATCACCATCAATATTCGTGACCACTACCCGACAGTGGTTTCGCCCATCGAGGGGACGCCCGCGTTCCTGATGGGCATCCAGGGCGGCGACCAGATCATCGAGATCGAAGGCGAAACCACGCTCGACTTTTCCAGCACCGACGCGGTCAAGCTCCTGCGCGGCGAGCCCGGCACACAGGTTACCATCACCATTCAGCGCGAAGGTCTCGACGAGCCCTTCCCGCTGACGATCACTCGTGACAT
Organism: uncultured Fibrobacteraceae bacterium; assembly: GCA_964476155.1. GTDB lineage: Bacteria > Krumholzibacteriota > Krumholzibacteriia > LZORAL124-64-63 > LZORAL124-64-63 > JAHIYU01. Next base: position 14,142 of record CAYYYS010000019.1, read on the forward strand.
CATCCATGTGGACAGCGTCCCTTACGCCTTCATGATCGAGGACATCGGCTACATTCGCGTGGGCAACTTCTCCCGCACCACCACCGACGAGCTGGCCGAGAAGCTGGCCGAGCTCGAGTCCGCGGGAGCCCGTGGATTGATCCTGGATCTGCGCTGGAATCCGGGCGGGCTGCTCGAGGCCGCCAACGGCGTCAGCGAGCTCTTCCTCGACGACGGCGACCTGATCGTCTACACCAAGGGCCGTCTGCGCAGCCAGAACCGCAGCTACTACTCCGAAGGCGCCCAGCCGCAGCACAAGACCAAGCTCCCGACCATCGTCATGGTCAACGGCTCGTCGGCCTCGGCCAGCGAGATCGTGTCCGCAGCTATCCAGGATCACGACGCGGGGTTGGTGGTCGGCAAGACGTCCTTCGGCAAGGGCACCGTCCAGACGGTCTTTCCCTTGACCGACGATCGCGCGTTGAAGCTGACCACGGCCAAGTACTACACGCCTTCGGGCCGCTCCATCCACAAGGACCGTCACCAGGACGACAGCGATATCGACCTGACCGAGATGCCCGGTGACGCGCAGGCCGACGATGTTGAACTCGAAGCCGATCTTCCCCGGGACGAGAAGGAAAAGTTCAGCACCGACGCCGGACGTATCGTCTACGGCGGCGGCGGCATTACGCCCGACATCGAGATCGACCAGCCCTTCCTCTCCGATTTCGAGGTGGCCCTGGAGCGCGACGGCGCCCTGTTCAACTTCGCCACCACCTGGTCCGCCCACCACACCGTCCCGCGCGACGTCGTCGTGGATGCCACCCTTTTCGCGGCCTTCGCAGAGCACCTGGGTACCCGCGAAAAGATCGATGAATACCTGGGCGTCTACGAGATTGTGCGTTCCGACGACCTGCTCGCCGAAAACGAGGATTACATTCGACAGGGCATCCGTCGCGAACTCATGCGCCGCAACTACGGTCCCCAGGCCGCCTACCAGGTCGCCATCGAGGACGACATCCAGTTGCAGGAGACCTTGGCCATCTTCGAACGGGCCCGGTCCCGGGACGATTTGCTGGTCATTGCCAAGGAGTGGGAGGCCGAGCGGGTCGCGCGTACTGAAGCGGAGATTGAAACAGCCGTTCAATAGGGGCCGGACAGACCTATACGGAGAGAGACACCCTTCATTCCGCTCATGCGCGGACGCGAAATCGCGGGATGAAGGGTGTCTCTCTCCGTATAGGTCTGTCCTCCATTGAGCCGGTGTTTTTCCGCTTCAGTACGCGCGACCGGCTCGAAAATATGGGAGGGGGATGGAACGGTCTTGCTTTTCCGTGCGTCTCTGAAACAATGCTACCGCCGAGTCGTAGTTGCTGCCTGATCGACATGTCATTGATCCGAGCACCGGAAAACGAGATGCCAACCGACAACGACACCGCCATCGCCAGTCCAGCCGCCACCGGTTCCATAGAGGTCCGGGATCTCACTTTTGCCTACGGGCGTGAACCCGTCCTGAGGGACGTCTCGTTCAATCTGTCCAAGTGCGCCATCGGTCTGCTGGGTCCCAATGGCTCCGGCAAGACCACCCTGCTGCGCGCCCTGCTGGGACATCTGAGAATGTCGTCCGGCCACGTGGACGTGCTGGGTAGCGACATGGCCGTCAAACCCCACGCGGCCCGCAAGCGTATCGGCTGGATGCCGGAGCGCGGCGGCATCCTGCCGGCCATGAGCGGCGTGGGCATGGTCGCCTACCTGGGCGAACTGTCGGGGATGCCCGTCACCGACGCCCTACAACGCTCCCATGAGGTTCTCAACTATGTCGGCCTGGCCGACGAGCGTTACCGCAAGGCCGACACCTACAGCCAGGGCATGCGCCAGCGCTTGAAACTGGCCCAGGCGCTGGTTCACGATCCCGACTGGCTCTTCCTCGACGAACCCACCAGCGGTCTCGACCCCAGCGGTCGTGTCAGCCTGTTGGAACTGGTGCGCGACCTAGCCCGCGCCAAGGGCTTCGGCGTGATCCTCTCGACTCATCTGCTGGCCGACGTGCGCGAGGTCTGTGAAGAGATCCTCGTCCTGCACAAGGGTGTCCTGCTGGACCACGGCCGTGTGGAAGTAGATACCAACGGCGATATGGGGGTTTTCATCGTGGAAGGTTTCGGCGAGGAACAGGCCTTTGCCGACCAGCTCACCGCCACCGGCGTTCCCTTCGAAAGACAGGAACGCCTGTGGGAGATTTCGGTACCCCGCGCAAGCGGCGCCCAAATGATCCTGGAAGCCGCGGCCGCCAGTCAATATGCCCTGCGGCGACTCGAGGCGAAGACAGAGACACTGGAAGACCTGTTCTTCCGCCTGGTGGACGACGGATCCGTCACACCCGGCGAAGGGGGGGAGTGACATGCCGGTCTATGAACGCGGCTATCGTCCCTGGGAAAATTCCGGCAAGCGGGCCGCGCCCGCCTGGCGGGCCATCGCCCGCCGGGGAATCGCCGAACCCATCAAGAGCCGTCGCCTGCTCTTTCTGTTGGTCGTGGCCTGGGTGCCCGCCATCGTCAAGGGTGGCATTCTCTACTTCACGTTCAAGATGGGCGAGCTGAGCAAGCTGTTGGGCGGAGACTGGACCGACATCACGGCGGCAGGCTTTCATGCCTTCCTCATGTGGCAGGCCCCCTTCGTGCTGATCATCCTGGCGATCATTGGCGCCAACCTGATCGCCAAGGATCGCGAGGAGAACGGTCTGGCGCTCTATTTCTCGCGCCCGCTCGGTCTGAAAGACTACGTGGCGGGCAAGGGCGCGATCATCTTGACCTACTATTTCGCGGTGACGCTCTTTCCCCTCTACGCCCTGTGCATCTTCGGCTACCTGGTGACCAACGGCGCCACAGGTATCGAGATGCTGATCGAGATCCCCCTGCGCGGCACCGCCTATTGTCTGCTCGCGGGGACTTCGTACGCCCTGGTCTTGCTGGCCATCTCTTCCTTGTCCACGCGCACGGCCTTCGCGGCCATGTGGTGGGTGCTGCTCGTGGCGGGCACCAAGGCCCTGGCCGAGATCAACGCTCTCTTCGACGCGCGACTGGCTATCATGAGCTTCCCGGGACAGTTCCTCAACGGCGGTACGCTCTTCTTCGGCGCGAATCCCAACCTGGAGGGCGTGTCCCCGGTCGTCAGCCTGGGCATGATCATCCTCTATGGGGCGGTCGGCTGGCTTATACTGCGCCGCCGTATCAGACCGGTGGAGGTGGTGTCGTGAGCGGGTTCGCCATCGACAAGGACGCCCCCATGATCCACGCGGAGCGGGTCAGCAAGTGGTTCGGCGAGGTTATCGCCGTCAACGATTGCACCCTGTCCCTGGGCCCCGGCGTCACCGGCCTGCTGGGTCTCAACGGCGCCGGCAAGACGACCCTTTTCAAGCTCATGTCCGGACTGATCGTGCCCAGCCAGGGGGAGGTGCGGGTCCGCGGCAATCGTTTGCGCCGCGAAGTCGGCCTGTTCCGACGTGTGGGTTTCTGTCCCGAGAGCGACGCGCTTTTCGACTGGCTGACCGGACGCGAGTTCCTCTCGCTGATGATCCGCCTGATGGGGCACAACGCGGCCGAAGTCGCCCGTCGTACCGAGGCCTCTCTCGAACTCGTACACCTGGTCGATGCAGCCGATACGCGCATCGGCGCCTACTCCAAGGGTATGCGCCAGAAGATCAAGATGGCCCAGGCCCTGGCCCACGATCCCGAGATCATCTTCCTGGACGAGCCGCTCAACGGCATGGATCCGGTCTCGCGACGCGAAATCGTGTCCCTGGTCAAGCGTCTCGGCGGTGAGGGCCGTTGCGTGATCGTCTCGAGCCATATCCTGCCCGAGATCGAGACCATGACCCGGTCGATCGCCCTGATCCACCACGGCAAGCTCATGGCCGAGGGCGACATCACCGAGATTCGCGACGCCATCGAGGACCGTCCGACCATCGTGGCCTTCACCAGTCCCGAGCCCAAACGGCTCGCGTCGTTCCTGGCCGGCCAGGAACTGGTCATGGGGGTCGAGATCGATGAGTTCGGACGCGTGGTCGCACGTACCGACCATGCGGTCAGCTTCTATCGCGAACTACCGGGCTGGTTGCTGGCGGAGACCCTGCCCGTGGCGGAGTTCCGCACCACCGACGACAACCTCCAGGCCGTCTTCGACTACCTGGTGGGAGGCTGAGATGTCGACCGAGCACGCACCCGCCGTTTCCGCGAGCGAACAGGATCAGCCGCTGACGATCTGGTTCTCCGCGTTCTGGATCGCCTATTTCTCGTTCAAGGAAATGCTCCGCCGCAAGCGCATCCTGTCGGTGGGGCTGCTCATGCTCCTGCCGATGGTGTTGATCGTCGCCTGGCGCATGCTGGACAAGGACGGCGTCATCTCGCCGGAACTGTTGCTGGCCAACCTCAGCGGCATGGTCTACATCCATTTCATGGTGGCCATCGTCTCGCTCGCTTTCGGCCTGTCGGCCATCGGCGAGAGCGCCGACGAGGGGACGATCATCTACTATTGGACGCGTCCCCTGCGTCGCGAGGCCATATACATCGGTCGGCTCATCGCGGCCCAGACCGTTTCGGCGGTGCTCGTTTCGGGCTCGCTGGTGGTTTGTTTCGTGGGAATGATCGCCGGGAATTTCGGCATTCTTTCCTGGGAGTTCCTGAAACTGTACGTGAGCGCCTGCGTAGTGATCGTTTGTGGCGCCGGCGTCTACACGGCGATTTTCGCCTGTCTCGGTACCTGGTTGAAGAAGCCGCTGCTGCCGGCCATTCTCTTCGCCTTCGGATGGGAGGCCATCGGTGGCAACGCGCCTCTGCGGTTACAGGAGTTGACGGTCGTGTTCCACCTCCGTAACCTGCTCCACAATACGGCGCCGGATTCGCAGAGCATGCCGAATCTGCTTCAGGATATCAAAACCATGCTGCTCAACGAGGTCCCCCCGCCATCCTGGCAGTCGCTGCTGGTCCTCGTGTTGGTTATCGTCGTAAGTGTCGTGATGGGGTGTTGGCTCCTGCGACGCAAGGAGATGTTCCGCTGAGCAAATTGACAGTGTCGATTGTAGGTGCTAGCGTGCGCAACCGGGTTTCGTATCACCGTTGAATTGGGAAAATGAGTCTGTACAGGGTCCGATTGTGGTCGGACCGTGAAGTGGCCGCTCTCCGCGTTGCATCGCGTGGGGGCAAACAGATGGAGGCATCATGCCCGTATTTCGCAAGAAACTGATTACCGGCCTGGCGGGGGTCGCGCTGCTCATGGCGGCGAGTCTGGCCGCCGGCAGCCCCCAGGATCTCCAGGGCCAGATCCAGGAGTTCACGCTGGACAACGGCATCCATTTCATCGTGCTCGAGCGGCACGATGTACCCGTCTTCTCCTTCGACACCTACATGAACGTGGGCAGCTCGGACGAGGTCACCGGACACACGGGCATGGCCCACATTCTCGAGCACATGGCCTTCAAGGGCACATCGGAAGTCGGCACCACCGACATCAAGAAGGAACTCAAGGCCATGCAGGCCGAAGACGAAGCCTTCGCCGCGCTCCTCGTGGAACGCAACAAGGGCGATCGGGCCGATCCCGATACGCTGGCCGAGCTGCAGGCCGCCTTCGACGCCGCCGTCGAAGCCGCCGCGGAGTTCGTGGCTCCCAACGAATTTGGCGAGATCGTCGAGAACAACGGCGGGCGCGGCATGAACGCCGGCACCTGGACCGACGCCACCAACTACTTCTACAGCTTCCCGAGCAATCGACTGGAACTGTGGGCCTATCTCGAGGGCACGCGCATGTCCGATCCCGTACTGCGCCAGTTCTACACCGAGAAGCACGGCCCGGTCACCGAGGAACGCCGCATGCGCACGGACAACAGTCCGTTCGGCATGCTCATGGAGCAGTTCCAGAACCTGGCCTTCATGGCGCATCCCTACCATCACTCGACCATCGGCTGGATGAGCGATATCCAGAACGCGTCACGCGCCGATTGCCAGGCCTTCTACGACAAGTTGTATGTCGGCAAGAACATGACCGTGGCGGTCGTGGGCGATGTGGATTTCGACGAGGTCAAGAAACTGGCCAAGAAGTACTTCTCGGACGTATCGGACGCCGAGCCTCCGGTCATGGATACGACCGAGGCCGAGCAGAAGGGCGAGCGCCGTATCGTTATCGAGGACCCCGCGCAGCCTTTCTACATGTGCGGTTTCCATATCGGCAACTATGCGGATGACGATTACGCGACTTACGAGGCCATCGCCGACATCATCGGCCAAGGTCGCACAAGTCGTCTGTACACGCGTCTGGTCAAGGAAGACAAGATCGCGGCGCAGGTCGTCTCGTTTGCCGGGTTCCCCGCCAACAAGTACCCGACCCTGCTGGCCTTCCTGGGCGTTCCCGCCAAGGATGTGACCGCGCTCGATATCGAGGCGGCCATTTTCGAGGAGATCCAGCGTTTCGTGGACGACGGGGTCAGCCAGGAGGAACTGGACGGCGTCAAGCGTCGGGCCAAGGCCAACTACGTGCGTTCGCTGAGAGGCAACCTGGGTCTGGCGCGTCAGCTCGCGGCCTACCAGGGATTGAACGGCGACTGGCGCGAGATGTTCACGCAGCTCGACGACATCGAGGCCGTGACGGTGGAGGACATCCAGCGCGTCGCCGCCGAGGTCTTCGTGCCCAACAATCGCACCGTGGCCTACATCGAGACTGTCGAGGTCGAATAGAACCCGCCGCGCACCGCGCGGAGAGAAAGGATAAAGACCATGAAGCGATTCCTGTTGAAGACGACGGCCCTGCTGCTGTTGACCCTGGTGGTCGTTGCGGCGACGGCCCCCGAGGCGGCGGCCGGCAAGCGGCCCTGGGAAAAATTCAAGTATCCCGATCTGGGCGAGATCACGATGCCCAGCTACGAACGGGTCGAGCTGGACAACGGCATGATTCTGTTTCTGGCCGTGGACGATGAACTGCCTCTGGTGCAGCTCTCGGCCACCATCCAGGCCGGCAGCATCTACGAGCCCGGCCACTTGACCGGCCTCGCCTCGATCACCGGCAACGTGCTGCGTACCGGCGGTACCGAGAAGTGGACCGGCGACGAGATCGACGAGATGGTCGAGAACATGGGTGCCGCGGTCGAGACCTGGGTCGGCGGCTCCACCGGTGGCGCCTACCTGTCCGCCCTCACCGAGGATGCGGACATGGCCCTGGAGATCCTCGGCCAGATCCTCATGCACCCTGTTTTTGACGAGGACAAGATCACCTTGGCCAAGTCGCAGACGAAGGCGGGCATATCCCGTCGCAACGACGAGCCCATGAGTATCGCCATGCGCGAGTTCACCAAGGTTATCTTCGGAGCCGACCACCCGCTGGCCCGCGTCGAGGAATACGACACGATCGGCAGCATCACTCGCGACGACCTGGTGATGTTCCACGACATGTTCTTCCATCCCGACCGGATGTATCTGGTCGTGATCGGCGACTTCGAGATCCAGGACATGATCGCGAAGATCGAGACGACCTTCGCCGGTTGGGAAAAGGCGTCCTCGCCGTTGCCCCCGGATCCCGAGATCCTCAACTTCCCGCGCACGGTCAACGTGGCGGCCAAGGATGACCTGACCCAGTCCATGGTACTCATGGGCCACAAGGGCATCCGCAACGACAACGAGCATTACGCGGCCATCCAGGTTGCCAACAAGATCCTGGGCGGCGGTTTCTCGTCGCGCCTGTTTAATGAGATTCGCAGCAAGCGCGGGTTGGCCTACTCGACGGGTAGCCAGGCCGGCACCGGCTGGCGCTTCCCCGGCACCTTCGTGGCCTTCACCGGCACCAAGTGCGAGACCTCCGAGCAGGCTCTCGATCTCATGCTCGAACAGGTCGAACTGATGACCACCGAGCCGGTGACCGAAGAGGAGCTCTCCAACGCCGTCGACGGCATCATGAACAGCGACGTGTTTAACTACGACACCAAGCGCGAAGTCCTCGACCGTGCGGTACTCTTCGAGATGTACGGCTATCCGATCGACTTCCTGAGCACCTACCGTGACCGGGTCTTGACCCTGACGCCCGAATCCGTACTGGCCGCCTGCCAGGCCGTATGGAAGCCGGATCAGCTCTCGTTGCTGGTCGTCGGTAACCCCGAGCTCTTCGATGGGGACCTGAGCAAGCACGGCGCGGTCAACGACATCGACATCACCATCCCCGAGCCCAAGCTGACCCTGGACGTACCGACCGCGACCGAGGAATCCCTCGCCGCGGGCCAGGCCGTCATGGCCAGGGCCGCCAAGGAGGTCGGCGGCAGGAAGCTGGCCGGAATCAAGGGCTTCACGAGCGAGATGTCCCTCGATCTGGAGATCCAGGGCATGGCCCTGACCTTCGGTATCGAGCAGACCATCGTCTATCCGGACAAGATCAAGTCCGTCCAGAAGACGCCCTTTGGCCAGATGGCCCAGGGATACGACGGCGAAACAGCCTGGATCCAGGGCCCCATGGGTGTCGAGGATTTGCCCGCCGACAAGGCGAACGACATGAAGCAGGAGATCACGTACTCGATCATCTCCCTCCTACGCGATCCCGGTGCCTATACCTGCCAGGCCCTCGAGCAGGAGGAACTGGACGGCGTTCTCTGCGATCGCGTCTATGTGCCCGCCGATGACGGCGATTTCACGCTCTACTTTGTAGATGCGGCGACGAACCTGGTGGTCATGCAGCAGGGCAAGGATGAGGATCCCATGACCGGCAGCCCCGTCCAGGAGAAGATCAAGTACGCGGACTACAAGGATTTCGGCGGTATCAAGCGCCCCGGAACCCTGACGATACTGCACGACGACGAGCATTTCGCCGCCGGCGAGATGAAGGCGTTCGTCGTGAACCCGAAACTGGACAACGGCTACTTCAACAAGCCGGAATAACTCCGGGTGTAGACAAGGAACGGGCTCCGGAGAGTGATCCGGAGCCCGTTACCTTTTGGTGGTATTATATCCCCGCCCCGCAACGGGGATGGAAAGAAGAAGCCGCGTCTATGGTCACCCGAGTTCCCCAGGTAGCGCGAGGCCTAACCGAATCCCGAGATGTCACCGATGGCTGCAGCTTCTTCGCGGGTCTTATTATATCACAAACACGCTATTAATATCATTAAAAATCACTAAACATCAATCACATTGAGGGTTCATTGGTAACGTAATGTCAAGTGTAGGGTTTCGGGGATTTGATATGCAACTTAGATGTCTTGGGCTGCGTATGGCTGGGGAATTCCGGACCTGGGGAGGATCCAGATGTTCATCGAACTCGTGATCGGTTTGTTGGCCCTGTTGCTCGTGTTGAGCGTGGGCCTTTTCCTGTTGAAGGTCGTGTTTGCGCTGGTGCTGCTGCCCTTCAAGTTGCTCTTCCTGCTCACCAAAGGCTTGTTGGCGCTCGTGATCGTTATTCCCTTGCTGATCATCGGGGCTGTCCTGCTGGGTACGGCCTTGCCGTTATTGTTGGTGGTTGTAGCGTTGCCGCTCTGTCTTTTGGGTGGTCTCGTTCTATCAGTCGGCTCCTGAACCATCGGCATTCGGGCCCTGGCTAACGGTCGGGGCCTTTTTCATGTCCGGGATCAGGGTACGGATCTCCGCTTTGGTCTCACTGTTTTCGTGTAGCCACACACCCGAACGATCCCCGTACCAGAGCAGGGCGGCGCTGTCCGTGAAGACGGGTCCGGACGGCGTGTCCGCCAGTCGGGTCAGCGCGTCCGGCAACGTCTTGGCCGAAGCCGCCGCGTGATCCCGTGCCCGCTCCCAACCCGGCATGGCGGCCGGCAGGATCCACACACAGGCGGCCGTGAGGACCACCAGGGACAGATATCGCCCCGCCCGGCCGAGCCGGTTGTGTTCAAGCCTCGCCGCGGTGGCCGACCAGAGTTCGAGTGACAGCACGGGCAGGATGACGGCCATGTAACGCAGGGTGTGTGACAGGGGCGAATAGGCGAGCGTGAGCAGCGCGAGGCTGACCCCGAGCACTAGTAGTGGATTCCGCCGATTTCGATGTGCTCTCAACCCCAACACCGCCGCAAATCCACCGGACACCCAGAGCGAGACGGGCAGCCAGCCGTCGAGCCGCGTGATGTAGTACCGCAGGCCCGAGATCATCTTGCGCAGGATCAACCCGGGATCGTGTATCAACGTGTGCCAGAACGATTCGGGGGAGAGGGATACGTAGATGGCGTATCCCGGCCACAGCACCGTCTCCTTCAGCTGTTCGCCATGGGCCTGCAACGTGAAGAACGGGTCACCGGTCAGGAGCGCGTTGCGGATCCACCAGGGCGCCAGGACTGCGGCCCAGCAGATCATCGCGATGATCAGGGGTTGTCCGCGTCGTTGGCCGCGCCACACGAGCCACAGCCAGGGCAGCCAGAACAGGTCGGCCCGCAACAGGGCGACACCCCCGGCCAGCAGGCCGTCGAGGATCGCGCACCGGGTCGTGATCGTGCGCGCCTGATCCTGCAATCGTATCCAGAGCAACATCAACAACAACGCCACGGCGATCTCGACCTGGGCCCAGCCCACGGTCATGTGCAGCAGGGGGTTGATCAGCAACACCACGAGCCAGGGGACTACGACGTCGCCTCGGCCGACCTGCAGGGCGAACCGTACGCCGAGCCAGGCGAGGCCTCCGAGTAACAGGACGGTCAGGTAGCCGGCCAGCCGCTGCGCCCGGGCCGGATCGTCGCCGGCCAGGACGACCGGCAAGGTCAGCAACAGCGGATACCCCGGTGGCCGGTGGATCATGGGCTGGGGAACGCTCGCGGCGAAGGGAAAGGCGAGCGAGAGGGGGTAGACCACGTCGTTGACGAATCCGTCACCCCGCACCAGGTGTCGGGCGACGGACAAATGGCCGTAGAGGTCGCTGTTCGCGTGGTGGGCGATCGGCGGGTGCATGATCAGCCAAGCCCCGAGCAACGCGACTGCAGCGGCTGTTGCCGTCAAGCGCCGCTTGGCGAGGGGGCCGGGCATGTCTCAACTCCCCGTGCGGCTGCCGGGTTTGACCACGGGCTGGCCCTCTTTGCAAAGGGGGCAGTCGTCGGGATCGTAGGTGGCCACCTGGATCTGCATGAGGGACCGGATGGGCATCGGGAGCTTGACGGATTCGTCCGTGCGGTTGACCAGCGAAGCCAGGCCGCACACCTCGCCGCCGTGTTCCTTGACGATGTCGGCCACTTCCCAGGTGGAGGTGCCGCGGGTCACGACGTCCTCGACGATCAGGACGCGCTCGCCCGTCTCGATGGAAAATCCGCGACGCAGGCACATGACGCCGTCCTTGCGCTCGGTGAAGACGAAGCGGCGACCGAGGGCCCGGGCCACCTCGTGACCCAGCAGGATGGCGCCCAGAGCCGGCGCGACCACCAGGTCGTAGGCGTCGGGCTCGTACTGGTCGGCGATCAGCTTGCCGAGTTCCGTGCAGAGATCCGGGAACTGGAGCACCTGCGCGCACTGGAAATAGGTGTCGCTGTGTCGTCCGCTGCTCAGCAGGAAGTGTCCCTGCTTGTGGGCGCCCAGTTCGTTCATCAGTTTCAGCAGTTCGGATTGGGTCATGCGTTTGTCAACTCCCGGCTGATCGCCTGTAGTGCCCGGGCGGGGTCGTCGGCGCGTGTGATGGGGCGCCCGACGACGAGGAAGTCCGCTCCGTTGTTGATTGCTTCGGCGGGTGTGGCCACCCGGCGTTGATCGTCACCCGCGGCGCCGGCCGGCCGGACTCCCGGCGTGATCGCCAGCAGGGTGTCGCCGACCTCGTGTCTGAGCGCCGGCAGGTCCTTGGGTGAGCAGACCACGCCGTCACAGCCGCTGTCCCGGGCGAGTTTCGCCAGGCGGACGATGCGCTCGGGGATGGGGCCGCCCCCCGGGGCGGCTTCATCGGCTTCGTCCTGCGACAGGCTCGTGAGCACGGTTACCGCCAACAGGGCCGGACGTCGTTGACCTTCGGCCGTCGCCTGGTCCGCCGCCGCAACCGCGGCTTCCAGCATACGTCGTCCGCCGTCGGCGTGCAGGGTCATCATACCCACGCCCAGACGACAGGCCGCCGTGACGGCGCCGGCCACGGTGTTGGGGATGTCCTTGTACTTGAGATCGAGGAAGATCTCGCGGTCGAGATCGCGCAAACGCTTCACGATATCGGGACCGGTTGCGGTAAACAGCTCCATGCCCACCTTGACGAAACGTCCCATGTCGCCCAGGGATGCGGCCAGTGCGAGGGCCGATTCGGCGTCCGGAACGTCGAGGGCCGTGATGACACGCGTGTCGATTGGCAGACTGCGGAGAGTCGGTGTTGGCGCTGGGGATCCCATGATCTTGTCCCGATCGGGCTGGGGTTGGTGCGCGGCGTGCCAAACACCGCAACGAGGCGTGAACGGAGGCGATTTGCCTTGCTCGCACCAAGTCGTTAGTCTATACCCTTCTTAACAGTCGCCACAGGCGAATGCAATGCGAAAACCGACAATTCGCGGGCGGAAGGACGACCCTTGCTGGACCGGAAATATCTGCGTGAAAATCGGGAGCGTGTGACTTGGGCCGTCGGTGCCAAGAACGAATCCGTGGACATCGACGCCTATTACGAAAAGGACGCGCTTCGTCGTGCCGCCCTGCAGACCCTGGAGGTCCTCCAAGCCGACGCCAACAAGGCGAACAAGGACATCGCGGCCAGCCGCAAGGCCGGCGAGGACGCCACCGACGCCATCGCGCGCATGAAGGAAATTTCCGGTCGCATCAAGGATCTGAAGCGCGACGCCGCGTCGGCCGAGGACGCGGTGGCCGAAATCTACCTGCGTATCCCCAACGTTCCGCACGAGAGCGTCCCCGAGGGCGGGGAGGAAAACAACATCCTGGTGCGCGAGTGGGGCGAGGTCCGCGACCTGGGCTTCGAAGCCAGGACGCACTGGGATCTCGGTGCGGCGCTGGACATCATGCCCCTCGAAGCGGCCGCACGCATGTCCGGCTCGGGTTTCACACTGCTGACCGGCACCGGCGCCAGACTCGAACGGGCCCTGATCAACTTCATGCTCGATCTGCATCTCGAACAGGGGTACACCGAAGTCAACGTGCCCTACCTGGTCAACCGCGACGCCATGACCGGCACCGGGCAGCTGCCCAAGATGGAAGAGGACATGTACCACTGTGGCGTGGACGACCTCTTCCTGATTCCCACGGCCGAAGTCTCGGTGACCAACATCCACCGCAAGGAAGCCCTGTCCGCGGATCGACTTCCCGTCAAGTACGTGGCCTTCTCGCCCTGTTTTCGGCGCGAGGCCGGTGCCGCGGGCAAGGACACGCGCGGCCTGCTGCGCGTCCACCAGTTCAACAAGGTGGAGATGGTTCAGTTCGTGCGCCCGGAGGCATCCTACGAGGTCCTCGAACAGTTGACCGACGACGCCGAGGAAGTCCTCCGTCGCCTTGAACTGCCCTATCGCGTCCTGACTCTCGCCACGGGCGACCTCAGTTTCGCGGCGGCCAAGTGCTACGATCTGGAGGCCTGGGCGCCCGGTGTCGGCACCTGGCTCGAAGTCTCCTCGTGCAGCAACTTCGAGGATTTCCAGGCCCGTCGCGCGGGAATCCGCTTCAAGGGCGGCGGCGACAGCGGCTATGTGCACACGCTCAACGGGTCGGGACTGGCCCTGCCGCGCCTGATCGTGGCGGTCATGGAGAATTACCAGACCCCCGACGGCCGGATACAAGTTCCCGACGCTTTACGGCCCTATATGGACGGGGCCGAATTCATCGGCTGACGCAGTCATCGTTTGACCGTTCGCCGGGAGGTCCCCATGGCCTGGTTGCCCCAATCGCTCATGATGTTCCGCAAGCGGCATATCTTCACTGCCTATGTCCTGATCGGCAGCCTCGTCATTTTCGGGGTCATCAGCCTGGCGACGTTCCGGGTGGCGACGCGCGTGGAGGAGCAGGCGCGCCTGTCGACCTGGCTGTTGTCCCACTTCGCAAGCCTGCATCTGGCCCAGGGGCAGACCGAGGGTTTGGCTGAGGTGCTGGCCCGCACGGCGGAAATCGATGTTCCCTTTATCGTCACCGACAACCAGGGGCGACCCGTGCTCTGGAACTCATCGATGATCGGCATCGCCATGCCTGATGAGCTGTCGGAGCTCGCGGGCGTGAATCCCGAAGGCGGCAACAGTCCCGACATCGACCGCATTCTTGAACTTGTTCGCGACTACGACGCCCACAACGAACCCTTCGCCATCACCGACCCGGCGAGCGGCCGGCGGTTCCTGACGCTGCATCACGGCGCGTCCGTGCTGGGCCGGCGTATCCGCTGGTTGCCGTATGTGGGGCTGGCCCTGCTGGCGGTCTTTTTCCTGTTGATCGTCTGGGCCCTCTATATCAAGTGGGACGGCGACGAGCAGAAGCTCTTCGCGGGCATGGCCAAGGAGACGGCCCACCAGCTCGGCACGCCGATCACTTCGATTCTGGGCTGGCTGGCCATCCTGCGGGATCGGGATTCCGGGTCCGACGATGTGGTCGACGAACTCGATCGGGACGTGGCCCGCCTGGGCAAGGTGTCGGAGCGCTTCAGCAAGATCGGCTCACGGCCCAAGCTGGACGAGACCGACCTCGGACAAGCGATCGTGACCACGGTGACTTATTTTAAACGTCGGCTCCCGCATCTGGGCGGGCATGTGGATTTGTCGTTCGAAAGCAGCCTCGCCAACCGGTGCCGGTTCAACCAGGACCTCATGGAATGGGTGCTTGAGAACCTGATCAAGAACGGTATCGACGCTTTGCCGGACGACGGCGGCGCTATCCGGGTGGAACTGGCCGACGGCGCGAACGGCGCCGCGCTCATCCGTGTTTCCGACACGGGCAAGGGAATACCATCCCAGCACAGGAACCGCATCTTCGAGGCCGGGTATACCACCAAGAGCCGCGGCTGGGGTATGGGGCTCGCACTCGTCAAACGCATCATTGTTCAGTATCACGGTGGACGCATTCAGGTCGAGCAGACCGGTTCCCAGGGGACCACGTTCCTGATCACGTTGCCGGGAGAGAGGTAGATTTTGCCGTTCAAGATTCTATGGGTCGACGATCAGATCGAAGAACTGCGATCCCACGTGGTTTACCTGACGGACAAGGGTTACGAGGTGGATGGAGCCACCAACGGGCGAGACGCCGTGGAGATGCTCCGGAAGAATCCCTACGACGCCATACTCCTGGACGAGATGATGCCCGGTATGGGCGGTCTGGAGACCCTGAGCGAACTCAAGCTGGTTCGCGACAACGTACCCGTGATCATGATCACCAAGAGCGAGGAAGAGGATCTGATGAACCGGGCCATCGGCCGGCGCATCGACGACTATCTCGTCAAGCCCGTCTCGCCCCTGCAGATCGTCTCGGTGCTGAAGCGCCAACTGGAAGGGCGACGGATCCGCAGCGAGCAGATCAACCGCGACTTTCTCTCGCACTACCAGAGCATGAGCGGACGCATGATCGACGCCGCGTCCCACCAGGACTGGGAAGCGCTCTACGCGGACATGGTCACCTGGGAATTGGATCTGTATTCGTACAGCGACCACGGGCTGCTCGCCACCCACGATGAACAGTGGTCCGAGGCGAACCGGGTCTTCGCGCGGTACATCCGTGACCAGTACGCCGGCTGGGTCAGTGGCGCCGACAATGCGCCGCTGATGTGTCCCGACCTCTTCAAGACCTGGGTGGCGCCGGAACTCGAAACCGGGCGGCAGGTCTATTTCATCGTCATCGACTGCATGCGACTGGACCAGTGGCAGAACGTGGAGAGCCTGCTCGAACCGTTCTTCCAGATGGATAGGCGCCTGTACTGGTCAATCCTGCCCACGGCCACGCCGTTCGCGCGCAACGCTATTTTCGCGGGACTCTACCCCAGCGAGATCGCGTCCCGATATCCCGATTGGTGGCGGGGAGCGAGCAACCAGCAGCACTCCAAGAACGCCCATGAAAAGGAACTGATGGGCGAACAGTTGAAGCGGTTGGATTCGCCGGCGGCCGACAACTTTCGCTACTACAAGGTCTACGATGCTCGTGACACCGACGATTTGCGGCGTCATATCGGGTCCCTCGACGATGTCAAGCTGGTGACGGCGGTCTACAACTTCCTGGACATCATGGCCCACGGTCGCGCCCAGTCGTCCATCCTCAAGGAACTGGCGCCCGACGTGGCCGCCTTCCGTACCCTGATGCGCAGCTGGTTCGAACACTCCACCCTGTTCGAGGTGCTCAAACATCTGTCGCGCAAGGATGTCACCGTGTTCATCACCACCGACCACGGGTCGACCCTGTGTCGCAAGGCCACCACCATCAAGGGCAACCGCGATACCAGCAGCAACGTGCGTTACAAGTACGGGGACAATCTCGGCGTCGACGAGAAAGCCGTCTTCCTGATGAAGGAGCCCGAGGAGTATATGCTGCCCCGGCAGTCGGCCATCGAGAACTACGCCATCACGACCGAGAATCACTATCTGGTCTACCCGACCAACTACCACGAATACGAGCGGCTCTACCGCGACAGTTTCCAGCACGGCGGCATCAGCCTCGAGGAGATGATCGTGCCGTTCGCGGTCCTTAGGCCGCGCTAGGAGAACGGTCCATGGTTCACGCCTTACCCGACCCGTCGACCTTCGGCCCCCCGCGGGAAACCGTTTCCGCGCGGGAGACGCACGCGCTCGGACGTCGTGCCGCGGAGCGAATCGCCGGTGGTGAGGTGATCCTGCTGTGGGGCCCCCTGGGCGCGGGCAAAACCCTGTTTGCCCAAGGCTTGTGCGAGGGGCTCGACGTGACGGTGGAGGTGACGTCGCCGACGTTCACCATCGCCAACCGCTACGCGGGCCGGCTCGTTGTCCACCACCTGGATTTCTACCGCCTGGACGACGAAGACGATCTGCACGACGTGGGGATCGACGCGATCCTGGACGAAGTGGAGTCCGGCACCGCGGTCCTGGTGGCCGAATGGCCGGGGCCGCTGTTGCCCTGGGTGTCGTCGCGGCTGGAACTGCTGGTCACTCCCGGTGAGGTCGAGGATACTCGGACCTGGCGAATGCGGGCCGAGCCCGACGTGCCGACGCGCTGGCGCGATCTGTTGACGGAAGACGAAATCTAATGATCTGCCTCGCTCTGGACACTTCGACACCGTGGGGCCGCTTCGCCGTGGCCGAGGACGGGCACGTGCTTCACTACCAGCCGTACAACGTGACGGGCTCCTATGCGGACGCCCTGTTGCCCGTGGTGGACGACGTGCTGGCCGCCGCCGGTCGCGACCGCACCGAACTGGATGCGGTGGCTGTTTGTCGCGGTCCCGGCAGCTTCACGGGCGTGCGTATCGGTGTGGCCACGGTCAAGGGCATGGCCTGGAGCCTGGGTTGCGAGCTGTACGCGGTTTCGACTCTCGAGGCCATGGCCGGCGCCATGTTGGCCGAGACCACGACCCACACCCTGGCCGTGCCTGTCCTGGACGCCAGGCGAGGCGAGGTTTTCGGGGCCGTGTATCGTCGCCGCGGCGACTGGCTGGAGGAAGTACAGCCGCCGGCGCCGCGGCGTCCCGACGACTGGTGGGCCGACCTGGTTGTGTCCTCTCTGGCCACCGACGACACGGTCTACGCCGGCAACGGCGTGTCGCTGCTGCTGGGCGATGGCGCGGACCTGCGTCCCGAGCTGCGCGAAACCGGCACGCCCAGTCTGCGGCCCTGGCAGGCGGCTCATCCCGCCACGGCCCGCGCCCTGGCCTGGGCGATCAGCCTGGATCCGTCCCGATTCGCGACAGTCCATCCCTTTGCCCTGACGCCGTCCTACCTGCGGGTTTCGGATGCCGAAGTCCAGCGGGGGCTGGATCTCACACCCCGTCATCCGCAAGGCGCGTCGCCGCCACTCGGGGAGGAGTCTTGAACGACCTCCGGGATATCGAGATCAGGCCCCCCCACCCCGACGATCTGCCGACGATCGTCCGCATCGAAGCCGCCAGTTTCACAGATCCCTGGGATGCGGCGTCCCTGTTCTCCGAGCTGCGCGTAGACCGTATGCGGCGGCCGTTGTGCGCGGTGCGCGACGGACAGGTCGTCGGCTATCTGATGGCCTGGAAGGTGGCTGACGAGTGGCACGTGATCAACGTGGCCGTTTCCACGCTCGAACGACGCTCGGGTGTGGGAACCCACCTGCTGAACGCTTCGCTGGATGTCGCCCGGTCGGAGGATTGCGTCACCGCCACGCTTGAGGTGCGTGTGAGCAATGCGCCGGCGCTGGCGTTCTACGAGCGTCACGGTTTTGCGGCTTTCGATCGGCGACCCCGTTACTATCGCGATACGGGGGAGGATGCCGTGGTCATGATCCGGGCCCTCCGTTCCGGGGAGGCTCCGGGCGCCCCCTGACGCCGATTCGACTTGTCCATCAGTCCCCGAAAGGCTAATCTTTGGGCCCGCCACCTGTTCCGGTGGCGTGGATCCATGCAGCGAGGAGAGCGACATGTCCTGGATCGATCAGGCCAAGAAGGGCATCAAGGCCCTTACGTCCCAGAAGAAAGAGATTCCCGACAATCTGTGGAGCAAGTGTCCCGGATGCGGGGAAGTCCTCTATCACCGCGAGTTGACGCGGAACTATTGGGTTTGCACCAGCTGCAACCATCATCTGCGCATCAACGCCCTGCAGATCCGTGACCTGCTCATCGATGAGGGCAGTTGGCAAGAAACACACACGGGTCTCACGTCCCAGGATCCCCTCGATTTCAAGGACTCCAAGAAATACAGCGACCGTATCAAGGCCAGTCTCAAGAAGACGGGCTGCGAGGACGCCATTATCACGGGTCGCTGCGAGATCGAACGCATGCCTGTCTGCCTGGGCATCATGGACTTCGATTTCATGGGCGGCAGCATGGGGTCGGTCGTGGGCGAGAAGATCGCCCGCATGTTGCTGGATTCCCTGAATAAGCGCGAGGCCGCCATTATCGTGTCGTGTTCCGGCGGGGCGCGCATGCAGGAGTCGTTGCTCTCGCTCATGCAGATGGCCAAGACCAGCGCCGTTCTGGCGCGCCTTAAGGACGAAGCCATTCCCTTCATCTCGATCCTGACCCACCCGACCACCGGTGGCGTAACCGCCAGCTACGCCTCGCTGGGCGACGTGATCCTGGCCGAACCGGGGGCCCTGATCGGCTTCGCCGGCCCGCGCGTGATCCAGCAGACGATCAACAGTGAACTGCCCGAGGGTTTCCAGTCGTCGGAGTTCCTGATGGACCACGGCATGATCGACAAGATCGTCGATCGCAAGGATATGCGGGCGACCTTGGCGCAGGTCCTGAGATGGTTCGTGGACGGGCGCAACGTTTCCGCCAAGCAACCTTTCCGCGGCTGAGATGACCGACTGTAATGCCAAGCCTTACGCGGATATCCCCTATCCGGGCGAGCCGGGCGTCGGTGAGCGCGCCACGCCTCCCTTTGCCGCCGACAACGAAACCACCCGCTGGCTTTTTGCCCTGAACCGCCGGGGCATTCGTCCCGGCCTGCGCCGCATTCGCGGACTGCTCGACGAGATCGGCCATCCCGAGCGCGACTACAAGATCCTGGTCACCGCCGGCACCAACGGCAAGGGCAGCACCACGCGTCTGTTGGCCAAACTGCTCCAGGATTCGGGCCGGCGCGTCGCCGGCTATACGAGCCCCCACCTGCTGCAGGTCTACGAGCGCCTTACGATCGACGGTCGTCCGGTCGTGGATGACGACTTCTGCCGTGTCGTGGAATCGCTGCGTCCTTTCGTGGACAAGTATGAGGCGAGCTGGTTCGAGACACTCACGGCGGCTTCGCTGGCAATGGCCCGGGACGCGGGTGTGGATGTCTTTTGCTGCGAGACCGGTCTGGGCGGCCGCCTGGACGCCAGCAACGCCCTGCCCCACGAGGCCCTGCTGCTGACCGGCGTCTCATTGGATCACCAGCACATCCTGGGCGAGACGGTGGCGGAGATTGCCGCCGAGAAACTGGGTCTGCTCAAGGATGGCGCGCCGCTCTTCGCTGCCGTGGGGGAGGACCTGCGGGCCCAGACTTTTGCGGCGGCGGTCGCCGCGGGCAGCCCGTGTCACTTTCTGGACGAGTTGACGCGGATCGACGAGCGCGGCCCGGTCTGGGACCTGATTACCCGCCGCTCCGTGTTTGCGGATCTGCCCGCGATCGGTTCCACGGTCATGCGCCGCAACGCCGCGCTGGCGCTGCTCTGCCTCGACGAACTGGCGGCGGCCGGTGTTTTCGACCCGCCCGCCGACCCCGCGGCCTCCCTGCGCGACGTATTTCTGCCCGGTCGTTTCCAACGTGTGATGACCGGTCCGGATCTGATCGTCGATACCGCCCACAACGCCGAAGCCCTCGCGATCACCCTGGATAGTTTCGTGGCGCGCCCCTGCGCGGGCCGACGCCTGGTCCTGTTCGGCGGTCTCGCGGACAAGGATCCCGGCGACGAGGCCGGCCGGGCGCTGGCCGCGGTGGACCGGGTCCTGGCCGCGCCGATCGGATTGCCGCGATCCCGGAACCAGGATCAGTTGAAATCGTTGATGGACCGTTGGGGTCTGGATGAGCAGAATGGCGTGGAGGTGTACGACGATCTGGATTCGGCCCTGCGGGTGCTGGCCGCCACGACCTCCCCGGAAGACGCCGTACTCGTCTGCGGCTCCTGCTTCCTCGTCGCGGAAGCCCTCTATATGCTGGGCTGTCGTTCCCTGGAGGAAACGCGGATCCCACGACCGGCGGCCCCGGTATTCAAGCAATTCCTGGATGGAGAACGGACATGACGGAGCGATTGGTAATGGGGATGGACATCGGCGGTACGGCGGTGAAGTACGTCGCCGGCGGTGTCGACGACCCCGATCGTCATGTCGGAGAGATCCCCACCGACCCGACCGACATCGACGTCACCTTCGCGCGGTTGGCCGCGCGGATCACGAGTGAACTGGCCGGTGCCGATCTCGCCGCCGCGGGTGTGGCCTGCGCGGGGATCGTCGATCCGGTCGCTGGCCATCTGGGCCGAGCCCCTAATCTTCTGGGCTGGGAGGGCGCTGATCTCGCCGCCGCCTTGCGCCGCAGCTTCGGCGAGTTCCCCTGTGTCTTCGCCAATGACGTGAACGCCGCCCTGGCCGGCGAGGCGCGCTTCGGCGCCGGGCGGGGCTGTCGCAACCTGGTGATGTTGGCCCTGGGCACCGGTGTGGGCGGCGCGGTCATGATCGACGGTCGTCTGGTGGTCGGCGCGCGCAACGGCGCCGGCGAGATCGGTCACATGGTACTCGATCCCGGCGGCCCACCCTGCGGCTGCGGTAGTCATGGTTGTTTGGAGGCGTTCGCCGGTTCCCGGGGCGTGCTGGCCGAAGCGCGACGGCGCGCCGACGCGCCAGGCTCGAGTCAGGATCTGCGGGGCCTGGTCCAGGCCCGCGGCGACACGCTCACCACGCGTGACCTGTCCGACTTCGCCGCCACGGGCGACGAAAGCGTCGTCCGACTCTTCCTGGACACCGGCATGATCCTGGGCATCGCCGTGGGCAACCTGATCAACATCCTGGACCCGGACAAGGTGATCATCGGCGGCGGTGTAGCACAGGCCGGCGATATTCTGCTCGACCCCTGCCGCGAAACCGCCGCCTCTCTCGTTCTTTGCGAGGCGAGTCGGGACACGCCCATCGAATCCGCCGAACTGGGGCATCGCGCGGCGGCGCTCGGTGTCGCCGACCTGGCCCGGGACGCCCTGGAGGCGCGGTGAGATCGTCGGCCGGCCTGACCATCCCCGGGGGAACCCTCCTGCTCTGCGCGATCATCGCCCTGTCCGCCGCCGCGCCCTCTGATGAACCCACGACTCTCCAGAAAACCGACTACAAGGCGAAGCGCCTGATCGATCGCGTCATCGACGGCGAGCAGGTCACCTGGTTGATCGGCGACGTCGTGGTCGTTCGCGACTCGTTGACCGTCGAGTCCGATTCCGCCGCATTCTATCGTGACCGCGACGAGTACGAGTTCTTCGATTCGGTGCGCATGACCCGTGGCGAGGCCGTCCTGACCTGCCGTCGCGCCTACTATCACGGCCTGACCGAGGAGGCCGAATTCTACCGCAATGTGCGTCTGGTGGACGGCGACATGATCGCCACCTCGGCGGAGGCCGAACTGCGCGACGGCGGCGATCGGTTGCGTCTGATCCGCGAGGCCCGCCTGGTCACGACCGGCCATGTCGTGTGGGCCGACACCATCACGCGCTGGGATGCGGAGGACCGCGGCGAGGCGTCAGGCGACGTGAAGATCGTGGACCCCGAAAACGGCACTCTCGTTACGGGCCGGCACGCCATATTCCGCCGTCAGGAGGACATCGCGATCGTCGATCGCGACCCGGTCCTGACCAGCCGCGAGCAGGGCCAAAAACCCCTGCGAGCCTCGGCCGAGCTGATGACTTTCTACAATGCCGAAGAACGCGTGGTGATGGTGGACAGCGTGCGCATCCTGCAGGGCGCGACCACGGCCAGCGCCGATACGGCCGTCATTCACGGGCAGGACCGCATGCTGCTGACCGGCGAACCCGAACTGGACGACGGCGCCGGCAGCACCATGAACGCCGAGGAGATCGAGTTCGTCTACGTGGACGGCGACCTCGACCGGGTTCATCTGCGGCGCGATGCCTGGGTCGTCGACGAAAAGCCCGCCGAGTTGGCGGAACAGTACCTGGGACTGCCGGGGACCGACGAGTTGTCGGGCGACGACATCACAGTCTATTTCGTGGACGAGGCGCCGGACCGCTCCATCGTCATCGGCAACGCGCGGAGCGTCTTCGTCCCGCTAGACGTCGCCGAGGAAGTGGCCTACAACGAGGTTGCGGGCGATACCATCGCCATCGCTTTCGAGGGGGGCAAAGTGCGCCAGGTGGACGTCGCCGGTCATATGAGCGGTGTCTATTCGTTCATGCGGCTGGAGGAACTGGGGCTGGTGGCTGATCGGGCCACGGCGGTCATGGACAGTCTGACCACCGTCGTCGCCGCCGGCGATTCGCTCTTTTCCCCCGACAGTCTGAGTACATCCGATATGGCGACCCTGCTCGAAACACTCGCCGCCGGCGGAGCGCTTGCCGCAGCCGGCGATTCGACGCTCGCGGCGCTGGTGCCCGATTCGACCCTGGCGATGATGCCGGCCGACAGCACCCTCGTCGAAACCCTGCGCCGCGCCGTCAGCGACACCCTGTCCGACGGACGCCGGACCTGGGATTTCGGCGCCAACCGACAGAAGGTCGAATACCAAGGCCACGCGGCCATTTTCGATCTCGACGGACGCTCGATCCATATCATGGGCGAAGGCAATCTCGTCTACGGCTCACTCGATCTGAGCGCCGGCAAGGTGCGCATGGATCTGGAATCCCGGGAACTGTACGCAGAGGAGAATCCCCTGCTGGTGGACGCCGCCCAGAAGATCGCCGGCCAGCAGCTGGGTTACGGTTTCCAGCATCGCACCGGTGCCGTGCGCGAAGGCGCGACCAACATGGACGAGTTCTATTACGTCGGTGACGAGATCACGCGTTTCGACGACGGCACGCTCAAGATCCACTCGGGCAAGATGACGTCCTGCGACCTGGCCGAGCCCCACTTTCATTTCTGGGCCGACAAGATGAAGATCAGGACCGGCGACAAGGTTGTCGCCAAACCCATCGTCCTGAAGGTGGGGGAGGTGCCGATCTTCGCTCTGCCCTTCTACTTCAAGGCGCTCGAGACCGGGCGCAGGTCGGGCATCCTCTTTCCGAGCTTCAACTTCGGTTGGTCGAAGCGGACGGGGCGTTATATCCGGGACTGGGGCTACTACTGGGCCACCAACGATTACACCGACTTCACTTTTCGCGGCGACTACAACGAGAATCGCGAACTGACGTGGTTGATCAGCAACCGCTACATCAAGCGCTACAGCTTCAACGGCGGCATAAACTATTCACGGCGCAATACGCTCGGCGACCAGGCCGGGACGCGCGAGTGGCAGCTTCGCTGGAACCACAACCAGGAGACCCTCTTCGACTACTACCGATTCAAGGCCAACGTGCAGATGTCGAGTAAGACGATCTCCCGCCAGGACCTGATCAACGACGTGGGACAGGAGGTCATCAGCGGACAACAGACCTCGACCATCTACATGAGCCGCAACTGGTCGACGTTGAACGCATCGCTCAACTTCAAGCGGGACGAGTTCGTCAATCGCGAGGATGACGATTTTACGGCCAACAACCTGCAGTCGACCCAGCACTTTCCCCAGTTGAAGTTGACCTTCAAGAGCGCATCGCTGCTGCCCGCGCTACGGGCGGGACGCAAGGGCAACTTCTTCGGGAACCTGTTGCGCAGCACCTATGTCAGTCACAACTACAGTTTCAACAGCACGCATAAGTCCTACGAGACGACCGACAACAAACTGCACTCGGCCCAGGGCTCGGCCTCCCTGTCGCTCAAGCAGCAGCGTTTCTTCTTCCTGACCGCCAGTACCGGGGTGAGCGCCAATCACTCCTGGACGAGGACCGAGGATCTGGGCACCCTCTATGCGATGGATGAAGACTCGAACCTGGTGGCCGAGGATGTCCATTCGATCGTCGAGAACACCGACACGGGTTTCTCCATCAACTCGTCGGTGCAGGCCAAGCTGTACGGCATCTTCGGGACCAAGGTCGGCCGGCTGCGCGCTATCCGACATACCTTCTCCGCCAACATGAGCCATCGGCTCTCGCCGTCGATCAGCGGCAAGCAGGCCCGCTCCGAATCGTTCGGATTCTCCCTGAACAACCGCTTCGACGCCAAGTATCTGGCCGGAGCCGACACCGATTCGATCGCGGAATACAGGAAACTCGACGGCCTGATCGACTGGGGATTGAGTACGGGTTATTACCCCGATCGTGAACCGGATAAACGGTGGCAGACGATCAACAGCGCCCTGACCCTGAAGCCCGGCAAGAGCCGGAACATGAAGGTGACCATCAACCAGGCCTTCGATCCCTACGCCAAGCGCGTGGCCAGCACGCGCATCGTCTATGGTCTGAGCTTCAACGGCCGGCTGGATACGGGCGGGCAAGTGGAAGAGGTGGTGCAGGAACGGAACACCACCATCGGCCTGCTCGGTGCCGAGACCGACTCCACGACTGTCGTCGAGGACGACGACGCCTATCTGTTCCCCGAGGAACAGGACGGCTACGCGGATGATCGGGAGGAGCAGGACGGGTTCCCGGGATTCGGCCATTTCGGTGAGGAAAACGCCGATTCCGGCCGCGACGAGACCGAAGGCGGGCGCTTCATTCCCTGGCGGCTGGGCAGCAACTTCTCCTATTCCCAGGACCACCTGAGCGACGTGACCACCGCGCGCGTCAGCCTGAACATCGGTGCGACCATCACGCGCAACTGGACCTTCGACTACCGCACCTCCTACGACATCGACAAGGGCACGCTCACCAACCAGACCTGGAACCTGTCGCGCGATCTGCACTGCTGGCAGCTTCGCTTCTCACGCTCGGTCAACGCCGTCGATTCGCAGTTCGGTTTCATCCTCTCGCTCAAGGCTATTTCGGATATCAAGGTGACCCGCGGCAAGGAAGATATGGTCGGCGGTTTCGGCAGAACCACGGGTGGCTATTTCTAGCAACCGGCGAAAGCCCGCTCCAGGACTGGAAAAACCACTTTTTTGTGTTGACAGAACTCCGGTTTCGCGATTCCATACGGACCAAGGAGGTAATTGCATGAATAAGACCGAACTGATCAATGCTGTCGCCAAGAAGTCCGGGCTGTCCAAGAAGGATGCTACGTCAGCCGTGAATTCCATCTTCTCCACGGTGCCCCGCGAGGGCATCATCGCGACCGAGGTCGCCAAGGGGAAGAGGGTTCAGCTGACAGGATTCGGCACCTTCGAGCGGCGCAACCGCAAGAAGCGGAAGGCCCGTAACCCGCAGACCGGCGCGGAGATCATGATCCCCGCGACCAAGTATCCCGCGTTTTCGGCGGGCAAGACGCTCAAGGAGCGTGTCTCCAAGAAGTAGTGGTCTTCAGGGACCGGGAAAGGGGGCGATCTCATGATCGTCCTCTTTTTCATCAGCTTGTCATGTCCCACCCTTGCCGGGTTCCGCCCAGACTGGTAATATTGATGTGCTGGCGCGGGAACCTGCCTGCGCCGCACGGGTTTGATGTGGGTTGGTGGCGAGGAATCCTCACCGCTTCATCTCAACTATCGCACGATTACGGAGTACCAATGGTTAACCACAAACGTTTCGGCATATCGTGGACCCTCATGCTCGTCATGGGCGGCTTGTTGCTCGGCGGCCTGCTTACGTCGCCCCGGATCCAGGCCCAGGATACCGGCGGCTGGAAGCCGGTGACCATCGTCTACAACTCAGACATCATCGGGAAAATCGACCCCTGCGGCTGAAAGAGCAACCGACGTGGTGGGGTGGCCCGGCGGGCTACCGTCCTTGATGAGGTTTGGAACGAGGGTAATCCGGTTCTGATGATCGACGCCGGCGACCTGTTCGGCAATCGCTCGCGAATCATGCGCGAGCAGACACGCTTTGTCTGCGAACTCACCAGCGAGTTCGGGTACGACGCCATCGGTCTCGGTGACGCCGACCTCAATTACGGTGTCGCCTTCCTGCGCGAGATGATAGACACGTATCACCTGCCGTTCACCAGCGCGAACGTCCGCTTGCCGGACACCGGGGAACTGCTTCTGCCCGAGTACCTGTTGATCGAACGTGGCGGGATCACCTTCGGTATCGTCGCGGTGCTGGATCCGGAACTGAGCATCACGACCATGTCCGCCCGCGAAGAGAACTTCCAGGTCGACGATCCGGTCGCGACTCTTCGCAGTCTGATCCCGCGCATGTCCGAAGCCGGCGCCGAGAACATTATCCTGCTTTCCCACCTGGGTGACACCGGCACCGAGGCCCTGTTGGCAGAAGTTTCGGGCGTGGACATCTGTCTGGCCGGACACTCGCGTCGTCCGTACAGGACAGAGCGTATCGTACATCGCGTCGCCCTGATCGGGGCGTCCTACGAAGGACGCTACATGGGCCGGCTGAAGGGATTTTTCGCCGAGGGCACGGGTGAT
This sequence comes from uncultured Fibrobacteraceae bacterium, assembly GCA_964476155.1. GTDB lineage: Bacteria > Krumholzibacteriota > Krumholzibacteriia > LZORAL124-64-63 > LZORAL124-64-63 > JAHIYU01. Next base: position 41,176 of record CAYYYS010000019.1, read on the forward strand.
CTCAAGGCCTTCGACATCGTCGTGAACGAACTCAACAACAAGATCGCCGACGAGCCCGTGATGCTCGAGCGCGTCGACGCGTTCAAGCAGCATCTCGAGGAGTTTCGTATCGTTGCGCGCGGTGAATACCAGCAGACGCTGGGCTCCGCGGACGATACCTTCCTGACCGATCGCGAGTGTCGCAAGTGCCATCAGGAGATCTGGAGTACCATGAACTCCCTGTCGCACAAGGGTGCGCTGACCTCTTTGTCCCGCAAGGGGCAGGCCGATGCGCCCGAGTGCCTTGTCTGTCACACGACCGGCTACGTGTGGATCGGCGGCTACGACGACCGTCCGCCCGCCAACCGGCTGCGCGGCGTCCAGTGCGAGGCGTGCCATGGATACGGCACCCGGCATACCCGCGACGGCACCATGCTTTCGGAGGCACGCGATTCCTGCGTAACCTGTCACGACCAGGAGAACAGTCCGGAATTCGAATATGACGCCTACTGGGAAAAGATCGCCCACTGATCACCGCGCCACCGCGCGCATGCCGGACAGCGGCCGGAGCCTCGGGGTCCCGGCCGTTGTGGCCTGTTGCTTTGCGCTGATCGTGTTGTCGAGTGCCGGTGACGTCTGGGCGCTCGACGTGTTCACGCTTTGGCGTCAACCCGAGGCGCCGCTGCGGATCGAGGCCGGCAGCCGTGTCGATTATCAGGTCACGTCCATCGAGACGGGTCGTCGACGTACCGAGGTCATGCGGATCCAGTGCGTGGATCGGAGCGACGAGGCCTGGCTGATCGAGATCCTGCCGCTCGAAAGGCTCGACGGGGTCCATATCCCGATACCCGGTCGGGGTCTGTGTCTGACTGTTGACCGTCGGCTGGCCACCCGTTCCGGTAACCTGATCGACCACGTCCAGAAAGTGGAGCAGTGGGATGACGGGGTGCATACCGTATTGCCCCCGGAGCAATGGCGTGACGATCCGCTCGCGAACGCGTTCCTCGATTCGGGTTTCGTCCCCGACACCACCGAAACCCAGGGAAGCACTACGCGCGTGGTCGGCGAGATCGACCTGCTCTGCGCCCAGTTCACACTGACCGCCGGCGATACGACCCACATCGCCTTGCCCCGTGGCGAGATGATCCAGATCCACACCCGAGAGGTCAGCATGGCGGTTCACGCCGACGTGCCTTTCCTGGGTCTCGCCTACGCGGCGGAACGTGCCGAAACCCGCTCGGAACTCGTGCCGGCGGGCCGTCGCAGTCCGCCACCGCCGTCTATGACCGTCGAAATCATGGAATTGATCGATTTTGGCGAAGATGCGGTAAGTGCCTTCGCGGGGGTTGAGTAGACATTTTAACTTATGCTATAATAGTGCATGCTTTCCGCTGAATTGCATCAACTAAGGACTGAGGCCCAAGCCTTTCTCCGGTCTCACGACCGGACGTGTACGCCGCAGTCGGTCGCGCGTCATCTCTTCGGCCCCAAGCGTCACGAAGATCCTGTCGCGGCTCTGCTTGTGCGTGCCATTCTCGACCCGTTGCCCGACGCCGGTCGCGCTCATGACGGATGCTGGATGGCCCTGGACGCCCCCTTCCTCGACGTACCCCTGAACGACACCCGCTACGCCGTGGTCGACCTGGAGACGACCGGGAGTCTTACCGGAGTCGACCGGATCATCGAGGTGGGGATCGCGGTGTTGGAGCGGGGAGAGGTCGTCAAGCAGTTCAGCAGCCTCTGCCACAGCAAGCGCCAAGTGTCGCCGCGCATTCGCAAGCTGACGGGTATCGACCCCAGTCAGCTGAAGGAAGCGCCCCTGTTCGGAGAAGTGGCGCCGGTGATCATCGACCTGCTGCACGGCGCCCATGCCTTCGTCGCCCACGACGTGCGCTTCGACATGCCGTTCCTGCGCTGGGAGCTCGAGCGTCATGGCCACGTCATGCCGGACCTGCCGGCCTTGTGCACCCTTCAGCTTTCCCAGAGCCTCTGGCCCGACCTGGGTGGCTGGCGGCTGCAGGATCTGGCGGGCACGTTTGCGGTGGCGCACACCCATCCGCACCGGGCCGGCGAGGACGCCCTGGCCACGGCCGGTATCCTGGCACGCGCGGTCAAGGATGCCCGTGGACTGGGAGCCGAGACCCTGAGCGACCTCTACAGGATCACCTACGAGACTCGCGAAAGTGCTGCCGACGACGGCACGATGGAAGCCAACGCCGCCGGTTGACATCCGCTTTTTCCCCCAATCGGAAATCTATTCGTCCAGCCGGGTTGACTCTCGGCTGTTGATCCTGTACTATGCCCCACGTTCACCGCTCGGCACGCTGTGCACATGTCGACCCGCTGGAGCGGGCTGTAGTGAATCAAGGAGGATGCCATGCAGCGACGCAGGAGTGACGCGGAAGTTCTGGTCCGCGACAAATCCTTCGTGAAATTCGAGCAACTGCTGAGCCAGGCAGAGAACGAAGGCCGCATAGACGGCGACTTCAAATGTCTGGTTTGCGGTATGCGCTACTTACACAAGGATGAGGCGGAGAACTGCTGCAAGATCCTCCCTTGACGGTTCGACCGTGTTCCTCATACAGCCATGGATCCGGATCCGGCCATGAATATCCTGCAATACTGTTCTGTCTGTAAGGCGGAATACGACATGTCGGTCGTGCCGACCTCTGACGGCGACGACGACGGCGTGGTCTGGCTGCAGTGTCCCAGCTGCAAGGGGTTCCTGCCCAAGGTCAGTTCCAGCGCCGCGTTCAAGCCGAAGACGGCCGAAGAGGACGCGACTGCGACGACAGACGATGATGCGTCCGAGTCCCTCGCGGACACGACCGCGACATCCGCCGAAACCGTGGCTACCGAAGCCGACGCATCACCCACCGACGATCTCCAGCCATCCGCGACCGAACCCCCGGACGAGCCCGAGCCGGACGACCCGCTCGCCGACATGGATCTCTCCCAGGCCGTGGCGTATCGCCCCTGGGAGACCTATGCCGAGGGCGACGTGATCCACCATCTCGCCTGGGACGATTACGGTGTCGTCGTGGCCAAGGAAACGCTGCCGGGCAACCGGAAGATCGTCCAGGTCAACTTCGCGGAAGCCGGTATCGTCCGTCTGATCGAGCAGGAGGGAGACGGGCCGTGAGCGGCCGTCGGCGCCCGGCCGGTCTCCGAACCGTTTTCTGCCTGGTCATCACCCTCTGTCTCTGCATTCCCGCAAGTCTGGAAGCCGCGGCCCCCTGGGCCGAACCCCTACCCTGGGACGCCCTGGATACCGATCCGGGTTTCGCTTTCGGCTTCCAACGATTCGACGACACGACCAGCAACTGGCAGGTCGACGCGTTCACCCTGATGAGCGTCGTGCGCCAGGGGACCGCCAATCGGTTATATCTACGCTGGCGGCACCTCGATTTCAATACGGGAGGCCTGCCGCTTTTCACGCGTTGGCCCGACGTCGCTCCAAGTCTCGAAGGCGATGAAGAACCCGATCCGGACTGGCCCGGCGAAACGGGTATTGCCGGTTGGGGGCGACCCGAACTGGGATTGCTGGCGCCGGTCAACCTGCCGCTGTTGGGCGCGAGCGTGTTCTGCGGTGAGGTCGCCCTGCCGTTCGCGAGCAACGATCTCTATCCCTTCGCGGCCCGGAGCGTCACCCTTCGTATTGGTCTGCAACGGCCCATCGTGTTGCGCGACGATTTCACCCTGGCGCTCCGTGGCGAACAGGTTCTGAACGCAAGCGCCGCGGGCGAGGATTTTGCCGAAGAGGCTTTTCCCGCGCAGACGGTGTGGGGGGCGGGTCTCGACTGGCGGTTCTCGATGGACAGCATCCTGCGTCTCGAGGGGCGGACGACCAGCGACGCCGAGTCTCGTCGTCTCCGCTTGACGCTGCAGTTGCCACTGGGTGATTATCGCCGCCTCGCGGTCGGCGTCATGCACAGTCTGGCCGATGAAGCGGACCGTCTTTTCGAAACCCGGATCTCCGCTTCGGTGACCATTGGCATGCCGGGACCGCCCAACTTGGACCCGGAGACACTGGATCAAGAGGCCGCGCCTCAGGAGGCTCCATGAGCAGCAAGACCCACCGGGCCCTCATAGTCTCGATGATCCTGATCCAGGGCGTGTTCGCCGCTGTAGCGGTGGGGGCGCAGGGTGGAGACATCGAAATCGCCTGGGGCGATTCCCTGCAGGTTCCCGGCGAAGAACTCCGGGGATTGGCCTGGCTCGACGACGACCGTTACGTGGCTCTGCTGGTACAACCGGACACGGTGCCCGATATGCCCCCGCTGAAGTCGACCTTGTCCTGGTTCGACGGCGACGGTGAACTCGTTCGCGAAGAGGACTTTAGCGGCACGCTCTCGCGCGGTTTGGCCTTTGACGGCAAGTTCCTGTGGAGCGTGGGCGATGCCACGCCCGAGGCCGAAGCGACGCTTTTCAAGATCGAGTCGGACACCCTGTACGTCGATGCGGTCTTTCCCACGCCGGGTCACCGGCCGTGGGATCTCGCCTGGGATGGTCGCCAGGTCTGGATGATCGACCGCGATCGGGGGCGGCTGGACAGCTTCGATCCCGAGACCGAGACGATCACCCGCTCGGTCATGACCCCCGCTTTTTCACCCTGCGGCCTGACCTTCGACGGTCGATATTTCTGGAGTTGCGACGCCGGTACCGGCCGGCTCTACCGTCTATCCAAGGGGGGAGCCTACTGGAGCGGCACCGTTTCCCGTGAGGCTTTCAACTATCGAGGCCGGGACGTCCTGCTCTCCTGGAACGGGGTTTCCATCTGGGCGTTGCCTCAACCCGGAAACCTGGCCCATGAAATATTGATCCCCTGACCGCTCATTCTGGCCACTGGACCCGCCTTGACATATATTCCATCCCCTTGACCCCTTGACACGAGCCTGATGTGAGATTATCAATTGCTCTGAATTTGGATATCAGATTCACCTAAGGCCCAGCAGAGGAAGGAAACACCTGTGGCAATCAAGAAGGACGTATTACCCGAGGTCGTCAAAGAGAAGGAACGGGCTTTCCAGAAGTTCATACAGACCGAGGGTTTAAAGACCACGCGTCAGCGTAACACGATCGTGAATGTCTTTTTCAGCCTTAAAGGCCATATATCCGTGGAGGAACTGCTCAGCGAGGTCAAGGCCGTCAATCCCAGGATCGGATACGCCACCGTCTACCGGACGCTGCACCTGCTGGTCCGCAGCAGTCTGGTGGAGGAGCGACGCTTCGGCGACGGCCTGGCCCGCTACGAGGGGCATTCCCAGGTCGAGCATCATGATCATATGATCTGCCAGAACTGTGGTCGGATCTTCGAGTTCTTCAACCCCGAACTCGAGGCCCTGCAGGAGAAGCTCGCCGCCGATCACGACTTTACCATTCATCGGCATCGTCTGGAACTCTACGGAGTCTGCAACGATGTCGAGTCCTGCTCGAACCACCGCAAGTCCGCGGGCAAGGGCAAGACCGAGAATTGACGATTATCCGGAGATCGCGTTACTCCGCGTCAAGCCTGGGAATGGTGCGAGATGAGTGATTCGGGCTGGCTCAGTCTCGAAACAGATCACGAAGCGCTCCGGCACAACATGCGTCGGTTCCGGGCCATGACGGCTCCGGAAACCCGTCTGCTCGCCGTGGTCAAAGCCGATGGCTATGGCCACGGTTTGCTTTGCTCGTCCCGGGCTTTCCTTGAGGGTGGTGCCGACATGCTCGGCGTCCACGCCATCGACGAAGCCGTCGCCCTGCGTGACGGGGGTATCGCGGCGCCCGTTCTGGTGCTCGGTCCCGTCACCCGTGACGGTATGGTCTTGGCCGCGCAACACGGCGTGGACCTCACGGTCGGATCCCTCGTGGCCGCCGACCTGGTGGCGTCGATGGCTGATCCCGCCCACCCCCTGCGCATCCATCTCAAGGTCGAGACGGGCGTCAATCGTCAGGGATTCGTGGAAGCCGAGTTGGACGACGCGCTGTCCCTGCTCGTCGACACGCCCGGCCTGGACCTGGTGGGCGTCTCCAGCCACTTCGCGGATCTTGAGGACACCACCGATCGATCCTGGGCCGACCAGCAGACCACGCGTTTCGAAGCCTGGCTCAAGACCTTGGCCGACCGGGGCCTGGACGGATTGGCGCGTCACATGTCGTGCAGCGCCGCGGCGATCCTCATGCCCTCGACCCATCGTGACATCGTGCGGGTCGGGATATCCGGCTACGGGGTCTGGCCGTCGCGGGTAACGCGCGTATGCGCGAGTGCGACGCAGGAACGTGACCTGGAACTGAAGCCCGCGGTCACCTGGTCCTGCGGCATATCCCAGATCCGTGACGTTCCGACGGGCGAGACCGTCGGGTACGGACGGCGGTGGCAGGCCGAGACGGACAGCCGAATCGCCATCCTGCCGGTGGGGTACTCGGACGGTTATCCGCGACGGACGTCGCAACCCCTCCACGTCCTCGTCCGCGGGCGGCACGCGCCGGTGCGCGGACGGGTCTGCATGAACCTGACCATGATCGACGTGACCCACATTCCCGAAGCTGTGGCGGGGGACGCCGCCGTCCTGCTCGGGGCCCAGGGCGACGAGCGCATCACCGCCGAACAGGTCGCCGAATGGCTGGGCACGATCCCCTACGAAATTCTCACCCTGCCGGGTCCCACCTGGCGGCGCACCGTGAAGACCACCCCCGCGAGGATCTGACATGCTCGAAGCCATTCGAAAGTTTTTCCAGGATGAAGTTGCGCCCACCGATGGGGAAGGTGTCGACGAACATCGTCTGCAGGTGGCCACCTGCGCGCTCATGCTGGAGATCGCCTGGGCCGACGAGACGTTCAGCGACGAGGAGCGGGACTCCGTGGCGGCCCTGATGCGTGACCGCTTCGATCTGGACGCGTCAGCGGCCGAGACCCTGCTCGACCTGGCCCGGAGCGAGCGCGATCAAAGCACCGATCTCTACCAGTTTACCCGCCTGATCAAGGACGAACTGCCACGCCAAGAGCGGTTACGCGTACTCGAGGCCCTCTGGACCGTCGTGTACAGCGACGGTGTCCTCGAAGCCCACGAAGACGCCATGGTCCACAAACTGGCCCGTCTGCTCGGGCTCAAGCACGAAGAGGCCATCGCCCTGAAACTCCGCGCCCGCGACCTGGCCGGCTGATCGTACCGTCCTGTACCGTCCAGACCGTCAACTGTACCTACAGGTTCACGTTGACTGGCTGTCCTGTCGGTTGATTGTTCGCGTAACATGTTGTCATATTAAGAGATATAACGCCACGCATCTCCTGGCATCGCATCTGCAGTAGGCAGACCGGAACCTACAACCGGACGGCCGCACGATCAGGAGAGGATCCGAGGCCAAACCAACCATAAGGAGACGATCATGAAGCACCTACGAATCCTGGGCATCCTGGCGATGATGGCTCTGCTCGTGCTGGGCGCTACCGGCTGCAGCGAGACCACACAGATCAACGACGAAATGGCCGCGGCCGACGAGTTCGAGACCATGGACATGAACAAGGCCTACGGTGGCCTGACCCTCACCGACGAGACGGACGCTTTCGGCGACGACTACTACACCGAAACCGAAAACGAATACGAGGACGACGCGTCCGACGATCCCCTGCAGCTCGATCCCGAAGTCCTGGCTTACGAGGACGAGGTCGCCAACGGTGATCCCACGACTCCTAACCGGCCCAAGATCACCGTCGTGAAACTGCTGTGGGGCCAGCTCGACGGCCTGGTCGAAGACATCGATGAGAGTTTCGACGTCCTGGACTGGAGCGGCATGGTGAGCGTGGACCGGGGTATTGCCGTGGTCCGGCGCGTGATCCTCTTCGAGCGTCCCTACGATCATCTCGTGTATCCGCGGATCGACCGCCAAACGATCGCCTTCATGTCGCACACTGGTCCCCACTTCGACGGCCTGATCATCGAGATCATCGAACCGCCGCTGAATGACGACGACCCGTCGGATCGTCCCGAAGTGAATATGCTGCATATCGCTACGCAGCAGATCAACCTCGACTTCGCGATGGTCGACGTGAACGGTCTGGACGAGATCTATCCCGTGGACGAAATGGGCAACGCCCTGCGTATCGAGGGTCATCTGTTGACCGATCTCGACCTGTGCCCCAAGGGTTTCCTGGCGGGTATCTGGGTCGCCCGACCCCTGGTCGACGCAGACGGCACCGTGCTGGCCGATGGCTTCTTCAAGGGCCGCTGGGTGAATGTCTGGGGTAGCATGATGGGTTATCTGCGCGGCCGCTACGGCGTCAACGACGCGGGCGAGAACGTGTTCTTCGGCAAGTATATCAACCGTGGCGGGCAGTTCCGCGGCATCCTGGCCGGCACCTACGGTCCCAACGCGGAAACCGGTCGCGGCGAATTCCACGGCAACTGGATCAACGCCGCGGAGACCGTGGAAGGTGTTCTGGGCGGCCAGTACGTCCAGATTCCGGACCGTCCGGGTGGTTTCTTCTCCGGTCGCTGGGCGACCCTTTGTGATCCGGAGGCTATCGACACTCTCAAGTGATATCACGGGAACGAGTTACGAGGCGAAGGCGGCGGTCCGATGGGGCCGTCGCCTTCGTCTTGACGTTGAGTGTGGTTATTTGGCAAGGGAGTGGGAGGCATTTGCGATGCGAGTAACTCCCTGTACCCATGTGGGTTTCAGGGCCCAT